>JBBSSR010000021.1:0-63880 GCA_038241955.1 Flavobacteriales bacterium | reverse complement strand
TTCTACATTAACTCATAAACCCCAGCACTACCTTGACCTGTACCTACGCACATGGTTACAATTCCGTATTTGTTTCCTCTTCGTTTCATTTCGTCGAATAATTGAACCGATAATTTTGCACCTGTACAACCTAGTGGATGTCCCATTGCAATAGCACCACCGTTTACGTTAACGATATCAGGGTTCAAGTTAAGTTCTCTTATTACGGCAAGCGATTGTGAGGCAAAAGCTTCGTTTAGTTCTATTAGATCGATATCGTTTAAAGTCAATCCCGCTTGTTTCAATACTTTTGGTATTGCTTTTACCGGTCCAATTCCCATAATTCTTGGTTCAACACCTGCTGATGCAAAGTTTACTAGTCGAGCTATAGGTTCAAGGTTTAATTCTTTTACCATTTCTTCGCTCATAACTAGCACAAAAGCGGCACCATCACTCATTTGTGATGAATTACCTGCCGTTACAGTTCCACCAGCTTCAAAAACAGGTTTTAATCCAGCCAATGCAGCTACAGTAGTTCCTGCTCTTGGACCTTCATCTTTAGTTACGACGTATGATTTTGTTTCTTTTTTACCATTTTCGTTGATGAAAGTCTGCTCCACAGTAATTGGGACAATTTGTTTGTCAAATTTTCCTTCTGCTTGCGCTTTCAGTGCTTTCATTTGTGAATTATAGGCAAACTCATCTTGATCTTCTCTAGAAACGTTGTATTGTTTGGCAACCGCCTCAGCCGTTAGTCCCATTCCCCAGTAATAATCTTCGTTCCCAGCTTTTGCAACAGCATAATCCGGAGTCGGTTTGTAACCTCCCATCGGAATAAAACTCATACTTTCGGCTCCACCAGCAATGATACAATGTGCCATTCCTGATTGTATTTTTGCAGTAGCCATTCCGATTGTCTCCAATCCAGAAGCGCAATATCTGTTTACAGTAACTCCAGGAACATCTTCTATTTTTAATCCCATCAAGGAAATTAAACGTCCAACGTTCAAACCTTGCTCGGCTTCTGGCATGGCGTTTCCAACCATAACATCATCAATACGAGTTTTGTCGAAATCAGGCAACTCATTCATCATATATTGAATGGTTTCTGCTGCTAATTCATCAGGTCTTTTAAATCTAAAAACCCCTTTTGGTGCTTTCCCAACGGCAGTTCTGTATGCTTTTACTATATAGGCTGTTTTCATAAATGATTGTATTAAGATTGGAGAATTAAGAATTAAGATTTTCCAATGTTTGTGTTAATTTTTTTCTTTTAATGTTTTTTGAAATGAAAAATTCATATTTGAAACTTCGACTAATTGATTAATAATAGGTTGAATCAAATCTTCGTTTGCAAGTTTTAGCCTCTTAGCAAGTATTAATTGAGTTATTAATTCAAAAGTTGAACCATTTGCAATTCCTAAAAATTGTACAAATTCTTTATCATAATTTCTTCCAGAACCTTCAGCAATATTAGAAGGAATAGATACTGCACATTTTTTTATTTGATGAATTAAATTGAATTTTTCATCATTGGGTAGTAACGAAGAAATTTCATAAACATGAACCGCTACATCCATTGCTTTTTGCCAAATCTTTAATTTTTCAAATTGGTGCATCTCTTAATACTTAATTCTTAGTACTTGATACTAGTTTCTTAAAGGTTTCCCTTTGGTTAACATAAATTGAATTCGCTCCAATGTTTTTCTTTCTGTACAAAGAGACAAGAATGCTTCACGTTCTAAATCCAATAAATATTGCTCACTAACTAGCGTAGGTTCTGATAAATCACCTCCAGCCATAACATAAGCTAATTTATTAGCAATTTTCTTGTCGTGTTCTGAAATGTATTTCCCAGCTTCCATTTGGTCTGTTCCTACTAAGAACATTCCTAATGCTTGTTTTCCTAAAACCTTAACATCAGTTCTTCTTATTGGTTGTGTGTAACCTGCTTCGGCCATTATTAAAGCGTGTTTTTTCGCTTCTGCTATCTGACGGTCTTTGTTAACCACAATGATGTCTTTTCCATGTTGTAAAAGTCCAGTATCAAAAGCTTCGTAACCCGAAGTCGATACTTTTGCCATTGCAATTGTTAGGAAATACTCTTGAAGAACATTCAATTCAACGTCATTTTTATGGAATAAATCGGATGCACGCAATGCCAATTCTTTCGAACCTCCACCGCCAGGAATTACTCCAACACCAAATTCAACTAATCCCATATAAGTTTCTGCCGCAGCGACTACTTTGTCAGCATGCAAACTCATTTCGCATCCACCACCAAAAGTCATTCCGTGCGGCGCAACTACTACAGGAATTCCTGAGTAACGCACACGCATCATAGTATCTTGGAACATTTTGATAGCCATGTTTAGCTCGTAATATTCTTGCTCTACGGCCATCATGAAAATCATTCCGATGTTGGCTCCAACAGAGAAATTCGCTGCTTGATTACCAATAACTAAACCTTGGTATTCTTTTTCGGATAAATCAATTGCTTTATTGATAGCTTGTAGTACATCGCCACCAATTGTATTCATTTTAGATTGGAATTCTAAATTCAAAATTCCATCTCCTAAGTCTTGTATAATTGCACCACTATTGCTCCAAACTTTTTTGCTTTCGCGAATGTTGTTCAGGATAATAAATGAATCCTGTCCAGGCACTTTAATTTGAGATTTTGTTGGAATGTTGTAGAAATAAGTTGCTCCTTCTTTTACAGAATAAAAACTTTTGTTTCCAGATGCTAACATTTCTGTTACCCATGCAGCAGGTTCTAAACCTTCTGCTTTCATGATTTCGATTCCTTTTTCAACGCCAATAGCATCCCAAATTTCGAATGGACCATTTTCCCATCCAAAACCAGCTTTCATAGCATCATCAATTTTATAGAGTTCATCTGAAATTTCAGGAATTCTATTCGAAACATAAGCAAACATTCCAGCGAAACTTTTTCTGTAAAATTCACCTGCTTTGTCTTTTCCTTTAACCAATACTTTAAAACGATCGATAGGTTTATCAATTGTTTTTGTTAGTTCTAAAGTTGCAAAAGAAGCTTTTTTGGCAGCACGGTATTCTAGTGTGTCAAGATCTAATGATAAAATATCTTTGTCTACTTTTTTATAGAAACCTTGACCTGTTTTGCTTCCCAACCACTGATTTTCCATCATTTTGGTAACGAAATCAGGGAGTTTAAACAACTCGTGTTGTTCGTCATCTGGTGCATTTTCGTAGATTCCGTTGGCAACATGCACCAAAGTATCTAAACCAACGACATCTACAGTTCTAAAAGTTGCCGATTTTGGGCGACCAATAACTGGACCTGTCAATTTATCTACTTCTTCAATAGTTAATCCCATTTCTTTTACTAAATGAAATAAACTTTGAATTCCGTAAATTCCAATACGGTTTCCAATAAATGCCGGAGTATCTTTGGCTACGACCGAAGTCTTTCCTAAGAATTTCTCACCGTACATGGTTAAGAAATCCAAAACTTCTGTTGAAGTTTGTGGACCAGGAATAATTTCGAATAATTTTAAGTAACGCGCAGGGTTAAAAAAGTGTGTTCCGCAGAAGTGTTTCTGGAAATCTTCGCTTCTTCCTTCGCTCATGAAATGAATTGGAATTCCAGAAGTATTTGATGTTACAAGTGTTCCTGGTTTTCTAAATTTTTCAATTTGGTCAAAAACTAGTTTTTTAATATCCAAACGCTCCACTACCACTTCAATAATCCAATCTACATTGGCAATTAGAGCCATATCATCTGTTGTATTTCCAGTAGTGATTCGGCTAGCGAATTTCTGACTGTAAATAGGCGAGGGTTTCGATTTTAAAGAATTAGCCAAATGTTCGTTTACCAAGCGGTTGCGAACTATTTTGCTTTCAAGTGTTAGCCCTTTTTTGGTTTCAATGTCTGTTAACTCTCTTGGAACAATGTCCAAAAGTAAAACTTCGACTCCAATGTTGGCAAAATGGCAGGCAATTCCTGAACCCATAATACCGGATCCAATTACTGCAACTTTTTTAATGGTGCGTTTCATAAGTAGTGACTATTTTATATTTATTAGATTCCGATAGCTATCGGAACGATATTGCTTAATTACTATTCTCTTTTTTACTATTTTAATACCATTATTCAACACTATTTTCAGTCTGAATAAAAATATTTTTTTCCTGAATTAACTCGTTTATAATTTCGGCTACTTCGATGAAGTTATTTAACTTTTCTTCTGAAACATGTTTCCGAACCGTTTCATTAAAATTTAAAACAGTGTTTTTAGAAAGTTCTCTTTTTTCTTTACCAAATTCTGTTAAGTAGATTAAAACACCACGACCATCTTCTGGATTTTTTTTTCTAATGATTAATCCTTTTTCTTCCATTGACTTCAAAGTTCTGGTCAAGCTAGTTGCTTCCATTCCCATTCTTGGTCCTAAAGCAGTAGAAGGAGTTCCATCTTCTCTATCAATGCTTAATAATGCAAATCCTGTTGCCATTGTGGCATCATATTTAGCAGCTTCCTCGTTGTACATTCGGGACACAGCTTGCCAAGTTGCCCTTAGGATATAATCTATTGTTTTGTGTTTCATATTTTACTATAACGATTTCAAATGTAATAAAAAAAATACTATGCACGCATAATAAAACTGTCTTATTTTTTATTTTTTATAAATATAAGCAAAAAAGTCCTTCATTTAAAGGACTTTAGCAAAATATTATGCATGCGCAGTATTTTATTTTTTGGTAAAAAGTGGTTTTTTTTGGGAAGTGGGAAAGTGACCGATTTGTTATCGCTTTTTCAGTAGTAAAATGGTTTTAGAGATTATAAAATAAAAATTTAGAAAATTATTTGTACTAGTTTTTCGACGATGAATTATTAAAGCAAGTTGAACCACGATATGAAGAGAACTCTGCTTATACTATTACTTCTTAGTTTCAAAAATTGTTCAAAAGATTTTAGTGGAAAAAGGAAAGTATTTTCATATGAAGATGAAATTACATAGTACAATAAAACCAAAGATTCTATAATTTATAAAAATCCTGCCAGAAAAGCAGCAGCCGATAATTTTAAACAAATGTCAGAGATTGTACTATTTTCAGTTACACATAATTTTGAAAGTAATGAAAAAATTTATTACGGATTTCCTTGTATTAGGGCAAACGATTAATGGAATTTTTGAATTTGACAGAACAAATAAAAAGGTATAACTACAGACTATGAATTTAAAAAATATGAATTAAAATATTCACATGACGAGGAAATTTTGTTTCTGGAAGTGAAGATGGAAGCTGGTTATATAAAACTTGGCGTAGTGAAAAGTAACAAATATATGCTAAATTTGTTACAAAATACACCCTCAATTGAGCTTCCTTAATTTGCGAATCCCTCTTGGTTTTTAAAAACTTGTTAAATTAATGTAAATTAAATAGTTGCAATGCTATTTTGCTTACTTTTTGTCGCATAAATAGTAAATATTTGCGACAAAAAAGGGCTTGTGATTATTTGAAAAGAATTATAAAAACTATTGAATTGTTTTTGACTTTTTACGCATCAATTTAGTAAGTGATACCGTAAAAGGCATACCTACTTTTGAATAAGGATTTTTGATAATTTCTTGTATATTTCTGTATTCTTCCAGTTCCTTAAAATCCCAACTCCCATTTTCAAATTCTGGAGATGTTACTTTTTGAATTTCAATAGCTAGATAATACTCCTTTGGATTTTTTGATGGTGGATATTTTAGTTTGTCTAAATGAACTGTTGAAAAAACTTTTGGACCTTTGCTCTTAATCTCGTATAAAGCTGAAGCATTGGTTTCTCCGCTTCTTCTTAATAATAAATATTTTGCATTTACGACTTCATTATTAAGTTCAAGAGAACCCATTTCTTCATCCATTCGGAAAATGTATTTGTTATTATCCTCATACCACTTGAATCTGTTAGGAGTTGTTGCATAACCGACTAATACAAAAGTTTCATCAGGTATAAGTTTTGTGCCACTTAAATATTCTGGAATTGGTTCGTGAAGAATATCATTATCCTTTTTATCTATTTGGTAAATTAGATGATTTTTATGAATCACATTTTCCCTTTGCGATGCTCTATCTAACAAGTGGTCAATAACTAAATCTACGAATTTTGATAATTCGGATATGTCATTGTTTTGTCCTGTGGGATTTATAGAAAAAGCACCTAAGCCTGGAATGATTTCGTGAAAACCTCTAATTTCTTTCTTTTCAGTACCTGGATATAAAACATAAGCTCCACCTGATCTTCTAATTGCATCTTTATAAGCATGCATCTTTAATAAATCGGCATTTTTGTAGATTCCTTTACGCTCGTTGTTTTCTTCTTGTTCAATCAAATCATTATCGATAGATGTTTGAATTTGAAACTGTGTTACTTTATATTTTGCATCAAAATGGATATGCACAATAAGCTCTTGTTTTTCAGCCTCTTTTTCTTTTAGAATTGCTGGCCAAATTGATAATGTATAATCTGGACGAAGTGTAGTGGTATAACTACCCGCTTGCTCATCAGTATATTTTGTTCCTCCTTTAAAAGAACGATTGTATGAGAATTTTACTTTTAATACTCTGTTTTCTGTAATAAAATAACCATACAAAGCAGTGTGTTTTCCTTGCTTTACCATTACATTCAAACCGTCTTTAGTTGGTTCTATTAAATGCTTATAAGATTGCTCTTCGTGCTCTATATCTTTTATTTTGAATTTAGACTTAAACAAATCATACAATGTAAAAAACAACCAATATTCATATAAAGTAGCAATGTCTCTTTTACCCGCTTTGTATACATCATCGCCGCCTTTCCATACTAATTTAGCTGCTAAATCGAATTGTAACCACGTACTTAAAACTTCACGATAACCACCTTTTCTTTGTAATACTGGACTGTTTAATTTTAATGAGGTTGGTCTGGATATATCTTTAAAGAAAGATTGACTTAGATACCCATCTAGTTTAGTCGCCAAATTGGATGCTTCAATAGATGGTCTGGAATATCCTTTATCTTTAAAGTATTGTTGGCAATCTTCTGCAAATCTTAGAAAAACTTCTAAGGCATGTTTTATAAATCGATTTTCAGGTGTATCGGTATGTTCAATTTTTCTGAAACTATTTATTTTATTTGGTATTGATTGAATACCCGCTTTATATAATGGATGTGATGTTTGTAAATGAATTCTATTGGAACCCGATGTTATTTGCTTAGTAGCTGCATTGTTGAATCTTTTTATTCTGCGGATGTCTACTACTTCTTCCTCTGTGTCCCAATTAGTTTTTGGAGAAGCTATAATTTTGAGTACTGCTTCTTCAAAATCTTTGTTTTGAAGGATAGCATTAATAAAACTAAATCGTTGGTAAATGGTTTCGTTATCTCTCGAAAAATCTGTTTCAAAATTTTGTTCTACCGGAGAATTGATTTGCATTAAAAGTTCGGTACACTTATCGGTTATATCTTTTAACATGAATCGGTAGTTTTCACGGTAACTTTTATCGAGTTCTGTATCGAACTTTGTTGCTAGAACTTCAATAGTAATTGTAAATTCGTTGCCTTCTTGAGTGCTATCAGAGACAAATAAGGTAAGTGTTCCTACATAGATATTTGGTACAATTCTTCCTACAGATGGCTCTCGTTTTGATTGCGAAACTACACCGTCAATACTACAATTTAAGCGGTGTTTTTTATTGGTAAAGGCATATTCATAGCTGTTACCTTCCAAAATTTGAAAGGTACTTTCTCCATTTTGATTTGCTTTATCTTCTGAAATTTCAAAAAGTCTAGCCTTGTTTTCAGGATAGATTTCTAAAAAGTCAGTCTCATTGAAGAATGTTAATGGTATCTGAATATGTTGTTTGATATCCTCCATATTTCTCTATGCTTCAGCATAACTAGTAAAACCATTAGCCAACACATTCTTGTACATTCTGATTAGCTTTTCGAATGAAATAGGGTATTTTATATTAGGATTTTTCGTGAAATCATCAATTTTTACTGCATCAAAATAAATTGTTTTACAATCTTTAGCGTCTATCAAACAAATTTCACCTAAGGCAATTAGAACAGTTACTAACTTGCTTCTGGAACCATGTAGTTTAGGTAATAACTTTTGCATAATGGCAATATCTAAAGAAGCATTATCAGTAATTGTTGGCTCTAGCATTTTTAACTTTGCTGCTAATTGCATGATTTCTGTTGCTGAACGATAACCAAATTCAGCACCAACTGATTGCAATCGGCTAAAAAACGAGACCAACTCTTTAGCGATATCCTCATTTTTTACAATATTGTTTTGTGAAGCAATCGACAAGAAACTTTCTGACATTGCTACTCCTTGTTTTGCTAATTTGGTTAAATCTGGAATACCAGGATTTCCTAAAAAAGATTCGATTTCATCGTTAGTAATTCTGAATTCGATTACGTTTGCTCTGTCTAGTACTTTTGGACTGAACATATACGTTGTTTCATCAATATTAACCGTACCAATAATAAATACATTTTTAGGCCAACCAATTTCTAAAGGAATGGGCAAACCGTCTAAACTTTCTCTTATATTACCCGTATATAATTTTATGGTATCTTTAGATTCCATGATACTCAAAAAGTCTGCAAAATATCGTTCTACATGACTCAGGTTCATTTCGTCTAAGATTAAAAAGAATGGTTTATTTTCATTTCCACTTTTTACAGCCTCTAATAATAAATGAATTACTCCACTATCAGGCGTGATGTATTCTTTTGCAACTAATCCGTTTGGATAACCCACTAATGGCTCCCGATTTGTCCAATCGGCACCAACAGGAACTATTTTATATTGAGTATCGTTTTCACAAATCCATCGTACAAAGCTTTGCGCAATTTTAGTTTTTCCTGAACCCGATAACCCGCTAAGAATTAAAAATTGCTTAGCTGTTAGTGAAGCTACAAAACGTAGAATTAATTCTTTTGAAAATTGAAGATTAGCTTCTAATGCTTTGTTAAAGAAAGAATCAATATTAAATATTTCTTTTTCATCAGTAAACAAATCTAATTTACTACCAGAATTAAAAGCATTCCAAGCATTCCAAGGAGAGCTAAACCAATTTTTAATAGGTTTATTAGTTGATGTCCAAAGTGCTTTTAAATCATTATTTAATTTTTTATCAATAAACTCAATTTGACTAACATCTAACCAAATGTTATACTCTGGTTCTGTAATTTTATTTTCAATTAACCAATTACCTACCTCTGTTAATTTTGAAATGTATTGTTTTGCAGTTGTTTCAATTCTACCATTTGATATAAGAAAATTATAAAAATCCTTTTTTATATCTTCTTCATTGTTAGAGTTTAATTTCAACTTAATAATATTGTAATCATTATCAACAATTGAATCATAAGTTGATTTTTGAAAATTATTTGGTAAAATATCAAACAAAGCCCTAATAATTGATTTACCAACAACGACGTCCATTTTACGAAAAGCTTGATTGGGCGCTTGTTTTGTTTCTGGACCAATATTAGGAGCATCCTTTAAAGATGGATAAATATAGAAATCCTCCTTCATAAGCGTTTTTGGAAGAAATTCAAATATTTCAACTTCCAAAGTAAATTGTTTTCCTCCTACTTCATCTTCTGGTAAATCTGCTACTTTACCAATTGCCCTCAGTCCATTTTCATAATTATGAATTTTTTTTGAATTATCCCCACTAATAACAATAAAAATAATATCTCCAATGGAAATTTCATCTTTATGCCAAGTTAATCTATCAAAAACTATTTTTTTAGTTCTATTTAATATTTGACCAATTGTATTTTGGTCATTAGTTCTTATCGAGAAAAAATTCATTTTTTAAAGTTTTATTTTTGTTCTAATTGTTCAATAAAGTCATAATATGAATTTACTTTTTTAAAGTCAATCTCATAGTTTTGATTGTTTATTTTTCTTATTTCTACAGAGTCTATTCCAGCATCCAACAACATGTCATAAGTTACCATCGAACCTTCTGGTATTTTTAAAATTTCTTGAAGTATCCATTGGCCAAGTTCTTTGTTGGGGTTACTCATTAATCCCTTTCCTTTATTAATCTGTGTATCTTTATTTTTTGCTGTTTGACACATGCTTGCTTTCACTACTTTACCATTTGGCAGACTTAAATTGAAGTATTTTTTATTTTCTTTTACTATTTCGGGAAAAAAATCAGGGAAGTGATTATGAATTTCCATTGGAACTGGAATGTATATTTGGTTAGGTTTTCTTTTTCTTTTATCATCTTTTGCCCTCCATTGATTTAAACCACTTTTTTCTTGAACTTTTCTGCTTTTAGGAGAAAAAAGTGGAAGTATTACAAATTCATAATCTTTTTTGGGTTTTGAAAAGTCAAGTTTATATTCGTCGCAAATTTTTCTCAAAATTTCATAAGGATCCTTTAAAATATCAACTTTTAATTCAACCACATTAGTTGTATTGAATCTTTTAAATAAAGTACTTTTACTTAAATTGAAATTATATTCATTTATTTTATCATTAAATGAAATTGAGTTAGCTTTCAATTTAATATCTCTTATGTGTTCTAAATTTATAAAATCCATATTTTCCTCAAAAATTAAAAACTTATCTGCTTCCCGAGTAACACAATGATAAACTAAATTATCAACTGAATGAATAACTTTAGTTGAATCTAGTCTTTTGTTTCTTAATGTAGAAATATAATTAATAAATTCTTTTGGGTTTTTTAAAAGCCCAAAATAATCACTTCTGTCTTTATTGAATTCTGCAACTTTTTGTAAAGATTTACCATTGTAGTTTAAAAATGTTTTTAACCCAATTCCCATTGAGTTTTTTGAAGCATCAGCAGAACTGTCACCTCTAGATAAATTATCAGCCTCAAAAGCTTTACAAAAAATATTCTCAGCCGCTCTGTAATATAGATAAGGGATATTTGTGTCAGAGAACAGATTTGATAATCCACCAACAATTTTTAATAAATTATAATATTCTTCTATATTACTTTTAGGCTGATTTTTTAGAAACATGTTTTATTATCTAATTACACTAATTATTTCTTTTGCAATTCTTTCAATTAAAGTTGTTGTAACAGAATTTCCAGCTTGCATATATAATTTGCTATTTGCTATATTTGGTAGTATGTATGTGTCCATTGGATAACCTTGAAACGCAAAACATTCTTTCGGAGTTAATTTTCTTATTCCATAATCATCCAAAACTAAAGGCACATTGTGACCTCCAGATCCCATATTTGCAGTTAATGTTGGACATACGTTACTTTTGTTTTCTCTAACATAAACTCTTCTCCACTGATAAATTGTATCTTTTGAAGTCATTGTTTTTATTAATTCAGGATAATATTGATGATCTTTTTTATAATAAAGATTATCTGCTTGTTTACCTTTTTCTAAAATATCGTGAATGGTTTTGGTTAAAGGAATTGAATCAGGGAATTTAAAATCTTCATGATTTACAACTTGAGTCTTGTCAAATGCCACAATAAAAATTCTTTCCCTGTTTTGAGGAACATTTGCATGAGTCGCAGAATTTAATATTTTAGTATAAGCTTTATATCCTAGTTTCTCTTCTAAGATTTCGAGTATAATTTTGAAAGTGTTTCCTTTATCGTGAGAAACAAGATTTTTTACATTTTCTAAAAATACCACTTTCGGTCTTTTAGTTTCAATAATTTTTTCTAAATCAAAAAACAATGTTCCTCTAGTATCGTGAAATCCTTTTTGATAACCAGCAATAGAAAATGCCTGACATGGGAAACCTGCACATAAAACATCGAATTTTTCAGGAATATAATTCTTGGTTACTTCTTTGGTTATATCGCCAAAAGGCACTTCTCCAAAGTTTGCTCTGTAAGTTGTTTGAGCACCATTATTCCATTCACTTGTATAAATACATTTTCCCCCGACATTCTGTAGCGCAATTCTAAACCCTCCAATACCTGCAAAAAGGTCGATAAATTTAAAAGTGTAATTTTCAGGCGTTGGAAAAGGAACATTTTCTACTTCAAACAATAGTAGTTGCAATGCTACATCGGAAACGATATTGATATTATCTACTTCATTTTTATACTCAATAATTTCCTTCAAATACTTTATTGCTTCTTTTTCAAAATGTTTTTTAACTCCATTATGATAATTATGTAAGTAGTGTGTCAAAACTGCCTTTCGATTATCTTCTTCTTCGTAAAATTGAATTTTAAACTTTTTGTCATCAAATTCTTCAATCATTATATCTGTCTTCATAAGATTATTTTATTGTTATTTCAAACCCCAAATACCATGAAAATTTAGACAAGTAGTCTAAACTACAGTTGAACTTGCCGCTTTCAATTTTTGAAATGGTTGTTCTGCTTACCTTCATTATTTCGGCTAACTGCTCTTGGTTGTATCCTTTTCTTTCTCTTACTTGTCTAATGGTTTCACCCATCTTAATACGACAATTGTGGAGGTGATTCTCCATTGTATTCTCAACACTATGTGTTTCGTTTTTCATAAGCTTTTATGCTTCTGTTATTTGTCTGATAATAATTTCAATTGCTTCTTCTTTACCCAAGATATTATCAAATTCATGCAATGAGTCTTCGTCTTTATAAACACCATTTCTATCATTCCAACTTAACCATTCAATTAAATCTTCACGAGACCAAGAATTGAGTTCTGATTGAAGTGTATCACCACTTAACTTCATTAGTTGATAGTATGGATGTCTTAGCTTTTCTTCTTCACTTATGTATGTGTTCATAAAGTATTCTTTTAAGATTAAACCTATATAAAGCTGATAATACAAATATAACAAAATGAGCGTTTAAGAGTGCAATATAATGAACATATTGTAAACATTTTTCACCTACGTTATTAACATTTTAATTAGGGTAAGGTAGGTAAGGTAGTTTAGGATAAAAGCTTTATTGTGGTTCTCTTGCGTTAAATTTTCTGTATCGGATAGTTTGCAGTAGATTTTGTTTCCGACTAGACTGAATCAGATTTGCCTTTCTCTCTCCAAGTTTGTGCGGTTCTTTTTATGATTTTCAACAGTAAGAGGAATTCTTGGTTGTCTAAAAAAGTTTCTTTTTTGCCTTCTGATTTTAAGTTGATTTTGCATAGTGTCTAATTTTATCATTAGATCTGTGAACTGGTCTTTTGTGAAGATAATTGTTTCTGTTTTTCAAAGTTTTTAAAAGTTATGATGCAAATGTGTAGCAATAATTAAAACGTTTTATATTGTAGTATTTAAAATCGTATTAATTATTAAAAATGTCGTTACCCTTTCTTAAATTCCCCACTATCTACGTCTCTCAAAAACTGAATAACACCTTTAAAATAGTTTTTCTGATCATCATATTGCGAAAGGTGGCTTCCGTTGGGACAAAATAAAAAACGCCCGTTTTGCACTTCTTTAGACATCCATTCCATGTGTTTGGGATCCATAGTGTCGTATTTGGCACCAATAACTAGCGTAGGAACGGTAATGGTTTTGAGTCTAGCGGTAACGTCCCAATCTTTCAGCGTTGCATTGCCTGTTATGCCAAATTCACTAGGACCTTGCATGTACACATATACATTGGGGTTGATGTGTTTGAAAGCTCTGTTTATGGCTTCTGGCCATTTATCGACTGGCATTCTTAGAATGTGTTCCGTATAATAATATTTAAAAAGCAGTTCCGTGTATTTTGGATTCGAATAATCCTTATTTTTTTCAAATGTTTTTATCTGCTCAAAAACAGCTTTTGGAAGTTGTGGTCCAAGAACTTCTTCCGCATATTTATTGTAAGCAGGTGCGCTAGCCATCATGTTTGAAATAATCAAGCCTTTGAGGTTTTTTTGGTATTTTAAGGCATATTCCATGGCTAGAATTCCGCCCCATGATTGACCCAAAATATAAAAATTGGTATTGTCACAATGTAATGCTTTGCGAACTTGTTCTACTTCTTCTACAAAGCGTTCGTTTGTCCATAGGCTATTATCATCAGGCTGATCGCTGTAATAGGACCCCAATTGGTCATAATAGATGTACTCAATACTTTCGTTTGGGAAATAGCCATCAAAAGCTTCATAAAGTTCATGCGTAAGCCCAGGACCGCCGTGTAGCAATAATACTTTGATGGTGGGATTGTTACCAACTGTTTTTGTCCACACCTTAAAAGTACCTTTAGGAGTGGTAATTGGAATCATCTTTATACCGCCCGTAAACTGATCATCTCTTTTGGAGAAATCCAAATAATTTTCTTTAATAGTGTCTTTTGGCTTGTCTTGGCAGCTCGTAAATACAAGAAAGCTGATGAAAAATATAGCGTAAAATTTGAATCTCATAATGTGATTTTTGAATGGATTTGTGAAGATAAGAAGTTTTTAAATACAAAAGTCCCGATAGATGACCATCGGGACTTTTAAAATTTGATTAGCTATTTAATTATAGCTCATGACCGTATATTTTTTCAAATTGTTTTTTATAAATTTCCAATATGATTTTTCTTTTTAATTTCAGAGTAGGAGTAAGGTGTCCGCCATCAATTGACCAAATTTCTGGAGTTAATTCGAAACGTTTAATTTGTTCCCAATTTCCAAATTTTGGATTTAAATGGTCAATTTCTTCCTGAATACGAGCAATTACTTTTGGATTTATTACTATTTCTTCATTGGTTTTACCCAATTCTATACTGTGTAATTTGGCCCACTCTTTTACAAATTCAAAACTAGGTTGAATGAATGCAGCTGGCATTTTTTCATCTGCTCCAATAACCATAATCTGATCGATAAAACGAGATTGTTTCATGGTGTTTTCAATGATCTGAGGTGCAATGTATTTACCTCCTGAGGTTTTAAACATTTCTTTCTTACGATCCGTAATCGTCAAAAATCCTTCTTCATCAACATTACCGATATCACCCGTATAAAAGTATCCATCAATGATTGCTTCGGCTGTTTTTGCGGGATCTTTGTAATAACCCAACATAACATTTGGTCCTTTGCATAGAATTTCGCCGTCTGCAGCAATTTTCACTTCTACATGTTCAATTACTTTTCCTACGGTTCCCACTTTAAAACCTCTATTTCTCGTGTCATTCACTGTAATTACGGGAGAAGTTTCTGTTAATCCATAACCTTCCATCACTGGAATTTCGGCCGCAGCAAATACGCGAGACAATCTTTTTTGAAGTGCAGCACTTCCAGAAACCATTAAATCTAAGTTACCACCCAAACCTTCTTTCCATTTGCTGAAAATTAATTTACGAGCAATCTTTAATTGGAATTCATACCAGAAACCATTGGCACCATAAGGAGCATAACGCAATCCCAAATCGATAGCCCAAAAGAAAAGCATTTTTTTAACCCCTTTTAATTCTGTTCCTTTGGCAAGAATACTATCGTATACTTTTTCAAGAAGTCTAGGAACTGCTGTGATTACGGTTGGTTTAACTTCTTTTAAATTGGCACTAATTTTATCTATGGATTCTCCAAAATATACAGATACTCCATAATATTGGTATAAATATAAAATCATTCTTTCGAAAATATGACAGATAGGAAGAAAGCTAAGAGCTACACTTTTACCTGCTTCAAAAGGAATTCTAGAAGCGCTATTGAGTACATTTGACACAATATTTTTGTGCGAAAGCATAACGCCTTTTGGTCTTCCTGTAGTTCCTGATGTATATATTATAGTGGCTAAATCATCTGCTTTTACATTATTTTTTCTATCCTCAACAACATCTTGATTACTTTTGTCTTCTCCCAGTTTTAATAACTCACTCCAGTTTTTACAGCCTTCAATTTCATTAAACGAAAAGATTTCTTTTAAGGAAGGAACATTGGCTTTAATGTTTTTTACTTTATTGTATACTTCAATATCCGAAACAAATACATACATCGCTTCTGAATGATTTAGAATATACTCGTAATCTTCTTGCGTAATAGTGGGATAAACTGGAACGTTTTGTGCGCCAGTTTGTAAAATACCAATATCCATGATATGCCATTCCGTTCTATTGTTAGTAGAAATAACGGCAATTTTATCATCCTTTTGAATACCCATTCTAAGCAATGCTCTAGAAATGGCATTGGCTTTGTCGATATATTCTTGAGTAGATGTTTTCACCCAAACACCATTATGGTTTGTTACCAAAGCATCTGGTTTGTTATACTTTTCAAGCTGATAGTATGGAAAATCAAAGAGGCGAGTGATAGTTGTCATGTTAAAAGGTTAAAGTTTTCGGCAAATTAATTAAAAAATAGCTATAATTTATATTTTTAATACATTAAAAAATAAATAAGTATCAAAATATTGACATCCAGCGCAATCGTTTTCTAAAAATAAGGAAAATTGCGTTTGTAGTGCTGTTTTTAAAATGTCTCTTCCTTATTTGGAGAAAAGTTAGTTATTAAATTCCAATTGTGTAATGCGTCTTTAATGGAGTGCATTACTTTCTTACTTATTACTTTATTGAGTACAACAAAAGAACCAATTTTTAAAAAGAATAGGGTAGAAGGGCTTAATTTTACAATATTTAAGATGATTTTTTCAGCTCTGTTCTTTATCGGTTTTTCATAGCTATCAATAAACGATTCTGACACTTTTGGCCAATTTCCACCACAAGAAAAAGTAGGTATCGGATCAGTATCTGTGGAACTCTCTGCTTTGAAAATAGGTATAATGGGATAGCTTCTTTTTCCATCGGGTGCTATGATCACGTACTGACTTTTATCAACGTC
The DNA here is from genome assembly GCA_038241955.1 of Flavobacteriales bacterium. Classification (GTDB taxonomy): domain Bacteria; phylum Bacteroidota; class Bacteroidia; order Flavobacteriales; family Flavobacteriaceae; genus Flavobacterium. The sequence continues at coordinate 47,168 of JBBSSR010000021.1, read as the reverse complement.
TTTATAACCTTCCGCAAATATTGGATTTGCTTCTAATGCTTCTTCGGGAATTATAAAATGTTTGCGTAAGAACATTTCGCAATTGTGTTTTCCTAAATAATAATCGTGAATTCTAAACTCTTTATTTAAAAACCCACTAAACCCGCCCATTGTTCCACAAGCTATTGCTTTTTCGCCAAAAAAATCTTTTACTTGACCATCGGTATCTTCTCTCTTTCGAGAAGGAGAAATTATAAATTGACTTGCGTCGTCTAGCTCTAACGCACTTTTATAGTCAATTGGTTTTGCACGCATTTGGGCTGTCATCGCCGAAAATGTTTCGGATATAATGTTCGTTACATTTTGGCTGTAATCAAACTCTGATTTATCTTGACTAGGAAAAGGATCAATTAGTAAAACGGTATTCTCGAAGTTTTTAAAAATAGAATTGATTTCGTTGAGATACTCTTGTTTTTCTTCTTTATTCAATGGTTTATATTCGGCACTCCTTTGCTCTATTGTAATAGCGTCTAATAGATCTCTCACTTTTTCGAATGGCTCATTGTTAATCATGCCACCATCTACATTCACTGTTTTTAGCGTAGTTTCTTTTAAAGGTGTATTTTGAAAAATGTTCTTCAGCCACGGAATTTCATTTACGTAAGCGACCTCTCTTTTTAGAATTCTGGACTTTAACCCAACAGGAAAAGCACCCGTTGCCATTGCAGCGTCACGTGCTGTTTCTACAAATGCTCCAGTTTTAAAATTTAAAGGCATCCAACCTGGCGTTTTTGGAGCTGTAACACTTTCGTCAAAAAGTTCAAAACAAGCGTAGTCGTTGTGAACCGCCATATTGTATTTTTCTCTTCCATTGTTTCCGCTAAAACTGATGTTGTAATTGAATCCGTTTAGGTTGGTAAGTGTCGTAAATACTTTTACGGGCATTTCGAAAAAAGTAGGCGCGGATGTCCAGTTTTCCACATCAGACTGTATCATTTTTGTGGCAATATCATCTATAAAGTTAGAGTTCAGCAAAGCTTGTACATTGCCAGATGTGATATCCGATGTTTCTAGCATTTTTTTAAACATGTCCTTATCAACTAAGTCTACCCAACCATGATAGAGTTTGTTTTCGGGATGTTCATCGAGAATTGTTGCTGCAGTGGGTAAAGGAATGGGTTTGATTTCATTATTTATGGTGCTTGCTGTAAGCAAAGCTGTCATTCCGCCTGCCGATGCGCCACCCATTACAGGTATCACCACTTTATGACTTGGTACATTTTCCTGTCCTTTTTTGGTTTCCCAATCATTTAAAGCTTCCATTAAATAATCCATTACGCCTGCCGTAAATGCTCCTGCGGATACTGCACCTGCCATGCATATCCCAATTCTGAACGTTTTATTTTTCATATCTGGTCGCTGTTCTTTTGTTTAAAAAAATAATAAGTATTCTTTAGTAATAGCTCGCGATAGGTGCAGTAAAGTTGAATGAGTAAAAGTTTAAAGAATAATTTGCAATAAAGCGTATTGTAAATCTAGTAATTATCCTTCATTAAAAAAATAATTTAAGAAGATAAGTAATCGTAGGTTAGTATCTTGTTTTTGTCTAAAAATAAAAAAGCGTCCAATCTAGTGAATGGACGCTTTCCAGTATTTAATTTTCGATTTTTTTATTTTAATTTTTAATTAAATAGGATTTGTTCCTTTAATTCAAAAATAGAATAACTAAGAGAATGATTAGTCAATATATTGTTTTACTCTTTCGCCGTCTATAAACATTTGCTTTTTTTCGTAATGAATAGAAAACTGCATCGATTTCCATTCCATTTCATCTTCTGTTTTTGCAGCTGTTTTATCGTACCATAAAGTATATACAGCACTGCTGAAACCTTCTTTGAAAAGAGGAATTCCTGACTCTGAACATTCTATTCCCCAAACAATATTTTCTATTTCGAGATCTTCATTCTGTATATAACCGGTACCATCTTCATTTAACAGTGTAGTAGGTTGAATTGTGTTTTTTGGCATATAAATACCTGCGACAGGATAGCCAATAACGTTTGCAATGTAATGGTCTTTACCTTTCGAATTAATTTTGGAAACTTTTAATTGAGCAAAAATAGGAGTTGCACTTAGTAAAAGTACGGTAAGCAGTAAAGTAAAGTTCTTCATAAATGTAGGTTAAATTAGTTTTTAAAAAGTTTTCAAGCAATGGGTATCACTAGAAAAAATATAATTTGGAATGATTTAATTTTGAGCAAATATACAATGCAATTTTAAAAAATAAAAATACATTCTGTTTTGGAATGTGTTCTTTTTTGTATAGCTAAATAATCTGTTTCTGCGCTAATTTTCCTCTTAAGGTAGGATTTGTACTTTCTTTTTAAAAAGTGTAATATTGATTTTATCTGCAAAAATTGAAATTAAGAGTAGTATAACTAATGAAAAAGACGTAATGAGGCAAGAAATAACTGTTTTATTGCAAATAACTTCAACTTGATCCTTTTTTAAATTAATATATTTGCAAAAAAAAATGCGTTACTTTTTTAGTGTTTTAGTGTTGGCTTTTGCCTCTTCAGTAGTGAGTTGCAGTTCTACAAAATATAAAGACGAGTCTTACTTATCTTCCGCAGAATCTAATGCAATTAGTGAACCCAAATTAAATATTTTTGTTCCTAAAAAGCTGAAGAAGGATGCTCCAGTTCTAATTTTTGTGCATGGTGGCTACTGGAACAGTGGTCACAAAGGTTTTTATGATTTACTAGGAAGAAATTTTGCGAGAAAAGGAATTGTTACGGTTATTCCCGATTACACTTTGAGTCCTGAAGCCAATTATGATGAAATGACAAAACAAATTGCTGCTTTAATCAATTGGGTGAAAGTAAATAGTAAACCGTACAAAATAGATCCAAATCAAATTTTTATAACAGGACATTCAGCAGGAGGACATTTGGCGGCACTGGCGGTGATGAATCCTAAATACGGCATAGATCCGAAAACAGTTTCTGGAATAATATTAAATGATGCTGCGGGATTGGACATGAAAAGTTATCTGGAGAAATACCCACCTACAAAGGAGCATGATTATCTTACTACTTGGACTAATAATCCAGAGAAGTGGAAAGACGCTTCTCCTATCTATTTTATTGATAAAAATACGCCTCCACTGTTAATTTATGTAGGAGATAAAACATATCCTTCTATAAAAATAGGTAACGAAAAATTTTTGGGAGTAGTACATCCTTTTCAGCCAGATGTTAATTTAATCCATTTGAACAAAAAACATGTTCCAATGGTTACCCAATATTTTTGGCCTTGGAGCGATCGCTTTGATGAGGTTACTGATTTTATAAAAAAGAATAGTAAGTAGCATTGTCTATACCGCAGAATTTCTCAAAGCAGGCAAAGAGATTCGCAAAGATTTTAAAATTTTTATAATTGCAAAAATAGAAGCAAAGAAGTGATTGAGGACAGAAAACAGTAGATTTTTAAAATTAATTTTAGCAAATTATTATTGACACTCTTTCATTTTTCTTTCTACTAGTTCACCTTTCTTTTCATCCCACTTGTAACAGTGCTCGTTCAATAGTACCATTTTGTCTCTTATAACTTTATATTCAGCAGTGGTAACAATTGATCCCGCGCAACATTGATTTCGTTCGAAAATTCTCTTCTTGTGACTGTCAAATTCTAAAGAAACACCTGAAAAATCACTCTCAAAATACTGTTTTGCTTTTGGGTCGTACAAAAAATATAAGCTGGAAGTATTGGCCCCAGCATAGCTAGATTCAAAAATAGAAAAATCAATTATTCCGTCAAAATTATAGTCATCAATTGTTATGTTATGTAAACCCCAAAGTTGACAGTTTACATTAAATTTTTGCAATAATCTATCGGTTTTCTTTTCAAATATTTTTATGCCACTAACCGTCGCATAATAACTATCCTTAGTTTTAGAAAGAACTAGTTTAAAATATTTATTGTCTAAAGAAGTAGGCTGAAGAATTTCTTTGTCTGTCCACTCAATTTCGTCACCCGATTTAATTTCAAACGATTTGTTTAGTACTATAGGTAATTTTTTAAGCGTTTTCAAATCAGTCCAAATTCCTTCAAGAGTATTGGTTTTTAAATCAAAATTGTCAAATTGTAAAGAGGCTGTATTTTTATTGCTGTTATCTTTTTCGAAAAATGTTAATTTGCCATTTTTCAAAGTTCCATCAATAACAATTGGGGTGTCAAAATTGGAGTAGCAGTAAATCGCACTTACGCTTCCATCAGAGGATGCGTCTGTTACTAATTCAATGGGATATTTGTCTATAAAACCAACATAGGTCGTTTGCGCAAATAAAGGTATCGAAGTGCAAATAAAAGTTAATAGTAGTACTGCTTTTTTCATTTGACGTTAAGTATGGTTTGATGCAAGTTTATAGATTAGTTTTGGTTTTAAAAACAGGTACAGCATTTTTCTTCTTTAAGTAAATTTGAATAAAACCTTACTTGGGGTGATGAATCAGAGTTACATCCTTTTTTGAGCAGTCTATTCCGTTAGCTCTTTGGCTTTGTTAAAAAGGTCTTTCGTTTTATTTTTAATTGCTTCAGGACTTGCATATTTTTCTAAATTGTTGCTTAGATTCTTTAATTTTTCAACTGTTTCAAACATTTCGTCCGTATGTTGCACGTTTTGATCTTTGAGGATCTTTTTCCAATCTGTATTTCTTAAAATTGAAATAATATATTTAGTAGCAATTTTGCTTAAAAAATATTTATCGTAGACGTTATTTAATTTATCCTCGGAATCTCTGTCTTTTAAATATCCGATTGATTCCGTGATCTGTTTCTTGTCGCTGTTTGATATTATTTTACTGGACTGGAGTTTTTGCAAAGAAACTATTGCTTTATCTTGGTTTCCTTTCTTCAAATATAAATAGGTCTCGACGGACCAAACCACTTCATTTTCTAGTCCTATCTTCTTAGTGTCTTCTAGAAAGAATTCAAAATCTTGCAATGCACGTTCTTCATCCACTTCTCTTTCCATCATTAGGCGATCAAAAGCTCTGAATAAATGATTTACAGAATGAAAAGCAATATGTGTTTGTTCGTTATTTAAATTTCTCCATTCGAAAAATAATCGAGTGTATGGTAAGTCAATCTTCGGATTTTTGTTAAGCCAATCGATGTTTTGGGTAAATTCATCTTCGGAAAGATAGACTAGCTTTTTCTCAAAAAATAAAAATCCTCTTATAAATTGCAATAATGTTTTGATTTCGGAATCGGGTAATAGCTTCGGATTTGTCTTTGAACACTCGTAAAGTGCAATTTCTTTTCCCAAATCTTGACTCAGCAATACAATTGTACTTAAAATAGCGTGTTCAATATTTTGCGCGTAAATTTTGTCGTTACCTTTCTTGAATACTGCTTTTTTATTAAGGCTGTCACTATAACTGTTGTTTAATGCTTCTGCAAGTGTAGGATAATCATCCTCATTTGTTATGTCTACAAAACTTTTCATTTTGCGATAATTGGTATATATGAAAAGATAGTCTAATGCATTTAAATTGTCTTTTTTTACCAATTTGTCGGCTACTTTAGCAATGTCACCTTGAAATGATTTGATCTCAGGCGATGCGTCTTTTTTAGCAGCTGATGCTCTAATCATTATTTTTCCAAATTTATATACTGATACTTTCGAAGAGTTTAGCTGCTCTGCAAGTTCAATTTTGTCTTTCTCTAAAAGTTCGCTGTCGGATTTGGGTCCATTAAAACAGGAAGTGAAAGAAAGTAAAATGATAAGATATAAAAGGGTTTGGTGGAGTTTGATCAAATCGTTTTGTTGCTTTATAGTTCGTGCAAGTTTATAAATTATTATTGGTTTTGAAAAACATTCAATGTGTTTTTTCTTCTTAAAATAAAGCTTAATGAGATCGCTTTTTTGCGTGAGGGATGGAAGCGGCATCCTTTTTTGTTCCGATTTTTATCGGGACTAAAAAGATATAGCGTACAGCCCGACAGCTTTCCTAAAAAAGAGCCTTGAACGCAAAGAATATCGCTCTTTTTTAGGAATGGTGGCACGCCCAAATTAAAATTACAGCAAAAAAAAAAGCGGCAAACCTGAATTTACCGCTCTTCTATATTTAAATAAAATTTTTATTTTACTGTTTTTCAATCCATTTTCTTGCATTGACAAACGCTTCGTGCCAAGGTGAAACTTCGTCGTTTCTATCTTTTGGATAATGTGCCCAGTTCCATTGGTACGTAGAGCGCTCGATGTGCGGCATGGTAACCAAATGGCGTCCTGTAAGGTCACAAAGCATCGCAACATCATAATGCGAGCCGTTGGGATTAGCAGGATAGCCTTCGTAAGCATATTTCCCTATGATGTGGTAACGTTCTTCGCCTAATGGCAATTCAAATTTTCCTTCACCATGCGAAACCCAAACTCCTAATGTCGCTCCAGCCAAGCTAGACAACATCACTGATTTGTTTTCCTGTACCGTTACCGATGTAAAAATACTTTCGTGTTTGTTACTGTCGTTGTACAACATTTTCGGCATTTGTTCGTGCTCTGAATGGATTAATTCTAATTCGACGAACAGCTGACAACCGTTGCAAATTCCCACCGATAAAGTGTCTTCGCGTTTGAAGAAGTTGTTTAAGGAAGTATTCGCTTTTTCATTGTATTTGAAAGCTCCCGCCCAACCTTTTGCAGAACCTAAAACATCTGAGTTAGAGAATCCTCCAACGGCACCGATGAATTGAATATCTTCTAGATTTTCACGTCCCGAAATCAAGTCGGTCATGTGAATGTCTTTGACATCAAATCCAGCTAAGTACATTGCATTTGCCATCTCACGCTCCGAGTTACTTCCTTTTTCACGGATAATAGCTGCTTTCGGACGTGGTTTTGAACTGTCGATTACTGGACTTTTTCCTGTAAAATGAGTTGGAAACGTGTATTGTAACGGTTGGTTTTTGTAATTATTGAAACGCTCCTGCGCCGTTCCGTTTTTAGATTGTTTTTGGTCTAATAAAAACGAAGTTTTAAACCAAATGTCTCTGTATTTTGCAATGTCTAATTTGCAAGGACCGAAATCTAAAGTAGCATCGGTAGTAGGAATTCCTAATTTGTAGAAAGCAACTCCTTTAGCGTTTAATTTAGCTTCAATCGTCGCATTATCTTTCGCTTGGAAAACAATTCCGATATTCTCAGCAAATAAATACTTGATGATGTCTTTTTCTTCAAAAACAGAAAAATCTATTTTAGCACCTAAATTTACATCAGCAAAACACATTTCTAATAAAGTAGTGATTAAACCACCACTTCCGATATCGTGTCCTGCAAGAATTTGATCGTCTAAAATTAATTCTTGAATGGTATTAAACGCTTTTTTGAAGAAAGCTGCGCTTTTAATAGTTGGTGCTTCATTTCCTATTGCATTTAATGTTTGTGCGAAAGATGAACCACCTAATTTAAAGTCGTCTTGCGACAAATTGATATAATAAATAGCACCACCGTCTTTTTGAAGGACAGGTTCTACCACTTTTTTAATATCGATACAGTTACCACCTGCCGAAATAATTACCGTTCCCGGTGCGATTACTTCGTCATTTGGATATTTTTGTTTCATAGAAAGCGAATCTTTTCCTGTTGGAATATTGATTCCCAATTCAATTGCAAATTCCGAACAGGCTTCTACCGCTGCGTACAAACGAGCGTCTTCTCCTTGGTTTTTACAAGCCCACATCCAGTTGGCAGATAATGAAATTCCTTTCATTCCGTCCTTAATGGGAGCCCAAACAATGTTTGATAACGATTCTGCAATAGCAGTTCGTGTACCCGCAACCGGATCAATTAAAGAGGCAATAGGAGAGTGGCCAATTGATGTGGCAACACCTTCTATTCCTTGATAATCTAACGCCATTACACCAACATTATTCAATGGTAATTGCAATGGTCCAGCCGTTTGTTGTTTGGCTACTTTCCCACCTACACAACGGTCTACTTTATTGGTCAACCAATCTTTACAAGCCACTGCTTCTAATTGCAATACTTGCTCTAAGTAAGTCGAAATGTTTCTCACAGAATACTCCAATGGAGCATAATTATAAGCAATTGTTTTGTCGTTCATTACCGTTTTTGGAGAACTCCCGAAGAAATCTTCCAAAGCATAATCCATTGGTTTAGCACCAGTCGATTTTGACTCGAAAGTAAAACGGTGATCGCCCGTAACATCACCCACTTGGTACATAGGAGAACGTTCTCTATCGGCCACTCTTTGTAATAAATCAATGTCTTTTTGACCAATAACTAATCCCATTCTTTCTTGAGATTCGTTACCGATTATCTCCTTTGCCGAAAGGGTAGGATCACCCACAGGTAATTTATCTAAATCTATCAATCCTCCTGTTTCTTCTACTAATTCTGAAAGACAGTTTAAGTGTCCACCAGCACCGTGATCGTGAATAGAAATAATTGGATTATTGTCGCTTTCTACAAAGGCACGAATAGCATTAGCAGCACGTTTTTGCATTTCTGGGTTCGAACGCTGTATGGCATTCAACTCAATTCCTGAACCAAAAGCACCAGTATCTGCAGAGGAAACCGCAGCACCACCCATTCCGATTCTATAATTTTCTCCACCTAGAATAACGATTTTGTCGCCTTCTTGTGGTTTTTTCTTTATAGCTTGGTCTAATTTTCCGTAACCAATTCCACCCGCTTGCATAATTACTTTATCGTAACCAATTTTGCGATTGTTTTCTTGATGTTCGAAAGTTAAAACAGAACCTGTAATTAAAGGTTGTCCAAATTTGTTTCCAAAATCAGAAGCTCCATTAGAAGCTTTAATTAAAATATCCATTGGAGTCTGGTACAACCAAGGTCTTGCTGGAACGGCGTCTTCCCAAGGACGATTTTCTTCCAATCGTGAATACGAAGTCATATAAACTGCCGTTCCTGCTAATGGCAAAGAACCTTGTCCACCGGCTAAACGGTCGCGAATTTCTCCACCCGAACCTGTTGCAGCTCCGTTGAAAGGCTCTACGGTTGTTGGGAAATTGTGTGTTTCTGCTTTTAACGAAATAACCGAATCAAATTCTTTGATTTCGTAAAAATCAGCTTTGTCAGCCGTTTTTGGAGCAAATTGTTGCACTCTTGGCCCTTTTACAAAAGCCACGTTATCTTTATACGCCGAAACAATATCGTTCGGGTTTTCCTGAGATGTTTTTTTGATTAATTTGAAAAGAGACGTTTCTTTTTCTTCGCCATCAATTACAAATGTTCCGTTGAAAATTTTATGACGACAGTGCTCTGAATTCGCTTGTGAGAAAGCAAAAATCTCAGAATCGGTTAATTTTCTACCTAATTTGGTTGCTAAATTATCCAAATATTCTACTTCTTCTAGGCTTAAAGCCAAACCTTCCTTTTTATTGTACGCATCAATATCTTCGATGTCTAAAATAGGTTCTGGTTGCACATTTATCGTAAAAATATCTTGATTTAATTCCGTATATTTTTGCGAAAGCATTGGGTCGAAATCAGTGAAATCGGCAGTTGCTTTATGAAATTCCTCAATTCGAATGATCCCTGAAATCCCCATATTTTGAGTAATTTCAACGGCATTAGTGCTCCAAGGCGTCACCATAGTGGCACCTGGTCCAACAAAAAAATCCGTGAGTACGGATTTTTCTATTTTATTTGAGTCGGCAAAAAGCCAGTTTAATTTTGAAATATCTTGAGCCGAAATTTCGTTTTGCGTTTGTACTGCAAAAACAGTTTTGCTTTGGTTTTCAAAGAAATGGATCATTGTTGTGTAGTTTGTTGTATTTAACGGTGCAAATTTAGTTAATTAAGATTGAAATACGAACAAAAAAAAAGCGACAATTTTGTCGCTTTTTTAATTGGTTGTCAAACTTTTAATTAGTTGATTATTATCTTCTTATTGATCGATTTTGATTCATCAGTTACTTTTAGTAGATAAATTCCTTTTGGCAGATTACTTATAGGTACTGTAGTTTGGTTGATATTTTCTTTTTCAAAAACAGACTGTCCTATTATTGAAAATATTTCGATGGCGTATGGTTTGTTTGAATTGTTATAGTAAATAGTAAAATCTCCATTCGAAGGATTTGGATAAAGTGAAATGCTGTCAGATTCTGGAACTATTTCTGTTTTTACTTCTTTGGTACTTAATCGACTTCCAAGATTGTTGCAAGTGTCTGTAGTAAAAGAATCCCATTGAGCAGAAAGGTTGAATGTTGTGCTTGGAGCGTTGATTGTAGCTTTTCTTCTTAAAGTTACATCGGCTGCAAAGTTTGCGGTTCCACCATTAAAAGTTCCAATTATATCTATGAGCACGCCGTTTTTGAATAAGCCAACCGCATCATTTCCGTTAAAAGTCAATTCAGTAGCGGTTGTAGAGATGTTGGCAGAACTTTTAGGATAACAAGTAGAAGCTATTGAATTATTTACAACAGTAAATTTGCTACCGCTATTTAAAGTGCCAGATAGAGATAAGCCTGAACTCCATGCTCCTGCGCCATTGGTTTGTTTTTTGATGGAGTACAAAGATAAGTTTATATTAGCTCCAGTCTTATTGGCAATTTCCAGCGCTTTGTTATTGGAAGAGCCTTCTAAATATTCTGAAAAAAGAAGTTCTGTGGCGGTTGACCCACTGCTACCTGTTGTTGCCGTTATAGTATTGCTAGAGGCTGATGCGTTTCCCGCAACATCTTTTGCTTTAACATAAAAAGAATAGCTAGTTGCCGCTGTTAGACCGGAAATTGAGGCTGTAGTTACTGTTACAGTTGTTTTTAAAACATTATTCATGTAAAGTTCATATCCTGTTACTGCTACATTATCTGTAGAAGCTGACCAACTCAATGTAACTGAGGTAGCTGTTGTAGCAGTTGCAACCAAGTTTGCAGGTGCAGTAGGCGCTTGTGTATCTGAGGAAGAAGTTGATCCCCAAACAGCTTGCACATATTCCGGGTGATCAATATATGGGTTTCTGTTATTTTGCCGAGCATAAATAGCGTTGTTTCTTGCAATTTCTCTTTCGTTTACTGGGTCTTGAGCGTTCCAAGCCAATAGCATCTTTAGGAATGCAGTTGTGAATACTTTGTTGCTTGAACCATCAAACATTGCAAAAGAATAGGAAGATACCGTATTTTCGTAACGGGTTGCAAAATAGAAATACATTCTGGCAATGTCACCTTTGAATTCGTTTATCGGTTCGAATACAGTACCAGAATATCCAGAAACAGAGCTTGAGCCTAGTTTTCCTCCATTTAGGGATGTCCAGTTTGCAGTTGCAACGGTTCCATGAGGATAATTGGATCGTTGACCGTTTACTTTTCCGTCTGTTGGTGTGATAAAATGAGCATCCGAAACCATCGGAGTAGCCGAATTAAATACTGATTGTGGTATTATGTGTTCTCTGTTGTAACAATCGCCTTCCGCAGCATAGGTCCCGCATCTTTGTGTTGATCCTGAACTGTAATTGTATGGATCTGTTGTTGATGGTTTTTCGGAATACATATCTAATACTGTTCCATCATTTTCATAGAAATTATCAATATCCGAAGTTTGGTAGGTAATGTACAAACCGGCATACCCATTATCGGCATGTCCTTTGATAATATTGTAAAGTTGTGTTTTTAGAGTATATCCTGATCCTGTTGCAGGGTTATAATAGCCGTTTGGAATTTGTCCAATTCCAATGGTAAAAGACAATAAGAATAATAATGAGTAAACTTTTTTCATAATTTTAAAAAATTGGTTATTTGTAGCTTGATTTGAAATACTAACCTGATTATCAGAAATGTATTTTTAGATTCAAACAAAAATATAATTTTTCGTATTACAAAAGGTTAATAAAATGCAATTAAATTATGTTTTTTCTGACGTAATAAAATGGGATTATTGCAAAGTTATTGATGATGGCGTAATTTTGACTAATTTGTTTTAGAAAATGGTTTGTTTTGATACGCACCCAAATCTGGAGGAAGTGTTCTTGAAAGCCCTAAAATATCAAAAGGAATTAAATACGCCGAATTACCTTTTGCGACAGCGGAAGAAGTAGCGTCGATATTAAAATTATTGATATTGGAGTTAAAGAATTTTGGATCTTTATTTAAAATTATAGCATTGTAATGTGTAGGATCAGTATCGAATTGATAATCTGGATCTGTAGTGTAATTATTATTTTTGTTGTTAAATTTTATCAAACAATTGTTGAATTGATATTCGAAAGCCGCTCCTGTTTTTTTACTCAGAAGCAATTCGGTTGCATACGAACCATAAATAATACAATTATTAAAGGTAGCTTGAGTAAGATCTTTGGCCTCTGGAGTAGCGCCTGAACTGTAATTAGTAACCAAAACGGCAAGTTGCTCTGGATTTGCCCAATCGTTGTTAAATGTACAATTGGTAAAGGTATAATTGCCTCCATAAGTGCAGGCTAAACTTGCTTTACCTACGTAATTGATAACAATGTTTTCACCTGCTATATGTGCTGTTTTGGCTTGTATTCCGTAATTACTACAGTTGTAAATTTGAGTATTTTTTATCGTTACAGTGGTTCCGTCATTAGTATCGATTAGTAAACCAACAGTTGCATTTTTTAAGGTTAGGTTCTGAATTTTATTGTTGGTACTTCCTTCCATTAACCAAATAGTTCCCCATTGTCCCGGGATATAATTAAAATCGGGCTGTTGCCTATCACTACTAAAAACTACTTCGTTTTCTAATCTTGCGGTCATTGATTTTGACCCATTAACGTGTATAGAAGCATTTTTTGATACAATAAGTCCCGAATTGGCATGAAAATACACTTTTGCACCCGCATTGAAGGTGACAGTTTCTCCTTCGGGTACTGCTGCATATCCATAAATAACGTATGGTTTTTTATGGGTAAAGATAAGTTCATTGCCGTGAGTAGGATCGTTTTTGTCTAAATAGAATCCTTGTGTTTTTTCATTGCCAATGGGTAGTGTTTCGATCGTGCCATCGGAATTGCGTTTTGGATATAATAAAATAGCATCCTGAACGAGGGTAACTAATTCTACTTTTTGTAGGTTGGTGCCACTATCAAACTCAATTTGGTCTGTATATAAAAATTCGTTTGGAGTACTAGAACCGCTTACCTGAGTTGTTTCTATAAAAATATACAAACTGTCTTTGGCCGAAAGTGTGACGTTACTAAATTCTTTTCCTTGATTTCCTTGACTGCCATCAACAGTCATTCTGTACTTTGAATTTAATCCGTTTCGTAATTTTATAGTCGGAATAGAAATATCTTTTTTCGAATTGTTGTATACTTTCAGACTATAAGTACTCGAGCTTATATTGGTAAAAATGGTATCTAAATAAATGGTGTCTTTAGAAAAAGTAAGCTCGCCTGAACTAGGTACGGTCTCGAAATCACTCCTGCACGAGCAAATTGAAAGAAGTAACCCGATTATAAACAGTAAGGAGCTGCAACGCATTTGGTTTAGTTTTTTTTGTAAAAATAGGTATTATAATGAGTGATTAATTTAGAATCTTACTTTTATTTAGAATTGATGCCTTAAAGTTTTATAAATCTATTCAATTGCATCCTAAAGATTATAGAATTTATATGAGTACTTTAGTGGCCTAAAATTGCATTCATGAAAACTAGATTTCTAGAGGTTAAAAACGTCTTTTTTACCATTTTTATATTTTTATTACTGAGTAGTTGTCAAGATCAAGACCAATTAATTCAAATAGTTCCGGATGTAAAACCTGTTCCTGAGGGAAAAGTAGAGCTTTTTAATATCAATGATTTTCCAGAAATTGAGTTGACGATCCCATTAAAAGACTGGAATGTTTTATTATCTAATTATGATTTAAATCCAAAAAACGACAAAAAAGTGGTTTCTAATTTTGCGTATTCCCTTAATGGTAAATTGGTAAAATTAGACAGTATTGGTCTTCGTTTAAAAGGAAATACGAGTAGAAGAAGGCCAGAAGGGCAAACGGGTCAGGTCCATAACGCAACTTCTCCTGAATGGCAACATTGTCATTTTGGGTTAGACTTTGGAAAATATAAAATGGCGCAACGTTTTTCGGGTGTAAAAAAGGTATATTTAAAATGGTTTAAGGACGATCCCAATTATGCACGTGAAATATATTGTTATGACTTATTCAAAAGATATGCCATTTGGACTGCTCCAAAAGCTTCTTATTGTAAATTAACTATTAAAATTGAAGGAGATGCTAAGCCTGCTTATTATGGCGTTTACGCAATGATTGAAAGTGTCGATGAAGATTTTATTGCAGCTCGAAGTGCGCAATGGGGAACTGCCGTAGGATTTCTATGGAAAGGAGGCTGGAGTGGTGCTTATAATGCTGATTTTGTTCAAACGACGAGCATGGGTGTTGAGGATGTAAAACTAGATGCTTCAAAATCGAAATATTATGCCTATGATTTAAAAACAAGGGAAGAAGAAGTGACTACTGCAAAGGCAGAGTTGACAAACTTTATATCCGATTTAAACGCTAAGTCTGGTGATGATTTTAAGAATTGGATAGCAGAGAAAATGGATGTTCCACTTTTTTTAAAAACCTATGCTGTAAATGTAATGGTTGGTATGTGGGATGATTATTGGGTAAATGGTAATAATTTCTATTTTTATTTTGCCGGAAATAGTAAAGCCTATTTTATTCCTTATGATTATGATAACACATTAGGCACTTCTCAAATTATGGCTAATTCTGGTACGCAAGATCCATTACAGTGGGGAGGAAATGTAGATGCAAAACCATTAGTTGCAAAATTGTTACAGATTCCTGAATATAAAACGCTGTATAAAAAGTATTTGAAAGAATTAATTGATCCTAACCTAGATTTATTTGATGCGACAAAGAGTATGCAACGCCTATCAGTTTGGAAAAATATGATTAAATCTAAAATTTTAAATGATACTGGCGAAGATATGTTTATTCAAGACGAACCTGCTCCATGGGGGAATGTTCCTTTATACAAATTGTACTCAGGTAACGATCAAGGCGGTGCAAATGGAGAAGCAAATTTTTTTAAAACCAAAGCAAAATCGATTACTTGGTAAATTGCTTTACATAACCAAAGTTAAACAATTATGATTTTTGATAAAGTTAAGACACTAGAATATTGCAATCAGTTTTCCAAAAATACGTTGATGGAAACATTGAAAATTGAGTTTATAGATGCCGGAGAAGGATTTCTTGTTGCAAAAATGCCGGTAAATTCAGCAGTTCACCAACCAATGGGACTGTTGCATGGTGGAGCATCGGTGGCTTTGGCAGAAAGCGTTGGTAGTGCCGCCTCCCATTTTTTTATTAATGATAAAGACCAAGAAGTACGTGGTATTGAGATTTCGGCTAACCATTTACGGAGTATCCGTGAAGGCGTGGTATTCGGAACTGCGCGTATCATTCATAAAGGCAGAAGCATTCATCTTTGGGAAATTAGAATCACTGATGAAGCCGATAATTTAATATCGCTTTGCAAATTGACCAATATGATCTTGACCAAAGAAAAGAAATAACATGAATAGTTTTTATCGTAGGATTGTAGAGCAGTACAAGCTAAATCTTCCTTTTGCAGTATATAGCAAACCCAATTCTCAGACTATAATTGCTCTTTTGCAGCAGGATGATGTATTGTACACTATTACTGATTTTAGCGAAAGCGGTTTTGCTTTTTCTTCTTTCCATGAAAAGCATAACTATTTAATTCCTGAGAATCATTCGCAAATAGTATCGACTGTTTTTGATAAAAAAAAAATAGTCGAAACGGAAACAGAATACGATGTTCCAACAACTTTAGAAAAAGTAAATTTTGAAGAATTGGTTTCAAAAGGTATTCAAGCCATACAAAATAAGGAATTTAAGAAAGTAGTTTTGTCTCGAGAGGAGAACGTTACTGTGGCTAATTTTGACCTTGTCGCTACTTTCGAAAAAATGATTCAATTGTATCCTGCTACATTTGCTTACTGTTTTTATCATCCAAAAGTTGGACTCTGGATGGGAGCAACTCCAGAACAACTGGTAAAAGTAGAAGATAAAGTATTTGCAACTATGGCTTTAGCAGGAACACAGAAAGATACTGGTTTAGACGCAATTGTGTGGCATGATAAAGAAAAAGAAGAACAGCAATTTGTAACCGATTTTATTGTAGCCGAGTTAAAAGAAGTTACTACTTCCTTAAATGTTTCAAAGCCGTATAGTGTAAAGGCAGGGAATATTTGGCACATTAAAACTGATGTTGGCGGAGCTTTAAATAGCAGTAACGGTCTACATAAGGTAATTGAATTATTGCACCCAACTCCTGCAGTTTGCGGTTTGCCAAAAGCACCATCGAAAGCCTTTATTTTAGAAAATGAAAAGTACGATCGAACTTTTTATACGGGATTTTTAGGAGAATTGAATTTGAGTCAAACTTCGAATAAGATACTATCGGATTTGTTTGTAAATTTACGTTGCATGAAAATCGAAGTAAGCGCTACACAAACTACAGCCAAATTGTTTATGGGTTGTGGTATTACAAAAGACAGCATTCCAGAAAAAGAGTGGGAGGAAAGCGTCAATAAATCGGTTACAATGAAAAAAGTTCTACATTGTAATTCGTAAGAACCATTAAAAAATAATTAAAAACAGTTATGAAATTAGATATACTAGCCTTTGGAGCGCATCCTGATGATGTAGAATTGGGATGTTCAGGAACAATCCTAAAAGAGATCTCATTGGGTAGAACCGTTGGAATTGTCGATTTAACAAGAGGAGAATTAGGTACAAGAGGTTCTGCGGAAATTCGGGATCAAGAAGCAAATAATGCTGCAAAAATTTTAGGAGTCGCTGTTCGGGAAAATCTAAATATGCGCGACGGGTTTTTTCTTAATGACGAAAACCATCAATTAGAAATTATAAAAATGATTCGCAAATACCAACCAGATACGGTATTGTGTAATGCCATTAATGACCGACATATTGATCATGGCAAAGGAAGTAAATTGGTTTCAGATGCTTGTTTTCTATCTGGATTATTAAAAATTGAAACTATTTTAGATGGTGAAGTTCAAAAACCCTGGAGACCAAAAGTGGTGTATCATTACATACAATGGATGAATATCGTGCCCGATTTTGTGGTAGATATAACAGGATTTATAGATACAAAGACTAAAGCTATTTTAGCCTATAGTTCTCAATTTTATGATCCCAATTCAAAAGAACCAGAATCACCTATATCGAGCAAAAACTTCTTGGAAAGCCTTAATTATCGGTCCCGCGATTTAGGAAGGTTAACAGGGGTTGAGCATGCCGAAGGATTTACAGTTGAAAGGTATTTGGCAGTCAATAGTTTAGCAGATTTGAAGTAAATTTGCTTAATTTTTTTTGATTATTTGTTTGCAAAAGCAAACATTTGTACTATATTTGCAACCGCTAAGCACAAATGGTGATTGTAGCTCAGCTGGTTAGAGCATCGGTTTGTGGTACCGAGGGTCGCCGGTTCGAACCCGGTCATTCACCCAGAAGTCAAAAGCCTTGAAGAAATTCAAGGCTTTTTTTGTGGAATAAACTTTCAGGTGGAAATGACTTTTTATTATTCATGTAACAGTTATGCTAAAAAGTAATACAATTTATTGTTCAATCTAATTTACCACATCGAGCGCAGTCGAGATGTAATGGTGGTCCTCGACTGCGCTCAATTGACAATAAGACTATTTTATAAACAGTATTGGCATTATTTAAAGGAGCCGTAACATTTGGCATTGTTAGGGAAGATACTTCCTGCTCTTCGCTAAATCTTTTCCTTTTTAAATAAAAAAGGAAAAGGATATCGCTGCGATCAGGGCTAAAAGGTAGCATCTTGCTTTTTTACTATCATTGATCCTAATAATATTGAAAATCAGTGAAGTATATTTTTTGAAATTAGGTGTGAATTTTGTATTTTAGAGGTTTATTAGAACAAATTATTTTAGACCCTTTGAATATTTATCAATTAACAGACGCAAAACCTATGGGAACATTTTTGATTAGTAAAAGAAAAAATAACGAATTTCAATTCGTATTAAAGGCTGGAAACGGTCAGGTTATTCTAGCAAGTGAAGGTTACACTACAAACGCAGCTTGTGACAACGGAATTCAATCTGTTAAGAAGAACTCGCAAGATGATGCTCGATTTGATAAGCTAGAGGCAAAAAACGGGAAACCCTATTTTAACCTAAAAGCAATTAATGGGCAAATTATTGGCAGTAGTGAAATGTATGAATCGGTTGCTTCAAGAGACAACGGTATTGAATCTGTAAAGAAAAATGCTGCAGATGCTGAGATAAAAGAAGATTTGTAATACGGTTTTTTATTTAATAAAAAGCCTCGAAGAAATTCGAGGCTTTTTCTGTAAGCTCTTTTTATATTGAATTTTTGTATTCACCTTTAAACGAAATAGTAAAGGTAGTTCCTTCATTGATTTTACTTTCTACATCAATTTTACCTCCTAAGCTAGTGACATGGCTATTTACTAAATATAGACCAATTCCCTTGCTGTCTATGTGGTTGCTGAACTTTTGGTGTAGCCAAATATTTTGTCTTTTACAAGATCCATATTAAAACCAGCTCGTTTGTCAGAAAAAATTAATTGATCAATACCATCGATTTTTCTCGAAGAGATAGAGATACTTGGTGCCTGGCCTGGTATTGCATATTTAACCGCATTAGTTAATAAATTTAGAAATATACTTTCTAAAAAGTATTTGTTGAAATTTACTTTTTCAAGTTGAGAAAAATCAATCTTGATAACGGCATTCGAGTTTTGAATTAACGAGTTTATTGAAAGCAGAATTATAGTAAGAGATTCGTTAAAATCTATTTCCTCAATATCGGCAGTTGTATTGTCTTCAAGAACTAGAAGATCAACATAACTGTTCAAAGTTTCTTTTAAACTTTCGATTGAAGATTGCAGTAATCCTAGAAAATGTAGCGTTTCATCATCTTCAATTTTGGAAAGATCAAGTATGCTAAAGATAGCAAGCAGATTGTTTACTGGCGCTCTCAAATCATGAGAGTTCGTGTAACTTAATTTTTTGAGATCGTTGTTTAACTTAGTGAATTTTGTAAGTAGTACATTTCGTTCTTCTTCCATTTTTTTATGGTGAGTGACGTTTTTAGCAATAGCATAAATCAATTCTCCATCCGTAATTGGCATAGACGTCAAAGATAACCATACAATTTTACCACTTTTTGTTACGTATCGATTCTCAAAATTATAAAGAGGGTTGTTTTCGAGTACTTTTTTTCTAGATATTGATGTGTATTCCCGATCCTCAATAAATTGGAAATCACTAATGGGTTTTGACAAAAGTTCCTCATTTGTATAACCTAATAATTTAGAAACAGCTGGATTAATCTTCTTGAAAAAGCCATAGAATCCTGCTATACATAGTAAATCACCAGAAGTTCAAAAATTTTTTCAAATATATAGTTGCTTTCTGGATTAGAAATTGGTTTAGTATCTGTCATTTATTTTGTTATGATTATTGCATTTATCCTTTAATTCAATTTCAAATACATTGATATTGTTTCGATTATAGCTTTGTTATCTCGCATAAATGATTGGAAAAAAAAAGAGCTTCAAATTTTTTTGAAGCTCTTTTCTGCAATTGTTATTTTATAGGTTTGTCAACTATAATTCTATCAGGTCTGTTTGCTAATTCCCAAGCAATGACGAAAGCGAGTTGCGCTCTTTTGGTCAAAGCATCGTATTCAATTTTCTCTGGTTCATCTCCTTTACCATGATAATCTTCATGCACTCCGTTAAAAAGGAAAACAGCTGGTATTCCATTTTTTGCAAAATTATAATGATCAGAACGCTCATAAAAATGGTTTGGATCTTTTGGATCATTAAATTTAAAATCCAAATCCAGATGCGTGTATTTGTCATTCTGAGCAACCGTTATGTTGTGTAAATCGGTCGATAATCTATCGGCACCAATAACGTAAACATAGTTATTTGTATCTGCATGTTCAACATCACGACGTCCAATCATATCAATATTTATATCGGCAATAGTATTAGCAATTGGAAACAATGGATTTTCAGAGTAAAATCTTGATCCATGCAAACCATGTTCTTCGCCCGTGACATGCAAAAATAAAATAGATCGTTTAGGGCCATGACCTGCATCTTTTGCTTTTTTGAAAGCTTGAGCCATTTGCAAAATGGCAACAGTTCCAGAGCCGTCATCATCGGCTCCATTATAAATTTCGCCATTTTGAATGCCCACGTGATCATAATGTGCCGAAACCACAAGTACTTCATTCGGTTTTTCTGAACCTTCAATGTACGCCCAAATATTTTCCGAATCTGGTAAGTTTTCGTTGCGTTCTGCATTTAAGTACGCTGCAGGAATAGGTTGGTAATAATCTTTTGCTCCTTTTGGGTATGGAATTCCACTTTCTTCGTATTGACTAATAAGATAATTACCTGCTTTTTTTTGTCCCTCAGATCCAGTATCGCGACCTTCCATTTCATCAGAAGCTACAATGTAAAGTTTGGTTTTTAATTTTTCTGCCGTAATATCATTCATGAACGGTGTAGGATCATCGTTATTAGCGACTTTTTTTTGAATAGTACACGAAAAGGTTGTAAAAATTACAAAGACGATTAAAATTTTTTTCATTGACTGGTTGTGGTATTTAAAGGTTTATTTTTTTAAGACTTCGTTCAAAAACAGTGTTAAATATTCAAAAGAACGTTTGTCTGCTTTTTCATTGTAGGCAGCTCCTTGAGAATTATCATTACCCGCTTCTGGATTGGTAAACGAATGAACAGCATTACCAAAGTAAATCATTTGCCAATCAGCTTTAGAATCACGCATTTCCTGTTGGAATTTTAAAACTTCTTCAGTAGGTTCATAAGGATCATCGGCTCCGTGGCATACTAAAACTTTTGCTGTAATTGGTTCAGTAGCGCGAGATTCCTCCTTGCCTAATCCTCCATGAAAGGAAACCACTCCTTTTATGTTTAAATGTCCTCTAGCAGCTTCAAGGACTCCAGTTCCTCCAAAGCAGTAGCCTATAATAACGATATTGTCTGGATTGGCGCCAGCTGCAATTAATTGTTGTAAGGCCAATGAAATGCGCTTTTGATAAGCGGCGAAATCTTTTTTGTAAAATCCTGCGATTTTCCCAGCCTCGGCATTGTCTTTAGGATAATTTCCTTCACCATATATATCGGCTACAAAAGCATAATAGCCCATTTTTGATAATCGTTCGGCAGTATCTTTACAGAGTTTATCAATTCCTCTCCAAGCCGGTAGGATAAGAATTCCAGGTTTTTCGACACTCTTTTTTGAAGGAGCAATTTTAAAACCATTCAGAATTTGACTCTCATCTTTATATTGTACAGGTTTTAATTGCGCAAAAGAGTTCCCAGAATATAGTAGTAACCCTAATAGTAAATGTTTTATGTTTTTCATAGCACGGTTCTTTTTTACAAATATCTGAATTATTTTGTTATAAAAAAATCGCTAAAAACGTACTTTTTCGAGGTAAGATACTTTTTTTAAAGTTTAAAATATGGAATTATAAGCTTACATTGCGTTTAAACGCGCATCCCAATTCGATTAAGGAATCCGTTTTTGCAATTCCAGGAATGTTATCTATTTGTTCGTAAAGCAGTTTTCTCATATGTTCATGATCTTTGGCAATCATTTTTATATAAAGGGTATACGAACCTGTAATAAAATAGCATTCGGTAACTTCTGGTATTTTTTTTAAAGCTTCGATAACGCGATCGGAGTCATGATCTTTATTTAAAGTTATACCTGTAAATGCGCCCCAATCGTATCCTATTTTTTTTTCGTTCAAAACAGGTTTGATACCTGCAATAACACCTTGCTCCATTAATCGATTGATTCGTTGGTGCACCATAGTATTAGATATCTTTAAGTTCGAGGCAATTGCCGAAAAAGCCATTCTTCCGTCTTTTTCCAACTCTTTGATTATATTAATATCAAATTCATCTAATATTTCCATTTTTGAGGTATTATGAGTTAAAATCACTTTTTTGCGAACTATAAAAGTAATTCTTTTTTTATTTATATTTAAATGTGTTACTGCTGTGAATCGTTAAATTAAAAATATGACTTAATTTTGTTCTGAAAAAGACAAATTAGATTTTAATTGTTATAAATTCAGTCAAAAATAAGTTTTTATTAGATGAAAATAAAAATTTTAATTACTTTTGCGTATTCATTTTAAAAAATAATCATCATGACGCATACCACGCAAGAACTTTCTTTAAAATCAGAGAATTTAATAGAAAAAGAAAACAAATATGGTGCTCACAATTACCATCCGCTACCCGTTGTATTAGATAGAGGAGAAGGGGTATTTGTTTGGGATGTAGATGGAAAGAAATATTATGATTTCTTGTCGGCTTATTCGGCAGTAAATCAAGGACATTGTCATCCAAAAATAGTTGGAGCGATGATAAAACAAGCACAGACTTTGACATTGACTTCACGTGCATTTCATAACGACCAGTTGGGTGCATATGAAGAATACGTTACCAAATATTTTGACTTTGATAAAGTGTTACCAATGAATACAGGAGCCGAAGCAGTAGAAACAGCTTTAAAATTATGTAGAAAATGGGCTTATGAAGTAAAAGGAATTCCAGAAAATCAAGCGAAAATTATAGTGTGTGAAAATAATTTTCATGGAAGAACAACTACTATCATTTCATTTTCTAATGATGAAAGTGCTCGTAAAAGCTTTGGTCCTTTTACTGAAGGGTTTATCAAAATTCCTTATGATGATACAGAGGCTTTAGAAAAAGTATTAAAATCATCTACCAATATCGCAGGATTTTTAGTAGAACCTATTCAAGGAGAAGCGGGAGTTTATGTTCCTACCGAAGGTTATTTGGCAAAAGCCAAAGCACTTTGTGAAGCACATAATGTTTTATTTATCGCCGATGAAGTTCAGACGGGAATTGCAAGAACTGGAAAATTATTAGCGGTGCATCATGAAAATGTGCAACCAGACATTCTTATTTTAGGTAAGGCGATTTCTGGTGGTGTTTATCCAGTATCGGCAGTTTTAGCCAATGATGAAATTATGAATGTCATTAAACCGGGACAACACGGATCTACTTTTGGTGGAAACCCTGTTGCTGCTGCTGTTGCTATTGCTGCATTAGAAGTAGTTCGTGAAGAAAATTTATCAGAAAACGCAGAGAAGTTAGGTGTAATTTTGAGAAATGGACTTAACGAAATTGCAAAAAGAAATTCGTTAATTACCTTGGTAAGGGGAAAAGGATTGCTTAATGCAATAGTGATCAATTGCGGAGAGGACTCTGATTTGGCTTGGGATATTTGTCTTCGTTTTAGAGATTATGGTTTACTAGCGAAACCAACTCATGGAAATAAAATTCGTTTAGCGCCACCATTAGTTATCACTGAACAACAAATTAAAGAATGTCTTGGGATTATTGAAAAAGCTTTAAACGACTTTAAATAATTAAACATTTTTTTAAAATATAATGCAACCCGAAATCATATCGATCTCGGGTTCTTTTTTGCTTTTATTTTTTAAACCCTAAAGATCAAATGTATTGCAGGTACTATTGATGTCTGTAAAAATTATATATACTTCGGTTTTATTTTTATTTTTTTTACAAATAAATAGTATATTTTTGGGTAGTAAAATTGGTAATTTATAAAAGTAAAGTATGAAAAAAATTAGTATAAGTCTATTTGTTATAGCAGTCTGTTTTAGTGTTCAAGGACAATCAATTGGTAAAATTATCAATGCGAAGGAAGTTACCCGAATTGAAAAAATACTCTCAGCAGATGATATGCAAGGAAGGAGAACCTTTACGCCTGGAATCGATAAAGCATCGGCCTTTATAGAATCAGAGTTTAAAAAAGCGGGATTAAAGCCGTTTATGGGAGCAGCAAATTTTAGACAAGAGTTTACGATGACTGAATCTAAAGGTGCAACTTCTATAATTATTATTGATGGAAAAGAAATAGCCAATAATAAAGTCGTCACCTTCTCCTATCAACCACAAGTTGCATTAACAGAAAAAAGCGATATTGAGGTTGTGAAAATTAATAAAGGGGATAATATCGGTAAAAAATTTAATGAGTATTATGGCGGTTCTAAAAGTTACTTAGTATTAGTAGATGCTTCTTTTAATGAAATACTTGGTAATATTCAGCATATTGAAAGAATTAGCGCCACTCCTGGAAAGAATACTGTTTTGTTCGTCTTTGGGGTTGAGCAGGCAACTACTTTTTCTATTGAACTTACTAATACTATTTCCCAAAAGGCGTTGAATAATGTAGTTGGAATATTGCCAGGGAGAAGCAAACCCGATGAATATGTAATTTTTTCAGGACACTACGATCATCTTGGTATAGGATCTCCAGAAGAAGGCGCTCCTCATACTGCAACCGATTCTATTTATAATGGTGCTAATGATGATGCTGCGGGATGTACTGCCGTAATTATGTTGGCTAATTATTTCAAAAAACTAAATAACAACGAGCGCACTATCATTTTTACCACTTTTGTGGCGGAAGAATTGGGTGGTTTTGGGGCTAAATATTTCTCTAAGCAGATTGCTGCCGATAAAGTAATTGCAATGTTCAATTTAGAAATGATTGGTACGGAATCGAAATGGGGAAAGAATTCAGCCTATATAACCGGTTTTGAAAAGTCGGATATGGGAGCAATTCTACAGAAAAACTTAGAAGCGACTTCCTTCAAGTTTTACCCAGATCCCTACCCAGAACAACAATTATTTTACCGTTCGGATAATGCTACGTTAGCCAAACTTGGAGTACCAGCACATACTATATCTACATCCAAAATGGACAGTGAGCCAACTTATCATACTGCTGGAGATGAATTTGAAACTTTGGATATTGATAATATGACAGAAATTATTAAGGCAATCGCATTGAGTTCTTCAACAATTATTAGCGGAAAAGATACGCCATCTAGAGTTGATTCGAGTCAGTTGTAATTGGTTATGCCGTCTTGGCGGTTTGCGTGGTTGAGGATTTTACAGCAGAGTATTTTCTACAGAAACGAATATATGATAAAAAACGTTAATTCCACTAAAACCCCAATCTCGCCAAACGGCTCCTATGTTGTAGGGAGCCTTTTTTTAATCAGGTGTTGATATTGATAACCAAGATTTTAAAATTTCACCTGTTTTAGCATCTACACTGAATGAGTTTTTTTTAATTTGGTTAGAGTTTTTTTCACTTCTATCTAAATAAACATTCCAAACATATTTGTATTTATTATTATCAATTTTAATTGAATCTCGATATAAAGCGTGTAAAGTATCTTTTTTGTTAACCTCCTTCAATACATTATTTATTATATCTTTATAACAAATTGGGTATTTGTTATATTGATTATTGTCTATTGTTCTTATAATTTTCCCTACTTCATTATAAAAATATTCGTTTCCAATTTTGAAAGAACCTTTTTTATAAAATGAAAATGATTTTATTATTTTTAATGTTTTATTATCGTATATAATATGTTTTTCAATATCAGAATTTTTATTGATTATATATTTTCTCCATCCATCCGAATTAGCATCAACAGCTATTTCAATACTATCATTTTCAATTAAAATAAAATATCCATTACTTTCTAATTCTTTTTTATATGTGTTAATATTTAGTGTTTTATCTGTTTCTAAAATTTTATCATTATAAATACAAATTGAAGCATCATTTTGTAATGGCTTGTTTACTGAGCAAGAAATAAGTAATGAAATTAATATGTATAAATATATTTTCATAATATTAATGTAAAATTTCCCATTGCCATTTCCAAGTACTTTCTTTTTGGTCTGAATAATCCATATAGTTTTTTGTTGTTTTGGGTTTAAATGTATGTTTTTGAATGTTTCCTTCTTGTTTAAAACTATGTGGTAATCCTAATGCGTGCATTACTTCGTGGGGAATCTCGCCTTTTGTATTCATTTTTTCATTTTTCAAAAACATCATAGATATATTTTCAACGGTAATACCATTGTTATATAAGTTAATATTTTCTCCATCAGTTGTTGCAGATTCTGTTGATGAACTACTTTTTAGATTTGTCAAATATAATGTTACTTCATTTTCTTGTGTTCTATTTTCTCTTTTTAAATGTAGAGAATGTAACGAACCAAGAAAGTTTATTTTGTTTGAATCAGTTTGTTTTATATTGTCTTTTGAACCGTTTGCTAGATTGGTTTTGATTCTTTCTAAAAACGCTTTTTCTGAAATATTAGTAACTTGTTGTGTAAAGTCAAGTATTTCATATTTTTTATTTACAATGTTAATATCAATCAATGCCGCATTTAAAGCCGTTTTGAAATAGTCATTTAAGTTTTGTATTTTAACTTTAACATCAATAGTTGCTTTATCACCTTCATTAAAATTTACTACTACCCAACGTAGATTCATTTCTTTAGGTTCAGGATAAAAGAAGTTAATTGCACCAACAGTTTCATTATCACCTAAAAGTTTCAATTGTAAAGTATTATCGTTTGTATTATTGCAAGTTATTGTAACCTTTTTCGCACCTATTAAATTTGCTGGACTAAAAGTAAAATCTGAATGGTCTTCAAATTTAATTTCTTTGAATAGTTTTTCGTTTTTTTGTTTAAGAACATCTAAATTTAAGGTTATTTTTTGTCCTTTTCGCATACTAATCCAAACAGGAAAATATTGTTCATTATAAACTTGTATAGGGTTATACTCATTTTCTAACAAAGTTATATTGCTATCACAAATTTTTTTATAATTTTTAGGTATTTCATCAAAACCAAAAACACCATTTTTAACATCAGTATTGTTCGCTTCGAAAGTTATTATCAATTTCTTTTCTTTATCAGTATCTTCTGCTGGTTTGCGTTCTTTTGGTGTTGGGTCGGTTACTCTCCAGCTTTTAGAGAACATTACTTCACCGTTTTCTATCATTGAAGCTGGAGAAAGTGTGATATTTGTGGTTAGTGGTTCAGGATTTAAAGCATTGAAAGCTTTATTGTTTTCAACGCAGTACGTATCTAATAATTCAATAGTTCTGCTTTGTGTTCTTCCAGTTCGAGAAGGAAATACAATCTTCACTTTTTTCATTGAATCGCTATTTAGCATCCATTGCAAGAGTAAAGAACTCTTGATTGTTTCAACTTTTAGGTTAAAATGTCCGCCTTTAAAATTTCCTATTGGTCTTTTACTACCATCGGTTTCTTGTGAAAAATTCAAATTGTATTCGAGAATGTTAAATTCTTGGTCGTCAACAAATAATTTGGCTGAAATACTCATATATTTAATATTTGATTTGGGAATAGCAATTACAAATATATATTATTTTTCGTATGTATGTGTTTTTTAGGAAAAGTTTTCTAATTTTTGTCGATCAGCATTCTACTATAATAGTTGTAAAAAGAGTTGTCTAAAAATACTAGGTAGCTCTTTTTTATATAAAAACGAGAAAAATAGTTCTCTAGGCAAGTTTTTATTTCTTAGAAATTTTAGTCAGAACAGATCCTTTATGAGCAGCAATATGATCCGACTTACTGCTTTTTATTTCGTACTGCGGATCTTCTTCTGTGGCATGATGTGTATAGCCTTTGTAATCAAAATCTTTGGTATGGATTTTAATAATCCTTCCTGAAACGTGACCTGCTTCCGAGTTCCAACTCACGTTATCGCCTATTTTGAATGAACTTTTCATGATTTTTATTTTATGTTGCGTTTAATTTTCATCAGAATATAACACAGTTCCATCAACTATTCGTGCAGGTGCAGTATACCTGTGTTCTTGAAATTTGCTTATTCCCATAATATGTAATACCGTCCAATTTCTAATTTTAAGATAATCGGATACCATAGAGCGATGACATCTCCACCAAACAGCTTCAGAACACATATAAACTGTAGGTTGCTCTAAAGCCAGCTGCTCTAATTTTACAACAGCGTTGGCGAATGCTTCGGTTTCCATATAATCAGCATACCCACGGAAAGAGGGGTTATTCCAGCGTGTGTTTTTGGAATCTTTATTTGCTTTTCTTCTTCCTCCCAAATCTGCTGAATAAAAATATTGGATCCCCACTTCTATAAGGGACTTTTTTAAAGTATCTTGGTCAAATTGGGGAAATTTACGCGAACCGGGCAATCGTCTTATATCAACTAGAATTTGGATGTCAAAAGAGCGTAACATATCAAAAAACTCAGTTATCGTGTGAGTAGAGTGGCCAATTGTATAAATGGTACGTGCAACTTCTTTCATCACTCAACATTGTTTAATGTTAAAATATATTTGTCAATATACAGTTGTTTTTCCTTCGATTTGTATTGCTGAATATAACGCGGATGTTCTAGAACTTTAAAGCTTTCGAACAGTTTTGCTTCTTTGTTTAACTTTTCGATGAAACGAGCATTTTTCTTCCCGAGTATAAAAACTTGCGAAGTATCTAGTCCCAAACTAATGTGGTTTTTTAATGATGTGATCATGAAATCTTTAACCATTTCAAAAAGAGTAGGATCATCATAATAATTGGCATTCAGCCATTTACCATCTTTTGTTTTCCGCACAATCGCTAAGGGAAATGGAGAGTTAATATAAAACTCCTTATAGAAATCTTCGGGACCACCAAATTCAGTTATTACATCATATAAAAAAACAGATGAAATTTCATGTGTATGCGCCGAATGCATTTTAATATCGCAGCTGCTTTCTAGTCGCTTTGTATCTGTAAACGGGACACCTGTTACACCAGCTCCATGACGACTTGGATTAATGCCAACAATAAATTTTCTTTGATTGGTATCATGGTAAAATTTGCGATAAAATTGTTCCATTACGTCCATCGTTTCGGGATTATTCATGTAAGGATTAAGTACCCTAAAATTTTCGGGAAGTGTATCTGTATATTCTAAATTTCGATTGAAATCGATAACTTTTTCTCCAAATGTTTGTGACATAAAAATTCTTGATTTGTCTACTTTTTTAAACTGCTAATTTATTTAAAAAATTGAACGAAAAGCTTTTATGCTATTTGAATTTCTAGCATAATATTTTCTATTTAGATCGTAGTACTTACAGTTTGTGTAAAACAATAATAAAAATAATCGAATAGTGTTATTCTATGTATATTGACTTTTCGCATTAGCTAATTTAATAAAAAAAATGACGGAAAACAAAAAAGCAGCCTGTAGAATAGACCGCTTTGGTGAAATTAATAATTACAAGACGACGGTTAGTTACCTCTATAAGTAGAGTAACCATAAGCCGATAGTGTTATAGGAACGTGATAATGATTGCCATCTTTGATTTGGAAAACAACTTCTATAAAAGGGTAGAAGCTCTCAGTATTCGTTCTCTTGAAGTAATCACTAACAAAATACGTTAATTTATATATCCCAATGTTTGATTTTTCAGAACTTAGAAAATCGGTGATTCTACCGTTTTTGTCAGTAATTTTTTCATCAGTGAAGGTCCAAGTTTTTGTCTGTTCGTTATATTTTTCTAATTTAATAGTAACTCCAGTTGCAGGTTCACCTTTAGACACATCTAAGATATGACTTGAAAGTTGAAAAGTAGTTTTTTGTGCAAATGTTGCTGTTGATAACGTTGCTAATAAGATAGCGAAAAGTAATTTTTTCATTTGTTTCTGTTTTTAAGTTTATTATTTTGTTGTTGTAATGCCACTTTCAGGAATGGTTGCCGATTTTGCTAGTAAATCATCATTTTCGGCACTTCCTCCGCCTGCTACTCCTATACTACCAATTACATTTCCTTTGTAATAAATTGGAGCTCCACCACTGAGTAACAATAATTCTGGTAATGTGTTCAAATTTTTTGTGTCTGGATTCATTTCTGCGTTTCTTAATAGTGATAATGTTGCTGTTTTTGTAGATAAAGCGGTGAATGCTTTTCTTCTTGCAGCCTCCGTATTATGTGGCCCGACATTATCGTCACGAGTAATTAAAATAATAGTTCCAGAAGCATCCAGTATGGCTATCGAAACTTTTTTGTCTAATAAAGTGGCAGCTTTAGTAACGCGCTTGTTTAATTCTAAAGCAGCTTCTAGAGTTAAATTATCAACAGACTTTACGTAAGTATCAATTGATGCTTGTGATTTTTTGGTATCTGTATTATTTTGGGCAGAACATAGTGTTGAAACTGCCATCATAATTAGAAATATATTTTTCATGTTCTTTTTATTTCTACAAAGGTAAGAACAGTTCTAGTCAAAAATGTTGCGCTATGTCAACGTTTTATAATTTCGATTTTATTCTGCTTAGTGTAGAAGGCGATATTCCTAAGTAAGAAGCGACCATTTTATTGGTCACCCGAAGTAGCAACTGTGGCTGATATTGTATCAACCACTTTACTTTTGCTAAAGCATCAAAACCTTGAAATCCGTAGATTCTTTTTTGAGCGACTATAAAACCAAGCTCTAAAATTTCTGTATATATTTTTGCAAATTGAGGTACGGTATTTACTAAATAATAAAAATCAGCCCTTGAAATACAAAGCAATTCGGAGTTTTCGATGGTTTGCAAATACTCTTCGGCCGGTTTCTGATCAATAAAACTTGGTAAAGCAGTGGCAAAATTACCTTCGAATGCAAAATATCTAGAGCTTTCATTACCGTCTTTATCAGCAGTAAATAAGCGAATGCAGCCTTTATTTATAAAATAGTACTCTTTACAAATTTGATCGTAGTTCAAAAGAATCTCGTTTCTTTTTGTTTTTATCAATTTAAAATAAGAAATAATTTCCTGAAGTGTCTTGGAGTCAATTTCACTTTTACTTTTAATGAATTTTTCTAGAGTAGAATACATTATTTTTTTATTTGTTTTAAATATAATGTAAAACTAAATGCTTTATGGTGTTTTGCTTTGGCTTTTAAACTGAAATTATTAGGAAGAGAAATAGCTCAAAATAAAAAGGCTGCAAACATCAATTTACAGCCTTATTTTTTAATTTAAATGGAAATGCAATTACGCTTTAGATTTGCGTTTCTTCATTTGTTTGTCTTCTAATTTTTTTAGAATCTTTGCTTGCTTTTTATCGCTTGATTCTTCTTTCGTTGGTTTTTTCTTTAATTCAGCCATAATAGATTTTTTTATTTAGTTAGAAATAACATCGCTTCAATTCTAAATTGGTGCATTATTTTATAGCCGAGTAAAAATATTCAGTATGTTTTAATTGAATATTCTTTGTACGTAATAATGTCTTAGAATTTTTCAGGCATACTCGTCAATGCCTGCTCAGTCCAGGAAGATAATTTTGCGTTGTCGAAAGGTTGCAAAACAAGAAAACTCAAATATCACATTGCGATTTTGCATTTCGTAAAAACTATTTTGATCTTTTATTTTTTGCATTTTAAAAGTATATAAAGAGAGCAATGATAAAAGTCGAAGATAGCATAAATTTTTGAATTTATCTAATTTAAGTTCTGATTTTCAGTATTTTAAAAACACATAAAGAGTTTTTGACTTTTATTATGAAACAAAACTCAGTATCAGAACACAGAAAACAAAAATTGTAAAAACAAAGTACGTATAGTCTTTCTCATAAATAAAAGCGAACACTGAAAAAAGGACTCTTAGAACGGGTGTGGCAATCAAAAGTAAGATCCCTAATTGCATTATAGAAGCGGGTCTAAAGGAAATTATTCCTTCGAACAAGCCGGTGAAATTAGCATAATTAAAACTATCCGGTTTAAAAACTCCATAATTTGGAACCTCTGATCCATGTCGTACTAAAAATAAAAAAGCACCTACTATAACTACGCTTGCAGCGATAATCACACCACCGCCAAGTAGGTTGGCAAGAATCTTTTCTATGTCCCGGTCTAACTTATCGGTGTTGGCTTTGCTTTTTATCATGTCAATCCATTTTTTAGCATTTGATATGCCATTACAAGTATGATTATGGTAAAAGTATTTTTCAAAATTTTAGAAGACGCGAAAGGCATTATTTTGGTACCTAGAAAAGCGCCGCTTAAAACACCCAACATAACCGGCATGGCCAGAGCAGCATGAATATAGCCATTTTTTAAATAGATGCCGGCACTTGCAGCAGCGGTTACGCCTATCATAAAATTACTTGTGGTCGTTGAAACCTTGAAAGGAATTTTCATAATCCGGTCCATGGCTATTACTTTTATAGCACCTCCGCCAATACCAAGTAATCCTGAAATAACACCCGCGACGCTACTGAGTGCAAATCCAAAGGGAACATTTTGAACAGAATAACTTTGTTTGCCTTCGAGTGTAGGATATTGACCATTTAATTTAAACAATCTTGCATATTTGTTCTCTTGCGTTACACTGAGATCGTCTTGTTTTATAAAAATGGATGAAATAGCTGAAAAAATAAGTATCCCTGAAAAAACAATTGAAATGGTTTGTACCGTAACAATACCGGCAAGCCAAGCTCCTATAACTGCGCCGATCGTGGTTGCAATTTCAAGAAACATACCTATTCTTATATTAGAGTAGCCTTCCTTGACATAAGCGGAAGCTGCACCAGAAGATGTGGCAATTACTGAAATTAGTGAGGCTCCTGCGGCAAAATGGATATCTACTCCAAATAGTACAGTAAGCATCGGCACAACAATTACACCGCCACCTAGAGCGGTTAAGGAGCCAAACAACCCTGCGAGAAGCGAGCCGACATAAACTAAAATTGTAAAATAAAGATTATTTAGATCATGCATCTTTTAATGGCTTATAAAATAACAAGTAAATTGAACTGTACGCAAATCATTTTTGCTAAACGTAAAAATACTTTATTTTTTTGAAGTTTCAGTTAGGGTTCGTTTCATAAAACCTCTTAGCGAACTACTCGCAATTTTTATTGTTACAACAGTTGTTTTTTGAATGAAAGACCGATTTATATTCGATGTTAATAAAGTTCTTTTATGATTTTAGAATCTTCAATTCCTAGTTCTTTAAGAATTTTCAAAACAGCGTCCATCATAGGTGGTGGGCCACAAAGATAGAATTCGGTATTCTTGTTTTGTATTTGTGTTTTAATGATATCAGTATTTATATAGCCATGTTCATAACCTTTCTTTTCTTCTTTTGAAAGTACGTTTATAAAATGATGTCCCAATAATTCCGTAAAATAGTCATTCTGAATGATAT
The DNA here is from genome assembly GCA_038241955.1 of Flavobacteriales bacterium. GTDB lineage: Bacteria > Bacteroidota > Bacteroidia > Flavobacteriales > Flavobacteriaceae > Flavobacterium. Next base: position 14,006 of record JBBSSR010000021.1, on the reverse strand, counting down.
CTGCGGCAGTGTTATTGGCAAAAATTAGTTTATTATCACCTAGTTTGTTTTTGCTTTTCAAATCTTTAAGAATTGCTATAAACGGTGTAATTCCTGCACCACCGGCGATAAAAATTCCTTCTCCTTTATAATGGATATCTCCAAAAACGTCACCAATCAAAAGAGTATCACCTTGATTTAGTTTTTCAATTTGTTGTGTTACGCCATTGTGTTCTGGATATGTTTTTATAAAAAACTCTAAGTAATCATCTGTTGGCAGTGAAGTGAAGGTAAATGGTCTTAACTCTTTCTCCCAGTCTGATTTGTTTACTGCTACATCGACCGCTTGTCCTGGTACATATGAAATGCCTTGAGGTTTTTCGGTTTTGACGTGCATTACGTTATGCGTCGCATTTTCGATTCTTAATATTTTTACTGGTATCATAATAGTACTGTTTTATATGTTACTTTATAGTAGGATTTAATTGTTTTTAATCTGGAATTTCTTAAATGTTGTATACATTGCAAAAGAGTCTATAGATGGATTGGAGAAAATTCATAGACTCGTCAATTTTTATGTGCGTAGACTAAAAGTTCAAGACCGATTGATCATACAAATAGCACAAGAATTGTCTACTATACTATCGATTTTGCTTGGATCGAATGGTGGTTAATTAATTACAATTTTCCATCTCCACAATAAAATATCCATTTTCATTAATTTCGGCTTCCCAACTTGGCTGTATTGTTTCCATGTGGCAAAAATTACATTCTTTCGATGTGATAGACTGCTCTTCTTGTGCTTTTAGTTTTAAATATTTTTTTCCGTAGTTATAAATTACGGCTGTGTCTTTTATTTCAGATGGTGCGATTATGTCAAAATGCATAATTGTACCGTCTTTTTTAGTTACAAAGGTGTCCCAAACTGCTACTTTCATTGTGATACTTGTTTTAAATTAAATATTAATTACTTTATCGTTAGAAACGTAATTTCTAAGGTTTAAAGGTCATTTTTGTCGAAATTGCAATTCGATTCCAAGAATTAATAATTATAATAAGCATAATTATCTGCGCCGTAACTTCTTCGCCAAAATGACTGATAACGTTATTATAGGTTTCATCGGTAACGCCGTTGTCAGCGATTTTAGTAACTTCTTCCGTTAGTTGTAAAACGGCTTTTTCCTCATCGGAAAAAAGATGACATTCTTCCCAAGCGGATAAGAGATAGATGCGGCGTTCACTTTCACCTAATTTCACAGCATCTTCGGTATGCATATCAAGACAGTAAGCACATTTATTAATTTGTGAAGCTCTTATTTTTATTAACTCTTTCAGCTGTGGTGATACTAAGGTTTTACTTGAATACGCTTCTAGACCTAGCATCGCTTTGTACGCTTCGGGCTGAAGATCTTTAATCGAAATTCTTTTTGTCATGATTTTTAGTATTTTTTATTCACTAAGTCCTTCAGGTAGTCGCTCGTGATTTCGTTGCTTGTAATGTCTAGTAAACCTTCGGCAGTTTTTAGTTTTATTGCTAAATCTTTCATAGCCTTTATCGCAATTTTTAAAAAAGCAGGTCCTAAACTAACTCTTTTAACTCCTATTTCTTTTAAAATATTCAACTCAGGAATACCAGGAAGTGCCAAAACATTGACAGGCATTTGTAGTTGATTAACTACTTGTTTGATGTGTTCTTCTAGTCGAATGGCGATAGGGAAAAAACAATCTGCTCCAGCGTTCTTGTAGGCTATTCCTCTTTTTAAGGTTTCGTTCAATTTATCCTCCGCCGTTTTAAAATGATCTCCATGAATATATACATCTGTGCGTGCATTAATGAATAAAGAAATTCCCATTTCTGTCGCTACTTCTCGTATAATCCGAATGGTATTGCATTGTCTTTCAATCGGAAGTAATTCATTTTTATGTTTGCTTGTGTCTTCTATATTTATTCCTACGATACCCGTGGCAATAAATTGTTTTATGTTTTCTCGAAGTTGAGTATCATTAGAGGCATACGCACTTTCAATATCGGCTGTGACAGGAATAGTTACGCTGTTTACAATTTGACTCAAAAGAGTCAGTACATAATCAAAGGGTACATTTTCTCCATCTTCATAACCATTTGTAAAAGCGATAGAAGCACTTGCTGTTGCAATAGCAGGATATTCTAGACTTTCGATTAAAATAGCACTCAAGGAATCCCAAACATTTGGAAAAATAAGCATTTCTCCTGAATTATGGAGTTGGTGTAATTGTACCGCTTTGGCTTGCTGAAATTCTTTGTTTGTCATTTAATTTTAATTTGATACTTAAAACAACTCTTTTATTACATATCTAAAGTTTGTTCACCACCACCATTTACAAAGATCACCTGGCCGCTAACCCAATTTGAAATTGGAGACGCAAAATAAAGGATAGCTCCAGCAATATCTTCTGGCTCTCCTAATCTTTTGATAGGCGTGTGTTTTAACATCGCTTTTTCTATTTCAGGAGTAAGAACTGTACTTAAAGCGTGCGTTCTAGTTGCTCCAGGGCCAATTGCATTTATGCGAATGTTGTCTGGACCATAATCAAACGCTAAGTTTCTAGTCATGTGGTTAATTGCCGCTTTTGATGAAGCATATGCACTAATGGCGGGACTTTTATTGATCGATGCCATTGATGACATATTGATAATACTTCCATAACCTGCTTTTTTCATATGCGGTGCAACCAACTGACACAATCGCCATGTGCTAAAGACATTCATCTCAAATACTTTTTTGAATTGTTCTAGCTTAATATCGTAAGGACTTTCTTTTCCTGCACCGCCACCGCCCACATTATTAACTAGTATTTCTATTCTTCCAAATTTGGAAACTGTATTATTCACGAGATTAACCAAGTCCTCATCTTTGGTATTGTCACATTGCAACGCCATAGCCACACCACCTGATTTTTCAATCTCTGCTGCTGTTTTTTTTGCTGCATCTAAATTGTAATCTGAAACTACTACATTGGCTCCAAAAGCAGCGAGTATCTCACAACTTGCTTTGCCAATACCATTTGCGCCACCTGTAACAATTGCAGTTTTTCCCTTTAAATCAAAAAGTTTTGTGATGTCCATACTAGTAAAGTTTTAATTTTTTTACAAAAGATGATTTCTAATAAATGTGTTTAGCAATTTTAGAAAATGATTAGTATCAAATTTACTTAATTATAGTGGGAACTTTGATAGGCGTTTTGAATAAATTATGTTTAAAGTCTAAAATGATAAAGTAATATCTCATTTATTTTTAACAAAATAGGCATTGAAAAATAAAGATTTTTTATTTCTCCTTTAAAACAGTTCGTAAAACAATTGCTTGATTGAGGTGCGTATCTTTTGCTGCATACAAAAGTGTTACTGGCTTATTCTCGGCAATTTTTCTGATTCTGTCGAGTTCTTCCTTTTGATGAAGCAGTTCTTCTTTATATTTTAATGTAAATTCTTCAAAACGTTCTTCTCTATGGTCAAACCATTTCCGAAGTGCTGTAGATGGAGCGATAGTTTTTATCCATTCCTCTAGTTTTGCTTCTTGTTTTGAAACGCCTCGAGGCCAAATTCTATCCACTAAAATACGATAGCCGTCAGTATCTGAAGCTTCTTCGTAGATTCGTTTGATTGCTATTGGATGCATAATAGGGAATTTACATGATTAACTTTTAGTACCGTTTAAAATGTTATAACCAAAAGGGATCTGTGAGATTATCAACAAATTTTTCTTCGGTATGAACACTATTTATTTGATCGAGTTGTTCATCAGTAGCAACTTGTTGGATTTCACTGAATAAAATTCGCTCTTCAAATCGGATGTGGCTTTCCAGTTCCTCTTCGATCAAGGTCAAGTTTCTCATAACGTCTGTTTGTGATTCAAACAATCGTTTCAGTCTTCGATGTTCAGTTAGCGCTTTCTTTACCATCTCATGATCTTTGTCTAGAATGGTAAAAACGTATTTTTCTTCTAGTTCGAAATGAGGGAGTAGCTCGCTGTTATAAAACCAATCGACATATTTTTTGATACGAATAGGATCAACTTGTTTTTTTAAACCATTTCTTATTTTCCAAGAAAGCAATAAGCCGTGATGGTGTTCACGACTGATTGCTTTTAGATTTTCATTTCTTTTTATTGGCATTAGTTAAGTTGTTTTTCTAGTTCAATTGCTCTAGGGAATAGAATGTTATTCTCTAAATGAATATGCAAATGTAAGTCTTGTTCAAATTCTTTTAATAATGCAAATGTTACGCGATAGGTGTTACAAGCATCTTCTGGCGGTGTGTAATTATTGCTTATTTCTTCAATTATTCTGAATCTTTCTCCTTCATTAAGGTGGTCGTCCATCATTGCTTGTATAGGAAATTGAATAGATTCAAATTGAGGCGAGACCACTTTCGTGTGTTCTTGCTGTGCTTTTGCCATTTTTCTAATGTATGGAAAAATCATCAATTCTTCTTTTTTCATGTGCATTGCTAATTCACCTGCGGTGGCATTGAAATGAGTATTGATTTCATGTAATTCAGGATGACGTTCTCCGTGAACACGACATATTTTTTCTAAATACGGTTTTATTTCTAGTGTTTTTTCTTCCACATAACGATGGTGTTTTTTCTCAATATAATCGGCTAATAAATCAATTGGCCAACTTTGATAGTCTACACCGCTATCTGCTTTTGAGTTAATTAACGTATTTAGATCTGCAACCACTGATTTTTCGTCAATTTTTTTTGCTTCACAAGCGTCGTAAATGGTTCTATTTCCTTGACAACAAAAGTCTATTCCATATTTTTTAAATACTGATGCTGTGCGGTAGTCATTTGCTACCAATTCTCCTATAATTTGATTTTCTTGAATATTCATTATATATGCTTTAATTGTTGTTATTAAATGATTTTAAGCCAAAAAGCGTTAAGCAGCCCACTTTAATAATTTCCATTCCTACGTAGTAAAAATGAAGGTAAGAAGTGGGTACTGGAAGTCCTTGAATGTACAGTTCTGCTCTAGCATCTAATGCTGGTAATGCCCATACGCTTTCTATGATTAGTATTAATAGAGGGATAAAGTAGAGTGTGTTTTGTGTAGTAACTATTTTTGCTTTCGATAAAAACAGCGTAGCAATAATTACAATTGCAAAGAACCATTCTACGAGATTAAGCGCACTAAAAACCAATCGTCCGATGCCTAAACCAATTGGAATGGTAACTCCAGGAGCGCTAAATTTTATCCATGCTTCCATAAAACTAATGGCACAAACGAATCCTATCCAAAGGAAAGTAATTGTAATTGTTATTTGATATTTTGTTTTGATGGTATTAATGGCATTGAGGGTTATGTCTATCAAAATCTATTTTAGAATGGAAAATTTCAGCCATTCGCTGTCCTTGCCATTTTGCACGTTCGGCTTTGTCACCTTCAAATAAATCATCAACAGTTGTGTTAAATAACACCAACCACCTTTGAAAATGGTGCAGCTCCACAGGTAAATCAGCATGTGGAACAAATGGACTTCCATAATAAGTATGTTCTTCTAATAATACGGTTTGCCAAAACGTATACATTTTTTCAAGATGTTGTGGCCAACGGTCGTCGATTTTGGTATTAAAAATATCTTTTAGTAATTCATCTTGACGTATTTTATCGTAGAAATTATTTACTAAGAGTTTAACATCTGTTATGTTTTTAATATCGTTTTTCATCTACTTATTTTTTATAGACTAATGTTTGTGACTATATAATACGCTGCCCAACCAAAGAAAGCGATTAATATAATCCACAACCAACTGGGAATACTCTGTGGTGTTTCACTTCCTTCTATTATAAATTTCTGTTGATTTCCTTTGTCATACGCATTAATCATTAAAGGTAAGATTCCGTCGACTACTGCATTTTCCGAAATACCTTCTACTGAAATTGCAGGTCCATTTCGAACTATAAATTTTATTTTGCGAATACCTTCTCTGCCCGTTGCCGATTTGCTAACCAGTTTTAAGATATGTTCACCATCAGTTAGTTTTCGGGTATCCAATTCAAATTGTACAGGAGCTAACAATTCAACAACAGGGTGTACATCATCATCAACAAATACGGATATTTTACTTTTATCTTCGTTCATCGTATTTAATTGTTTAAAATAGTTTGTTTAATATGATTGGTGTTTTTTTCACCAGGTTTGATTAAATATTTTAATGAAAAAATAAAAGTTAATACGGTGATTGCCATCATTACACCAATAATTAACCAATCCCAATTGCTTTGGGGACCTGTACCATGGGTAAAACCTTCCGTTATTTTGGGTTGATTTTTTTCGCAAGCAGGGCAAGCCCATACCATTGCGTTACTACACAAAATTAGCGTCAAGCTGAAAAGATATACTAATTTATTTTTCATCTCTCCAATAATTGTTTGCTTTTGCAATAGTTTGAAATTCAATAGCTACGACTTGTGCCGAGCTTATAAGCTGCACGGTATCATCTGCATAATCAGGTCGCATTTGTTTTCTCTTTTCTGGGTCTGTTTGAATGGCTCCAATTGTTTTTCTTGCCATCATAATCGCCAAAGCTCTTCCTTCTTGTGGTGTTTTAGTTACTAAACTTTCTAACCAAATTTCAGTATTTGCCATTTTTTATTTTTTATCGGTTGTTTTAATAAGATCCATTAATTTTTTAATCTCGTCAAGAGATACTTTTTTTGCATCATTACCCCAACTGGTTCTTTCATGATTGATTATAGCAGTTACGTCTTCGGGAGTTAAATTATTATCTGTTCCTACTGCGTTCATCACTGCATATTCGGGTCTTGCATCATAGCCTTGCATGATAATAGTTACATATAATTTTAAATCATCGCCCAAAACAATTGGACTTCCTTTCAAAGGTGGGAAAGCTCCTTTTAAACCTTCACCATTTGCTTGGTGGCAACTCGAACAATTTTGTGTATACAAGACATCGCCATCAGGAAGATTTGCTTCGGCACCTGCTGCCGATGCTACAGGAATTTCTTTTTTCTTGTATAAAAATTCCATAGGTGCTTTTCCATCAGGTAAGGCAACTTGTTTTAAACTTTGCAGGTAGGCTACTAATTGCAGTGCTTCATTTGTGGCAACGACTTTACCGTTAATTCCTTTTCTAAATTCATCAGGAACGATAACTTCAACATCCTCTTTACTCAGTTCGTTTTTAATTTCAAAAAGCCATGGGTACGCTGGCATTATCGATTGTTCGACTACTGCTCTCGGTTGGTATAAGTGAAGTAAATTCCAAGCCATACTAGGTTGGCGTGTGCCAATATTCGTTAAGTCGGGTCCCGTTCTTTCTGTTCCCATTAAGGTAGCTGTGTTTCTCCAGAAATCTGTTCTTGTATTTCCGGCATAATCAGCTGCAATTCCAGGTCTACTTCCCCAACCTTTGTCCATATCTACATTACGAACTTGTTGTGTATGACAAGCTACACAACCATTGCTGATATAAAGTTGTTTTCCAAGAGCTGCTTCTGGACTCAATGGTACGTAATTAGGCAATGTAGCATTGTTGTTTTGATTGTTTATTGCTGGTATAATGACAACAATAATTGTTAGTAGAACAAATAAAGCCAAAGCCGTTGAAAATAATTTTTTATGATTATCGAAAAAATCCATTTGGTGTTTATTAATTAGTTAGCGCTTGATTATCCAATTCTTGAACATCTAAATCATGTTTTGCCTTTAAAATGTCGGCTGGCGATGTTGGTATTGTTGTTTCTTTTGGTTTTATCATTATATAAAAATTATAAGCAAATATGATATGAGACAACCACATAAGAGAGCCACCAATAGCACGCCATAACCAATACGGAGCCATTAGCACTACACTGTCTATAAAGGGTTTTCCGTCCATCCACATTAAACCTCGAAGCGTTGAACCATACATTAGCGGGAATGTGTAAAATAATAAACCTATCAATGCCAACCAGAAATGGGCTCCTACAGTTATTTGTGGTGGTTCTTTTCCTGTTAGTCTTGGTACTAGCGTATAAATAAATCCCCAAAGCATAAAACATATAATTCCGTACATGGTTAAATGTGAATGTGCTACTGTAAAATCAGTAAAATGCCAAAGTAGATTAGTAAAACGGAAAGCTTCTGCAGTTCCTTGTAAAGAACCTGTAAAGTAGAATACAATACCAATTAAGTAAAAGGGTAGGGTATAGCTACTTGAAAGTTTGTTCCAAGATCCTTTAAAAGTCATTAAGAAGTTGGTTGTACCTGCAACAACAGGAATTACCATCCCAACACTACCAACAATAGCTATAGTTTGAAGCCACCAAGGAATAGCACTAAAAATAAAGTGGTGTGTGCCAATTAAAGTGTAAAAAAGGATTTGTGTCCAAAAAGCCAAAATACCTAAACTATACGAATAAATGGGTTTGTTTAATTGTTGAGGTAAAAAGTAATACATCAAACCTAAGTTAAAAAGCATAAACCACATTCCTACACCTTGATGCATATAATACCCTTGCGCGATGGTTTCTCCCAATCCATTTTGCCAAGTTGGCCAATAGGCTACGAATGCAATCACAATTACAAACATCATTGAAGCAATAATGTACCAATTCGATACATAAATTTCTTTAGTTGTTTTTCGAGCAATAGTTTTTATAAAGTTGATCAACGAAATGATTACACCAATTCCGAATAATGCCATTACAGGCCAAATGTATTCTCTGTACTCTCCTCCAGCATTATTAATGCCAGCCATCAGGCACAGCGTTCCAATAATAACGGATGCATTTATTAGAATAAGAGAGCGATAACCTGTTTTGATACTTGCAATAGGAACATTACTGACCCTGGGAACAACGTAATACGCTAAACCCATCATTGCTAAGGATGCCCAACCCCAAAAAACCGCATTGGTATGAACAGGTCTAAGTCTTCCAAAACTCAACCAACTGTAATGATCTACATCTGGAGCTACAAATTTGATTCCAAGATATTCTCCTATAGTGGTTCCAAATACCAACCAAAAAGTAGCACAACCTAAGTACCATAAAATAAGTTTTGTTAACTCTGGTTCTACGTAAGGTCTGGGCTGACCTTTTCTTTTTTGTTCAATAAATCGAATGCTTTCAATGTCACTAATATTATTAATTAGCCCTTTAGCATCAATAGGAGCAGCGCTTCCTGCTAGTTCGTTGTTTGTGAGTCTAAATTCTAATTCTTTTTCTCTAGCCTCTAGCTTGTGAATTTCTTCTAGAGGTAATTCTTTTAGATAGGAATTAAATTTTTCTAACTCTTTTTTCTTTAAATATTTTTGTAAGAACGCATACGCTTTCATTATTAGAATTATTGAAGCAATTATGATGGGTATTGAAATAAGAATTATAGTAATAATAATTCCTGACTCGCTAAAAATGTTCTTGTCTTCCATTTGAATTTGTATTGGATGTTTATTCCGCTATAGTATTATTTTTTTTATCGTTTTAAAAAAGTCAGCCCTTTATTAAAATCATCGGCTAGTAATTTTAAGTTTGTGTTTTCAAGCATAATTTTAAGGTCATCTCTTATTGATTTAAATTGATTGTGTACTGAACAAGGCTTCTTCTCATTGCATTGTTTTAGACCTAATGCACAGCCAGTGTAAATACTGTTCCCATCTATAGCTTGAACAATTATGCTTAGCTTTACCTTGTCTAAGTCGTTTTTATCTATAGAAAAGCCACCTGTTGGACCTTTGTCAGATTTTATAATTTTGTTGCGGGAAAGGAGTTGTAGTATTTTTGAAGTATATGCTGCAGGAGATTCAATAGCATCAGCAACTTCTTTTAAACTTACTTTCCTATCTAATTGCGATTGCTCAGCAATATAAATCGAAGCTCTAATACCATATTCACATGCTTTTGAAAACATATATTTTGTTTTTTACAAAGGTATGTAATTTTTTTAGTAATGGATAAGTATGTCCACTATTAAAGTAATGTTAAAAGAAAATTTTTTTGGATAATTTGCAATAAAGGATTATTGTAGAACCAATAAAATATGCGCATCACAAATAAGCAAGACAGAAAGAAATTTGCCTGCTCGTTAATTAACAAGCTAGCGTGTTATGATCTAGCAGGGACGTAAATTAATTGAGGCTACTACTTTCATAATTATAATTCAGTTATTTGTAAGCTCACTTTAAAAAAATGTGTTTTTTGATAGTTAGCAGCCTTTATAAAAACGTTTCTATTGAACTAAAGTTTTGATTTTTTATCTAAAGTTCCACTTTCCAACTCTACAATAATATCATTCTTGCGATTAAAAACTTCGAACGGTGGATTGTAACCTAAAAAGTAAAATCGGTTTGTATATTTTATTCCTTCGGTGTCGAGTGCGGATTTCAATTTCTCTGTATAGCTTTGTATTTTTTCATCACTTGCCCAACCACCAAAAGTAATGGCAGCGACTGTTTTGGCAGGTTCTTCTCGAAAATGTATCTCTTTTTGATTCGGTTGAGGTAATGTTTCTTTTGTAAAATTCTTGGGAACCACAAACATCATTGTAATCGAGTCGTCTAAAGACATTGCGACTGGTGAAGTCATCGCGATCTTTTCGTTCTTCTCATTTCCGCCAAAAATATAACCTGCCAATATCGAAAACCCTTTACCCGAAGCCTCTTTGTAAGTTTTGTCAGTTAGTTTAACAGTGGTAAATAAAGTGGGTTCATAAGTACGTACTTCAAATACTTCAAATTTTTTGTCAACTACGTAAAGATAGGTTTCAATATTTTTTTGTCCATTCATAGCAAAGATTTGTACAATAATAAAAGCTAATAGAATTACTCCGAGAATAATTAATATTGTTTTCATGTTGTGAATTTTAGTGTAAAGCTATTCTAGATTTGAGGCTTATAAATAAACTTTATAAAAGAAAGTATTGACTTAGCATCAAATATAGCGAAAAAAAAATAGAATTTGTAAATTTCATAACTACTTTATTACCGCTTTTTTTGTTGAAAAAAGCAAACTAATACTTATTATTTTTTTCTAATTGTTGAAATAGTATTGAAAGAATGATCTTTTGTGGAGTCAAACATTAATGAATTCGGTCACCTATTTATACTTTACTAAAAATTCTTTGCAGATTTTAAAAAAAATAATTTAGAATACAGTTTTAATGGGATAACTGTTTTCTCGTGGATTATTTTTAGGAATATAATTTACGTTAGTTTTTTTATAAATTTACAAAAATTATTTTAATACATCGATTTCTTCTTTAGGGTCTTTCACACGAATATTTATTTTTTTGTATTCCCATCCAGTTCCATTCTTTGTGGCAGAAATATCCATTTTGCCTTTCGTTTTTGTTCCTTTAATTCTAATTGTAGTTTCTACCGAATTATTATTATCCGAATACTTCGTGTTTCCTTCTAGTATTGCAAGTTTGTCTATTGGTTCGATCTCACCCAAAGTTTCTTTTACTCGTGGGTTCGCTTTTACTTTTTCTAATGCTTTCTCATACAGAGAATCGTCCGAGTAAGCTTGGGCATAATCTTTTGCATTTCCTTCAATACTTGCTGTTATTAGAGAGCCAATTACAATTATAAATAGCATACTACTCGTTGGTAAAAACCATTTCCAATTTCGTTGCCACCAACTTTTATTTATAAATATCAGGTTTTCCATTATATAAAGTATTATATTTTATGCAGCATATTATGATGCTATTTGTTAAAGTAGTGGTTTTTTATCTCTTTAGTTCTATTTTGGGAAGCTTTGTCTCAATCATTACATTTAATAAATCCGTTCTTTCGCTTTTTAAATTTTCGAAAAAAGAAGCTATATTTTTATCATAACTTCTTTTTGAATAGGAATATATAAGCAATGCTTTTTTGTGATCTTCTAACTCGATTTGCTTATAACGATATATAATAAACTCAACGATATCTGCTTCTCCATTTTTTTCCGAACTCAAAATACAATCAAGGATGCTTTCTGTACCATCAGGACTATTTATAACGCTAAAATCACAAGCTTTATCAGTTTCTTTTCTTTTATTAAGTTCATTAATCTTTTGCTGAATTGCACTTTCAACACTAACATCCATGAAAAAAACATTTAAAGTCAGAAGTTGGTTAAACTTTTCGACTGTTTCATTCTTGGGTAAATATTCTTGCACATAATAATTTGAATTTGGTTTGTCAGACCAAGCAAGTGAAAATTTAGTTTTATTAAATTCAATTGGTCCTTTTACTCCAATTCTTTCAATTGTTTGACCTTGAATTACCGAGAAAGTAATTAGTAATGCTATGAGAAGTTTTTGTTTCATTTTTAATGATTTATTTCTTTAAACTTAGCTTGTAAAATGCAGCTCTAAAACGCGGAATTATTGGAGACTTAATAGCAGAGTATTTTCTGCCGAAACGAAGATATGATAAAAAACGCTAATTCCACTACAACCCCAATCTCGCCAAACGGCTGTTCTACGCAGTTTTTTCTTTTGTCGAATTAATTTTCTTTTTGACTTTTATCACAAGTTCTCTGTATTCTTCATTACTCATTTTATTTTGAATTCCATCATACGCATCTAATTTACCTTTAAGTTGATTGAGGATTGAAGTCTTTTTAGTAATTAAAAACTTGCCTTTAAAAAACCTTCTTATATCACGAAATCCTTCTTTTTCTTCATTGTGAAAATTTCCATTATTATCAATAAAAAGATGCTCTCTATGATTTTTAATATTTTCTTGATTGAAAATTTGTTCTATTTCTTCACATTCTAAAATAAAATAACTGTAATCTAAATCTTCTATTGATTCAAAATATAATGCTTTGGGTTTGATTAAAACATCGTCTGAAATTAACAAAAAATCATTTTCTATTTCTATGTTATTAAAATCATTTCCTCCACTTTCTGGATAAAAACAATGATTAAGATTGTCATAGGATTCAAAAATAATTTTTAGAACATTAAATATATCTTGAAGTTTTGTCCATTTACTATTCAATGGAATAGAAATTGGGAAAATTCTAATTAATGCATCTTCCCATTCGTAAGGATTTCTTTCAAAATAATCATCATTACTCGAATACCAGTATCTGAATTGTTTATTAAATTCTGAAGCATTTGGTCTTTTTTGTGGGTCGTTATCTGTTGCTTGAGTAAGAAGTCGATTTAACAAAACAATCGAAAAATAATCCCATTTTCCAAAGACAGAACCTTTATTGATTTGTACTTTAACAAATTTGTCAATTGAAATATTACTGTTTGGGATATATTGACCATCAAAACTCAACCATTGTTTAGTCAAAATCATCCAAATTGTTTTTGCAAGAGAGTAAATATCTGCTTTTTTAAATTCAGCTATAGATGAAATTCTTTTCATTTCAGGTGCTATTGTCCATTTTGGACCAATAGATTCATTTAAAGCAGAAACTTTTATTTTTTTTGGAAAATTTGCAAGTCCAAAATCTGAAAATACAGGACTGTTTTCGATAATTAATATATTGTCAGGTTTAATATCTCTATGCGTAATATCTTGAGAATGCAAATATTCTAAAGCGTCGCATATTTCGAAAATCATTTCAAATATTTTGTTTAAAGTAGTAGTTTTAATATATTCTTTAAATGGTATGCCTATTGGCATTATATAATATGGAAAATCGGTATTGCTTATTTTGTTAGGAAAATGATAGTCAACAATTTCAATTATTCCTTTTTTCTTTTTCAGATTATTTAATACTTCAATTTCACTTTTAAATCGGTCATAGTTTTTTTTGGATTTAATATTTTTTAGAACTTTTTTAGCAAAATTATTTCCTTTAGAATCAACAACTTCATAGACGATTCCATTTCCGCCTTGCCCTAATGTTTTCTTAATTGTATATTTATTCTTTTCTGTCAATGTTTCTATTGGTGGATTCAAGACCTTAATGCAACAGTTGGTCTTTTTGTTAATGATCAAAAGTACAAATTTGGTTTTAAATTTTGATATTTGATCTTATTTATTTCGAGTTCTAGCATATATGCTGGTGTTTTAAAACCTAGAACTTTTC
>JBBSSR010000020.1:0-65014 GCA_038241955.1 Flavobacteriales bacterium | reverse complement strand
GTTGTTCCCCCTATAAGAGACTCTTGTTGTTTTGTTGTAATTTGTTTGTTTGCGAAAGTGATTTTCAGTTTAGCAATTTTTGGGTTTTGTTTTTTGGTGTTTTTCATTTTTATGTTTTTTAAATTAATAGTTACCCAATTTCTTTTGAGTCATTTGGGGTTTTATGACTTTTGGGTTATTTATGATTCTCTTTTGTACGAAAATTTGAAGCACTAAGATAAATAAAAAGTGAAAGTAAATACTTGTAATGAAAGAAAAAACGTTGAAATGTTTCTTTAATTAACTAATTGATAGGTTTCTGTATACAGTTCGTCTGGAGTTACCTACTCATGGCTTTCTTGAATCCGTAAAACAAGCGTTCTGCCAAGGTTTTATTTTCTGTAATAATTTCTGCAGTTGCCATTAATCCATTTTTAAAAACGACTGTATTATTACTTGCTTTTTGGCTTGCAGGTAGAGAGACAATAGCATAAAATCCTTGGTTTTCGGCTACAGGTAGTGCAGCTATCGATTTTATTTTACCTTCATAAATGCCATACTCTTCAAACGGATAGCCTTGAAATTTAATCAATACTTGCTGTCCTATTTTTACTTTTCCAAAATTGTCTTGCGGAATCTTAATCTCGCCCATGTATTGACTTTTGTTTTGAGTAACATACATCACAATACTGTTTGCTTTTAGATTTTGTTTGGCTTGCAAAGCTCCTGTAAAATTAATAATCCCATTGTTTGGCGCTCTTAGTAGGTATCTGCTTTTCCATAAGGCAATGATGCTTTTTAGCGTATTTAGCGATTGCTTAAATTTACCTTTTTGTTCTATGGCTAATTTGTTCAAATCCAGCAGTTCTTTTTGTTTGGCTCTAATTTGTATGGTATTGTTTATTAAGGCAGTTTCAGTATTTTTTAAGGGTAGTTTTTTTTCTAAAAATTTACTCTCTTCTCTGTTTATATCTGCCGCAGCTATTATATTTTGTTTGTATAATTTTTGATTCATCTGATACTCTTTTTCTTGGAGAGTAACATTTTGATTGAGAATTTGTCTTTGATTTTTTAAATTTTGATCTAATTGCGATAATTCCTGTATGTCGCCTTGTAGGAATTTTTGTTGTTGCTCAAAATATCCTTCGCTAAATAAAGCTAAAGTCTGCACGTATACTTCCTGAAAATCTTGATACGTAGCTTGAATATCTCCTAAATTTTGGTAGTTTTTTAGTTCCCATTGTCTCAAGTGAACTAAATCTTTGCGGTTTACTAAGTTTACCAATTGATTGAGTTCTTTTTCTAGGTCTACTACTTCTTCATGTTTGGCAGTACTTTCGATATAGCCTAGTGTTTGTCCTGCTTTTACAGCTTGATTGTCGGTTACAAATAGTTGCTCTAATCGTCCGTTTACTTTAGTAATTACAGGTTTTGGTGTTTGTATAGCGATTAATTTAAAATCGGCTCGAACAATAGTTGGGTATTGAATGAACCAAGTAATTGTAAATAAACCAAGTAAAACAGTACAGAGGATGTAACTTCCCCAACGCAATATTCGGTTAGGAATTTGCTCTAAATAATCTGTAATGACTTCACTGCGGGAATCTATTTCGGGGGTATATGACATAGTTTTTTTTTATTAATCACCCAGTTCTAATTGGTTTTTTACGAGTGTAAAGTAATATCCTTTTTGGGCAACGAGCTCATTGTGGGTACCTTGTTCTACTATTTCGCCTTTGTCGAGTACAATAATCTGATCGGCATTTTTTACAGTACTGAGACGGTGAGCGACTACGATAACGGTTTTGCTCGAAGTTGAATTTCCTTTGAAAAATTCATTTAAGTTCTTCATAATTACCGTTTCATTGTTTGCATCTAATGCAGAAGTTGCTTCATCAAAAAAAATGTATTCTGGATTTTTATAAACGGCTCTAGCAATTAACAAACGCTGTTTTTGACCTCCGCTTGTCCCAATGCCACTTCCGCCTATTTTGGTCTGGTAGCCATTGGGTAATTCTTCTATGTATTCTTTAATATTAGCAGTATGTGATGCAATTCGTAATTTTTTGGGGTCTATTGATCCATTAATGTCCGATTCGCTAATGTTTCTGGCAATAGTGTCCGAAAAAATAAATCCGTCTTGCATTACAGCGCCACAATTGGACCTCCAGAAATTGAAACCTATATTTTTTAGATTAGTTGGTCCTATGTAAATCTTGCCATTAGTAGGTTCATTAAATTTTAATAATAGTTTTAGTAATGTTGTTTTTCCGCTACCACTTGCGCCTACGATGGCTGTAATCTTACCTTCGGGTATTGTTAGGCTAACGTTCTTTAAAACCATTTCGGAAGCGGAGCTACCATACCTAAAATCGAGGTTTTCTATTATGATGCTTTTGTTGGTGGGTAGTTTGTTTATAAAGCTCTCGGATAAGGGTTCTTCATTTGGTTTGTCATGAATTTCGGCAAGACGCAACAAACTCAGTTTGGCATCTTGATAACTTCTTATAAATCCCAAAAAGTTATTAATGGGTACATTCATCTGACCAATAATGTATTGCACAGAGAGCATCGTTCCTAATGTCATTTCATTATTTATAACCGCTTTGGCAGCAATAAAACTGATAAAAATATTTTTTATTTGGTCTATAAAACGTCCTCCTTCGTTCTGACTTTGATTTAAGGATAAACTCTTTATATTCAATTTAAATTGTTTAGTTTGTACCGCTTCCCAGTCCCAACGGCGGCGTTTTTCGGAACCATTGAGTTTAATTTCCTGCATGCCATTGATCAATTCGATAGTTGTATTTCCGTTGGTTGCCCCTTGATCAAAAAAGCGAAAATCCAATTCGGCACGTCGCTTCATAAATAACATGATCCATCCTATATATAGTGCAGAACCTATTACAAAAACAATAAATAAAGACATATTAAAATATGCGAGTATTACACTAAACACCACTAATGTTATAGAAGAAAAGAGAACATCAATTGTAGTAGTTGATAAAAATTCTTGAATTCTATAGTTGTCTTTTATCCGTTGCATTATGTCTCCTGCGGCTCTGCTATCAAAATAAACAATAGTAAGGTTCATCAATTTAATAGCAAAATCAGACAGCATTCTTAAATTCATACGACTAGTAACATGCAGTATGATCCAATTTCTAAAAATACTTAGTGCCGATTGAGAAACAAATAGCACCACTTGAGCAATTAATATAAGATAGACAAAGTTGAGGTTGCGAGTGTTAATTCCTGTGTCAACAATTTGTTGGGTTAGGAACGGAAAAATTAACTGTATAACTGTACCAAATAGTAATCCCAAAATGATTTGGGGGATGAATTTATTGTGTGGCCTTATGTATTGTTTTAAAAAAAGAAGCAGATTTGGTTTTTTTAAATCATGTTCTTCATCTTCATAAAAAAAAGGTGTTGGCTCTAATAGTAAAACAATTCCTTCGGAGTCTTCCCTTGATTGTTTGTCGGCTAGCCATCCATCTAGAAAATCTTTTTTAGAGTAGGTAATTAAGTCAAAGTTTGCTGGATCTCCTACAATTACCTTGTCTTTTTTGATTTCATAAACTACTGCATAATGACGTTGTCGCCAATGAACGACACATGGTAGTGGCAAGTCTTCGGCCAGGGATTGGTAAGTAACGCTTAATCCCATTGTTGCAAACCCAATTTTTTCGGAGGCATCTACTAATCCTGCCATTGAGGTTCCTTGTCCGGTAATAAAAGAGATTTCTCTTAAATACACTAAGTCAATGTTTTTTTTATAAAACTTACAAATCATTTTTATGCAGGTAGGACCACAATCCATAAAATCAAATTGATGATAATGTGGGTATTTTTTTCTCATTCTATATTTGTAGCGTTTTGTAGGTTATAGTAATTGTTTGTTATTCCAAGAATTCTAGTATTATTTTTTTGGTTGCAACCAGAAATTAATTCTTAATTTATTTCTATCGTATTACATAGTAATGTTTATAGTTTATTAAACTTTGATAACTGCATCACTTTGCTCTGGAGTATCTTCTATAATAAGTACATTGGTATTATCCATTTTGTTCTGTTTTTGGAGCTTAATTCTACAAATAACGGTACTTTGTCGACAACTTTTTTTTAAACATATAAGTCATATATATTTTTTCTATGAAATGAAGCAAAGTTAGAAGTTCATTTAAGAAAAATCATCAAGTCTTTTAGAGCGCGTCTTTATGTTATAGGAACTTCGGACTACTGATTTGGCAAACTAACTTTTTCTTTAACTTATGTGACTGTCCACTTTGCATACTAAATAAAAATAGGTCACGCAGATTGGGCAGATTTTAGCAGATTTATTACAGCAAATCAATTTTGAATCTTCAAAATCTGCGTGCTTTATAAATTATGATACATGTAACGGATAGTCATATTATGATATGTTTAAAATTAAATGCCATTTATTCTAGATTTCAGCGGTTTTTGGGAACGAAAGTATCATTTTAGTTCCTTTGTTCAATTCGCTTTCTATGGCTAGTGTTCCGCCATTTTTCTTGATCATTTGTTTGCACAATTGCATTCCTAGACCTGTTCCTATAATCTCTGAGTTGCTTTTCCTGGCCAATAACTCGCTGTCTTGTAACAACTCATCAATAGTGGTTTGTGTCATGCCTAAACCGCTGTCTTGTATCACGAGTTGGTAAAAATTAGTAGTTGTTTCTACTGTATACATGCTGATTTGTCCGTTTTGGGGAGTAAATTTGATTGCATTATCGAGCAAGTTACGAAGAATAATTTTTAGCGAATCGAGGTCTACGAATATAAAACTATTTTTAGAAACAGCATTCTCAAAAGCAATGCTTTTATCGAGTAATAAGGATTTGTAGTTGTATGCTATTTGTTGCACGATAGAATGCAAATGCACCGAATCTTTATGAAAGTACAATTGCTTGGTTTGCAACAATGCCCAGTGCAGTAAGTTGTCGAGCAAACTGTAGGCGCCATTAGCAATACTACTATTTTGAAGAAGGAGTTGGTCAAGCTCACTGTAGTTTTTAGTTTCTAGCGAAGTAACTAATTTTGCATTACTCGTTTTTAAGGCATTCACAGACGAGCGCAAATCATGGCTTACTATAGAAAACAACTGGTCTTTGGTTGCGTTGAGTTCGTCTAGTTTTTCTTTTTGAGTAAGGATAATTTTGGCGTTTTTTACTTTTTGGGCATAGACATAAACACCACCTATTAAAAGCAATAACAAACTAATTGCCGAATAAAACATAGTATTACGCTGCGTATCTTTTAGTTGGTTGGCTACTTTGAGTATGGATATTTGTTTTTGTTTTTGGGCGACCGCATATTTTTTTTCGTAATCTGCAACTGCCCATACTTTGTTTTGGTCGTTAAGAGAATCTTTCCATTGCTCGAATTCTTTTCTATAAACAAGTGCTTGTTTGTAGTTGCCTCTGTTTTCTTCGACCACTGCCATGTTCTTGGAGGCATCTCTCTTTTTATCAAAAGCTTTTATTCTTTTAGAAATGGCATAGGACTCTTCAAAATAATAAATTGCTAATTTATCTTTATATTGTTCGTAGTATAAATTTGCCAAATTCATATATGATGTACAAATCCGGTCATTATTTTCTAATTGTCTATTTAATCGTAAGTTTTTAAGTAAGTATTTTTCAGCCTGTTGGTATTGCTTTAAAAAAATATAACAAGTTCCAATACCACTATAGACATCAGCTAAGTGTTGGATGTCACTTGTACTAAGAACTTGACTTTCTGATATTTTAAAATAATAAATTGCTTTGTTAAAATCTCTTAAGCTTAGCATTGAAACACCTAAAAAAAAATTTTTAGATGACAATAGTTCAAAAGAATCTGAGATCAAAAAGAGTTCTTTTTTTGCTTCTACATAAAGTTTTTTATAATATAAACTAACACCTCTAAAATAGTGACAGTAATCAGCGGTAGTTTTATTGTCGCTATTGCTCAATTCTTTCATCGAATATACTAAAGTAGAATCCCAATCTTTTTTCAAATAGAAAGATTGGGCTTTTACAAAATTAAGTTTATCCTGAAATTTGACTGACTCTCGATGAATAATTCTTTTTTCAAATGAACTATTTTCTTCTCTTTGTGAAAAAAGTAAAAATGGAGTTAATAAAATTGGACAAATAAAATATTTATTAAATTTCTGAAACATTTTAATTAAGGGACATTTGTTGTAGTACCTCTCGATGTATCAGGATCTAAATTTATCATAAAGGATTCAATTTTAGTTATTTTACTAACAGTATCAGAAGTATAATCTAATTCTACATACCAAACATCGTAGCTTTTTGGTATCTCCATAGAAAAATCATAGTCATAATTTATAGTTAGTACACCGTCTTTTTCCTTGGGCTGTTCTACAAGTGGGGCATCACGGTTTTCGGAGTTTATATACAGTGTTGCTCTCACTTTAAGTGTTAATGGGCCACCTTTTGGGGTATAGAATTTTGCAGATACCGATGGAGCAACTGGATAATTTACTTCGTCTGGACTTTTAAAGAAGAAAGGTTCCGTATTCATCTTCGTAGTTTGTACTGTTCGATACGGTTTTCCTGGGAAAGGGTCAGATTTTTTTTCCATAGTCTTTTTTTTATTTAAAGGTTATTAACTGAACTCTAAAGATATTTTTTTTCTTTGAATAATTTGTAATAATTTTAGTATTATTTATAATTATACTGAGGTATTCGTTTCAAATTGTGTGAAATAGAATCATTTTGGTATACAAAGTGTGCAGTATGCCTTTATGATAACTGAAACGTAGGATATTAAAAAACCCAAATTAAGTTTTTAAATTAGGGTTTTTATTGGTGATTATTGTACTTCAAAAGTGTCTCGTAATGACACCGGTATGCCTTGCTCTGTAAAACCTTCGACCGAGATTTCGAATGTTCCCGTAACATCGGAGGTGTAAAAAGATATAGTGTTTTCTTTATTTTCTAAAGTCACTTCTGGTTGCCACAGTAATTGGTAGCGATAGTCTGGGATTCTCTTGTTCTTGAACTTATCCGAGTAATCTTGTTTGAAGGCTATGATTCTATTTTGAGGTCTTTGGATTTCCGTTTTTAAAAGATAGCCTCCAGTTTCATGACTCATATAGTCATTGCCTTTGGTAACAAAGTTTATCACACCATTAAAAGCTTTGGGACCATAAAAATAGATGCCGGGAACAATAGAAACTTTATAAATGTTTTCGGTTTTATAAGTAAATAATTCGTTCACATTTTGAAACAACAATCCGTCAACTAATACTAAAGCAGGTTCAGAAAAATATTTCATGTCATAATTTATGTCTCTAAGATTTAAAGAGTAATTATTGTCCTTTTCACGATAATACATTTCTTTTATAACTTCTGTTATCGTTTCTTTTAAGCTTGGAAACTTTGTATAATCAGAAAGAACATATTCCTTTTGTAAAGGATTAAAGAAAGGAAGAGTATTTAAATCGGTTACTATACTATCTTTTTTTAGAGAAAAATAGGCATTTTCTATTTGATTCGCAATTGATCTTTGTTCAATATCGTTTTTATTATCTGCAGTTACATATAAATTATTAGCGGTTTTTAATTCAGAAAAATTGTATTTACTGTTTTTATCTATTTCTATTGTGTAATCACTTTTGTCGCTTTCAAATACTTGAAAAACTGCATTAGTGTAATTAGGACTTTTATCTAGAATAAAGTTAAATCTACCGGATGGGTTGGTTCTAACTATTTTAAATGCGAAGGGTGTGCCAGGTAGCGACAGCGCTACATTTTTATTGCTCACTTTTTTCGGGTCTTTGTTGTTTATGATGCGGCCAGATATCATTTCTCCTCTCAATTCAGGTAAAGATGTAATAGAATCATTAATTGAATTTCCTAGCTCTTTACTGGTGTTTAATTTGACAAACTCACTAGCGGTGATCTGTTTATTAGAAGGTAAATTATCAATTTTTTTTACAGATATTGAAAAACTTCCTTTACTGTTTTCAGAACTTAATGATTTTATTTTTAATAAAACTGCTTCTCTTTGTTGAAATTTATTTTTATTTAGTTTTAATACAAACGTTTTATTCGTAACCGTATTTGCTAAAGCCGTTTCTTTATCTACTGTTTTTTCAGATTTTGTTTGTGAAACAAAATCTTTTGGAGTACTACTTTCATTACTTGACAAATAGGGATTAATTAATAAAAGATTGGTTGTAGTGGTTTTGAGATCAATCTTATTCAACATCCAATTTGTATATACTACAAGTTTGTAATTTCCCGTTTCCAGCGTTGTGGGTAAGAAAAAGTCACCTTGTCCTTGACCCTCATCCAAGTATATTTTATTTGTAAAAATAACTTTGTTTTTATTATCAATGAGCGTTGCATACGCTATTTTGCTAATTTTTGTAGCGGTATTAGTTGCTGGATTCACACAATATAATTTACAATGCAATGTTTCTCCAACAATACATGACGTAGTATTCAAATGTATGAATATACTTTCGTTAGTACTTTTAGTTAAAGTTTTATTTTTATTTAATGAACTGTTCTGTGCTACAGCTAATGTATTTATCACAATTAGCAGTAGTAGGCTGGTTATTTTTTTTAATCTATCCAAAATAAAGGTTTAATGTTAGATGAAATCGATGTGCAATCGCCGCAAGCTGATGGAACATATATAATTTGTCCCATATTATATAACTGACCGTAGTAGGCTACCGTATTTCCATTCCCATTAACATAGGATAGTATTTTGTAACCACCACAGCCTTTCGCGAAGTAACAGTTCGGTAACACATCGAACGGACATTCAATAAAAAATGGAGGGATAAGCTCCACTTTAAAAATATCTCTGAAATTAAAAAAAATTCTTTTTGACGAGACGGATGAAACTTCAAAATAACCAATTATTTTATCTTCGGAGTCGCTATTTGATTTTAAATTCCCATAATTAAATCCTGGCTGAACTTGCGATAAAAGACTTGTAGATGTTGAAAGATTTTTTAGTGTTTTGTAATACGTGTACGATTCTAAATTTTGCACATATTGTCTCACTATAATGCTGTATCGCTCTCGAATAATAGGATCTGTTATGTCTATAAAACGAATTGGGAGATTGATGCGGTCTTCGCTTAAACCCACAGTACTTACTAACGTTAGATCATCTGATTTTTTAGAACTGTAGCATACTCTAGTTTCGCCTTCTCTTGGAACAACTAGATAATCAGGATGTTCGATATCCGAGCTATTTGGATCTACTATAAGTTTATCAGGCGACCATTCTGGCGAAACAATCTTATAGGATTCCTCATATTCGTATCTGTAAAATTTTGATTTTGCATCAGGGTCATAGCTACTTACGACTATTTGCACTCCTTTATTTCCGTCAATAGTTTCAATTTTTGGCACAACATTAATCACATTTTCAGTAGTTAAAGTCTCACTAGTAGAGGAGTATGATTTCCCGTCTTTGGTTATGATATTTAATTGATATGATTTTCCAGGAACTGCTCTAAAATCATTTTCTGAAACGTAGACTCCCTTAAAAGTATCAAATTCAAATCCGTAATTAGTATTATCACTATCTATTATGTGTACAGTTGCTCCTTCTTCTGCAGTTGCACCATCCTCTTCAAACCGGTAAGACCTTGTAATCTTTACTTCCTGCTTTTTTAATTCATTTGTGATATTTGCCTGAACTACTGGTATACTTTCAAATGTAGTGGTTGTCTGAAATACATACTGCTCAGTGCAACTACTTATAAATAAGAAAAATAGCAGTATAAAGACTGCATTATATACGTATTTGATATATTGAATTATAGATCCCATTTTTATATAATTGTTAAACTTTCATTTTATAAGTTATAGTTGCCATTTTTAATTTTATATGCATTTTCATTTTATTTAGTAAACTATTTTCTGATTCATCGTAATTAATAACAATAAGATAATTTTTTTAATCTATCCAAAATAAAGGTTTAATGTTAGAGGCAATATTTGTACAGTCGCCGCATGCAGCAGATACATATATAAATTTATTGTCACTTGGTACTGCGGCATAATATATTTCAAACTTTCCAGATCCATTAATATATGAAAGTATTTTATATCCATTACAACCGATATAATAGCAGTTTATTAATTCAATAAAATTACATTTGATAAAAAATGGAGGAAAAAGCTCCACTTTAAAAATATCTCTGAAATTAAAAAAAATTCTTTGTGATGAGACTGATGAAACTTCAAAATAACCAATTATTTTATCTTCAGAGTTGCTATTTGATTTTAAATTCCCATAATTAAATCCTGGCTGAACTTGCGACAAAATACTTGTAGATGTTGAAAGATTTTTTAGTGTTTTGTAATACGTGTACGATTCTAAATTTTGTACATACTGTCTCACTATAATGCTGTATCGCTCTCGAATAATAGGATCTGTGATGTCTATAAAACGAATTGGGAGATTGATGCGATCTTCGCTTAAACCTACAGTACTTATTAAAGTTAAATCATCTGATTTTTTAGAACCGTAGCACACTCTTGTTTCCATATTGGCTCTAGGAACAACTAGAAAATCAGGATGTTCGATATCCGAGCTATTTGGATCTACTATAAGTTTATCAGGCGACCATTCGGGAGATACGACCTTGTAGGTTTCCTCATATTCGTATCTGTAAAATTTTGATTTTGAGTCAGGATCATAGCTACTTACAACTATTTGCACTCCTTTATTACCATCAATAATCTCAATTTTTGGTTCTACTTCAATCTCATTAACGGCAGTTAAAGTTTCCTTTGTTGAGGAGTACGACTTCCCGTCTTTGGTTATGATATTTAATTGATATGTTTTTTCAGGAACTGCTCTAAAATCATTTTCTGAAACGTAGACTCCCCTAAAAGTATCAAATTCAAATCCGTAATTAGTATTATCACTATCTATTATGTATACAGTTGCTCCTTCTTCTGCAGTTGCACCATCCTCTTCAAGCCGGTAGGATCTCGTAATCTTCACTTCCTGCTTTTTCACTTCATTTGTGATATTTGCCTGTACTACTGGTATACTTTCAAATGTAGTGGTTGTCTGAAATACATATTGCTCAGTACAACTACCTGTAGATAGGCAAAGTAGTAGTATAAAGACTGCATTGTATACGTATTTGATATATTGAATTATAGATCCCATTTATATATAATTGTTAAAATTTTATATTATAAGTTATAGTTGGGATTGGCACAGAGAATATTGATGTTTTATAAGCTTTTATCTGACCATCTTTTGTAACGAAAAAAATGGAATAAGGATTGTTTCTTCCCAATAAGTTGTAGACGGAAATATTCCAAAAACTATGTGATAATTTTTTAATTTTGTGATTTCCTTCAATATTAAAACCAATATCTAATCGATAATAATCTGGTATTCTAAATTTATTTCTATCGCTGTAGAAAGTGTATTCTAAACCGTTATAAGTATAGCTTCCAATAGGATAAGTAATTGGTCTTCCAGATTGATAAACGAAGTTACTAGAGAAACTATATCTTTTCGTGAATTTGTAATTTAAAACTGCACTTACTTCATTAGGCTTGTCAAAATTTGTTGGAAAATAGTTTCCATTATTTATTTTTTCTTCATTAAATTGACTGTCTGATTTAATAAAAGTACGTGAATACGTATATCCAAGCCAACCATTAAGTTTTTCAATATTTTTTTTAAGTAAGACTTCAATTCCATATGCTTTTCCTTCGCCTTGCAGTAGTTGTGTTTCTGGATTTTCGTTTAATAATAGTTCGGCACCCACTTTATAGTCTAATAAATTAGAAGATTTTTTATAATATCCTTCTAGACTGAGTTCTAATTTGTCATTATCAAAGTTTTTATAAAAACCTAATGAAAATTGTTGGGCATTTTGAGGCGCTATATTTAAATCCGATAATTTCCATGCATCTGTTGGGGATTGCGTGGTATTACTAGTCAATAAATGTATGTATTGATAGGTTTTATCGTAACTAGCTTTTACAGAGAAATCATCTGTTATTAAGTAACGTGCAGCAATTCTAGGCTCAAACCCGCCATAGGTCTTTACAACTTCATTTTTTTTGTAGTATTCTGTTCCTATTACGGTATTATCATTTATTGGAGCGTTGTTTTCATAAATTCTTTGAGAAGATTCTCCCAATGCAGAAAAGGTAGAATAGCGTAGACCTACAATAATCAAGAATTTTTCAGTTAGATTATAATTGTCTGAAAAATAAACTGCCGATTCTACTGCTTTTTCATCTTCTATGTTTACTGGTATCAATACTGATTCAGATGGTTTTTTTGGATTAAGAAATCCAGGATCAATATTATATAACTTAGTTGAAAATCCATAATTAAAAGAATGTTTTTGTCTAAATAAATAATTTGCATTTATAATAAATTGGGACTCATTCAATTTATATCCATAATCAAAGGAATTTACTCCGCCATTATCATAATCGATATTAAATTTGTATTCACTATTTGTAAATATTAGATCCGCTTTACTTTTAGTATTAAATGAATGATTCCATTTTAACGAAACTAATGAATTACTGTATTTGTAAAGAGAATCGGATGAAATGCTGAACCGGTCCTTGCTATAATAAACAGTTGATTCTATATTATTATTTGTACTTATTCTATGATTATATTTTAGGATACCATCAAAAAAGGAAGCTTCACTACTTTTTAACGATTTATCTTTTAACCTTTTTAAAATCCATCCAGAATAAGTTCCCCTAATTCCAAACAATACGCTAGCTTTCTCTTTTATGATAGGTGCGCTTACTGCAAGATTACTTGTCACAGCACCTATCCCTCCTTCGCCTGAAAATTTTTCAGGATTACCATTTCGCGACGAAATATCAAAAACAGAAGATAATCTACCTCCAAATCGTGCTGGAATACTTCCTTTATAAATATCTGCTTTACTAGTTGTATAAGGATTGACTGCAGAGAAAAACCCTAGGAAATGAGATGTGTTGTATATGACAGCATTGTCTAAAAGAATTAAATTCTGATCATCTTTTCCTCCTCTAACGTTAAATCCAGCAGAACCTTCTCCTGTGGTTTTTATTCCAGGTAATGTAGTAGCGACTCTGAAAATATCTCTTTCGCCCAGAACTAGAGGAACGTTTTTTATTCCTTCGATATCTATTGTAGAAACTCCTGCAATAGCAGTTCTTACATTTTTATTTACATTCTTGATAATAACTACTTCATCCAGCTCATTTATGTTATCATAAAGAGTTGCGTTTAACTTGCCGCTATCATATACCATAATTAGTTCCGTGTCTTTCTTGTGATTGAAGCTCTCTATTTCAATATAATTTAATCCAGCAGGAACGTCAATTTTATAGTATCCTTCCTTATTGGTTGTTGTGCTTATATTCTTGTCACGCACTTTTACAGTCACATTAGAAAGTGGAGTTTTAGACTTTTCATTTTTTATTATACCGGTGATAGTATAAATTTCTACGGTTTCTCCTATTTTTTCTTTTCCAATATAGGTAATGCCATTTCTAGTAATATTCTGTTTTTTTAGTTCTAATTGTTGATGAAAAAAGGGTTTGGTAGTATTTGGTTCAGTGTTTGTAGCTGAAGAGGAAGTTGAAACTTCAAAATAATTATCTGCTAGTACATCATGTATACTACTGTTTTTCGTCAAGATTATTTTTTCATTAGTTACAAAATAATTTAAATTCGTTTCTTTGAAAATATCATTTAGAATTATCTCAATGGGAACAATTGCGTAACTTTTTGTAATTAAAAGTGTGTCGGATTTTATCCAATTATCGTCAAAATAAAACCTGTAATTGGAAATATTTTCGAGTTTGTCTATTGCAGTTTTTAGTGTAACATTCTTAAAATCAATTGATATTTTATTTTTTTTTTCTTGACTAAAAGATAAAGCATGAATGGCTAATAAAAGGAGGACGAATGTAAATTTTCTCATTTTTTGAACTAATTAGCGATAAAATTATTTATTTCTTTTAATAAATTTTCAGTAAAAGTATTTTTATCGGATTCTTCTAATTGTAAGTTTGATTCGTAGTATTTTTTTATTTCCTTTTTGAACTGTGGAAATATTTTTATAATGTCATTTTTTGTTCTAAGCACGTAATAGACGTCTTTGTACTGTAGTATGTATTCGTTTTTATCTCTAAATTCATCAGTTGAAATAATATTATTATCATCAGAATTCATTTTAGTATTTATAACTTTTCTTTTGCTCTTGTGATGTTTTATGTAAAGTATATTATTTGCAGATATGACGATTTCTTCATAATAGCCTTCCATAATCGAAGGAGGATTAGGATTTTTTAAATTGATATTAATGAATTTTCTACTATTAAGAGTAAAATATGCAGTTTTGTCTCTTACAACATTCATTCCTAGATAATCGTAGTCGCCAAATGATTTCAAAACTAGAATGTCATTGTTAACGTCATATAGAAGGTCTAAATCGTAATAATTCTGACCTTGAAAGTTAACATCTCCCTTGCTATAGGTTTTTGAATGATAGTAGCTGTGACTGTTGTCTACTGTTCTGTAAAAGTTCACGTGACGTGGTCCATTATATAGCTCCAAGTTTTCTAAGCCAACGGTTTTGTCGAACCATTTTAGTAACGAATCTCCATTGCCATTTTGGCTATAAATTGAGGAGATGTTGAAGAATAATCCAAATAAAATAAATAAAGTTGATGCGTTTTTATAATTTTTCAAATGTTTGCTTAGTTTTATCTTATAATTAACATTTTCAAAAGTATAAAATAAATTTTGGAATTTCATAAAAATTTCTTAAAATGTATTAAAATGCTACATATAAGCGAAAATCCCCAATTCAAATAAATGAATTGGGGATTCCTATAAATAAACCTTTAGTAAACTAAGATCTGATTACTCTTTTCTCTCCTCACGCGGAGGTCTAGGCATAAGTGCTTTTCTAGACACTTTCTCTTTACGAGTTTTCGGATCCATACCTAAGTATTTCACTTGGAAAACATCACCCATATTCACAACATCAGCAACATTTTCAGTGCGCTCCCAAGCTAGCTCAGACACGTGCAATAAAACTTCGTTTCCTGGAGCTGATGTATATTCTACAACTGCACCAAAATCTAACATTTTTATTACTTTAACTTCATATGACTCATTCATTTGAGGTTTAAAAGTGATCGATTTAATTTTAGCCAATACTGCTTCAATTCCAGCAGGATCAGTTCCTAAAATTTCAATAACACCTTCTTCTGTAATTGGATCTTCATTGATAACAATTGTTGTTCCAGTAGTTTTTTGTAATTCTTGAATTACTTTTCCACCAGGTCCAATCAATGCTCCAATAAAAGCATTAGGAATTCTTCTTGTAATAATTTTAGGCGCATACGCTTTAACATCTGCTTTCGGAGCTGCCAAAGTTTCGATTAATTTTCCAAGGATATGCAAACGGCCATCTCTAGCTTGTGCTAAAGCTGCTTCCATAATCTCATATTTCAATCCGTCAATCTTAATATCCATTTGACAAGCTGTAATCCCAACAGAAGTTCCAGTTACTTTAAAATCCATATCTCCTAAGTGATCTTCATCACCAAGAATATCAGACAACACAGCATAACGATCTCCGTCAGTAATTAATCCCATTGCAATTCCAGAAACAGGACGAATCATTTGAATACCTGCATCCATTAATGATAATGTTCCAGCACAAACAGTTGCCATAGATGAAGAACCATTCGATTCTAATACTTCAGAAACCACACGAATGGTATAAGGACAATCAGCAGGAATCATATTTTTCAATGCTCTTTGCGCTAAGTTTCCGTGACCAACTTCTCTTCTTGAAGTTCCTCTTAAAGGACGAGCTTCACCAGTTGAGAAAGGAGGAAAGTTATAGTGCAAGTAGAATTTTTCTTCACCTTGTTCTGATGGAGAGTCAATTTGGTTTGCTTCTCTAGATGTTCCTAAAGTTGCTGTAGCCAATGCTTGCGTTTCTCCACGAGTAAACAATGCAGATCCGTGTACCGATGGTAAATAATCTACTTCACACCAGATTGGTCTGATTTCTGTTGTTTTTCTTCCGTCTAAACGTGTTCCTAAATCTAGGGTTACGTTACGAACTGCCTCTTTGTTTGTTTTTTTGAAGTATTTAGAAACTAAATCTCCATCTGCCGCTAATTCTTCTTCAGTAAACAACGCTTTTACTTCGTCTTTTACTGCTTCAAATGCAGCAGTACGTTCTTGTTTAGCAGAACCTTTACTAGCAATTGCATATATTTTATCGTAAGCTGCTGCTTTTACTTTAGCGTAAACAGCTTCATCTTCTCTTTCTCCTTCGTAGGTACGAACTTCTTTTTTACCAAAAGCAGCTTGTAAACGCAATTGAGCAGAAATTTGATTTTTGATATGTTCGTGTGCGAATTTAATTGCTTCAAGCATTTCTGCTTCTGAGATTTCTTTCATTTCTCCTTCTACCATTGCGATAGAATCCATAGAAGCTCCAATCATCATATCAATATCTGATAATGCTAATTGCGCACGACTTGGGTTGATGATGAATTTCCCATCAATACGACCAACTCTAGCTTCAGAAATTAAAGTTTCGAAAGGAATGTCAGATAAAGCAAGTGCTGCCGAAGCTGCTAAACCTGCTAATGCATCTGGCATTACATCTTCGTCATACGACATTAATTGAATCATAACTTGCACTTCTGCATGATAATCATCTGGGAAAAGTGGACGCAATACACGGTCAACCAATCTCATTGTCAATACTTCGTTGTCACTTGGACGAGCTTCTCTCTTGAAGAAACCTCCAGGGAAACGTCCAGCTGCAGCAAATTTTTCACGGTAATCTACCGTTAAAGGTAAAAAGTCAATACCAGGACTTGCTTTTCTTGAAGATACTACTGTTCCTAAAATGACAGTTTTTCCTATTCTTACTACTACAGATCCATCAGCTTGTTTCGCCAAACGACCTGTCTCGATTGTGATGTTTCTGCCATCACCTAAATCGATACTTTCTACAAATAATTGTGGAATCATAAATTTTTTCCTTTTTTGTTATACAATGGGTTCTAGTTGTGTTGTAGTTGTAGTTGTAGTTGTTGCGTAGTTAATGCCTAAAACCCAATGAAAAACCAAACTTTTTTTATATACTATCAATTCTTTACAAATTGATAAGAATCTCTAAATTTAAAATATTTTTTTCGAAATTTAAAGATTAAATAAAAAAAGAGGCACTTGCGCACCTCTTTTTTTTATATTGATTATTTTCTGATATTCAATACTTTGATAATTTCACGATATCTGTTGATTTCTGTCTTTTTCAAGTAATCCAACAATGATCTTCTTTTACCTACTAGCAATACTAATGAACGCTCTGTGTTATAATCATGACGATTTTTTTTCAAGTGCTCCGTAAGGTGGCTAATTCTGAAAGTAAACAAAGCAATTTGAGCTTCTGATTTTCCAGTGTTTGTTTTTTCTCCGTGTTTAGCGAAGATCTCTTCTTTAATCTCTTTAGTTAAATACATTCCAATATTTGTTTAATGATTTTTATGTATGTCGAACATCTATTGTAAGACGGGTGCAAAAATATAAAATAATTATGACTTGTGAATTACGAATTACGAATTATTTTAAAAGGTATTTTTTAATTATTATTTAGTTAATGTTATCGGTATGGAATATAAAACTCTAACGGGAATGCCTCGTAATATTCCTGGTTTCCATTTTTTAGCATGCGTAATTGCGTAAATTACACTTTTATCTATTCCTTTAGTAAGACCTTTAATTATTTTAGGCTCTACTAAGTTACCTTCTCTATCTACAAAAAAAGTAATAAATAATGTTCCGAAAACCTTATTCCTATCTTCTAAAGGAATTTGAACTGACTTTCCAATATAGCTGTAAAATGATTCTATTCCTTTTTTAGGTTTTGGAAATTGATTTACAACATTGTAATTGTAATTAATATTTTGATAATCAGTACTGACTCCAGACACTAATTTGCCGTTTTCATAATTCTCAATAAAACTGAATTTGTTTTTAAAATCCTTCCCTTTCCAAACTCCATCACGAAAACCATCTTTTACCTTGCCACTTTCTTCAAAGTTTTCATTCTTTTTTTCATATTCTCCATTTCCAGCTTTTACTTTCTGCTCTCTTTCAATATTCCAATAGTTTGTAATTTTATAATAATCTTTACCTTCTTTGTCTTCAAAATATTCTAATTCAGAATTTATATTTCCGTTTTCATACCAATTAAATTCTTTTCCATTTCGTTTTCTATTAAAATAGGTAGCTACTGATTTTCTTTTACCATTTTCATAATAATAAATAAATTGACCGTCTTCTTTAATAATGTCTTTATCTAAAGAATTACCGATCATTTGTAGCGTATCAGATTTATAATAATCTCTAATGAGATAACTTTTTTTAGGTAAATAATAATCTTGAATAATTCTGATATACTTATAATTATCTGCTGTAGTTTCTGCCCAAGTAGAGTCTAGATAGATTATTTTATTTAAATTTATTTGAGTTTGAGAGAATGAATTTATAGTAATTAATATAAAAAAAATGAATATAAAATTAGAAGTGCTTTTCATTTTAATCTTTTGTTTGACGAAACAAATATATAATGTTTTTAGTATAATTTTGCGATTTCTCCATTTACAAATTCTAAGAATTTTTCATCGGCTGCAGTAAAAGGATCAATTACATGACTGTCAATGTCAATTTGACCTATGTTTTCACCGTTTACAAAAAGAGGCACTACGATTTCTGATTTTACAGTAAAACTACAAGCGATATAATTGTCTTGTGCGCTTACATCTGGAACTACAAAATTAGAATTTGAAACGGCTACCTGTCCGCAGATTCCTTTGCCGAATGGTATAACGGTATGATCAGTTTCTGCTCCTACGTAAGGACCAAGGTGCAATGTTTTGGTCTCATGATTAGCAAAATAAAATCCAACCCAATTGTAATAGGATACGGAGTCGCTCAAAAGCTGACAAATTGCTAAAAGTTTTTCGTCTCTAGTAAGAGAGGTGTTTGTAGTTATCTCAGTGACTTTTGGTTGTAATTCTTGAAAATTCATGTGCTGTATATTTTTTTTTACAAAAGTATTTAAAGGGAATTCTTTAATTGCATAAATTTGGTGAAAATTTTATTTTGAAAAACTATTTCCAACAGTATAAACCTTTCTTGGTCTTTTTGGCTAGTTTTTTTGGGTCTTATATTTTGCTGACAGTATTCTATCAGTTGTTTTTAAATAGCTTTGGGAGCACTGCTGTAGATTCGATTACTGAGCTTGTTGCAAAAAATACAGAGAAAGTCGTTTCTTGGTTTTTCATGCGTATTCAAACAGAAACGGTTGTTAACGAGCCCTTTGTTCGATTGTACTTTCAAAACAAATACATTGTTCGAATAGTAGAAGGCTG
Organism: Flavobacteriales bacterium; assembly: GCA_038241955.1. Lineage (GTDB taxonomy): Bacteria > Bacteroidota > Bacteroidia > Flavobacteriales > Flavobacteriaceae > Flavobacterium. The sequence continues at coordinate 45,563 of JBBSSR010000020.1, read as the reverse complement.
TAATGGTGTAAGTGTTATTGTTTTATTTATTGCTTTTATTATTGCCTTTTCTGGAAGTCTAAAAAATACTTTACTTTTTATTTTTGGCGGAGCATTGCTTATTTATATTCTAAATGTACTCCGAATTGCTTTGTTGGTTGTTTTAATTTATTATTATCCAGAACGAAGTGATGTTTTGCACAATGTTTTTTTTCCAGCAATAATTTATGGTTTGGTCTTTATTTTATGGGTAATTTGGGTGAATAAATTTTCTAAATATGCTAAATAAAATAGTTCAAAATAAAACAAGTATTTATTTTATAATCGTTTTAGTAACTTTATTATTGTTAATACGAGCCTTTGAAAATCAATTGTTTTATGATCCTTTTTTACTTTATTTTAAAGGAAATTACCAAAAAGCACCTTTGCCTAAGTTTAACTCAGGATTATTATTTTTGGGAATACTCTTTCGTTATTTTTTAAACACTATAGTTTCGTTGGGTATTCTCTATTTTCTTTTTAAAGACAGAGAGATGATTTCGTTCGCTCTACTTTTGTATGTTTTACTTTTTTTAATCTTAATAGCTGCATTCTTCGCAGTACTTTATTTTTTTAACAGCGACGAGAATTTACTCCTTTTTTACGTGCGTCGTTTTTTAATTCAGCCTTTGTTTGTCATTCTTTTTATTCCCGCGTTTTATTTTCAAAAACTAAAGATCTAACTCCTTTTTTGCCTATCTTTAAAAGTAATTTGAAGGATTTCTTCATCAATTTAGATAAAGATGAAAATTATAAAACATTCTGGTGCTATTGTAGAGTTTGATCGTGCAAAGTTGAAGAAATCGTTGCTCAAGTCCGGTGTGACGCCAATTATAGTGGAAGATGTTTTGCAACTGATTGAAAAGCAGGTTTATGAAGGCATGTCTACGAAACAGATTTATAGAATGGCTTTTGGTCTTCTTAAAAAAATCTCCAATTCACATGCAGCCCGATATAATTTACGAGAAGCATTACGATTGTTGGGTCCCGCTGGCTTTTTTTTCGAAAAGTTTGTGGCGAGACTCTATGCTTCCGAGAATTATGAAACAAAAGTTAATTTGATCCTTAATGGCAAATGCGTTACCCATGAAATCGATGTTCTCATAAAGAAGGAAGGTGTTATTTCAATGGTCGAATGTAAGTTTCACATGGGCAGAGACGCCACTTCGGATGTGAAAATACCAATGTATATTTTATCTCGATTTAATGATTTAAAGGACAAAAAACATGAAATATTCTCTAAAAGTGATGCTGTTTCTAAATGTTGGATTGTAACTAATAATCGCTTTACATCTGATGCCGTTGATTTTGCGAAATGCGTAGGGCTTCATTTATTGAGTTGGAATCAGCCTGCAACCGATAATTTAAAGTCCAAAATTGATGATAGTCAATTGTATCCCATAACGTGCTTAACGACATTGACACTTTCTGAAAAAGAAAAATTATTGATATTAGATATTATTTTAGTTCGAGAAATCGTGAATAACAGAGCCGCTTTAGAAAAAATTGGTTTAAGTCCAAATCGAATTAAAAAGGTGATAATAGAAGCATCAGAGTTGTGCAGGTACATATAGTTTTAAAGTTAATTTAAAAGTAAACTAAAATGAAAATTACATTTATAGGAGGAGTTGGTACAGTAACAGGATCTAAGACCTTGGTAGAAAGTAACGGAATTCGAATTCTGATAGATTGCGGAATGTTTCAAGGACTTAAATCGTTACGAGAAATCAATTGGGAACCTTTGCCTATTTTGCCGTCTACAATAGATTTTGTCTTGCTTACACACGGACATCTGGATCATTGTGGCTGGTTGCCAAGACTGGTAAATCAAGGTTTTACTGGGAAAATATATTGTACAAGTCCTACTGCCGCTGTTGCGAAATTGATTCTTTTGGACAGTGCCAAAATTCAAGAAGAAGACGCTAAAATGGCCAACGAAAAGAAATTTTCTAAGCATGAAATTGCAGAACCACTATATACGATTGAGCAAGCTGAGGAAGTCTTTCCGCTTTTTAGAATAATTCAGCCCAACGAAAGTGTTGCTTTAGATGCTGAAATTGATGCTGTTTTTACTAATGCAGGCCATATTTTAGGCGCCTGTTCGATCGCACTTCAACTAGAGAAAAAAGTAGTTGTGTTTTCTGGCGATATTGGCAGGGATAATGATGTATTAATGTTTCCGCCCACAAAACCGAAAAAAGCAGATTATATTTTTCTCGAAAGTACCTATGGTAATCGAATTCATCCGGACACTGATCCCAAACTTGAGTTGGAAACGTATATCAATAATACGGTACGCAATGGAGGAACAGTAATTATTCCGAGTTTTGCCGTAGAGCGTGCACAAAGTGTTATGTACTTGCTTTGGCAGTTAAAAAAAGAAAATAAAATTCCGAATATTCCTTATATTATTGATACACCAATGGGAATAAGTGTATTGAAGCTTTTTGCAGAGAATAAAAAATGGCATCGATTAAATGAAACTGAATTTACAGAGATGTGTAAAATGTTTACGATGATTTCAGATTATAAAGAAACGATCGATACCATTTATAATAAACAACCCAAAGTAGTAATTGCAGCCAGCGGTATGATAACTGGTGGTAGAGTTTTGAGCTATTTAGAGCGCTATATAGGATTACCTGAAACGACAGTTATTATTATTGGTTATCAAGGCGAAGGAACACGTGGTCGTAAGTTATTAGAAGGTGCTCAAGATATAAAAATGCGTGGGAAATATTATGAGGTAAAAGCCAAGATTCTCGAAATACAAGGTTTGTCTGCGCATGGAGATCAAAATGATTTATTGAATTGGCTATCGGAATTAAAAGAAAAACCTAAGAAAGTCTTTTTAGTACATGGAGAAAACATACCTGCTGACGAACTTAGAGTAAAAATTCAAGATAAATATGGCTTTGATTGCGTGGTGCCTTTAATGGGACAAGTGTTCGAATTGTAATTTAGCTTCTTTTTAAAAGTTTAACAAGAATTTGATTTTTGATCGTAATATTAATTCTAATTTTGCGCCATGAATTTTAAAAAGCATATAAGCCTATTTTTGGCAGTTTTACTATTGGTTTCCAATGTAGGCTTGGCATTTAATGTGCATTATTGCGGAGATAAACTTGCCTCGGTTTCATTGATTTCTGTTAAAGCTCAAAAAGGTTGTTGCGAAAAAGTAACTTCTAAGAAAAACAGTTGTTGTAAAGAAAAGAAAATTGTCTTTAAACAAAAAGTAGAAAACAGGATTGTTAAATCTTTTTCTTTTCAATTTGATTATGCTTTTGGTGTTCCACAACCTACTATTGATGGTTTTGTAACAGCAGATACATTAACAGCTAATTCTAATCTTTCTTATTATTGTGATGCAAATGCACCACCATTTTATAAACTTTACAGCCAATTCCTCCTTTACGATAGAGTATAATGTTTAATTAGAGTTGAAGCCATTTTAGGCATTCGGCATATTTATTCATTATACTATAAATCATGAAAAAACACTCAGTACAATTGGTATTGTTCTTTTTGATTGCTTTTAATTCCTATTCGCAAGATACTTTGCGAGAAATAAAGGTGCAATCAAAACGAAAGGGCATACAAAAATCATATACACTTACCGCCAATTCAAGCGTAATTACTAGTAAAGAACTGCTTAAAGCAGCCTGCTGTAATTTGGCAGAAAGCTTCGAAACCAACCCTTCCATAGATGTTAATTATTCAGATGCTTTGACGGGGACAAAACAAATCAAAATGTTAGGTCTTACAAGTCCTTATTTATTGATGACTCAAGAGAATGTTCCTTCCGTTCGAGGAGCTTCGCAGGTTTTTGGGCTTTCTTTCACGCCGGGTCCTTGGATAGAAAGTATTCAAATTACCAAAGGAGCAGGAAGTGTGGTAAACGGCTTTGAAAGCATTTCGGGACAAATCAATACCGAATTAGTAAAGCCATTTAGTGATGTTCCTGTTTTATTAAATGCTTATGGTTCTACCGATGCTCGTTTTGAGTTAAATGGTAATTTTAATGTAAAATTATCTGATAAATGGGCAACTAGTTTGTTGCTACATGGCAACATGAGAGATTCTAAAATGGATAAAAATCACGATGGTTTCTTAGATAATCCATTGCAGAAACAAATCAATTTCCTCAATCGCTACCAATATTATAATGTAGAAACAGGCTGGGTTAGTTTCATTAATTTCCAATTTATGGATGATAAAAAATTAATGGGACAAGTAGACTTCGATCCTAAAACTGACAGAGGAACAACCAATTATTGGGGTTCTGAAATCGATACTAAAAAGATTGATATTTCTACTAAACTTGGATATGTTTATAAAGATATGCCGTTTCAAAGTATCGGTTTCCAAAATGCCTTTAGTAGCTACAGTCAAGATTCTTATTTTGGGTTGAATGATTATACTATCAAACAAAATAGTTTTTATTCGAACTTGATTTTTAATTCTATTATTGACAATGATAGAAACAAGTTTGCAACGGGTTTAAATTTTACCTACGACAATTATTCGGAGTTTGTTAACAACACAAATTATAGCAGAATAGATAACACTGTTGGTGCTTTCTTCGAGTATACGTATGACAACCAAGATAACTTCAGCTTGATTCTAGGAGGCAGAATGGATTATGGAAATCGGTTGGGAGTTTTTGCTACGCCACGACTGCATTTAAAATACAATCCATGGGAAAAAGGGGTTATTCGGGCTTCTGCGGGTAGAGGAAAACGTCCTGCAAATATTTTTGCCGAAAATCAAACCTTATTTGCAAGTTCTAGAATTTTTAATATTGTCAATGCTGGTGGGAAATTCTATGATCTAGACCCAGAAATTGCTTGGAATTATGGACTTAGTTTTATGCAGGGTTTTAAATTATTCAATAGAAGTGCCGACATCACAGTCGATTTTTATAGAACTAATTTTCAAAACCAGGTAGTAGTAGATATTATGGAAAGCCCACAATCTGTAATTTTTCATAATTTAGATGGTGCTTCGTATGCGAATAGTTTTCAAGTAGAGTTTAACTATGAATTAGCACGTCATTTCGAATTTCGTTCGGCCTATAAATACTATGATATCAAGACCGATTATTTATCAGGAAATTATCAAAGACCTTTGCAAGCAACACATCGTTTCTTTGGAAATTTAGGCTATGAAACGCACATTCTAGAAAAAGGACAACAATGGAAATTTGATTTTACCTACAACTGGATTGGTGAACAACAATTACCCTATACCGCTTCTAATCCGGTTGAGTACCAACTTCCCGATCAATCGCCGTCCTATTCCTTGATGAATGCTCAAATTACAAGGACTTTTTCCAGCACTTTTGAAGTGTACGCAGGAGGGGAGAATATTGGTAATTTTACGCAAAAACCGGCAATAGTAGATGCGCAAAATCCTTTTGGTCCTTATTTTGACGCATCGATGTTATACGCGCCAGTATTTGGGAATATGTACTATCTGGGTTTGAGATTTAAAATAAAATAACAATTGCAAAGAGCAATTTCAATTTAAGGTAAAAATTTAAAAAATAAAATTATGAAAAATATAGTAATTATAATGTTGATAATGTTAGCCGGATTTTCGGCTCAAGGCCAAGAAAGTAAAAGTAAAAACGCAAAATATACCACCGAAATAAATGGTAATTGTGAGCAATGTCAGAAGCGAATTCAAAAAGCAGCGTATTCAGTTCCAGGGGTAAAATCAGCATCTTGGAGTGTAGAAACGCATCAATTAAATGTAATGATTAACGAAGAGAAATGTTCAATCACAGATGTGAAAAAGGCAGTTGCAAAAGCGGGTCATGACTCTGATGATTTTAAAACTACGACAGAAGATTATGATGCACTACACTACTGCTGCAAATACGATCGACAGTAACCATGATTATCTCGTTTTTTAATCGTTAATAAAACTTTAAAATAGAGTATATTATTGCGGTTAACCTAAATTATACCTACTTTCACGGCAGAAATATAATATCCAGAATATATGAGTAACTTTGATTGGGCTCAATTAATAAACCCCGAATTTTATATAACTTTTACACTAGGTGGTGTTCAACTTGGACTGTATATTGTGTTATTCATTGTTTTTGCTGAAACAGGACTTTTTGCAGGTTTTTTTCTCCCAGGAGATAGTCTGCTTTTTCTTGCAGGAATTTACAGTCGTGATTTAGTTCAAAATGTTCTTTTTATCGAAAGTGACTTTCTTAATCTAGTGTTTCTCTCATTATTGGTTGCAATATCTGGTGTTTTTGGTAACATGGTTGGATATTGGTTTGGTTCAAAAAGTGGTTATTATTTGTATAATAAAGAAGATAGCTTTTGGTTTAAGAAAAAATATTTAATACAATCTAAAGATTTTTTTGAAAAATATGGAGGCAAAGCGATAATTTTCGCAAGGTTTTTACCAATTTTAAGAACGTTTGCTCCTATTGTTGCTGGTATAGGAATGATGGATAAAAAACAATTTATGTTTTATAATATACTTAGTTCTTTTTTATGGTCATTCGGTTTAATATTTGCGGGACATTATTTATATGGGATGTTTCTGGAAATAGGAATTGATTTAAAAGAGCATATCGAGAAAATTATAATTGCAATTATAATATTATCTACACTTCCTGTTCTAATAAAGGTACTTAAGAAGAAGAAAATAAGTGAATAATATAAAAGGTCTTACGAATAGTAAGGCCTTTTTTTGATTAAAATTTATACCAAAACGACAGTAGTTGAGGTTATAAAATAACGCTCAGCATACCGTTTACTTAAATTTTTGAAATGCCAAATAGCTCTCTTCAATTAAAATTATACCAGTTTTGAATATAAAATAGTCTTTAAAAACAGATTGGAAAGATTTAAACAATTAAGAAATTAAGACTTGATCGTACTTAAATTCTTAATGTTCAAAAAAATTAAACTATTATATAATTATAATTGGTATTAACGGAATAATAATAAACTGATCAACTAAATTTAAAACAAAAAATCCGTCTCGATCGTAATCAAGACGGATTTTTGCAATCTGTTAATTGTGAATTACATCATTCCTGGCATACCGCCACCCATGTGGTTTCCTCCAGCTGATTCTTCTTTAATGTCTATCAAAGCACATTCTGTAGTTAAGATCATTCCCGCAACAGAAGCAGCATTTTCTAATGCAATACGAGTTACTTTTTTAGGATCGATAATTCCAGCTTTTAACATATCTACGTACTCATCAGTTTTGGCATTATATCCAAAATCACCAGAACCTTCAGATACTTTAGATACTACTACTGATCCTTCAAGACCTGCATTTTCGACAATAGTTCTCAAAGGAGATTCTATTGCGCGAGATATAATTTGAATACCAGTTTTCTCATCTGCATTGTCAGCAACTATGCTGCTAAGTGCATTTTTTGCTCTTAACAAAGCAACACCACCACCAGCAACAATTCCTTCTTCAACGGCAGCACGAGTTGCGTGTAAAGCATCATCAACTCTGTCTTTTTTCTCTTTCATTTCTACTTCCGAGGCAGCACCAACATAAAGTACAGCAACTCCACCAGCTAATTTAGCCAAACGTTCTTGCAATTTTTCCTTATCATAATCAGATGTGGTAGCTTCCATCTGTCCTTTGATTTGGTTCACACGGTTTTTAATCATGTCAGTTTCACCAGCACCACTTACGATAGTTGTATTGTCTTTGTCAATGGTTACTCTTTTTGCAGTACCCAACATTTCAATAGTGGTGTTTTCAAGTGTGTATCCTCTTTCTTCTGAGATTACAGTTCCACCAGTTAAAATAGCGATATCTTCTAGCATTGCTTTTCTTCTGTCTCCAAAACCAGGTGCTTTTACTGCAGCGATTTTTAAAGCTCCACGCAATTTGTTTACTACCAATGTAGATAACGCTTCTCCGTCTACATCTTCTGCAATGATCAATAAGGGTTTCCCAGTTTGAGCAATTGGCTCTAATATTGGTAATAACTCTTTTAATGAAGAAACTTTTTTGTCATACAACAGGATGTACGGACTTTCCAGTTCCACTTCCATTTTCTCAGGGTTGGTTACAAAATAAGGAGAAAGATATCCTCTGTCAAATTGCATTCCCTCAACAACATCTACATAAGTATCTGTTCCTTTGGCTTCTTCAACGGTGATTACTCCTTCTTTTCCAACTTTTGCGAAAGCATTTGCAATTAATTCTCCAATAATTTCATCATTGTTAGCTGAGATAGAAGCAATTTGTTTTATTTTTTCAGAATCACTTCCTACTACTTTAGCTTGTTTGGCAAGATCAGCTACAATCGCTTCAACTGCTTTATCAATACCACGTTTCAAATCCATTGGATTTGCTCCTGCAGCAACGTTTTTCAATCCTTCTTTTACGATAGCTTGTGCCAAAACTGTAGCAGTTGTAGTTCCGTCTCCCGCTAAATCATTAGTTTTTGACGCTACTTCTTTTACCATTTGAGCACCCATATTTTCTAAAGGGTCTTTCAATTCAATTTCTTTTGCAACAGTAACACCATCTTTAGTAACTGTTGGTCCTCCAAAAGATTTTCCAATAATTACATTACGTCCTTTTGGACCTAGGGTTACTTTAACTGCATTTGCTAATGCATCAACTCCACGTTTTAATCCGTCACGTGCTTCAATATCAAACTTTATATCTTTTGCCATTTTATGTTTTTTGTTAAATTTTATTCGTCTTAATACTTAATTCTTGCGACTTAATACTAATTATATTATTGCAAGAATATCATCTTCTCTCATAATCAAATAATCCTTTCCTTCTAATTTTAGTTCGGTACCAGCATATTTTCCGTAAAGTACAGAATCACCAATTTTAACGGTCATAGTGTGGTCTTTTGTTCCGTTTCCAACAGCAACTACTGTTCCTTTTTGTGGTTTTTCTTTAGCTGTATCTGGAATAAAAATCCCTGACGCAGTTTTTGTTTCAGCAGCGACTGGTTCGATAAGAACTCTATCTGAAAGTGGTTTAATGTTTAAAGCCATGGTTTTATTTTTAATTGTTGTTTTTATGAATGTTTACAAGGATTCAGAAATTGTGCCAGAGTAGTAAAACTGACATTTTTTCTTATAAAAAATGCCAGCTTTGACAAGCTGGCATCTATTAATTTTATAGAAATATATTATTTTGCAGGAGTTGCAGGTGCAGGTGTATTTTGTACAGGTGCAGTTTGAACTGGAGCAGTTTCGGTATTATTAATAATCTTTGAATCAGGTTGTCCTAAAGTTCCTGTAAAACTTAAACCAGAAAGTAAAATTAAAGCGATTAAGAAAGCTGCTAACATCCAAGTACTTTTATCTAAAAAATCAGTAGTTTTTTGAAAACCACCCATCATTTGAGAACCTCCAAGGTTTGAATCTAATCCACCGCCTTTAGGGTTTTGAACCATTATAACTATGATCAATAGAAAACACACTATTGTAATTAAAACTAAAAAAATTGAAAACATACTGTCTATTATTAATTGTTATTTTGTTGCACTATTTTTATATCCTTTATTCGGTCTGCAAAGAAACTACTTTTTTCTGGATATTTCAAAATTAATATATCATAAGCTTGTATTGCTTTTTGATATTTTTTTTGTTCTAAATATACCTTAGCCAGAGTCTCTGTCATTAAATAAGAATTATCATCTTTGTTTATATCAAGATTTGGACTAAAAACGATTCCTGGTTTTATTGGTGGAATTCTTGGACTCGTTTCTATAAATTTATCAATTAACGCTGCTTTTTTCTCTTTCTCGGGGTTCACGCTGGATGCTTTTATCATGCTATTGTTTTCTATAACACTTTCTCTTTTTATGGGTTGAATTCTAGAAATTTGAAGCCATTGCTGGAAAGAATGTGTTTCATCTTTAGAGAAACTTATTGGTTTGCCAATTTCTAATTTTTCTTCAGCTATTTTTACGTCTTCCTCAACTGTTAGTGGCGCTGCTTCTTTTATCGAGGTAAGTATAGATCGTTCTAATTTGTTTTGTGCAGTCTCAACGAATTCTTCTTGTTGAATAATTTGGCTGTCAATAACCATAATGTCCATTAGTTGCTCAATTTTTTTATCGTATATCTTTTTTTGAATGGCGATAAAAGATTCCGATGTAATGAAGTCGAATAAGACCGTTCGATCAGTAGAATGAGCAGCTGTTATTTTTAAAGCAAAGTTGTACTTATAACTATTTTGATTATACAAACCTTTGAGACGCAATGCTCTTGCACTTTGAAAAAAGGGAAATTCATCCAAGACTTTCTCCAAATCTAGGGTTTGTGTTTCGTTGATTTCTTCCGGTTTGTTTATTAAATAATTATAGCTGCTAACGTTCATTTTTGTTTGTTCTATTGATGTATAATTTTGGCTGCATCAAAATATCTGCTACCATTTTGCGAGTGAAGCGTTAAAGATATCCTGCGTTATTCTTTCAAAAATATCAGTTATAGCGGCATCTTTTGTTGTACCTACTAATTGTTTGTCCGCTGGATAGTCATAATAAAACTCAAAGTTTTTCTCAAAATCATCTGCTTCTTTATTTTTATTGGTAAACCTAACATTTACTCTAATTTTTAAACGGTTTTGAGAGGCTTGCTGATCTGCAGTCGCCGTCATCGGGCTTATTCTGTAATCTGTTATTTCTCCTTCATATGTTAAATCTCCTCCATTTTTTACCAGATTTAAATTAGTTTGATTCTGAATTAAATCTTGTAATGTAAGCGTGAAAGTTCTGTCGATCCCGGGCTCAATTAAGTCCGAATTATTCTGAAAAAAGTTAACCTGATACGTTTTTGCATCAATTTTTCCAGTTCCAGTAAAGTTGTAAACAGAACAGCTGTTTGTTAAAAACAGTATGCTAATTAATAAAGGATACATTTTCTTCATAATGTGTGGTTAATTCTAACACGAACTAATGATCAAATCATTTTTCAAATATAAGAAATTTGATTTGATCACTTGCCGCAAGTAGAATTTGTAATTCATTTATTTTTATAAATCAAATTGTTTGATCTTTCGATACAAAGTACGTTCCGAAATTCCAAGTTCGTCAGCAGCGGCTTTTCGTTTTCCTTTGTTTTTCTCTAATGATTTTTTGATCATTTCAATTTCTCTTTGTTCCAGTCTTAAAATTTCTTCCTCTTCAATAGTTTCAGCGAACAGATAGTTGTTGTCTTGTTCTTCGTAATGTTGTTCTTGATTCTGAGTTGTGATTAAGGATGTTCCTGGATCTTCTTCAAAATCTATTTCACTATCGTTTTCCTTAGCGCCGTATATTTTCTTTATGAGTGTTTTGTTGGTTTCCTGCACCTTAGAACTACCATTTTGCATCAATTCTAATGTTAGCTTCTTTAAGTCATGCAAATCACTTTTCATATCAAAAAGGACTTTGTATAAAATCTCTCTTTCGGTATTGAAATCATTATCACTTTTTTTGTCTTTTATAACCGATGGCAAATTAGTGCCCTCCGTTGGCAAATACGATTGTAAAGTAGCTGCCGTAATATCACGATTGGTTTCTAATACCGAAATTTGTTCCGCTACGTTTCGCAATTGACGAATGTTTCCGCTCCAGCGAAATTTTTGCAATAATAAAATTGAACTATCATCAAGTTTTAAAGGTGGCATTTTGTATTTACTTGCAAAATCAGCAACGAATTTTCTAAACAGTAAATGAATATCTTCTTTTCGATCGCGAAGTGGAGGCAATGTGATGTCTACCGTACTCAAACGATAATATAAATCTTCACGGAATTTCCCTTTTTCGATAGCATTAAATAAGTTCACATTGGTTGCTGCTACGATTCTAACATTTGTTTTTTGAACTTGGGATGAACCTACTTTTATAAATTCTCCATTTTCTAAAACGCGTAGCAAACGCACCTGCGTAGTGAGCGGTAATTCGCCAACTTCATCTAGAAAAATAGTTCCACCATCAGCCACTTCAAAATAACCTTCACGAGTGCTTGTCGCACCTGTAAAAGCACCTTTCTCATGACCAAAAAGCTCACTGTCGATAGTTCCTTCTGGAATCGCACCGCAGTTTACGGCTATGTATTTTCCGTGTTTCCGGTGCGAAAGTGAATGGATTATTCTAGGAATATTTTCTTTTCCCACACCACTTTCTCCAGCCACCAATACCGAAATATCGGTAGGAGCAACCTGAATTGCTTTTTCTATCGCACGATTGAGCTTTGGGTCATTCCCAATAATCTCAAATCGTTGTTTTATTGACTGTACTGTATCCATATTTTATGTTTAAGTTAAAAGCTCTCTTGATAAAGTAACTTTATAATCTAACTTTTTAAACTTTTTTTAATATCTAATGAATTAAAAAGTTGTTTTAATTCATTGTATTGATTGTCTTTTAAATCTGCTTTTCGAATTACTTTAGGGCAATTTTTTTCTACATAAATTAAAAACCACTCTTTTTTTTCAATTATTTTCTTTAAGTCTTTCCAGTAGTATTTCATATTAAAACTTTCTCCCATATCTTCCAAGTAATTTGAATTAAAAGAAATTGATATTTTTTCTTTTAATTTTGGGCTACTAAGAATTTTTTTAGTATATCTGTAAACAGAAAATATTATAGCCAATGGGTAAAGTAAAATGAATAAAAAAGAAGAACTGAAAATTTCTTCTAAGCTAGTCTCATGGAGCGAAAAGTTTATAATATTTAAGATGATTGTAATTGAGATAGCTATAGAAATTATTTTAAAACTTGGTCGATTCCAATATTCATATAAATTGACTTTAAAATAATCTTTAAAAAGAAAACTTGGTTTTATAATAATTTCTTTCTCCATTTTTAAACAACTTTAAATTCTTAAACATTAAACTTTTTTAATTCATTTCAGAATATCCAACTGCTTCCCCTTTCAAAGTGCCGCTTGTGCAACTTGTAATTTTCACATTTACAAAATCCCCCACCTTATAATTCTCTTTAGGAAAAACTACTGTGATACTTTGTGAATTTCTACCCGAAAACTCTTCAGTCGATTTTTTCGATACTTTTTCAATCAAAACCTCCACCGTCTTTCCAATATATTCTTCAGAGCGACTCCACGCATGTTTTTGCTGCAAATCAACAATTTCTTGTAATCGCCTAGCTTTTGTTGCTTCAGGAACATCATCCTCCATTTTTCGCCCAGCCAAAGTTCCCGGGCGTTCAGAGTAGCTGTACATGTATCCAAAGTTATATTTCACATATTCCATTAAACTTAACGTATCCTGATGATCTTCTTCTGTTTCTGTTGGGAACCCCGAAATCATATCCTGTGATATTGCTCCATCAGGAATTATTGAACGGATTTTGTCAATCAAAGTCATGTATTCTTCTCGCGTATGCAAACGATTCATTTCCTTCAAAATTCTATTACTGCCTGATTGTACCGGCAAGTGAATGTGCTTGCAAATGTTTGGATATTTTGCAATAACATGCAAAATACTTTCGTGCATATCCTGAGGGTTCGATGTCGAAAAGCGAATACGCATTTTAGGAAAACCAACCGCAACCATTTCGAGTAATTGGTCAAAATCTACCGCTGTTGCTTTTTGCATTTCTGAGGCGTTGGTGAAATCCTTTTTCAAACCGCCACCGTACCACAAATAACTATCTACGTTTTGACCTAAAAGTGTGATTTCCTTAAAGCCTTTATTCCACAAATCCTGAATTTCATTCATTATACTTTGTGGCTCACGACTGCGTTCACGTCCGCGGGTAAAAGGAACGACGCAAAAAGTACACATGTTATCGCAACCTCTTGTTATAGAAACCAAAGCTGTAATTCCGTTACTCATCAAACGAACAGGAGATATGTCGCCATAAGTCTCGTCTTTAGATAAAATTACGTTTATCGCATCACGTCCATCTTCCACTTCACTTAATAAGTACGGTAAATCTTTGTAGGCATCAGGACCTACAACAAGGTCTACTATTTTTTCTTCCTCGAGGAACTGACTTTTCAAACGTTCGGCCATGCAACCCAAAACTCCAACTTTCATTTTCGGATTGGTGCGTTTTACCGCATTGTATTTCTCTAAACGTTTGCGAATCGTTTGCTCCGCTTTATCACGAATTGAACACGTATTTATCAAAACTAAATCGGCTTCTTCGAGAACTTCAGTAGTGTTATATCCGTTTACCGATAGAATCGAAGCAACAATCTCACTATCCGAAAAATTCATCGCACAGCCATAACTTTCTATAAAGAGCTTCTTAGTATTCTCCGGTTTATTTTCTAGAACAAGGTTATTACCTTGTTTGCTTTCTTCAATTATCTTTTCCATTGCATTTTTTCAAAGCGCAAAGATAAGGGAAATACAGTGATTATGACAAGATGTCAGCCGAAGAATTAACAACTTTTTATATAGTTTTTAGGGATTCAGTTTTTGGGAGCTAATTCCTGCTTTCCTTTTCAAGTCCTCATAAAAAAAGTAAGTTTCCAAAGTGCTAGAAAAGTCCCGATAGTTATCGGGATTGGTCGCTTTTCTAACACAGGAAACATTTACTTTTTTTGTTCCGGGCTTTTCACTGCAATCAGGGCTAGGGCTGTAGGTTTTTAAAATAAAAATTTTGTGTTTTTTTTTGTCAGACCTAACAGGTTTTTAAAACCTGTTAGGTCTTGAATTGGCAATTCATGGAAAAAACATCATTATAAAACCCGAAACTCTTTCAACAAAAAACCATTCGCAACTTTTTTAAAATCGTCCATTTGATTCTGAATCCAAATCTCATCGTATCCCAGTTCATCGGCTAGTAATTGCGCTACTGTATGCGAACAATCAATCGCTGCTCGTGCATCTAAAAAGAGCAACCGTACACGTCTCGCCAAAACATCCTCAACAGTTGTGGCCATTTCATAACGAATAGCCCAAACTACTTCGGCCAAAGTATAGTTGTAATCAGGGTGCAGTTTTTCTCTGAGATCGGGTTTACTTTCTTGCAACTTGAGTATAGCTGCCGCATCTGTTCCGTAAATAAATAAGTGGTTTTCAAAATCAGAATCTTTATTTTTTTTATTTCCATGAATTTCCAAATGTTTTGTGACACATTTTTTATTTGGTAATTGATGTACGGTCATCGCTTTGTCTACAATGTCTTCGGCAATTTGTCTATACGTAGTCCATTTTCCTCCTGTAATCGTTATTAAACCTGTTTCGGAAACAATTATTTTGTGCGTTCTAGACACTTCTTTGGTGCTTTGTCCTTTTTCATCAGGTGCTGCCAAAGGTCGCAAGCCTGCAAACACCGATAATACATCGGCTCTTTTAGGCTTCTTTGTCAAGAAGCGTTGTGCTGTTTCAAGTACAAAACGAATTTCTTTTTCTAGTGCTATGGGTTCCAAATCAGATTTTTTTACTAGCGTATCCGTAGTTCCTATAACAATTTTGTCATGCCAAGGAATTGCAAAAAGAACTCTTCCATCACTCGTTTTCGGAATCATTAATGCAGAATGAGACGGTAGAAATGATTTGTCAAAAACCAAATGTATTCCTTGGCTTGGGACAATATATTTTTTATACACTTTGTCGTTCATTTTCATAATTGCATTGGTAAAAACTCCGGTAGCATTGATTACTGCTTTTGCCTTTATTTCAAATGTTTGCGTACTTTCTTGATCCTGAGCAACAACACCAATTATTTTATGGCTTTTGTCCTTTAGTAAATTAATCACTTTAATGTGGTTAAGCACACAAGCTCCTTTTTCTATCGCTGTTTGTGCCAAATTAATAGCCAATCGAGAATCATCAAATTGTCCATCGTGGTAGAGGACACCACTTCTTAAATTTTTTTGCGCAATTGTAGGTAGCAATTCGATTGTTTTTTCTTTCGACAAATAGACGGAACTACCTAAACTCAGTTTGCCAGCCAGCAAATCGTATATTTTTAAACCTATTGTGTAAAATAAGCCGCCCCACCAATTATAGTTCGGAATAACAAAAGATTGGTTTTTGACTAAATGACTAGCATTTTTTAGCAGTGTACCTCGTTCTTTCAAAGCTTCAATCACTAACGAAAGATTGCCTTGCTCTAAATACCGCACGCCACCATGAACCAATTTGGTGCTGCGACTAGAAGTTCCTTTTGCAAAATCTACAGCTTCTAGAAGAATGGTTCTATAACCTCGGCTCGAAGCATCAACAGCTGTCCCAAGTCCGTTCGCACCTCCACCAATGATCAGAATGTCCCAAATTTGAGGTTGTTCCAGTTTTTTTAACTGTTGGAGTCTGTTCATGGAATGTGTCTTTTTTAAAATTAGTGTACTTTGGCTATAGTAAACTTAAATAATAAAAGTCAGTTGTACTTGAGAATGAAGTAAAACTTGATTTTGCTGACCCTATTTAGTTTGATGCTATATATTAAGGTATAAATATTTTTTTTAATATTTTTGACAGTGCTATTTCCTTTTTATTAATTGTAGAACACTGTCCTGATGCTGCTAATTAATAAGTTTCATGGGCGTTTTAGAGATCAGAAACCATTATTTAGGGGTAAATAGTGCTTTTAAAAACAAGGAAGAGAAAATATTTGAAAAAAAAAATTACTTTTGCGGTTCAAATAAAAGCAACATGGCAAAGAATTTAGTGATAGTTGAGTCCCCCGCAAAGGCAAAAACAATCGAAAAATTTCTAGGAAGCGAATATCAGGTAGAGTCAAGTTATGGCCATATTGCCGACTTGCCTTCTAAAGAAATCGGAGTAGACGTAGAAAATGGTTTTAAACCCAAATACGAAGTTTCACCAGATAAAAAAGCATTGGTTTCAAAATTGAAAACTTTAGCCAAAAATGCTGATATGGTATGGTTAGCAAGTGATGAGGATCGTGAGGGTGAAGCTATTTCTTGGCATTTAGCCGAAGAATTGAACCTTAAAAAAGAAAAAACAAAACGAATTGTTTTTCATGAGATTACCAAAACTGCAATTTTAAAAGCTATTGATAATCCTCGTGAAATTGATTATAATCTTGTTAATGCGCAGCAAGCGAGACGTGTCCTTGATCGTTTGGTGGGTTATGAATTGTCACCAGTGCTGTGGAGAAAAATAAAAGGAGGTTTGTCAGCAGGAAGGGTGCAATCAGTTTCCGTTCGATTAATTGTAGAAAGAGAACGTGAAATTCAAAATTTTAAAGCTATTGCAACCTATTCTGTTGTAGCAGAATTTACGAACGAAGCTGGAAAAACATTCAAAGCCAAACTCCCAAAAAATTTCAATACTAAGAAAGAAGCCGAAGATTTTTTAAGTAAAAATATAGGCTCTATATATAAGGTATCAGATTTAGAAACCAAACCTACCAAAAAATCACCAACTGGACCCTTTACTACATCGACCTTGCAGCAAGAAGCAGCTAGGAAGTTATATTTACCCGTAGGAATCACAATGCAATTAGCACAACGTTTATATGAAGCGGGACTTATAACGTATATGAGAACGGATAGTGTGAATTTGTCTAAAGATGCTATGGATGCTGCACAGGCCGAAATTGTAAAGTCTTACGGTAAAGAGTTTTCTTTTCCACGTACATTCGTGAATAAAAGCAAAGGGGCACAGGAAGCTCACGAGGCAATTCGTCCTACGGATATGTCACGTCATACTGTGGATATAGATAGAGATCAAGCGCGTTTGTATGATTTGATTTGGAAAAGAACTTTGGCTTCACAAATGAGTGATGCTAAATTGGAACGTACCAATGTAAAAATTGAAGCGAATAATCACGGTGAAATTTTTACGGCTTCAGGAGAGGTTTTACTTTTTGAAGGTTTCTTAAAAGTATACCTTGAAGGGCATGACGATGAAGAAGAAGAGCAGGAAGGTATGTTGCCCGCAATGAAAGTAAACGAAAAGCTGCAAAATAATTACATCACGGCAACCGAAAGATATTCTCGTGCTGCAGCACGTTATACTGAAGCTTCTTTGGTTAAAAAATTAGAAGAATTAGGTATTGGTCGACCGTCTACTTATGCACCAACTATTTCTACTATTATAAATCGAAATTATGTAGAGAAAGGGAATCTTGACGGACAAGAAAGAAATTATACGCAACTTACTTTGCAGTCGGGTAAAGTAGGAGAGAAGTTGTTGAAAGAAAATACAGGTTCTGATAGAGGAAAATTAGTTCCTACTGATATTGGTACTATTGTTACGGATTTCCTAGTAAAGAATTTTGGTAATATTTTAGATTATAATTTTACAGCAAAAGTCGAACAAGATTTTGATGAAATTGCCGAAGGAAATATAGAATGGACAAAAATGATGCAGGAGTTCTACAATAAATTTCATCCTAATGTGAAAGATGTAGAAGCAAATGCTGATAGAGAAAGTGGAGAAAGAATTTTGGGAATTGATCCAGAATCTGGAAAACCAGTTTCGGTGCGTTTAGGTAAATTTGGTCCAATGGCTCAAATTGGAAACGCCGAAGATGAAGAGAAAAAATTTGCAAGTCTTAGAAATGAGCAGAACATTGGTAGCATAACTTTAGAGGAAGCCCTGAATTTATTTTTACTTCCAAAAAACTTGGGTCTATATAAAGAAGAGGAAGTTGAAGTTAGCAATGGTCGATATGGTCCGTATGTACGTCACGGTGCTGTTTTTATTTCTTTGCCAAGGGGTGAAGATCCATTGGATGTTTCAATGGAAAGAGCAAAAGAATTAATTGACGAAAAAGCAATAGCCGATGCACCTATAGCTGTTTATAAAGGAGAAGGTGTTCAAAAAGGGACTGGACGCTTTGGTCCTTTCATTAAATGGAACGGAATATTTATAAATGTAAGTAAGAAATATAATTTTGATGACTTATCGCAATCTGATGTAGAAGCATTAATTGAAGATAAATTACAAAAGAATATTGATAAAGTTTTACATAATTGGGAAGAAGAAGGCATATTGGTGGAAAAAGCCCGTTGGGGGCGTTCTGTAATTACAAAAGGTAAAATTAAGATAGAACTGAGCAAAGATGTCGATGCCGCAAAATTAACATTGGCTGAAGTGCAAGAAATGATTGCTAAAAAAGCACCAGCTAAGAAGACCGCCGTAAAAAAAACTGCAACAACTAAAAAGGCAGCAGTAAAAAAACCAGTAACGAAGAAGCCAGTTGCTAAAAAAAAGTAAGTAATGGAATTTGATTTTTTAACCCCAATAGGTAATGAAATTCTAGAGTACATCTCAGGATTGTCTTCTCAGCACTTGGGGAGTAAAATTGTTTTACATACAGAGAAGCAATTCCCAGATTTAAATAAAACTGATATTGCTATAATTGGAGTACTAGAAAATCGCGGAAATGCAGATACGGAACGCAAAGTTGATTTAACTGCAATACGAAAAGAGTTTTACAGCTTGTATCCAGGGAACTGGAATGCATCTATAGCCGATCTTGGAGATATTTTGCCTGGTAATTCAAAGGAAGACACTTATTTTGCAGTAAAAAAAATAGTTGCCAGTTTACTAAAGAAAAAAGTTGTTCCTATTATTATAGGAGGTTCTCAAGATATAACCTATCCTCTTTACAGAGCGTATGATGATTTAGAACAAATGGTAAACTTAGTTGCCATTGATAGTAAGTTTGATTTTGGAAAAGAAAATGATTCCATTTCATCAGATTCGTATCTGACGAAAATTATAATTAATGAGCCTAACAATCTTTTTAATTATTGTAATATTGGTTATCAAACCTATTATAATTCTCAAGAAGAAATAGATTTAATAGAAAGGTTATTTTTTGATTCGTATCGATTGGGTGAAATGTCAAATAACATTTCTATTGCAGAACCTGTATTTCGAGATGCTGATATGGTGAGTATTGATTTAAACGCTGTAAAATCATCAGATTCTGGAAATTTCATTACTTTTAATCCAAATGGGTTTAACGGAAAAGAAATTTGTTCTTTGGCAAGATATGCTGGTATAAGTGATAAAATTTCATTGTTTGGAGTGTTCAATCATAACAATACCAAGCAAGAAGCGGTCATCATTGCGCAAATATTTTGGTATTTTATAGAGGGATATCATTATAGATCAAATGAATACCCTTTTGGCAGTAGAGATAATTACCTAAAATACATAGTTCCACTGGAAGAACAAGATATGATATTCTATAAAAGTGACAAAACAGAGCGTTGGTGGATTGAAATTCCATTTATTGCAAGTGGCAACAATAAACTAAAAAAACACACGTTATTACCGTGTTCTTATGAAGAGTATTTAGCAGCATGCAATCAAGAAATGCCCGAAAGATGGTGGAAAGCACAAAGAAAAAACATAGTGTAATTTTTTTGAGTTTTGAGGCATTATCATAATGTTAATAAAAATGTTAAATTTATGTGAAATATTTATAATTTTGCTCAAAACTTACAATTTTATTATTTTTACGCATATTGTCGATCTTTTTTGACACTTTATCGATAAAATGTTTTTTTTAAGAAAAATTTAATATACTTTTGACCCATTAATGTTGACTAAGAGACAATTGTTTTTTAGATAAAAAATAAATAGGTTTACAGTCTGAATAATAATGAATAGATAACCCAAATTTTTATGAAGAAGTTCATTGCATTTACGGCAATTTTAACAGTGTTAATTAGCTGTGGTAGATCAAGCGACAAAGGTGAGTTGGTTGGTGTAAAAGGAGCGAAATGGCATCCTGAAAAACCTTATGGTATGACTTTAGTGCCAGGAGGTTCGTTTATAATGGGTAAATCGGATGACGACATTGCAAATGTTGAAGACGCGCCTACAAAAACAGTTACTGTTAGATCGTTTTATATGGACGAAACCGAAATTACGAATAGTGAGTACCGTCAATTTGTTGAATGGGTAAAAGATTCAACTATACGTTTTCGTTTAGCAATTTTGGCAGAAGAGAGTGGTCAAAGTGCAGGAGCAGGAAATGCTAAAGGAAAAAATTCTGGAAGTATTGCTGATTATGCATTTAGTGATGCAGCCGATCCTGAAAAAATGTCGCCCTATGAGAAATACATGTTTGACAATTATTATAGCATTGGAACTGAAAAAGATCCAAACGCTTATAAAAGATTAAATAGAAAAGCCAAGTTGATTAAGGATACAAGAAAATACCCAGATGAATATTACGTAGAAGTAATGGATTCTATGTACCTTCCTTTAGAGGCTTCTTATAATGGTTTAAGAACTATGGATGTAAATAAACTTAAGTTCCGTTATACTTGGATGGATATTCAAGCTGCAGCAAAAGCTAAAGTGGGTAAAAGACAAGATTTTATAAGAACAGAAGAGGTTAAGATTTATCCTGATACAACGGTTTGGATTAAAGATTTTGCATACTCGTACAATGAGCCTATGCATAACGATTATTTTTGGCATAAAGCATATGGTGACTATCCAGTTGTAGGTGTTACATGGAAACAAGCAAAAGCATTTTGCGAGTGGAGAACTCTTAATAAAAATAGCTTTATCAGGTCTAAAAAGAAACACGTAGATAATGTGAATTCTTTTAGATTGCCTACAGAAGCGGAGTGGGAATACGCCGCAAGAGGTGGTCTGGAATCAGCAACTTTTCCTTGGGGTGGTCCTTATACAAAAAGTGATAGAGGGTGTTTTATGGCAAATTTTAAGCCTAACAGAGGTGATTATGCTGCTGATAACGCACTATATACTGTAGAGGCTAAGTCCTACGAAACGAATGGTTATAATTTATACAATATGGCAGGAAACGTGTCAGAGTGGACTGATTCTGCTTATGATGCTAATTCTTACGAATTTGTTTCTACTATGAATCCAGCTGTTATTGATAATTCTAATAAAAGAAAAGTAGTAAGAGGTGGTTCTTGGAAAGATGTTTCTTACTTCCTTCAAGTTAGTACTCGTGCATTTGAATATTCGGATTCCGCTAGAAGTTATATCGGATTTAGAACTGTTCAGGATTACATGGGAACTCAAACTACTGGAAACAGTAAAAAATAATATTAAAACCCAATTCTAACAAAATTTTATTAACCCAAAAAAAAATCTTTATGTCATTATTAAGTAAAAAACAAATGAATTTCGCTTACGGTATGGGAGCGGCAGTAGTAATTATCGGAGCTCTTTTCAAAATTCAACATTACCCAGGAGCTGGAACGTTATTAATTATAGGTCTTTGTACAGAAGCTTTTATTTTCGCTTTATCTGCTTTTGAGCCGGTAGATCACGAATTGGATTGGTCATTAGTATATCCAGAATTAGCTGGTGGAGAAGCAGGTGCTGTTAAAGAAGTGAAGCAAGATGCTGAAGGAATTTTGTCTCAGAAATTAGACGCAATGCTTAAAGAAGCAAAAATTGATGGAGCTTTAATGGCAAGTTTGGGAAGTAGTATCAGGAATTTTGAAGATGCTTCAAAAAATATTTCTCCTACACTAGATTCTATTTCTGCAACTAAAAAATATAGTGAAGAGTTGTCTATGGCTGCTGCACAAATGGAATCTTTGAATTCTTTATATAAAGTTCAATTAGAAAGTGCATCAAGAAATGCAGAAGCTAATAAAGAAATTGCTGAAAATGCGGGTAAACTTAAAGAGCAAATGCAATCAATGACTGCAAATATTGCTTCATTAAACAACGTTTATGGTGGTATGCTTTCTGCAATGAGTAATAAAGGATAATTAGTTTAAGACTATATAAATATTTATTAACGAAACTAATTAAAAAAAAATGGCAGGAGGAAAATTAAGCCCTAGACAGAAGATGATTAACCTGATGTATCTGGTATTCATCGCAATGTTAGCATTAAATATGTCCAAAGAAGTATTATCTGCTTTTGGATTGATCAACGAAAAGTTTGAAACTGTAAATAATTTAGCATTGACTTCTAATGAAGCTATTCTTGCTGATTTGCAGTCGAAAGCACAAGATAAGCCAGAACAATATGCAGCACCTAGAGATATAGCTGTTAAGGTTTCAGGTATTACTAAGACTTATTATAATTTTGTTGGATCTTTAAAAACGGATTTAACGAAAGATATCGAAAAAGAAAAAGACGGCAAATTGCCTTATGAATCAATGGATAATTCTTCTAAATTAGATGAAAGTTGGTTTGAAGGAGATGGTTTGTCTAAAAAAGGTAAAGAAGTTCTTGCTGCAATTGACACCTATAAAGCCGATATGAAAGCTGCTCTTGGTGGTAATCCAAAGTATAAAGATATTGTTGCTCAGATAGATACTAAATTCAATACTGTAAATGTTAAGGATAAAGAAGGTATTACTAAAAGTTATTTAGATTATCATTATAAGCACTTTCCTCTTATTGCTTCTGTTGCGAAATTAACAGCTACGCAAAATGATGTTAAAGGTATTGAGGCTGATGTTTTTGGAGCACTGACTGGTAATACAGCCGTTGCTGCAGCTTCTATGAAAAACTATACTGCAATTGTTATACCTGAAAAATCGGCATTTTTTGCTGGTGAGGCTGTAAAAGGTAAAATTGTTTTAGGACGTTTTGATAAATCTACAGTGCCTACTGCTGTTTCGGTAAATGGAAGTAACATTAATTTGGCAACGTCTTTACACGATGGTCAAGTTGAGTTTAGTTTTGGAGCAGGGAATGTGGGAGAGCATGATATCGCTGGTAACTTCACATTTATGGAAGACGGAAAACCAGTTGCAATTCCTATCAAAGGAAATTATGTGGTGGTTCCTAAACCAAACTCTGCTACAATTTCTGCAGATAAAATGAATGTAGTTTATAGAGGAGTTATTAACCCAATGACGATTACTTTTGCGGGTATTCCTTCAAATAAAATTTCGGCAACAGGTTCAGGACTTAGTTCGGCGGGTAAACCAGGATCTTTCAATATGAATCCAGGTCAAGGTTCTGAAGTGGTTATTAATGTAACTGGAACTTTACCTGATGGGTCTAAAGTTTCTGACAAAAAATCTTTTAGAATCAAGGGTATTCCACCTCCAGTAGGTGCAATCGGTGGAGAAATGGGAGTTGTTAAAGGTGCGAAATCGCGTTTAGAAGTTTCTCAGATTTCTGCTAAATTACCAGATTTTGATTTTAATGTGAATTTAAATGTTGTTGGGTTTACTTTAAAAGTTGCTGGTCAAGCTGCTGTTATCGTTTCTGGAGACAGAGTGAATGCACAATGTAAAACTGCTTTGGCGAGAGCTACAAGAGGTGATCAAGTTACGATTTCAGATATTAAAACAAAACTAGTTGGTTCTGACATTATGCTTTCAAGAACGGCTGTCGTTATTTACGAAATACAATAAATATTTAAGTTATTATTAAATACTTAGATAACTTTAAAAAATAATAAAGATGAAGACTAAAAATTTAGTACTGGTTATCGCAATTGTTGCAGGAAGTTTTTCTTCTGTTGCTCAGTCTAATTTGCTTAATGCTAAAACTCCAGATCAAATTGGAGTAAAGACTCAGTCGCAAATATCTCTTGATAATGATAAGCCTTTGGCTTATGGTTATGTAGATGATAGAGATATTCTAATGGGTAAAACGACATGGGAGATTGTAGATTTAAGTGAAAGATTTAATTTTCCACTCTATTTTCCTATTGACTCGAGTAATATTGGGAAAGATAGAAGGTCTTTGTTTGATGTTTTGATTAAAGGTATTAAGACTAATAAAATAACTGAGGTATATGCTGATGATTATTTCAATACAAAGAAGACCTTGAAAGATATGAGTAGCTCATTTACTTATATTGATACTACTAATGCTGGTAGAGAAGAAGTAAATGCAAATAGAGATTTATATTTTCCAAAAGAATCTGTAACGTATACGAAAGTTAAAGGTAAAAGAGTAAAAGTAGTAGGTCCTCCAGGTCCAGCAAAAGTGCTAGATCCTCAATTTATTGATAAAAGAGAACTTACTGCTCAGGATATTACAGGATACAGATTAAAAGGTTATTGGTATTTTGATAAGCGTCAAGCTGAATTAAAGTATCGTTTACTAGGAATTTGTCCAGTTGCTCCAGAAGCAAGAGAAGTTGGAACTGAAAACCCTGATTACATTGATTTATTTTGGATATTTTATCCCTCAATTAGAGATTACTTGCATGGTTATTTAGCTTTCAACGAGAAAAACTCTGCGATGCCAGTTTCTTTTGATAGAATTTTAGATTCTAGACAATTTGGTGGTGTTATTTACAAAGAAGAAAACGTATATGGAGATCGTTTGATCACTGAGTATGTGAACGAAAATGCACTTAATCAATTATTAGAATCAGATAGAATAAAAGATAAGATTCGTGATTTTGAACACGATATGTGGAACTACTAGTTCTATGTTTCAATTTATAAAAAAACTCTTACTAATTAGTAAGAGTTTTTTTATTTTTATTGTTACTTGTTTTTTTTTACTGCCGCTTTTTGATAGATTTAGAAAAGTTTTAAGTAAAGATTACCAAATCGTTAATTATTATTTTTTATAATATCTCTCCAGACTTGGCACGTGGTGTTTATTGCTATAAATTTGTTAGTTTTAATTCTATTACTTTTTAGATGGTTGATTATATTATTGTTGGTTGTGGTTTAGCTGGTATTTCTTTTGCAGAAGTCGCTTTTAAGAACAATAAGTCTTTCGTAGTTATAGATGATGAATCACAAAACTCCTCAAGAATAGCAGGAGGACTTTATAATCCTGTAATTTTGAAGCGATTTAGCGAAGTGTGGGAAGCTCAGGAGCAACTGTTATTAATGGATGCATTTTACAACCAACTTGAATCGAAATTAAAAATGCAGTTTAATTATAAACTTCCTATTTTAAGAAAATTTTTTTCGGTGGAAGAACAGAATAATTGGTTTACAGCATCGGATAAAAAGAATTTAGCACCCTTTTTATCAACCAACTTAATATCAAAAAAATACAAAGGTATAGAATCACCTTATGATTATGGAGAAGTTTTGCATACGGGTTATGTAGATACTGCTCTGCTGTTAGATTCGTATAAAAAGTATTTATCAGAGAATAATTTATTAATTGAGGAGGCTTTTGATTACGACTTAGTTGAATATTTTGATGATGCTATTGAATACAAGAAGATAAAATCGCGTCATATAATTTTTGCTGAGGGCTTTGGTATGCACAACAATCCTTTCTTTAGCTATTTGCCTTTAGATGGTACAAAAGGCGAGTTGTTTGTTATAAAAGCTCCGGATTTAAATCTAGACGTAATAGTAAATACTAGTGTTTTTATTTTACCGATGGTCAATGATCTGTTTAAAGTGGGAGCGACATACAATTGGAAAGATAAAACGGATGTGCCTACTGAAGAAGGAAAACAAGAACTGGTAGAAAGAATCAGGGAAATTATTACTTGTGATTTTGAAATTGTAAAGCATTTTGCGGGTGTACGACCCACGGTTAAAGATAGAAGACCATTAGTAGGAACGCATTATGACAATAAATCAATTCACATTCTTAACGGATTAGGAACACGTGGAGTTATGCTTGGTCCAGCGATGGCAAAAGTGTTATTTGATTTTATTGAGAACAAGATTCCATTGAATGTAGAAATTGACATTCAGAGGTTTCGTAAAAAATAGATTTGTGGTCTTATTTTTTATCCGAATTGGGATCATAATCAACAAACATATTGATATATATATTTCTGGACCATCTTAGGACAATTGGGAAAAGTACAATCAGTGACGCGATTATGGTAATAAAAGATATTTTTATGCTAGAACCGAAGATTACAAAGGAAATAATAAAAGCTGCAATTCCGATTGCAACATTGAGTCCGTAACTAACATACATGGCGCCGTAAAAAAAGGAAGGTTCAAGTTGATATTTTAAGCCACATGTACTACATTTCTCATGCATTTTTAGAACTGAACCTAAATGCAATAGGTTTTGATCCAAATACATGCTTTCTTTTTGGCATTTTGGACAAGTTCCTGTTAAAATGCTATATAATTTGGATCCTTTTTTTAACATTTGCAAAAAATTTAATTTTTCCTTTTTTAGGAGTCGTAAAATTACAACTTCTGACAGGATTAAAATAACAATACATGCTTAATATACACAATTTATCGGTTTCGTTTGGTGGGTCTTATTTATTTGAAGAAGTAACCTTCAGATTGGGTGCTGGAGATCGCGTGGGACTTGTTGGGAAGAACGGTGCAGGTAAGTCGACGATGCTAAAAATACTTGCCAAAGATTTTGCTCCAGATTCGGGTGTGATTTCACAAGAGAAAGAAGTTCGAATGGGTTTTTTACGTCAAGATATTGATTTTGAGCAAGGAAGAACTGTTCTTGAAGAAGCGTACGAAGCTTTTATTGATATAAAAATAGTTGAAAAAAAATTAGCTGAGATCAATCATCTTTTGGTAACTCGAACAGATTATGAAAGTGATGAATACAGCCAAATTATTGAAGATTTATCGGATTACACACATCGCTTCGAATTATTAGGTGGTTATAATTACGTAGGTGATACCGAGAAAATTCTTTTGGGTCTAGGTTTTAAAAGAGAGGTTTTTGATAATCAAACCGAAACTTTTTCTGGAGGTTGGAGAATGCGTATCGAACTAGCAAAGTTGTTATTGCAAGCCAATGACGTATTGTTACTCGATGAACCAACCAATCACTTGGATATAGAGAGTATTATTTGGTTGGAAAGTTTTTTGCGTAATTACCCTGGAGTGGTAGTTATTGTTTCGCACGATAAAATGTTTTTAGATAATGTAACCAACAGGACTATTGAAATTTCTTTAGGTAAAGCGTATGATTTTAATAAACCGTATTCTCAATATTTAGAATTGCGTCATGAAATTCGTGAAAAACAATTAGCAACTCAAAAAAATCAAGCTAAAAAGATTGAAGAAACGGAGAAATTGATTGAAAAATTTAGAGCCAAGGCTTCTAAAGCTTCAATGGCACAGTCGCTAATCAAAAAATTGGATAAAGTAGAGCGTATTGAAGTAGATGAAGATGATAATTCCGTGATGAATATTACTTTTCCAGTTTCGAAAGAACCAGGTAGAGTTGTTGTAGAAGCAGAAAATGTGACGAAAAGCTATGGAGATAAAACGATTTTAAAAGATATTAGCCTTTTGGTAGAACGTGGAAGCAAAATTGCTTTTGTGGGACAAAATGGCCAGGGAAAATCAACTTTTATTAAAGCAATAGTTGATGAGTTTGAATACCAAGGAACGATAAAATTAGGACATAATGTGCAACTGGGTTATTTTGCGCAAAACCAAGCGGAGTATTTAGATGGAGAAATCACTTTATTGCAAACCATGGAAGATGCTGCAACGGATACGAATCGTTCTAAAGTTCGTGATATGCTGGGTTCCTTTTTATTTCGTGGTGATGATGTAGATAAAAAGGTTAAAGTGCTTTCTGGAGGCGAAAGAAACCGCTTAGCGCTATGCAAATTGCTTTTGCAACCTATTAATGTTTTATTAATGGATGAGCCTACAAATCACTTGGATATCAAATCAAAGAATGTTTTGAAAGCGGCGTTGCAAAAATTTGGAGGAACTTTACTTTTAGTATCGCACGATAGGGATTTTCTTCAGGGAATGTCAAATTTGGTCTATGAATTTAAAGACCAAAAAATAAAAGAATATTTAGGCGACATTAATTATTTTTTGGAACAACGTAATATGGAAAATATGCGTGAAGTTGAGAAGAAAGATGCCTTAAAAGCAGTAGTTCCAAAAGATAGCAACAAAGCTTCTTACGAAGACCAAAAGAAAGGTAAAGCGTTGCAGAACAAGTTGAGTAAAGTAGAAAGTCAGATCAAGCAGTTAGAAAGAGACATTCAGCAAGATGATAAAATGTTGGCTTCTAACTATGATAAACATGTTGAAGACGCGAAATTCTTTACTGCATACAACAATAAAAAAGCAGAATTAGATAAGTTACTTCTAGACTGGGAGTTAGTTCAAGAAGAAATAGACAATCAATAAAAAAAAGCTCCACATTGGAGCTTTTTTTTATTCTTATAATGGAAAAACTAAATAATGTTTATTTTTTTAGAATGTGCAATTGCTTCGCTACTATTTTTAAAATAACAAACTTCTACATCTAAATCTTTCAAATTATTTAAGGCGGCATTTACCTTTTCTTTTTGCGTTGATCCAGTTTGTCGGATATAAATGGCTTTAACATTTACCGGGAAAATTTTGCATATATTTTCATATAAATAGGGGTCTTCTTGAGAATCATCTCCCAATAAAACGTATTTTAAATTGGGGTAAAACTCTAATATATGTTTTATTTTTTCAAATTTATGGTTGTGGTCTCCTCTTCCGGTGAATATGAAATCCTTCAAACTCGTTTTTATATCTTTCAATAATAAAACGGCTCTAGGCAATTGATGAATTTCGGTGAAGCGTATTATAAAAGTGTAAAGATTCCACTCACTACTGGAAACATAAAAAAATGCATTTTTTTCGTTCTTATTGTTTCGGCCTGCAGAACTCAGCGCTTGATAATGGGCAACTACATTTTCGTAAATTTTTCTATTATTTACATTTCTAAATAATAAAACATATACTTTTTTTAATGGATTCGATGTATGAGAAATAAGAAACGTATCATCTATATCTGAAATGATACCGAGACTGCCTTCGTGCGGACGAATATAACTTCCTTTCTCTGTTATGATTTTGTCTTTTCTTTTAATGCTTACTTCGTAGTTTAGCCAACCAAAACCTACGGCAGCATCTAAAGGAATGCAAAATTTAAAATAACCATCGTCTAAGGTTTTTGTGTGTATCGTTTCGTTATTAAATTTGAGGTATACATCGGCGTTTGCTTGTGTTTTTCTTCGAAACAGATTAATTACAGCTCTGGCATTCTTAAAATTATTTTTTCCAAAGTTATAATCCTTCACCTTGCTAGAATTAAAAACATGGCCCATAACGATAAGTTCCTGCTCATTCGCATAACCGCGATATAATTTTAAAAAATGTTTTATTCCTAACATTGTTTTTTTTATATTTTTCTTTAAATTTATTGTTTTTATCAACATACAAAAAGAAAATAATGAAAAAACATATTATCATGGTCGTAAATCCGATATCGGGTGACGTTGATAAAACAGAAATTATAGTTGCTGCACGTTCTTTTGCTACAAATAAAAACTTAGAACTAATTCTTTATGAGACTACTGGTAAAGAAGATTTGAGTAAAATAAGAGAGTTGTATCACGAATATAAACCCGAACGTATTTTAGTTGTGGGTGGTGATGGTACGATTAAAATTGTTGCAGAAGCTGTGGTAAAACAAGATGTTATTTTGGGTATCTTGCCTGCTGGCTCTGCCAACGGTTTATCAGTCGATTTAAATTTACCGCCGACTATTGAAGAAAATCTAGAAATTGCTTTTAGTGGCGACTTTATGGAAATGGATATGATTTGTATCAATGGTAAAAAAAGTTTGCATTTAAGTGATATTGGGTTAAACGCAGATCTTGTTAAGAATTATGAAAATAGTGATTCGCGCGGTATGTGGGGTTATGCCATTCAAGCGTACACTACAGTGAAAGATTCTCCAGAACCATTTCAAGCAACAATAATAGCAAATAATAAAACGATTTCTTGTGTAGCTCGAATGATTGTTATTGCTAATTCACAAAAATATGGAACAGGAGTAGTAATCAATCCAAACGGCGTAATGAACGATGGTAAATTTGAATTGATAATTTTAAAAAATCTAGATTTACTTGTTTTTGGAAAAATTATAACCGGAAATATGCCTATTGAATCAGAGGATATTGAAATAATTTCCACAGACAGTGCCTCCATAAAGACTAATGTTCCTGTAAATTTTCAAATAGATGGTGAATACTGCGGTGCCGAAAGTACTTTAGATATTTCAATTTTGCAAAAGGAGTTAAAGGTAGCAATACCTTAATTTTTTCTAATTATTTAAAGGGATTTCTTTCTTGCCAAACCACTTTTGGTTCTACTTTTGGAAAAATTTTAGGTACATATTTGTTTATTTGCGTATTGCTATGTTCCATAAAACCAAACATTTCTACTGGTTTGGCGCCAACAGACCTTTTAATTTCTAATGCCGTTCTAGAAAAAATAATCTCTTTAAAATCTTTATTTATGCAATACGCGACCATGTCGTAAAGCATGTTTAGATACAGCATCTTTTCTCTTTGTACAGTATCATCATAGCCTAGAAAATAAGTGTCGAGCGTATCTCCATTCTTTATCAAAGTATTGAAGCCTATCAATTTATTTTCTAAAAAATAACCGTAAAATAAAAAATTATCCTTTAAGATTTCCTTAAAAATACGGAAGTGGTTTTTAGTGAGAAAAAACGTATTGAATGGAGCATTTTTGGCAACATGATAATACAAATCATAAATGGTATCCTCATAAGCAATTATGTCTTCTAGATGCATTTTTCTTTTCTCGATACCTGCGGCTCTTTTTCGGGCTCTTTTATATTGATCTCGGTATTTTTTTGATAAAGAATCGATGTAATCTTGTGCTGTATTCCAACTCTCAGGAATAGTGAATATCATGTTGGGCTGAATAGAATAGGTGTAGTTGGTTTCGAAGCCCGCAGCTTTAAAATTTTTTAAATCGCTTTGATGAAAATCTTTAAAGGTCGTAATATGAACTTTTTTACCTATTGACTTGAATTTTAGCTTCAAATCTGCGCTTGCCTTTTTTAATGTTTTTATTGCTTCAATTGGATTTATGTTGTCGGCAAATACAAATGAATTTTGACCGGTAAGCATATTATTGCCGATAACTAAAACATGAGAGGATAGGTTTTTTAAAATTAATTTTCGAACATTAGCTTTAAGACATTTATCTCTTTCGCCAAAAGATTGCAATTGATTTAAATCTAAAAATTGTGAAAGAGCAATGCCAACTAGTTTTTCTTCTTGAAAAAGTCCAATGTAATGACAAGTCATATTGCACGGCGCAGATTTTTCTAAGATTTCAAAATAGTTTTTAGATAGAAAAATATTTTGTTTGGCTAATTCATTCCAATTTTCGGGAAGTTGTGAAGTCTGGTCGTATATTTTATAGGATATTGTTGCGCTCAATAGAATTTTTATATTTCTCCAAATTTAAATAATAAAGTTAGTTTTTTCGTGATTAATTTTAATTTAAGTAACTTTATAAAAAAGATGAAATTATGGAAAAGTATAATGAGAAGTCAGCAAGTCCTATTTTAAAAAAATTGAAAGACTGGAAATTTAAGGAAAATGGTATTGAGAAGGATTTTAAATTTAAAGATTTCAGTCAAGCTTTAGGCTTTATTGTGCAGGTGGGACTTTTTGCAGAAAAACAAAATCATCATCCCGACTTATTTAATTCCTATAATAAAATCCATATTCGATTGTCGACACATGATGCTGGTGGAGTAACCGACGAAGATTTTGATCTAGCGAAGAATATTGACACTTTGATTTAAAAAAAAATCGTATCTCCTAAAGTAACAACGAGATACGATTTTTTTGAATTTATAGGTGTTTTATACCCATCCACAAATTATAGATCCTATAATGGTTAAGGTAGTTATCCAGAAGCCCGAGTTTATCAGGATGTATTTCCAAGATTTTCTTTCGAACATTCCATTTATAGCAACAATAGGAAAGGCAAAAAATAACCCAGATATAAAACCATGTAAAGCACCGTGTTTATAAGTTCTAAATGCAGTGCCGTAATCGGCCATAAAAGCATTAAATGAAGGAAGCGCTTCGTTTATTTTTGTAACGCCTCCAACCATTGCTAAAGCTCCTGTTTGATGGATGGTCAATGATGTTTCTATTATTACGATGAAAAGTGAAAATAAATAGATCAAGGCAAATACCTTAAGCATATTTCCTTTTTCAAGCTTTTCTTCGGTAAGCCCTGTTTCTTTGAGCCACACGGTTCCAAATACTTTTGGATGATACCAAATAAATCCTACTACTAAAGTGCTTAAAGCAGCTATTACAATTGCGATCCAATTCATTTCCATAAATAAGTGTTTTTTAGCTTAATACATCAAATATACAGATTTAAAATAAACCATTTCTAGTTCAATTTAAATAATATAAAACCTACGTATTAAATATATAAATGTATTTCATCGATTATATTTGTTTATAATCGAGTTTATAACTACGTTTGATCAACCAATTACTAAATAATTGAATTATGAAAAAGAGCGCTATTTTATTTTTGTGTTTTCTGTTTTCTTTTTCCGCAGTGGCCAGCGAAAACAATTCGGATATAAATGTTCTATTGAAATTATATCGAAGTACAAACGGTAATCAATGGAAGATAAAATGGGATTTAACAGCTCCAGCATCTACGTGGTATGGTATAAAATTAGTAGATAATAAAGTAGTGTCTATTAACTTAGTTAATAATAATTTGGTTGGAGAATTGCCTAAAGAAATTGTAAATCTGAGTGATTTACAAGAGCTTAATTTATTTAAAAATCAAATAAGTGGAGTAATTCCTAGTAATATTGGAAAATTGAAAAACTTAATAGAAATGAATCTTTCGTTCAATCAATTAACAGGTACAATTCCTTCTTCTATTTGTAAAATGCAAAATTTAAAAAAGTTAGAACTCTTTATGAACGGTCTTTCGGGAGAGTTGCCAAAGCAATTGGGCGAATTAAAAGAGTTAGAGAATTTATCATTGTTTAACAATCAGTTGACAGGACAAATACCAACTTCTTTATACAAAATGAAAAATTTAAAGCATTTGTCTTTAAGTAGTAATAAATTAACAGGGACTATTGTTTGGGCCGTGTCAAATCTAAAGTCGTTAGAGAGTCTTGCATTATTTGATAATAAATTAGACGGACAAATTCCGTATGATCTAGTGAAGTTAGAGAATCTAAAAGAAATGAATATATCATATAATTCGTTTAGTGGCTCAGTTTCACAGGATATTATAAAAATGGATGCTCATAATTTGACAATGATAAACGAATATGGTATCGCAGTTTTAATGAAATCCGAAAATGATAAGCGAGGAATTCTCGTGACGGATTATTAAATTTTATTTCGAAAAAAGTGATAGATTTATTTTTAAAGATAGTTTTTTTGCATTAGTTGTTTGTAAAATGCAATAATCTAGGAGTATGGATTATTGCATTTTTTAGTAAGTTAAATTCTCTATTTATAATAATTTTAATCAATTTAACGATTTTTTGTGTTGTTTAAACGTTCTTTTATAGTATTTTTGAAAACTAATATAAAGCAAAAACAAATGGGTAGAAAAACTACGCTAATTTTTATTATGTTATTTTCGCTTTCTATGTTTGCGAATATTTCGGTTGCAGAGAAAGAAGTTTTGATAAAATTGTATCAAACCACCAATGGTTATAAATGGACTAATAAATGGGACATGTCTATGCCAATGGATACGTGGTACGGGGTCAAGGTAGTTGATGATAAAGTAATTTCCATAAACCTAAATAATAATAGTTTGACTGGCAGAATACCAGTTGAAATTGTAAATTTATTAAATCTGCAAGAGTTGAATTTAGGTACTAATTTATTAAGTGGAGAGATCCCTTTTAATATTGGTAGTATGAAATCTTTGCAAGTTTTAGATTTATCGTTTAATAGATTAACAGGGTATATACCGCTTTCTATTTGTACATTACCAAATTTAAAATCATTAGCTCTGGATAGAAATATTTTAGCGGGGAAGTTGCCGCCGCAAATAGGAAAATTGTCAATGTTAGAGAATTTATCTTTGTATGAGAATTCTTTTTTAGGACAAATACCTGTTTCGTTTTATAATTTAAAAGCACTAAAATCAGTGTCTTTGTACACAAATAAGTTTTCAGGGAATTTAAGCTCTTCAATTGGGAATTTAGTAGCGCTCGAAAATTTAAGCTTATTTGATAATGATTTTTCAGGGCAAGTTCCTTTGGAGCTGGGAGATTTACCAAAGTTGAAAAAATTAAACATATCGTATAATTTATTCTCAGGTTTAGTAACAAATAAATTATCTTTACTAGATAAGTTGAATATGACGATGCGAAATCAAATAGGGAATGTAGAGACTTTACATGTCATTAAAGAATAAAAGCAGTAGAATATAGAGAAGAAAAATAGTTGTTTGTTTTTATACATTTAGTTTGAAAAACCCTGTAAATTCATACATTACAGGGTTTTGATTTTGTAGTAATTTGATGAAATTGATAGTTAGAGCTAATTGTATATCATATTCTTTTTTAATGGATGTGCTAAGAGAGATTTTCTGCAAAATTTAAACTTTAAATGAAGTATCTGATGATTTTATTGCTTAAATTTGAGTTAGTACTTATGATTTTTACTTTTTTAAAGAAAACACAGGCACTATAAAATTGGAGAAATAAATCGAATTCAATCACATTTTAATTTTTAAAAATATGGTAGTACAATATCAAGGGGAGCAAAACGGAATTCCTAAGAGTTTCACGTTAAGAATTATAGGTAATAATTTATCGAAAAGCAGCTCTAATTATCAAGTCGATTTATTAGTAGGTGATAAGCAATTGCCAACTTTTACCACGTTTATTCATCAGAGTTTATCTAATTGTCTAAAGGAGATTTACCTGTTTAGAAAATACAATAATATCAAGTTCGATGCTTCGTCAGAAAAAGTAGGATCAAAGTTAGTGCCTTATGATTTGGTTTTATACAATTATAACAAGGGTACTTTGTTTATGGCCTAGATCATTTTTAATATAATTATAAAAACTGTTCATTTCGAGCAGTTTTTTTATGACCAAAAATAAATATTTTTCAATTAATTAATGCAATTGAAAAATTTTTAATCTATACAATTGAATGAATTTCAAATAGTAATTCAATCTTGACACAATTTTTCTTATAACATTGAAAATCAACAGTTTATTTTTGATTTAACTTATATTTTATTTTTATTTAGAGTCTATTTTTCGAAATTAGCAGTTAATTTTATTCTAAAACCAGGGTTAAAGTGCTTTTTTAGTCGTATCTTAATTCTTCAAACAAAAATGAAGGATGATAAAAAAATTACGAATTTCACTAATTAATGTGCATGGTCTTTTAAAAGGTTCTGGCCTTGAAATTGGTAGAGATGCAGATAACGGTGGACAAACCAAATATGTTTATGAGCTTGCAGAATTTTTATCGCAGCATGAAGATGTAGAACATGTAGATTTATTTACGAGATTAATAGATGATTCATTGCTTTCTTCGGAGTATGCAGTGCCAGTTGAAATTATAAATGAAAAATTACACATAAGACGCATTCCTTTTCTAGGAAAAAAATACAAAGCAAAAGAGCAACTTTGGGAAGGTCTAGATACTTTTGTAAACGGTATTGTACAGCACATTAAATCACATGATATATTTCCGGACTGGATTCATTCACATTATGCAGACGCTGGTTATGTGGCAGCCGAATTATCAACTATATTAAATATTCCGTTTGCTCATACAGGACATTCTCTAGGGTTTTATAAACAAAAAAAACTACTAGAAAATGGTCACACTGAAGAGGAACTGGAGAAAAAATTTAAATTTGAAGCTAGAATAGCCGCCGAAGAACGAACATTAGAACTTTCAGAATTTATCGTTACTAGTACTGAGCAGGAAATAGAAACGTATAAAGTCTATGAAAATTTTGACTTTGCAAAGTACCACGCTATTTCACCCGGAATTGATACAACCAAATTTGTCCCTTATTATTATCAGGATCCGGATAATGATATGGTCATGGAAGAAGCACAACGAAAATATTGGGTCTCAGAAGCAATTTCTAAGTTTTTGACCAATCCACACAAACCCATTATTTTAGCACTATCAAGGCCCGATCGTCATAAAAATCTTCACACTTTAATAGATGTTTACGGAAAAGACAAAGAATTGCAAAGCATAGCCAATTTGGTAATATTTGCAGGAATTCGCAAAGACATTTCCAAGATGCCTGAATCGGAAAAAGAGGTTCTTACTGATTTGTTACTGTCAATGGATAAATATGATTTGTACGGTAAAATGGCTATTCCTAAAAAGCATGATGTAGAAAATGAAGTATCTATTATTTATCGTTATGCGGCGGAGAAAAGAGGTGTGTTTGTAAACCTAGCGCTCCATGAGAATTTTGGTTTAACGGTTATTGAATCTGCGAGTTCTGGTCTTCCTGTTGTGGTAACTAAAAATGGAGGTCCATCGGAAATTATTCCTACTTGCCAAAACGGAGAATTAGTAGATCCGCAAGATGAATCTCAAATTAAAAAAGCTTTGATGAAAATCTTAACCGATGAAAGTCAG
Source organism: Flavobacteriales bacterium (assembly GCA_038241955.1). GTDB lineage: Bacteria > Bacteroidota > Bacteroidia > Flavobacteriales > Flavobacteriaceae > Flavobacterium. Next base: position 8,325 of record JBBSSR010000020.1, on the reverse strand, counting down.
TGGAAATATTATTCGAATAACGGAGCAATAAATATTCAAAAACACTATAGTTGGGTAAGCCATGTTAATCAATATGTTGCACTTGTCAAGGAAGACTTATCGTTATCATCTGGTGCGGGAATTAAAAAGTCCCTGTACGCTAATGTCAATATTTACCGTTTAAAAAACAATATTGAAAATCTATTGGTATCGGATATTGATGGAACACTAATTGAGCCTAAGTTAAATAATCCAGGTCTAGAAGTATTAAAAACATTTCTTATTAACCGATCTGATAATATGGCTTTTGCGATGGCATCTGGTAGAAATTTGGCTTTGGTAAAGAAAATTATCGAAGACGAAAAGTTTCCCTTACCCGATTTTGTGATTTGCTCTGTGGGTACGGAAATATATTATACGAATGGGAAGGACTATATTTTAGATAAAGGATGGGCTACATTTTTAGCAGGTCGTTGGAAAAGGGAAGACGTAGTGAATCGACTAAAAGGGATTAAATGGATTAAGATGCAGGAAGAAGATGCTCAGAATCCTTACAAAATTTCTTATAATTACGAAAAAGAACACTATAATCATGAGCAATTAATTAAAGCTTTAGGTTCCGGATGGTATAAAATAAATATTATTCCAAGTCATGGAAAATTTATCGACTTTATACCGAAGCGAGCTTCGAAGGGTAACGCTATAAAATTCTTATGTCGAAAGTGGGCAATTCCTTTGTCTAACGTGATTGCCGCTGGCGATTCAGGAAATGATATTGATATGTTTCGTGGTCCTATAAAAGGAATTATCGTAGGAAATAGAAGTGAAGAACTAGCAGATTACCAAACGACAAAAAGTATATATGTCGCTAAAAATGCTGCTTCATCAGGTATTTTAGAAGGTTTAAAGCATTATAAAGTAATTAAATAAAAGATTAAATGTATTCAAGTTCAGGATTTAGCAAGTGGGAGATAGGAGATGTTGACGTGTTTATAGATGAAAAGGGAGTTCATCATTTGTTTCATTTAATTATTCCTAATCACGATTATATAGCACACGCAGTATCTACAGATGGCCTTTCGTGGAAGAGAGTTAAGAACGCTTTATGGGTAGGGGAACCAGGTGAATGGGATGATGATATGTTATGGACGATGCACATTAGTGGAAGATCTGAGGAAAAAGGGTATGAGATGTATTATACGGGTCTTAAACGCCAAGACAATGGTGTGGAACAGAAGATAGGAAGGGCATTTTCAACGGATTTACTTCATTGGACAAAAGATACTGTAGATTATTTGCCATTTAAAAGCGAGGCACCGCATTATGAAAGTTATGACAATAATCCGAGAGAATGGGTTAGTTTTCGAGATCCTTTTAAATATCAATACGAAGGAGAAGACTATTTGCTTATTTGTGCTCGAAGTGCATCTGGGCCAACGTATAGACGGGGTTGTATTGGCATAGCCAAAAAAGAAAAGGATGGTTTTGTGCTACAGAAACCACTTCACTTTCCTTTTGTTTATGATGATGTCGAATGTCCTTGCGTAGTAGAAATAAAAGGAACACATTATTTGTTAGGATCCATTCGCGAGGATGTTAAAGTACGTTATTGGTCTGCTTCGGAATTCAAAGGTGAGTATTATGCTTTCCATAACAATGTATTGCTTCCGCAAGGAAATTATGCGGCGAGGGTGGTAAAAGATGGTAGTCATTATTTAGTCTATAATTTTTATTTTGCTGATGGAAATGTAAATACACATCGCGTTATACCACCACCGAAACAATTGGATATTGATCCTACGGGCAGATTGTTATTAAAATCTTATCATTTTTGGGAAAAACTGTATCACAAGACATTACTTCAAGCAGATTTACCACATCCATTGCCTGTTTTAGGAAATCCTACCGCGAATTCTATCATAGAAGATAAATGGACGTTTGGTTGTCGCAGCGGTTATGAAATTTACTGCTTTGAAAAACCATCAAAAGATTTTGTTTGGGAAGGTAAATTGGCCGTTGAAGGCATGGGAAAAACAGGTTTTGTGATTGAATGTGACAAAGAAGGAACTGCGTATTACATTTCAATTGATTTTGTAAACGGTTATGTGCAATTTAGAGCTTGGGGATTTAATGACAAAGATGTAAAGAATAATTTTATATTTGAAGATATTCAAACCAATCAATTTGAAGTACAAAACGAAAAGCAAATCTATTTTAAGATTATACGTTATGGGAATTATTATGAACTATCGATCAATGATATTGTAAAGTTGACATTGATGGATTTCAAATATAATGAAGGCAAAATAGGTGTTTATGTCTGTTCCGCCACCGTTTCGATAAGTGATTCAAAAATTCATGTACTTCCCGAGCCTGAGAATGAATATGCAACTTCAGATCCCGAAAAATATTTGAAAGATAACATCCGATAAATTTTTTAATTTTAAAGAAAAAAAGCTTCAGAGATATCTGGAGCTTTCGTGTTTTAAAACAAATCTAAATTACACTTTTGCAGCGATATCTGTTAAAATCCGAGGGTATAGAGTTTGTCAATTGATGAAAAGTATATATTTTATCATCTGTAATAAAAGGTCATTGATAGCATAAATTCCAACTTCAGAAAAGAAAGGACTGTTATTATCATCATGCGTGTAAAAGAAAATGGATCTTAAAACAACTTATTATTTCCAAGAGCATTGCAAGAAGAAACGTATTTGATTAAAAATCAAAAGCGATAAATTATAGTACATAATGGAACGAAGGTTAATGTTTTTGCAGAAATGGAAACATGTAAAAATGAATAGAGAATCTACTAAGTAAAAAAAACATTTCTTGTAAATCTGAATAAAAATATTTTTGTATTTTTATACAATTACCAAGTAAATAATAAATTATGTGGTGGATTTTTGCATTACTTTCTGCTTTTTTTGCTGCACTAACAGCAATTTTTGCTAAGGTGGGTATCAAAGGAGTTGATACTGACCTTGCGACAGCCATAAGGACTGTTATTATTCTAATCCTTGCATGGGGAATTGCATTTTTCCGAGGTGGTGCAGCAACTTTTAGCACGCTCACGAAGCAAAACCTAATTTTTCTCTGTCTCTCTGGAGTTGCCACAGGACTTTCCTGGATATTCTACTTTAAAGCGTTACAAATAGGGAAAGTTTCGCAGGTAGCACCTGTTGATAAATTAAGCGTCGCGATAGCGATACTACTGTCCGTAATTTTTTTAAACGAAAAAATAAGTACACTTGGGATTATTGGAGTAGTTTTAATTATTTCGGGAACAATTGTATTAATTTATAGCTAAAACATGCTACAAAAAATAAAAGAGTCTGTTACGCTTCACTCATTAATATGAACTAGCGGCAAGATGAATTTTTGAGATTATGATGTATTGTATTACTAGCGATAAGCTTTTCCAGGTTCTATTTTATGCAATAATTATTATGTGTAGTTAAGGCTTTGTTTTTCGAGAGTTATGGTAGTAGATCGCTTTATGTTATATAACAAGAACTAACACTAGTATAACTATTAATACACCGCCAATAGAAGCAAACACATTTTTTTCAGGATTTTCTAAATTTGATTTGATTGCTTTAACTTCTTTACGAAGTTGCTTTTTTTCTAAACGAGTCAAAGCAGATTTGTCCATTTGCTTTATTTCATGAAGGCGATTGATCATAACTTTTATGTGATCTGGCACTTCTTCAATGCTGGCTGCTATTACAGTACTGTTTTTTTCTGATGCTGCAATGGTAGTGGGAAAGATCGCTGCCGAAAATACTAAAATTATAAAGTAAATGTGTAATTTTTTCATGACTTTTCGATTGAATTAATGTATTACAAATATTCAAAATAATCAACAAAAGTATGTTACACTTTTTTTGATTTCACTTGCATAATTTACATATATAAAAGAGGATATACATCAAACATTTAAAATTGTACTGCGGTAATTTTGGTAGTAATTAATCTTTTTATTCCGTGATTGATTTGAGAAAAAAAGCTTCCTATTTCTGTGAAGCTTTAGAGTAGCAGGAAGAATTGAAAGATCTACCCAGTTTTTTGAGGATTATTATAGTCTTTTAGTATTTGCAACTTAATTTGAGAATAGAACAATAATTTGCCAATTAGTATTCTATTTGTACTTACTTAAATCTAGATTAAGAATAGTTCCTACTCTACTAAACTCTTCATTAATCTTTGCATTCAAGATTAGTTGTTCATTTGTTTTTGGGTGACTAAAAATTAACTGATGTGCATGAAGCATCATTCCTTTTAGTTCATAATTCTCCAACCATAATTTATTTTGTTTGTTGCAACCATGTGGGCGACTTCCTAAAATGGGATGAAAAATATGTTTGAAATGTTTTCGTAATTGATGCATGCGTCCCGTTTCAGGAATTGCTTCTACCAAACAATAGCGTGAGGTTGGTTTATTGTTAAATTCTAAAGCAATTTCAGCAATTTGCAAACGGTGAAAGTAGGTTATTGCGTTTTGTGTAATGTCATCATCATTGGTTAAGTCGTAATCAATCGTTAGTTCTTCGGGAGACCAACCCCGTAAAATAGCTAGGTATTTTTTTTCGACTTCGCGTGTAGCAAAGCGATCATTCATGATTTTTAAGACTTCTTTGTCCAACGCAAATAACAAAACACCAGATGTTTTACGGTCTAACCGATGAACAGGATAAACGTGTTGTCCTCCTATTTGATTTCTCAATTCTTGAATGGCATACTCTTTTGCATCGCGCGCATAGAATGATTTGTGAACCAATAATCCACTTGGTTTATTAATGGCTATAATATATTCGTCTTGGTAAAGAATTTCTAACATTTTGCAAAAATAAAAGAGATTTTGACTAAAATCAGTTTTAAGACGTATTTATTTCTATGCTTTGTGATTAGTGGACATTTGCAATCTATGACTAGCACTAAAATGAAATTATGTAAATGATTCAAAAAATTATAAAACAATCCTTCGGTGCTTTGTGTCTAATTTAGCAAAAAATAATTTTAAACAAAATCAAACATGAAAACGAAAAAAATTTTATTAGGACTTATATTGAGTATTGGATTATTCGCAACATCTTGCAGCAACGAAGATAATGATGGAGAAACGATTGTTCCAATAGAAGGAAAATACAATCTTTCGCAAACAGGTGTAATTATAGATGGGAAAGAAATGTTAATTGATGCACCGGAAAATGAAAGTGGATGCAGTAAAGATTATTTGGAACTAAAACTAAGTAATGTGTCTGTTATGGGAGATTATAGTGGGTCTGACTGTAAATTGAAAGAAACTACTGGAACTTTCGTAAGATCTCATAATGATTTAACAATTACTGTTGGTAACATAGGTTCTACAAGCGACATTATGAATCTTACTAACAAAGAATTGAAATTAAAGAATAAAACTACTGGTATTATTACTGTTTATACAAGATAACAATGTCAAAAGTAAATCTTTGCTTTTCAATAAAGTTAAAGAAAAAAAAGTCAAAAAAGCCACTACCATAACGGAGTGGCTTTTTTAATAAATGTAATTAGACCATTAAAAAAAGCTAAAGATTTCTACGTAGCATTTCAAGAACGTTCCTAAAAGCTTATAGTTCTTGTGCTTTTTTATATGTGTTTTTTAATAGTAGCAAATTTTTGATTCTCAACTTCTATCTTCCAATAGCATTACATTCTATAGTTTTAGCTGTCTAGGAATTATGTAACTTATACTTAAAATTATATACTTTTTACGCTATGTTCATTTGTATCTTTAATTTAATAAAAGATAAACTTTAATAATTATAAAAAAATAGTTATGGCAGAAATTAAAATTGAGAAAAAGAAGCCGATATGGCCATGGATTGTAGCACTCGTGTTAGTTTTAGGACTTGTATATTTCATCTTTTTGAAAGATAACGACATGCAAGTACAAAACACAACAGAAATTGAAAATACTACAAGTGTAGACACTATGAACACAACAAGTATAGATACTACGAAGACAACAAGTATAGATACCACGGCAAATTAGCTAAGAAAGTGTCAGGAATAAAATACTCTTTATTTGTATGGAAATTTATAACTATAAAATACGTGTAACTCCTGACATGAATTTACAAATAGTATTGCGGGAATTTTTCTTCTGCAATTGTTAGAAGAAATGTAGAACGTTAGATTTTTATAAAATGATTTAGACAATAAATATATTTATAATATTAAATTAAAGACAAATGGACAATAAAGTTAAAAATTTATACCGATTAGATGAACTTTCTGATTATAAAGTGGCTTCTGATTATTCTGACGTAAGAGGATGGAAAATAGTAGATGCAGACAACCGCACTATTGGTAAAGTCGACAATCTCTGGGTAAATAAAGACATGCAACGCGTAGTTTATTTGGATGTCAATGTAGATAAAGAATTGATAGAAGACAGCAAAAATGATGTTCATGATGCTATAGCAAACGACAATGTAAATGAATTTATGTACAAGGATGGAAACAGCCATATTATAATACCGATTGGATCCGTAAGCATAAATAAAGACACGAAAATTGTCATGGCTAATAGTATAGGGTATGATACCTTTAGAAAAACAACAAGGTATAATCAGGAGCAAAATTTTGACAGGAATTATGAAAAGAAAGTTTTAAATTCCTACTACCCTAATGACAAATCCAGCGATGGTGCTGATAGCGACGATGATGCTTTTTATAACCGAAGAGAATTTGACGGTCGATAATTCTGATTATAGTTTACAAGAGTAAACCACTTACATACAAATAAATAGAAAGATCAACATTTAAGAATTGTTGGTCTTTTTTTTGTTTTAGATCAAAAATGAATACTCTATGATTATTGGTTTTAATTTCTATAAATGAAAAAAAGATTGATACTTGTTTGAAGGTTTTCCAGTAGCTCTAACGGTACAATTCTCGAACTGCTTTCTAGATAATTTAAAGAAAATATATGTTATCGAAGATTGAATTTTTCGATTCAAATGCCACCGTGGATAATATTTAAAGTATAATTGAAGTGACCTCCAATTACAGAATTCTAACTAAATATTAGAAAATTTAAAGATCTTAAATGATGCCTAATTTGAAGGTTCGAGGTTCTTACCGACGTCATTTTATTACGTATTGTAGCGATTCTTATAGACCTGTTTTACGAATCTTTTTATGTAAGATTTAAAGATTGTTTTCAATGAAATATCGCTAGGAATAAATTTCTATCTCAATTTCAGAAAAATTTCTAAATTGTGGTAATTAATTTCTTAAATTTGTTTTCAATAAATAGCAACCTTAAACATATGGAGATCTATAAGAAAGTAAATGACATTACTTTTACATTCCTCTGAAAAACACTTACTAAACTCCTAAAGAACCAGTAGTTTCAGAAATAACTACTTAAAAAGTTCAATACAACATTAATTAAATAATAAATGAAATTCAAAGAAATCATTCTTTTTATAAGTATAATTCTCCTTTTTAATTTTAGCTATTCGCAAAATTTTGAAGAGAAAAAAATAGGTCTAATTTTTAATATAAATGGTCCTTACAGAATAACAAGACAAGCAATGTATAATACGATTGAAATATCAAACGTAGATAAAAAGGATATGTTTTATAGTGCTTATAGGTTTTTAGAAACCGGAAAAGGAAATCCAACTGAAAGAATTATTAACGCTTATTTAAAAATTTTAGATTCGTTAAATGTTGAAATTATTCAAATAAAAGATACAATTAGTAAGGCAAATGACCCAATTTTTGTTTGGACAAAACCAGAATATGTAAAAGAAGATTTAAAGAAAATAAAAACGAAGTACAATTTGGACTATTTGCTTATTGTTGATGGCCATTTTGGAATAGAATTTGAAAAAGTAGGATATATTAATGGAGATAAAAGAACAAATATACTTTTAAGTAATGCTTTTATAGATTTAAAAACAAATAAAGTTGTATCAAATTTTAATGTTGGGAATATTAGCAATATTAAAAAGGAAAATATACTTAGTCCTCCAAATTTTCCAAATATTGAAAAAAGCATGAGTAGCCTTTTAGATGATAAAATATTGCCCGAAATTGAAAGTAAAATTAGACGAAAAATAGTTATCCCTTAGAAAATAAAATGTGGTTTAGCGATTTTTGTAAGAATGTTAGCAACTAATTATTTAGTCTAAGATTCGCAGAAAGCCAACTTTTTTGGCACTGTCTCATAAAGTGTGTAAGTTTTAAAATCTCAGGTTATTAATTGATCTGAGATTTTTTTATTTATTAAATTTAACTTTTACACACTTATGAAACCAGAAGACATTTTAAACGAAGATTTTTTAAAGCAAT
>JBBSSR010000019.1:0-65220 GCA_038241955.1 Flavobacteriales bacterium | reverse complement strand
GATTTTTGAAATTGAAAAGCCGTACTTTGTAATCAAATCGTACTTCCATGAATTCCACTCAGTTTTATAGTCTTTTACAGAAACAATTTCCTTTTCAGCCTACAACGAAACAGGATATTTTCTTTCAGAAGATTGCTATTTTCTTGACTGAGAGTGAAAACGACACGATTTTTGTTCTAAAAGGATATGCTGGGACAGGGAAAACCACCGTTATATCCACGATTGTAAATAGTTTATTAGACATTACTAAAAAATATGTTTTGCTGGCGCCAACGGGTCGTGCGGCCAAAGTAATTGCCAATTATTCGAACAAACCAGCATTTACCATTCATAAAAAAATCTACTTTCCAAAAAAATCTTCGGGTGGAGGAGTTTCGTTTACTTTACAGCAAAACAAACATAAAAACACCATTTTTATAGTCGATGAAGCCTCCATGATTTCGGATACTAATTCGGATTCCAAATTATACGAAAACGGTTCGTTACTCGATGATTTAATATCCTATGTGTATTCTGGAACCAATTGCAAAATGATTTTGTTGGGAGATACTGCCCAATTACCGCCAGTAAATTTAGATATTAGCCCTGCTTTAGATATTCAGACTTTGAGTTTAAACTACAATAAGGAAGTCGATTATATTGAGTTGGATGAAGTAATGCGTCAGGAAGAGAACTCAGGAATTTTGTATAATGCAACCGAACTTCGGGAGTTATTGAAGGATTCTTTTATTACGGAATTCAAATTTAATGTTCGAAAATTTAAGGATATTGTCCGCTTGACGGATGGTTATGATATTCAAGATGCGATTAATTCGGCTTATAGTAATTACAGTATTGAAGACACTGCTTTTATTGTTCGATCGAATAAAAGAGCCAATCAATACAATGAGCAAATTAGAACTAAAATCCTTGATAAAGAGAGTGAACTCTCTACAGGTGATTTCCTGATGGTCGTTAAAAATAATTATTTTTGGCTGAAGGATTCGGATGAAGCAGGTTTTATTGCGAATGGTGATATTATTGAAATTCTGGAGATATTCAATATCAAAGAATTATACAGTTTTAAATTTGCCAAAGTCAAAATACGAATGGTCGATTATGCCAATCAGATTCCGTTTGAAACCGTTTTATTATTAGACACGATCAAAAGTGAATCACCATCTTTGACCTATGAAGAATCGAATAGATTGTATCAAGAAGTGCTTAAAGATTATGAAGGAGAAACGAAGTTCAAGCAATTTCAAAAAGTAAAAGCCAACGAATATTTCAACGGCTTGCAAGTGAAATTTTCGTACGCTATAACGTGTCATAAATCGCAAGGAGGTCAGTGGAATACTGTTTTTATAGAACAACCGTATTTACCAAATGGAATTGATAGAGATTATATTCGGTGGTTATACACCGCAATGACTCGTGCAAAAAATAAGTTATATTTAATTGGATTTAAAGATGATAGTTTTGTGGAATGAAAAAATTTTAAAAAATATTTTGCAGCAGTTTTCCTAATTATTAAACATTGGTTTAAAAAGAAAAAAAGAAGAGTCGAGTTTGTTGCATCATAAATTATTTGGAGATTCGTTTAGTTTGACTTTTGTGAGCATTTCAAATTAGTTTTAGATTATAAAACATATATTTGGAATCAGAATTGAAAATACAATTTATAAAGAATGAAAATAATAGCAGTCATACCAGCACGTTATGCATCTACACGATTCCCCGCCAAACTAATGCAAGATTTGGGAGGAAAAACAGTAATACTAAGAACATATCAAGCCGCGATAAATACTCAGTTATTTGACGATGTTTTTGTAGTTACCGATTCTGATTTGATTTATAATGAAATTGTTTCTAATGGTGGAAAAGCGATCCGAAGTATCAAAGAACACGAATCGGGGAGTGATCGAATTGCCGAAGCTGTTGAAAATCTTGATGTAGATATTGTAATAAATGTGCAAGGTGATGAACCTTTCATTGACGCAGCACCTTTGGCAAAAGTTATCGAAGTTTTTAGAAATGATCTGGATAAACAAGTAGATTTGGCTTCACTCATGCGAGAAATAACGGCTGAAGAAGAAATCAAAAACCCGAATAATGTAAAGGTAGTTGTAGATCAAAATCACTTTGCATTGTACTTTTCGCGGTCGGTAATTCCGTATCCAAGAGAGGTAAATGTTGGTGTTCGTTACATGCAACATATCGGGATTTATGCTTTTAGAAAACAAGCCCTCTTAGATTTTTACAGTTTGCCAATGAAATCTTTGGAGGCATCCGAAAAACTAGAGCAATTGCGTTACCTAGAATTTGGGAAACGTATCAAAATGGTTGAAACGACTCACGTAGGAATCGGAATAGATACTCCAGAAGATTTAGAAAAAGCTAGGAAAATGCTTTAATTAATTTTCGTAAAACTCGAATGCATCAATGATATCAAGATAAACACCATCAAAACCAAGATCAATTATTTTTTGTAAATACGAATTCGAGTTTCCGTAAACTATATTCTGCCAGTCAGCTTGCCAATATTTTACTTTAAAATTACCAGGCCAATCTTTATTTAATGGTCCCAGCCAAGATGGAGCTTGAGAACTCCAATTTGGATCCCAATAGTATCTATAATTTTCAGCTTCACCAATAGACATGTAGCTTACGACCATTCTTTTACCTCCATTTGCTTTTGTTTTTAGTTGCTCAATTTCTGTTTTTGAAAATGATACACCTTCATTAAAAAATAAATCCATAATCAAAACATCATAGTTTGTAGCTGTCACTGCAGCAATAAAGTCATTTTTATTACTGAATTTTTCAGGATTAATAAGATATAAAAAATTTTGGGCTTGACTCAGTTTTGAAATATTTTGAGAATTTTCGTTTTTAATTTTGAGCGGAAAATTGGGGATGTTATTTAACTCTCTATGATTGGCTGCAAAAGAAATGGAATTTTTATTAGAATTTAAAAGTACGGAATTTGACATTTTAGATTGAGTAGTGCAATAATCGGTAACTAATATTGTTTTACCTTCCATTTTTGAAATATCTAAAAAAGATTTTAAATAATTGGAGTCATCTGTGGGTGTTTCCTGATCATCTTCTACATAACCATAAAATAAATCTTCTTGTCCGTTTCCGTCAATAGCTTTTAAATATTCTGATGCTAATTCGTCACTTACTTCACCATTCTGAGTAATAAGTTCAATTCCATTTTGCGGAATTATAGCAAAATCAGTATTTGATTTTTTTGCATATTTACTTATACCAATTACAAAATTGCGCATTTCCTGTTTGTAATTAACTTTTTCATCTTTATCTGCAGCAGTGTTATCAGAACTACAGTTTACGAATAAAATCAAAAGAATAAATAAATAAAAACTTAATTTCATATAGATATTTTTTTTTTTTTTGGGAGTACAGTTTACAAATGCAAAACTAAAAGTTTTAAACATTATTATAATTTTTTAATAATAATCAATTCGTTATGCATTTCAATTCGAGGTATTGTTTCTATTTTACAGTCTTCTACACTGAAATCTTTAATGAAGTTCTGATTTCTAAAATTATCTCCCGCAGTTAGGCACATGGTATTAAAAAGTACAATTCCATTCGCATTCAATAAAAAACAAATTCGATTTATAAAAAATGTTTCGAATAAAAAATTCGGCATTTTCGTATCTTGAAAAATATCGATGATAATTAAATCATATCTGTCTTTTGTCTTCAATACAAATTCAAAAGCATCATCAATAATTATATTTAGATTTTTAATTTCGCTTAATTTAAAATATTGATTTGCAATTTCAATTATTTCAGGATCAATATCAACTCCTGTAATTTGACCTTCAAAATGCACTTCGTCTACTAAGGTCCTAATAACACTCCCGCCTGCTACACCAAGAATTAAAATATTCCTCATTGCGACTACTTTTTCGAAACCGATATATTTTAAACCCTTTCTCAAAATACGTTGCAAACTTCCATAAGAATAATTTGTGTTTAGAGAATCTAAAACCAATTCGCCATTATTCCAAGTTACTTCAAGAGTTTTGCTCAAAGCAGAATTTACTTGGTATACTTTTATTGGAATAAAATAACTCAATAGTTTTTTTAACATTGCTTCTGTTTTTATCAAAATTAGAATTAAAATTATTATTTTGCGTTAAAAATTAAATTAATGAAGAAACAAATTTACAAATGGATATTTTTTAAACTAATGGGTTGGGAAATGACAGGAAGTTTTGACAACACGATCAAAAAATGTGTCTTTATAGTAATGCCACATACTAGTTGGCAGGATTTTTTTCTTGGGCTTTTGATTCGAGGAGTAATGGACGAAGAGATTAATTGGGTTGGAAAAAAAGAATTATTTCGTTTCCCATTTGGATTGTATTTTAGCTTTTTGGGAGGAGCACCCTTGGATCGTTCCGGAGGACTTAATAAAGTAGAAACCATAGCTTCAATTTTTTCTACAAGAGAAATTTTCAGACTCGCAATGGCGCCCGAAGGAACTCGAAAAAATGTAAAAGAATTAAGAACAGGTTTTTATTATATTGCGCTAAAAGCAAACGTGCCAATTATTACAGTAAGTCTTGATTATAGCACGAAAAAAGTGAAATTGGGACAACCGCTTTATCCAACAGGAAATATAGAAGCGGACTTACTAATTCTGAAAGAAGATTATAAAGGAGTAAAGGGCAAATTCCCAGAAAAAGGTTTTCAGATGTAAAAGCAGTTAAGTAAACATACTCCCTGAGAATTCAATGAAATTTATTTGCCAACAGATTGTGCAAAATATTGAATTCTGACTAAAGTAAAAATCAACCTCAATTTTAGGAATAAACTTTGAAAGTTCCATTCTTGTAAAAAAAAACAATTTTTTCTATTTCTTCAGAAACTACTTCGTTTTTTAAAGGAGCGCTTTGACTTGTCTTTATTTCTACACTTTTTTCCTCGACAGGATTTTCGTTTTTAGAAAATAAATCAATTATTGCATCTTTGTTATTTGATAGCGTAGGAGGGTTTACTTTTAATTCTTGACTTGCTATTTTATTTTGTGCAACAGGCTCTTCATTATTTTTAGGGAAATGGCCCTTACCATTTATAATCCAATATAAATCTATCTCTGGAAAAAAATCAATAATTTTAAGTATAAAATCCAAACTTGGTTTGTTTCTACCAGAAAGTAGGTGAGACATACTCGAGCGCTGTACCCCAATTTTATCAGCAAAGGAAGAAGCATTCAAGCTGTAATAGTCAAGTATAATTTCCAATCTTTTAATAAAATCATCAGTGTTTACCATTGTAAATTGTGCTTATAAAATAATGTATTTACAAATGTAACTAAAAGTACTCAAAGTGACTAATTTACAATGTTAAAAGTATTATATCGACCTTATTTTACCGAATAAAGACTATAAGTAATCATATTTTACATACTGATAAACAGTTAGTTAAGTAATTTATAGTAAATAATTACTTTTGTAACACTAGGATCGCTTAAAGATCGAGGATACGATTAAAATACTGTTTACATTTTTAAATAGAAGGCAATAATCAATGTTAACAATTGTAAATATAAAGATGTTTACTTTTGTAAATCAAACAATGTAACATGAATTTAGAACAATTATTTTACGATAATAAAGAGAAGACAATTCAAGGTCGGTATTTGACATTAGAGTCTATCGAACCTGTTTTAAATAGAATTGAGATTAAAAAAGATCTCAGATTAATTGGCAAATCTGTTTTAGGAAAACCAATTTATTTGTATCAAAAAGGAACTGGAAACACTAAAATCTATTTATGGTCGCAAATGCATGGTAATGAAAGCACAACCACCAAAGCATTGTTTGATTTTATAAATCTATTAAATAATGGTTCGGAACTAGCTACTCAATTGTTAAATTACTTTACATTTTATGCTATTCCAATTCTAAATCCAGATGGTGCAAAGTCGTATACAAGAGTAAATGCAAATACAATCGATTTAAATCGCGATTCACAAGACCTTACGCAACCCGAAAGTCAAGTTCTTAGGGAGACTTTTGAGAAAATCCAACCTGACTATTGCTTTAATCTTCATGATCAGCGTACGATATTTGGAGTTGGAAACACAAACATGCCAGCCACGTTGTCATTTTTAGCACCTTCTTATAATGAAGAAAGAGAAATTAATGATTCAAGGTTAAAGGCTATTAATTTAATTGCGAGTATTAATGATGTTTTACAAAAATTTATTCCGGGGCAAGTTGGGCGTTTTGATGATTCTTTTAATATAAATTGCATAGGGGATACTTTTCAGTTTTTGGGAGTACCGACATTATTGTTTGAAGCAGGCCATTTTAAGGATGATTATGATAGAGAAGAAACAAGAAAATATACATTTTATGCGCTACTTTCCAGTTTTACTATCCTCAGCGAAAACGATATAGTTAGCAATGGAATTGACAAATATTTGAATATTCCTCAGAATAAAGTCTGTTTTTTTGATTTTAAGTATAAAAATGTCAAAATAAATTATGATGGTATCGAAATTATTACGAATTTTGTTGCTCAATATAAAGAAGATTTAGTTGACGGTGAAATTTGTTTTACTGCTTTGATAAGTGAAGTAGGTGAATTAGAGAATTATCAAGGTCATTATGAATATGATGCGAATGGATCCTATTATAATGATAATTACAATGATATTCCTAAAATTGGACAAAAAGCAGATTTTTACTTAAATCACGTTATTTCTTTTGTTAATGGATCGATAAAAAATTAATTTTTTTAATAATTATTTAATTTTTATTTATATTTTTAACGTTTTATATATAAAATAACCATATAATTAAAGAATTATGAGTAAGTTTCGTTTAGATGAAGTAGATCACCAGATTTTAGATATGTTGATAGACAACACAAGAGTTCCGTTTACAGATATCGCTAAAAAATTATTGATTTCAGCGGGAACGGTTCATGTTAGAGTGAAAAAGATGGAGGATGCTGGGATTATTATGGGATCATCTTTAGTTCTCGATTATGATAAATTAGGGTATTCATTTATTGCTTACGTTGGTGTTTTTCTCAATAACACATCACAAACTAAATTTGTTTTGGAACGTATTAACGAAATTCCTTATGTAACTGTGGCTTCAGTAACTACAGGAAAATTTAATATTTTCTGTAAAATTAGAGCAAAGGATACTAAACATGCTAAAGATGTAATCTTTATGATTGATGATATCGAAGGGGTGTACAGAACCGAAACAATGATTTCATTAGAAGAAAGTATCAATGATAAAAAGCGTTTGATGCATACTATATTTAAGGAAATGTAATACAATCTTGAATGCTATATTATACTATAACCTCAAGTAAATTCTTGGGGTTTTTTTATGAAAGATTAACCAAAATTAAACCAAATATTTTTTATGTATACGCTTCCTAAAATAGAACGTTTCAATCAAGACGTTCTTTCTAAATATTACATTTATAACAGTGTTTTTATAACATTACCGTTTGATTCTGTTGATAATACTGGAGTTTTATTGCCTATATTCTCAGATCTTTGTGACAGCGGGTTTAAAAAAGAGAAAAATCCTAGAGAAATTTTTGATTTCTTTTCTGAAAAATACATGTATAGCGCATCCGAAGAGGATAAAATTAATTTGATGTTTCATTTTATTCAATACATTGAAAGACAAATTGTTTTATTTGATGCTATAGAAGATGCTGCATTTCCTGTAGTGAACAATATGGAAGGAAGAGGATCTCTTCGTGATATAAAAGAAAAATCGGATGTTAAGGGAAATAAAGAAGAGCTTATTCACTTTTTAGAAAATTTCAATGTTCGCACAGTATTAACTGCGCATCCTACACAATTTTACCCTGGCGCTGTGCTAGGTATAATTAATGATTTGACTAATGCAATTCGTGATAATAATCTACTACAAATAAAGCAGTTATTAGCTCAATTGGGTAAAACTCCTTTTATTCAAAATGAGAAACCCAATCCTTTTGACGAAGCCGTAAGTTTAATATGGTATTTAGAAAATGTATTCTACAATACTTCTGGAGAAATGGTTCATTATCTTCAAAAAAATGTTTTTGATGGGAAGTCGATTCAAAATCCAGTAATAAAACTCGGTTTTTGGCCTGGTGGAGATAGAGATGGTAATCCTTTCGTTACAACGGAAATTACTTTAAAAGTAGCAGAACGTTTGCGAACGTCAATTTTAAAATGTTACTATATAGAAGTGAGAAATCTGAAACGAAAATTAACGTTTTCAGGTGTAAATGTTTTAGTTGCGGAATTAGAACAAAAGCTCTACCGTTCTGTTTTTTATTCAAAAGGCGATATTTTCATTACTTTAGAAGAATTCAAAATACAATTACTTAAAATTAAAAATATAATTATTGACCAACATCAATCGCTGTATCTTGATGAAATTGATGCTTTGCTGATACGACTCAATCTATTTGGCTTTCATTTTGCATCGTTAGATATTAGGCAAAACAGCAGAATACACAATGCAGTGTTTAATAATGTGGTAAATTATTGTTTAAGTACACATTTAAATATATTTCCAAGCAACTATTCTCAGTTATCAGAGGAAGATAAAATTGAAGTATTGTCTAATGTAAAAGGAAATTTAGATCCTAGTACTTTTGAAGATGAAATGACAAGATCAACTTTAGAATCTATTCAAGCGATCAAAATTATACAAGAAAAAAATGGCGAATTTGGTTCGAACCGCTATATCATAAGTAATAATGAAAGCGCGTTAAACATAATGGAAACTTTTGCCTTATTTAAATTGAGCAACTGGGAGAACGCTACTGTTGATATCATACCTCTTTTTGAATCTGTAGATGATTTGCAAAACGCACATATCATCATGGAAAAGATGTACAAAAATAGCTCGTATTCTTCCCATTTAGCCAATAGAGATAATAAGCAAACAATCATGCTTGGCTATTCTGATGGAACTAAAGATGGTGGTTATTTAATGGCAAATTGGAGTATCTACAAAGCCAAAGAAACCCTGACAGAGATGTCTAGAAAATATGGAATACATGTCATCTTTTTTGATGGTCGTGGCGGTCCACCAGCTCGTGGAGGAGGGAAAACGCACAAATTTTATGCTTCTTTAGGATCAAATATTGAGAATAATGAGATTCAAATCACCGTTCAAGGACAGACTATAAGTTCAAATTTTGGAACCCTAGATTCCTGTCGTTATAATTTAGAGAATCTTTTGAGTGCAGGTGTTGCCAATCAGGTTTTTAATAAAGGTCAAAATGATTTATCACAGGAGGATAAAAATATTTTGGATCAATTAGCAGAATTGGGCTATACTAAATATTTAAATTTTAAAAATCATCCTAAATTTATTCCATATTTAGAGCAAATTAGTACGCTGAAATATTATGCAAAAACGAATATTGGAAGTCGTCCTTCAAAACGAAGCAAATCTGACTCATTAGACTTTGCTGATTTGCGTGCGATACCTTTTGTGGGTTCATGGAGTCAGTTGAAACAAAATGTGCCCGGATTTTTTGGTGTAGGTTCTGCGTTAAAGCATTTTGAAGAAACCGATCAATGGGATAAGGTTCAAAATTTGTATAACCATTCATTATTTGTAAAAACGTTATTAGAAAATAGTATGATGTCTTTGGCTAAATCATTCTTTCCATTAACAGCTTACATGAAAAATGACCCAGAATTTGGTGCTTTTTGGCAAATAATTTATGATGAATTTCTAGAAACTAAAAGGCTGTTACTAAAAATTGCAGGTCATACAGAGTTGATGGAAAATTATCCTGATGGTAAAGCTTCTATTCAAAAGAGAGAACGTATTGCATTGCCATTGTTGACAATACAACAATATGCACTCCTCAGAATCAATGAACTCAACAAGCAAGAAAGTCCTGACGTAGAATTAATTAAGGTGTACGAGAAGATTGTAACTCGCTCCCTTTTTGGAAATACAAATGCGAGTAGAAATTCAGCATAATAAGAGACCAATACTGTTTAATTTTTAAAATTAAAATAATATGAATTCAAATGATTTGCCTATTAACGAATATTCAAAATTCAATGCAACCTATATTAAAGCTATTGAAAACGTTGAATTATTTGAAGAATTAGAAATTAGTTTACACGACTTTATAAAGTTTGTGCAAAACATTCCTATGGATAAATTTGATTATCGATACGCCGAAGGAAAATGGACAATCAAAGACATTATTCAGCATATTATTGATACCGAAAGAATTTTTGGCTATCGCGCATTGCGCATTTCTAGAAATGACAAGACTCCTTTACCTGGTTTTGAAGAAAATGACTATGCAGTGAACACAAATGCAAATGGTAGAAGTATTCAGGAGTTACTAACTGAATTTTCGGCTGTTAGAGCGTCTAACCTACTTCTATTAAAAAGTTTAACAGATGAACAATTGGCAAGAATTGGTACTGCTTCGGGTCATCAAATTTCAGTAAGAGCGATAGGTTTCTTAATGATTGGGCATCTCAAACATCACAAAAGAATATTTCAAGAACGTTATTTGTAATTATAAGTTAATTGAAAGCAGTTGACCATATTTTTAACTTATTTTCAAAAGACATTGTATTTGCAGGGCTAGTTGAAGGCATTACATAATAAGTAATGCCTTCTATTTGTCCGAATTTTTTTAAAAAATAAACGTGACTTTGTTTTCCATTAAAAACTATTCTTTTTATAGATGGAAATTTTTTAAATAGTGTTTCAAAATCATTTTCTTTTTGATTTTTTATATGAACGTCTAAACTTCCTCTTCTTTCACAATATTCTAAAACATCCCATAAACCAATTCTGTTTGTTTGAAGAATTTTAATTTTTTGCTGAAAGTGTTCATCTATAGGCAAAGCATTGAATAAAGAATAAACGATTTTCCAAAAATGATTTCTAGGATGTCCATAATATTCCTGTTTCTTGAGAGATAATATTCCTGGCATAGTTCCCAAAATCAGTATTTCGGTATCAGGATTGATAAAGTAGGGAAATGAATTTATTTGCATGAATTAAACGGATACATTTTCTTTTTCAATAATGGTCAAGCCAATTCTAATTTTATCATATGAGATCGTTTCCTTAAAAAAGTCAAAATACGGCTTTAACGTTGTTGGAGATTCTAATTCAGTTTTTGCTTTTGCAATTTTCGTAATTTCAGCATCACTTATATAAACAGTCCAATTGATTGGATGACCATCATTGTACAGTTTCGCTAAATGCGAAATTATCGTAGGTACTCCCAATTTTCTCCTTATTGCTATTTCTTCTGCAGACAAACCACTAGTAAATAATTCTAAAGTCTCTTTGTAGGTACTACTTTCTTTTTTACTTCGTTCTCTTTTTATTTTTTGAAACTCTATTATGGCTTTCATAAAAACGTCTCCATATTTCTCTAGTTTCGCTTTTCCGACTCCATCAATACTCAAAAATTCATCGTCGCTCATTGGTCTTTGAATTTCTAATTGTTTTAACGTTGCATCATTAAAAATAATGTATGCCGGAACTTCTTCCTCTTTTGCAATTTCTGCACGAAGTTTTCTTAAGAACTCAAAAAGTGAATTGGAACTCGTTTTTGTTTTTCTTTCTTTTAATTCAATAGTTTCTTGGTTCTTTTTTTGTACCGTTGTCAATTGTACTTTTTCCCCATCGAATAATACTCTTCTGGCGAAAGAAGTCAATTTTATTTTATTTTGTTGATGAAAGGCAATTTCACAATATCCTAAATTGATTAATTGAATAATATATTGATTCCAATCAAACCACGAGATATCTGCGCCAACGCTATAGGTTTTTAAATTTTGATATCCTTTGTCATAGATCGAAGCATTTTTAGAACCTCTTAGAAAATCAATAATTACAGGCATAGCTTCTGATTCTTGTAAACGCATAATCGCTGACAACGCTTTTTGAGCAATTATTGTTCCATCAATAAATGATGGAGGATTTTTGCAAATATCACAGTTTCCGCAATTTTCTGTAACTAATTCTCCAAAATAAGAAAGCAAAATTTTTCTGCGACAACTTAAAGCATCGGCATATTGCTTCATTCTTTCGAGTTTGGCAAGTTGTACTTCAGCATTCAAACCTTCGGAGGCAAATTTCTGTAACTGAATCATATCACCGTAACTTTCGAACAAAACAGTTTCAGAAGGAAGTCCATCACGGCCAGCACGACCAATTTCTTGATAATAGCCTTCAATGTTTTTTGGCAAATTATAATGAATTACCCAACGGACATTAGATTTATCAATTCCCATCCCGAAAGCAATCGTAGCACAAACTACCTGACAATCATCATTTATAAATTCATCCTGTGTTTTAGACCGTATTTTATTGTCTAAACCCGCGTGATAAGCTTTGGCATTTATGCCTATTTTTTGTAATTTTTCAGCTAGTTCTTCCGTAGTTTTTCTACTTAAGCAATATACGATTCCACATTCGCGGGGTTTGCTTTTTATAAAATCAATAATCTGTTTTACTCTATCTAAGGCAGGACGAACTTCTAAGCTTAAGTTTTTTCTATCGAAAGAGGCTACGAAAGTTTTTGGGTTTACTAAATTTAATTGATTTGTAATATCTGTTCGAGTAGCTTTATCTGCAGTTGCAGTCAATGCAAGGATAGGAGTAGAGGCAAAACGATTTTTTAGATATCCTAAATTGGTATAGGCTGGCCGAAAATCATGTCCCCAAGCCGAAATACAATGTGCCTCATCGATAGCAATTAAGCTGACTTTAACTTGATTAAATACATTTTCAAGATAGGATAAACTTTCTGGAGCTACATAAACAAGTTTGACTTTTTGATCAATAATGTTCTGAATATGCAGTTGCTGTTCGTCGGTAGGTTGGCTGCTATTAATAAAACAAGCAGCTATTCCATTAGCTTTCAAGCTATCAACTTGATCTTTCATTAACGCAATAAGTGGTGAGATAACAATAGTAATTCCAGGTAATACTAATGCTGGTAATTGAAAGCAAATCGATTTTCCGCCTCCCGTTGGCATGATAGCCAATGTATCTTGTCCGGAAAGAATGCAGTTGATAATATCTTCCTGATTAGGTCTGAATTTTTCAAACCCAAAATTCTCTTTAAGTTTGGCGTGTAGAGTTTCTGTTGTCATTTTGGCGTATAATTTAAGTTATAAATTTAATAAAAAAAGGAACTCGATTAGAGTTCCTTTTTTTATTTTATATAAAAATTTCAATTAATATTCATCGTCCTCATCATCATCTTCGTCTGCAATATCTTTGTCATCACCATCATCATCTTCGTCATCACTATCGTTATCTGGTTTGTCGTTGTCATCATCATCTTCATCATCGTCATCAGTGTCAACTTCATCAAGTTCTAAACCGCTGATTGGTTCTTCAACTTCATCAATTTCATCATCTTCATCAAAATTGCCAATTCGATCTGCAAGTTTAGTGCTAACTTTTACTAAATATATGGTGTCTTCCGTGCGAACTTCTACAGCTTCTATCAATTCATTTTTAGCATTTCTAAAACGGATAATATCTGAGTCATCATATCCGTCAGGAAATTTGTCTACCAAAAGGTTCAAAATTTCTTTGGTCAGTTTTGCGTAATCAACTATTACTCTTTTCATAATTAAGTATTATAAATCTAACAAATAAGCAAAAATTAATGGTGCTACTATTGTAGCATCAGATTCTATTATAAATTTTGGAGTATCAATATCTAATTTACCCCAAGTAATTTTCTCGTTTGGAACAGCACCCGAATAGGATCCGTAACTTGTAGTTGAATCAGATATTTGGCAGAAATAGCTCCAAAACGGTATTTCATGCATTTCCATGTCTTGTTCTAACATTGGAACAACGCAAATAGGGAAATCACCAGCAATTCCACCACCAATTTGAAAGAAGCCAATTCCTTTACCAGAACAATTTTTTGGATACCAATCCGCTAACCACATCATGTATTCAATTCCACTTTTGGTAGTAGTTGGTTTAAATTCACCTTTTATACAGTAAGAAGCAAAAATATTTCCCATTGTACTATCTTCCCAACCTGGAACAACAATTGGTAAATTTTTCTCTGCCGCAGCAACCATCCATGAATCTTTAGGATCAATTTCGTAATATTGTTTTAAAACTCCTGAATTAATCATTTGAAACATAAATTCATGAGGGAAATATCTTTCACCAGATTTATCTGCTTTATTCCAAATATCATATAAATGTGATTGTAATCTTCTAAAAGCTTCTTCTTCAGGTATACAAGTATCTGTTACACGATTAAAATGGTTGTCTAGCAAATCACGTTCTTCTTGAGGTGTTAAATCTCTGTAATTTGGAATCCTCTTATATGAGTTATGAGCCACTAAGTTCATGATATCTTCTTCAAGATTAGCACCAGTGCATGAAATGATATGTACTTTATCCTGACGTATCATTTCTGCCAATGATTTTCCAAGTTCAGCGGTGCTCATTGCACCACCAAGTGTGATCATCATTTTACCATTATCTAGCAAATGTTCTTCATATCCTTTTGCAGCATCTACTAAAGCAGCTGCATTAAAATGTAAATAGTTCTTTTCAATAAACTGACTGATTGGTCCTTTACTCATTTTATTTTTTATTTTTTTTATTTAATGTTTAAAAGGCTAACGGAACTTTGATTTACAAATAAAAGCATTTTATAAATATCAAAATCCTAAAAGATAAAAATTTATTCATTTTTATCGTAACCTAAAATCTTTAGTACATCTTCTGCAGTTTGTTGCTCTGAGAAAACTTCAGTAGCTAAAATTCCATTTTCATCTCTGTCTATTAAGATGTGTTTTGGCTGTGGAATCAAACAGTGATGTAATCCGCCATATCCACCAATGGTTTCTTGATAAGCGCCAGTATTGAAAAAACCTATATATAAAGGTTTTTCTTTATTGTATTTTGGTAGGTAAATGGCATTCATGTTTTGCTCTGAATTGTAATAATCATCACTATCACAAGTCATCCCACCAAGTAAAACCCTTTCGTATGTATCATTCCAGCGGTTGATTGCCAACATAATGAAACGTTTGTTTATCGCCCAAGTATCAGGTAAAGTTGTGATAAAAGAGGAATCAATCATGTTCCATTTCTCTCTGTCATTTTGTTGTTTTTGATACAAAATTTGATAAATGGCACCGCCACTTTCTCCAACAGTAAACGAACCAAATTCTGTAAAAATGTTTGGTACATCTACTTCTGCTTCATCACAAGCAATTTTAATTTGATTGATAATTTCATCAATCATGTATTGGTAATCATATTCAAATGCTAATGAATTTTTTATAGGAAATCCACCGCCAACATTTAGACCGTCTAATGTAGGACATTCTTTTTTTAATGCAACATATACTTTAATACATTTTACTAATTCGTTCCAGTAATACGCCGTATCATTGATTCCTGTATTAATAAAAAAGTGCAACATTTTAAGTTCCAAATTTTTATTTTCTTGAATTTGCTTTTTATAAAAAGGAACAATATTTTTATAACCAATTCCTAAACGAGAGGTGTAAAATTCAAATTTTGGCTCTTCTTCGGCCGCAATTCTAATTCCAATTTTAAATTTACCATTGATTTGTCCTTGTAATAAATCTAATTCTTCGAAATTATCAATAATTGGAACCGTATTTTTATGACCGTTATTTATTAAACGTGCAATATTTTCTATATATTGATCTCTTTTAAAACCATTACATATTATATAGGTACTTTTGTTGATCTTTCCTTTCGATAATAAATTTTCGACAATGTTAATATCAAAAGCCGAAGAGGTCTCTATATGAATATTGTTTTTAAAAGCTTCATTCATCACATACTCAAAGTGAGAGCTTTTTGTACAATAACAATAAAAATATTTTGCCTCATATTTATTTTTCTCCATCGATTTACGAAACCATGCTTTGGCTTTGTTAATGTTGTTTGAAATTTGGGGTAAGTAAGTGAATTTTAATGGAGTTCCGTACGTTTCGACTAGTTTCATTAAATCGATATTGTGAAACTGAAGATTATCTTTGTTTAATTTGAATTCTTCTTGAGGAAAGTAATACGTTTGATTAATTAAATCGGAATATTTTGTATTCATTGAGTTTTGATGTTTTTATATTAATTGAACTTTTATATAGAATTAATTAAAATTCAAACCCTAATATTTGCGTATATAATCTGTAGTTTTTCGTAATCGGCTTTAAAGTATTGAAAAACATCAAAGCTAAAATTTTCTTTAATACCATAAAAACGCTTCAGTAGTCTTAAAAAAGAACTATCGATTTGACATTTATTGAAAGAGAAATTTTTCCTATTTTGAGTTTTATTCATCGGGACAAATGTAAAAAATATTATATACGCAAAGCAATCGTTTATGCTAAAAATTAATTAAGATTTATAATCCTGAAAAGCCGCTAGAATTAATTCGTTCTCAACTAATTGATTTATTTTTATTTTCCCGATACCTTCAATTAACGCAAATTGAATGGTTCCGTATTCATTTTTTTTGTCATGAATCAGCAATTCTAGTATGGGATCAATATCATTTTCTTCAAAAACAATATCGTCATAAATTGATTTTAAAGTCTCTTTTATCTGATTGTATTCGTCTTGATTTATTAAATTTTTATGCAGTGAAATATAACTTTCTAATATCATTCCCACGGCAATTGCTTCTCCATGAAGCAAAGTAGTTTTATTTTCGTTTTCCAAAAAATAACTCTCAATCGCATGTCCTAATGTATGTCCGAAATTTAAAGATTTTCTAATATTTTTCTCGCTGGGATCTTGTGTTACAATTTCATTTTTAATTTCAACAGATCTATAAATAATTTGATCAAAATCGGCAAAATCAATAGCTTTTAGATCTAGAAATTGTTCCCAATACTTTTTGTCAAAAATTAATCCATGTTTCAATATTTCTGAAAGTCCTGAACGCATTTCATTTTGCGGAAGCGTTTCTAAATAGTTTGTATCTATCAATACCATTTTTGGAGTATTAATAACGCCAATCTGATTTTTTAAATTTCCAAGGTCTACGCCATTTTTACCACCTACGGAAGCATCAACCATAGATAATAATGTCGTTGGGACATGAATGAAATCAACTCCTCTCTTGAAAGTTGAAGCTACAAATCCACCCAAATCGGTTACAACACCTCCGCCAAGATTGATAATTAGTGTTTTTCTATCGGCACCAAGTTCTGTTAGTACATTCCATATTTGTACACAGGTTTCTATATTCTTGGTAGATTCTCCAGCTTCAAATTCGATTATTTCAACAGTTAAATCAGTTTCAAGTAATGGTAAAAACGTAGGCAAACAAAAATCATTTGTATTGCTATCTACAATAATAAAAAGGTTCGAGTATTTCGTATCTTTTAAATGTTGATTTAGTGTTTGATATCCATTTTCATTGAAACTTACAGGATAATTATTTGCTTGAATAGATTGCATGTTTTTAATTTAATTGAAACCGCAAAATAAAGTAATTTTTGCCAAATATTAGTGATACTGTCTTTATATTTGCATAAAAAAATATAACAAAAAATGGATAATATATTCAATAATACACAAGTGGCATTTTCTTTAAAAAGCGATACCGAATTGGACAGAGCTTATTTCCTTTTTAAATTAATAAATAATCAACCTTTAGTGCGAATAGGAACTGCGGTAACCAATTTTGCTTTAAAAGCAAATCTTCCTGTAGAGAGTTTAATTCGTGCTACGGTTTTTGATCACTTTTGTGGTGGTGTAAACGAAAACGATTGTCTTTCTGTAGTAGATAAAATGTTTACCAAAGGAGTCTCCTCCGTTTTGGATTATTCTGTAGAAGGAAAAGAAGAAGAAGAGCAATTTGACGCAGCGCTCAAAATGACCCTAAAAACAATTGAATTTGCAAAAGAACGCGATGCTATTCCATTTGCTGTATTTAAGCCAACAGGATTAGGACGTTTTGAATTATATGAAAAAGTAGGAGAGAAGCAAACACTAACTGCTGCAGAACAAATTGAATGGAGTAGGGTAGTGGAGCGTTTTGAGCTTGTGTGCAGTGAAGCTTATACTAAAAATGTCGCTTTACTTATAGATGCCGAAGAAAGTTGGATGCAAGATGCAGCCGATGATTTGGTAACCGAAATGATGCGAAAATATAATAAAGACAGAGCTATTATCTTTAATACATTGCAAATGTATCGTTGGGACCGCTTGGACTATTTGAAAAATTTACACGAGCAAGCCAAAGCCGAAGGATTTTATATCGGGATGAAATTGGTTCGCGGTGCCTATATGGAAAAAGAAAATTTGCGTGCCGAGGAAAAAGGTTATCCTACACCAATATGTGCGACAAAAGAAGCAACAGATATAAATTATGATGCTGCCGTAGTATATATGACAGAACATTTAGATAAAATGTCAGTTTTCGCAGGCACACACAACGAACTTAGCACCTATAAGTTAATGGAATTGTTGAAAACTAAAACAATTGAGTCGAAAGATGATCGTGTTTGGTTTGGACAATTGTATGGTATGAGTGATAATATTAGTTATAACTTGGCGGAAAATGGGTATAATATTGCTAAATATTTACCATTTGGACCTGTAAAGGACGTGATGCCTTACTTGATTCGTCGTGCAGAAGAAAATACCTCTGTAGCTGGTCAGACTAGTCGTGAACTTTCTATGATAAAAGCAGAACGCAATAGAAGAAAAGGGAAGGTATAGACTTCAGTTCTGAGTAAAAAAAAATCGATTTGCAACAGCAAATCGATTTTTCTTTTTACTCTTAAATTTTATAGTATATTAAATAATCCAGAAACAGAAGTTTTTATGAGTTGCTAAATTGCAAATTACTTAAGTTTTTATAAATTCCGTTTTCCAAAGTTATCAATTCTTGATGCGTTCCTTGTTCACTTATTTTTCCACCATCAAGTACTAAAATCTGATCGGCACTGCGAATGGTAGAAAGACGGTGAGCAATAATTATGCTAGTTCTTCCTTCCATCAAAATTTCTAATGCCTCTTGAACTAATTTTTCACTTTCACTGTCTAATGATGATGTTGCTTCGTCAAGAATCAATATACTCGGATTTTTTAATAAAGCGCGAGCTATGGCAATTCGTTGTCTTTGTCCTCCAGATAATTTTATACCTCTTTCTCCTACTATGGTTTCAAATTTTTCAGGAAAACTTTCGATAAAATCATAGGCATTCGCTTGTATGGCCGCGAGGTTAATTTCCTCGACCGAGGCATCGGGTTTACCGTAAGCAATGTTTTCTTTAATTGTCCCCCCAAATAAAATTACGTCTTGCGGAACAATACTCATATTTCCTCTTAGGTTTTGCAAATCAAAATCGTAGATGTTTTTACCATCAATTAAAATTTCTCCAGCGTCAATATCATAAAAGCGCAATAATAGAGAGGCAATAGTGGATTTTCCCATTCCACTTGGTCCTACAATGGCAATCTTCTGACCAAAATTGACGGTAAAATTAATGTCTTTTAAAACTTTAATTTCTTTTCTAGATGGATAGCTAAAAGCAACATTTTTAAAAGTTACGTCTCCCTTAATTTTATGAACTGCTGGAACATGATCGTCTGAAGTTATTTTTTCAGGAACTTCCTCTAATAATTCAAAGATTCTTTCCGTTGCGCCAATAGCTTTTTGAATTTGAGCATAAAGTTCCGCTATTCCTCCAAAAGAAGCACCAACAAAAGTAGAATATAATACGAATGATATTAGTTGTCCCACGCTCATTTCTCCGCTAATACTCAACCGCACACCAAACCAAACTACGGCAACAATAGCACCAAACAAACAAAATATGATAAATGAGGCAAAATAGCCACGGTATTTCCCGCCTTTAATTCCAATTTTTACAACTTCACTTATTTTACCTTTGTACCGGGCAATCTCGTACCATTCATTGGCGAAAGCCTTAACAATACTAATTCCTTGCATCGTTTCTTCTACAATTACTTGGCTTTCGGCAACTTGATCTTGTACTTTTTTAGAATATTTCCGAATAAAACGACCAAAAATAACAGCGGCAACAGCAACTAATGGAACCACAGATAACATAAGTAACGTTAATTTCAAACTTTCGTTGGCCAATAAAATTACGCCTCCAATAATTAAAATAAATTGCCTCAAAAACTCAGCAATTGTAGACGTTAAAGTATCCTGTATTTGAGTAATATCGGAGCTTATTCTGCTGTTAAGTTCTCCAACCCGTTTATGAGAGAAGAAAGTCATTGGTAATTTTACTAGATTACTGTACAAAGCTAATCGTAGGTTTGCTAATGTATTCTCGGTAAAATTGATGAATAATGATAATCTAAAAAACGAAAAAACTGACTGCAAAGAGAGTATAACAATTAAGCTTAATGCAATGGTGTTGGCCTGAGAGTTATCTTTATTTTTGACGCAGTCAATTAATAAACCCATTAGTTTTGGGAAAGCAAGAGCAGTAGCTCCTGTAAATAAAAGAAAAATTAAGCCAACGTAAAACTTCCATTTATGCGGTCCAGCATATTTAAAAATTAGAATTGCCTTATTGAGTGATGTCGCAGTAATTTTTGATTTTGGTAAATCGTTTTCTTTAAATCGAGCCATTTAGTAGATGTTTATGATACAAATGTAGCGTTATAACTAATTTATAACAAAGATTTCAGTGCATTCCTTGTGTAATAATCACAGTTACATAATTTTTAAAAGAAGAAGCAGCATCTAATTTTGGGCTTTGGTTTAATGATATTTATTTAAAATCTATTTTATTTAAAAAACAATAAATAGGAGTCAAATTTATAAAGGGTATTATAAGTCACTTTTACAAAGAATTATAAAAAACTTTCATAGATTACATATTTGTAGAAATAGACAAAGAAGTATAGTTTTTGAACTCAACAACTGAAATGAGTTTTTTTTTTTTTAAATACAGCATAAAAAAAAGGCCTAATATCATTTAAGACATTAGACCTTTAAAATTGATTACTAATTCAATTAATTAAAATAATTGTATTCAGCTGAAGTAGTTAATTTTCCACCTGTAACAAATTTAACTAAAGTTGGGAATCCTGCTCCATCATAATCGTAAGAATAAGTAGATTGTGTAGCTTCAGGAGTAGCAGCAACACCTTCAGTTGTAACAACAACAGTAGTATCTACTACAGTGTAATTGTTTGAACCTTTTACAATACTTGCTGGTCTTCCAGTTACATTAACCATAGGATTATTTTTGTCATCATATTTATATAATATAGTAGTTACAGTATATGTTTTATCGCTAACTGTATTAGTTGTAGTCGTTTTAACTAGATTTTTTCCATCATAAGTATTTACAATAACTGTTTTGCTTAAAGTTGCAATACCATCAGCATATGTAGTTGTAGTAGCAGTTTGCGTTTTAGCAGCTTCATCATAAGTGTAATCTACTGATTGAGTTTTTTCATCCGCTTTATTAGCAACTTTTTTAAATGAAGTTTCATTTTTAATGTCTTTGTCAAAAGTATATACAACATATGATATTGTAGCATCATTTTCTTGTGCTTCTGTTTTTGATAAAACATTGTCTTTATAAGTATAAACTGTTTTACTAGTGTTACTTGAAGAGACTGTTGCTACTTTAGTACCATCAAAAGTGTAATTTACTTTAGAAATAGTACCCGATGGCAATGCAGTTGTCACTATTGACTTTGTTAATTTTGTTCCAGCTGGAGGTGTCCCAGTTTCTGTTCCAGTTCCGTTTCCATTACCATTGTTGTCATCATCTTTAGAACAAGAAGTTAAAGATAAAACTGTTGCTGCGAATAAGAAAATTAATTTTTTCATGTTTAAATTTTAAAGTTTGTTTATTTTTTGCAAAGGTATGTGATTTAAACATTACAAACAAAATATTCTGACAGATAAAAGACGTTAATTTAGTGTTAAAACATTTTAGTAGCTATTTTAACATAATTTTATCAGTTAGTAAAATTTTGTATAAATGATTCCAAACATTGCAGAACATCAATATCAAAGCTATTTTTGTATAGAAAATTAAACTGATTTTTCTATACCTATAATTACATTGCATTTATACATCCTAATACTAAAATCTAGTTCTATAAAAGATAAATTGAGGCTACTGTTCAATAGCCTAGTTATCAAATATTTCCTATCGCATAGAAAGTTTTTAGTATCTAATTACTGTTTTTTTATAACATTTACTTGTAAATTTAAATTCTAATTGTATATTTGCACTCACATTAGGGCGATTAGCTCAGCTGGTTCAGAGCACCTCGTTTACACCGAGGGGGTCGGGGGTTCGAACCCCTCATCGCCCACAAAACTTCTCAAGAAATTGAGAAGTTTTTTTTTGCGCTATATTTAAAAAATTATAATTTTAACCTTCAAACGATATACTTTCTAAAAAAACGAAAATTTCCTAATTTATTTTGAAGAAACGTATTTATTATTTCAAGCATACCGTACTCTTTATTAAACACTTTCTTTAAGAGTCAACTACAGCAATTTAAATACAATAATCAAAATTTATATGATAAAGTTGAAAATAATTTTATAGATAATACTACACATTTATTTGGAATAATTAGTCTTTTTTATACTTCTAAATGGAAAGCTTCGAGCTTCTAAAATCTGTATTGATCGCAATTAAGCTTGAAAATAGAAAAAAAATTACACTTTTTAAAAAACCTATAAATTCTAATTTTGCAGTTTTTTTGTTTATCAGAAAATTGCGAGAAAGTAAAATATGAATTTAAATTACAACTTATCCAAACATAAGTGAATTGTACTACTTTAAAAATTAATTATACAACTTTTTTGCATTTAATTCCCATAACTTTCGTGTACTTAAAATTAGCAAAAAAACATAAAAAGTATTTTTTTTTAATCTTTATTGCAACAGCAGTAAGTTTATTTCTAAATCATAGAAAACATAATATTATTTTTCTTTAAACTGATATTTTGGCATTTTAAATTTTATATAATTTGTCCTAAGTAATAATAATTCTCGGAATAGTAATTTTATCAGCCGTTCTATTTTTTATTTGTTATGTTAAATTATGGATTATGCACGACACTGAATATAAGAGTAATATAAAATCATGATTAGTAACTTGACAGATAGTACAGCAGTTAATTACGGAAAAATCATTTCTGTGCGAGGTAGCGTAGTAGATGTAAGGTTTGAAAATAATCTTCCGCCAATTTATACTTTACTCCACACAGGAAAAGATAATCAAGTTTCTATCGAGGTATTAGCTCAATTAGATGATAAAAGTGTACGTGGAATTGCATTAAATCCAACACAAGGACTAGCAAGAGGAATGATAGTAGAAACGGATGGACAAGAACTTACTGTACCTGTTGGCAAAAACATATTGGGCAGAATGTTTGATGTTTTCGGAAATACAATTGATCATCTCGATCAATTACCAAAAGGCGAACGGCGAAATGTGCATCAATCTCCACCCAAATTATCTAAAAGAGCTGTAAAATCTCAAGTTTTTGAAACAGGAATTAAAGCCATAGACGTATTGATACCATTGGAACGTGGTGGAAAAGCAGGATTATTTGGTGGAGCAGGCGTAGGCAAAACGGTATTGTTGACAGAGATGATTCATAATATGGTAGGGAAAAATAAGGGCGTAAGCATGTTTTGCGGAATAGGGGAACGTTGCCGTGAAGGAAATGAATTATACAATGCAATGAAGGATGCTGATCTATTGAAAGATATGGTACTATTGTTCGGGCAAATGAATGAACCACCGGGTGCTCGTTTTCGTGTGGGACACGCTGCACTAACAATGGCGGAATATTTTCGAGATGATGAGCACCGAGACGTATTGTTACTGATTGATAATATTTTTCGCTTTATACAAGCGGGCATGGAAGTTTCCGGACTGATGGGACAAATGCCTTCACGACTTGGTTATCAACCAACTATGGGTACAGAATTATCTGAATTAGAAGAACGTATTGCCTATACTGATACTGGTGCCATCACTTCAATACAAGCAGTTTATGTGCCTGCAGATGATTTAACAGATCCTGCCGCTGTTCATACTTTCTCTCATCTTTCTGCATCTATTGCGCTGTCTCGAAAAAAAGCGAGTGAAGGTTTGTATCCATCAATTGATTTGTTGCAATCCAATTCAAAAATGACAACCCCGGGAATTATCGGGCAAAGACATTATGATCTATATCAGAGGATTAGAGCGACATTGGCACAGTATGAAGATTTAAAAGATATTATTTCCATGCTTGGAATGGAACAATTGTCGGTGGAGGATCGCAATGTAGTCAACCGAGCAAGGCGCATTGAACGATTTCTTACACAACCCTTTTTTGCAACCGAACAATTCAGCGGAATCAAAGGACAACAGGTTAGTTTGAAAGATGCATTGGATGGATGCGAAAGAATACTTGCGGACGAATTTAAAGATTACCCTGAAAGTGCTTTCTATATGATTGGAACGATAGATGAAGTGAAGAAAATAAATAGTGGGAATACAAATCCCGATGAAAAGCAAGATAAAAAAAATGAGCCTAAGAATAGTGAGACAAATAAGGAAAAAGAAGTAGCTAAATAAAACGTCATGGAAAATATAGTAATGAGTCTTAAAATCCTCCTTCCTTATAAAGTGTTTGCAGAAATAAAAAATGTAAGCAGTATTGTGATGGAAACAAGTCAAGGTTCTTTTGGTTTATTGCCACAGCGACTTGATTGTGTGGCTGCATTAGTACCTGGAATATTTACTTATGAAACAGAGGGAGTTTTGCATTACATAGCTGTTGATAATGGCGTAATGATAAAAGCGGGGAGAGATGTATTAATATCGGTACGTAATGCGGTTGGCGGAGCAGATTTAGGCAAGTTGGGTGATCTGATAAAAAAGGATTTTAACTCAGTAGATGAAAATCAAAAACAAGCAACTACCGTTATCGCAAAATTAGAAAGAGGATTTGTTTACAGTTTAGATAAACTTACGAATCATTAGCAATGGAATCTAAATTCAATAATAAAGAAAATATTTTTTTTAGTGACGAAGTTTCTAAGAAAGAAAAACGAAAATTAAAAGCTCTCAAGAATAAAAACACCGTCTGGTTTGGATTAGGAATGATGGGAATGGTAGGGTGGTCTGTAGTAGTTCCCTCTTTATTGGGTGCTGCATTGGGAGTTTGGTTGGATAAAAAACAACCACAATCATTTTCATGGACATTGAGTTTATTGTTTGTTGGTATTATTACTGGCTGTATCATCGCTTGGTATTGGGTAGAAAAAGAAAATAAAGAAATGCATAACGATAAAGAAGAAAACAATGATTAATATTTCAAATATGATAGTGCCATTTATAGTTGGGTTGCTACTGAGCATACTATTTTTCGGCGGACTTTGGTTTACAGTAAAAAAATTACTCACATCAGAAATGACTGCCATGCTGATGATAAGTAGTTTTATTTTTAGAATAGGAATTGTTTTAGTTGGATTTTATTTTATTGGATTAGACGATTGGAAAAACCTAATTGCATGCCTATTCGGTTTTATGGTGGGGCGCTTTTTTGTTATTCATTATACAAAATTAATTGATGACAATAAAATACTATTAGATAAGGAGGTTAATCATGGAACTTAGCCCCGACGAAACAATTTTCTGGCAAAATGGGTTTATAACTATCAATCTTACCCTTGTTACTACATGGGTTTTGATGATTGTACTAGTGGTATCAGCAATGTTGGTAACTCGAAAACTGAAAACTGATAATACCATTTCACGCTGGCAATGTATTCTTGAAATGATTGTAACAGGAATTAACGATCAAATTAAAGATGTCGGACTAAATCATCCCGAACAATACATTGGCTTTATTGGAACCTTATTCTTATTTATCGGCATGGCTAATCTCTGCATTATTTTTCCAGGATACACACCTCCAACTGCCTCATTATCTACAACAACAGCTTTGGCACTTTGCGTATTCATTGCCGTTCCTTTTTTTGGAATTGAAAAAAGTGGTTTGCCTGGTTACCTAAAATCTTATTTAAAACCAACATTTATCATGCTGCCTTTTAATATTATTAGCGAAGTTTCAAGAACATTGGCATTGGCCGTAAGGCTATTTGGTAATATCATGAGCGGAGGAATGATCGTAGCTATTTTATTAAGCATATCACCCTTTATTTTCCCTGTAATTATGAATGCGCTTGGGTTACTTACAGGAATGGTGCAGGCCTATATTTTCAGCATATTGGCAACCGTTTACATAACCGCAGCAGTGCATGATGCAAAAAAAACAGACAAAACAGATTTAGTAACAAATAATAAATAAAAAAAAATGGATAGTACAACTCTTATTGCAGTAGCATCAATTGTAACTGCAGGACTCACAACTGGCATCGGTTGTATGATGCCCGCGATCGGCGAAGGTAAATCAGTAGCATCGGCTTTAAGTTCAATTGCGCAACAGCCTGACGCTGCGCCAACTATTACAAGAACATTATTTGTAGGACTGGCCATGATCGAGTCAACAGCAATATATTGTTTTGTGGTTTCAATGATACTTATTTTCGCTAATCCTTTCTGGAATCACATCATCGCAAAATAATTCTGATATGAAAATTAACTGGTTCACCGTAATAGCGCAGGTTATTAATTTCCTTATTTTGGTGTGGTTGCTAAAGAAATTTCTTTACAAGCCAATACTCGATGCGGTTAATGAACGGGAGAAAAAAATCACTGATCAATTGCAAGATGCAGCCGATAAAAAAGCAACAGCTGAAAAAGAACAAGATGATTTCAAAAAGAAAAACGAAGATTTTGACGGACAAAAAAAAGTATTAATGGATAAAGCTGTTGTTGATGCTGATACAGAAAAACGAAAATTGATAGAAAAAGCAAAAGTAGAAGCGAACACATTGCGTACCAATATGGAAAAAGTATCGAAAGAAAATCAACTAAATGACAACGCAGAAATAGCTAAAAAAACGCAACAACAGGTTTTTGCGATCACAAGAAAAGCACTTACAGATATTGCTTCTGTCAATTTGGAAAAGGAATCTGTAAACAGTTTTATCAAACGTTTAAAAAAATTAAAGAAGGAAGAGAAGAAACAATTTATTGATGCTTTCAAATCCAAGTCAAATGTAATTGTAGTAAGAAGCGCATTTGAACTTTCTACAAAACAGCAAAAGAAAATTAATGTTAGCGTACACGAAATACTTGATACAGAAGCAAGATTACAATTTAAAATTACGCCAGAAATAATAAACGGCATCGAACTTTCAACTAATGGGTACAAGGTAGCTTGGAGTTTTTTAGAATACCTCAATTCATTAGAAAAAAATATTTCCGAAACTATCGAAGAAAAAGAAAAGCCAGAACTAGAAAAAAAATAATATGGCAGTAATTGATTCAGATAATACGGTAGACAAAGTGTTAAGTCAATTCGATAAAGGAATAGCAGACTATCATTTTTCGATGAAACCCATTGAAGTGGGTTTGGTTACCAGTGTATCAACAGGAATCGCTACAGTTTCTGGACTTCCTGGAGCAGGTTTTGAAGAACTACTGGAATTTCCAAATGGTATTTTTGGCATTGCTTATAACATAGATCAAGATGAAATTAGTGTAATCCTTTTAGGAAAAGATTCATTGCTTAAAGCTGGAGACGAAGTAAAACGAACAGGCAGAGTTATGGACGTTCCTGTTGGTAATTCCTTAATTGGAAGAGTCGTTAACCCACTAGGACGACCAATTGATGACAAAGGGCCGATTGTTCATAAAGAGCGATTGCCTATAGAACGACCAGCTCACGCAATTATGGATAGAAGTCCGGTATCGGTTCCTTTGCAAACAGGTATTAAAGTGATTGATGCATTGATTCCTATCGGACGCGGTCAGCGTGAATTAATTGTTGGTGATCGCCAGACGGGCAAAACGACTATTGCAATTGACACTATTCTGAATCAAAAAGATAAAGACGTTTTATGTATCTATTGTGCTATCGGACAACGTGCTTCTGCAGTTGCGAAAGTGATTGCTAGCCTTAGAGAAAAAGGTGCTATGAACTATACGATTGTTGTTGTGGCAGAAGGAAATAACGCCCCTGGCTTAGAATACATTGCACCTTATGCGGCTACTAGTATAGCAGAGTATTTTATGGAACAGGGACGAGATGTATTAATTGTTTATGATGATCTTACTCATCACGCTCGTTCGTATAGGGAAATTTCATTACTGCTCAGAAGACCACCCGGACGTGAAGCATTTCCTGGTGATATTTTTTATATCCATTCTAGATTATTAGAGCGATCAACGCATTTAAGCGATCAACTGAAAGGAGGATCATTAACCGCTTTGCCAATTATTGAAACGGAAGCGCAAAACATTTCAGCCTACATTCCTACGAATTTAATTTCCATTACGGATGGGCAAATTTATTTGTCTCCCAAGCTTTTTGAATTGGGTATTTTGCCTGCAGTCGACGTTGGTAAATCGGTGTCTCGTGTTGGGGATAAAGCGCAATTGCCAGCTTATCGTTCCATAGCCAATTTGAAACTAGAGTTTGCACAATTTGAAGAACTAGAAACCTTTGCACGTTTTGGAACAAGGCTTGATGAAAGTACAAAAAACACCATTGAGCATGGTAAACGCATACGCGAATGTTTGAAACAGCCAGAACTGCAGCAGATGCCAGTTTCAGAACAGATTGTGATCTTGCTTTCATTGAAAAATGGTTTGATGGATACAATTCCACTTGAAAAAATTCAGGAAGCACAAAATGCATTAACTGAAAATTTCAACAATTTTCCAAATGAAATAATTGAGCGATTATTTTCAAATGAAAAATTGAGTGACGAAGATAGTACTGCTATTTTAAAAATTGCCAAAACGATATTGCAACCATTTCTGGATAAATCAAAGTCAGATGAAGATCAGGAAAACCAAAAATCAGAAGAAAACAAGGATCAAGACAAGGCAAATCAAAACATAAAGTAATGGATACTTTAGAAAATTTAAGAAGCAAAACAGAAGGTGCAAAAGATCTAAAATCTGTTGTAATTGCAATGAAAGCGATGGCAGCATCTAACATTGTGCAATACGAAACGGCAGTAAATTCGCTTGCCGATTATTTTCACACCATTGCTTTAGGAATCGTTGCTTATTTCAAAGCAGAAAAAATTACAGCAATCAATGACAAAGCCACATTAAAAAACAAACAGCAAGAAGTAATATGTGCGATCGTATTCGGATCGGATCAGGGGCTTGTTGCCAAGTTCAATGATTCGATGGCAAATTTTGTATCGACATCCCTCAAAGCATTGCCAGGAAAAAAAGAAATTTGGGCAGTAGGCGAAAGGGTTCAGTTGCTTTTATCGGATGAAGGATTTAATACATCAAAATTATATCCTGTACCAAATGCTATTAGTGCCGTTACACCATTGGTTAAGGGTCTTTTGAGTAAGAGTCAGGAGTATCAGGAAAAAGATTTAGTCAGTTCTTTTTATATTTTTCACAACCAACCTAAAGCAGGCTCCGGTTATACACCTATAATGCAACGATTTTTACCATTAGATGAAAAATGGATGGAAACATTACAGCAAATTCCATGGCCCACAAAATTACCACCGCAAATTGCAGGAGGAGTAAAGCCTACGCTTGTTGCACTGATTAACGGATATCTTTTTGCGTCTCTTTTTAAAGCTTGTGTAGAATCATTAGCCAGTGAAAATGCCAGCCGTCTCGAGGCTATGCAAAGAGCCGAAAAAAATATAACAGATTTGCTTGATGATCTTGGCAAAAAATACCATCGCCTACGCCAATGTTCCATTGATGAAGAATTGTTTGATGTAGTCTCTGGATTCGAGGCTTTGAGAAAATAAATTTTCGATCCTTAAAATAAGTAGTCTAGTCTTTAGATACCAAAAGTATTTCGCATAAAAAATTTTTTCTATTTTGAAAGAATTAGAAAATTTAGGATTGCATTCAACTTTTAAAAAAAACATTCATGGACAAAGGGAATTGCATAATATCAATTAACGATGATTCTTCTAGTATTAAATTTTCTTTATACAAAATTAAAGGATCTCTTGAGCAATTGCTGCATGGAGAGATAGACAACATTCGTTCTAAAAGAGCAAAACTCAATTTTAGTACGGTTGATAATGAGTATTGAATTAGATGAAATAAAAAACAGGAATAATAATGCCATTATTGCTACTGAACGAAGCAAAGTTAAAGTTCATTTACTGCAAACAAGTGAAGAATTGATGATAGCAAAATTGGTTTTACAAGTTTTAATTTAGTACTAATTATGAATGCAGTGTAAAATAATGAAATCCTAACCAATACTGTAAATATCACAAGTATTATAATTAATAGTGCAACTAAATATCAAAGAAAGTGTCCTACCTTTTTATTCTACCAAAAATATACAAAAAGGACTATGATCAATGGCATTCTAAATATTATTGGTATAGCTATTTAGCTAAAAGTGGTTTACAATTATATGTGAAGATGAAAGAGATATGATTAAAATAAAGTAAAATGCAGGAGAATAATAGAAAATAATCATTTTAAAAGAAATCGTTATGGATACAGAAATTAGTTATAAAAAAAAGGAGACCTTATCTCCTGAATTGCTTCAAAAAATTAATGCTTACTGGCGCGCGGCTAATTATTTATCAGTCGGTCAAATTTATTTGTACGACAATCCGTTGCTGAAAGAACCTTTAAAACTAGCACATGTAAAACCTTTGGTGGTTGGGCATTGGGGAACTACGCCGGGGCAAAATTTTATTTATGTACATCTAAACCGAGTGATTAAGAAATATGATCTTAATATGTTTTACATTTCAGGTCCAGGTCATGGCGGTCCAGCTATCGTTGGAAATGTTTACTTAGAAGGCACTTGGAGCGAAGTATATCCAAATATCACTCAAGATGAAGCAGGCTTAAAAAAATTGTTCAAACAGTTCTCTTTTCCTGGTGGTATTTCAAGCCATGTGGCGCCGACAACGCCAGGTTCTATTCATGAAGGCGGCGAATTGGGTTATTCATTGAGCCATGCTTTTGGAGCAGCCTTCGACAATCCTAGTTTGATTATCGCGTGTGTTGTTGGTGACGGGGAAGCGGAAACAGGACCTTTGGCTACAGCTTGGCATTCGAACAAATTCCTTAATCCAATTAGTGATGGAGCAGTACTTCCCATTTTGCATTTAAATGGTTATAAAATCAGTAATCCAACGATCTTAGCAAGGATTGAGCAGGAAGAACTAGAACAATTTTATAGAGGTTGCGGATGGATACCTTACTTTGTTGAAGGAGATGATCCAGCAACTATGCACCAACTAATGGCAACGGCCATGGAGGAAGTCATTGAGGAAATTCATAAAATACAGAGCAGAGCGAGGGAGATGAATGATACTACTAGACCTCGCTGGCCAATGATAATTTTGCGTTCCCCAAAAGGTTGGACTGGACCAAAAGAAGTCGATGGCATTCCCAATGAAGGAACTTTTCATTCACATCAAGTACCTATATTGGTTGATGAAGATCATCCCCAACATGTCGAACAATTAGAGCGTTGGATGAAAAGTTACAAAGCTGAAGAACTTTTTGATAAAAATGGACGGCTTAATGCAGAATTAGCTGAATTAGCCCCGACGGGTAACCGCAGGATGGGATCAAATCCACATGCAAACGGCGGTATGTTACTACATGACCTGATTATGCCAGATTTTCGAAATCATGCTGTAAAAGTTACTTCGCCCGGTGCAGTTATGGGTCAGGATACAATGGTTTTGGGAAAATTTCTACGGGATGTTGCTAAGTTAAATCAGGAGCATCATAACTTTCGTGTATTTGGTCCAGATGAAACAGTTTCCAATTTATTGCAAGCAGTTTTCGAGATTACTAATCGACAATGGGAAGCTAGAGAAGAAAAGAACGATGAGTTTCTGGCGCCAACTGGTCAAGTACTAGATTCTATGTTAAGTGAACACCAATGTCAAGGTTGGTTAGAGGGTTATTTACTAACAGGACGACATGGTCTTTTTAATAGTTATGAAGCGTTTATCCGTATCGTAGATTCAATGTTTAGCCAACATGCAAAGTGGTTAAAAGTAACATCTGAATTACCTTGGAGAAGAAAAATTGCATCACTTAATTATTTATTGGCATCGCATGTTTGGCAACAAGATCATAATGGTTTTACACACCAAGATCCAGGTTTTTTAGACCATGTTATCAGTAAAAAAGCAAATATAGTACGAGTTTATCTACCCCCAGATGCAAACTGTTTGTTGTCAGTTTTTGACCACTGTTTACGAAGCAAGCATTATGTAAACGTTGTTGTTGCGGGCAAGCATCCTCTGCCACAATGGCTTACTATAGAACAAGCTGTAGTGCATTGTACCGAAGGAATTGGAATTTGGCAATGGGCAAGTAATGATCAGAGCTCCGAGCCTGATGTGGTTATGGCTTGCTGTGGTGATACGCCAACGCTTGAATTACTGGCGGCTGTTT
Organism: Flavobacteriales bacterium; assembly: GCA_038241955.1. Classification (GTDB taxonomy): domain Bacteria; phylum Bacteroidota; class Bacteroidia; order Flavobacteriales; family Flavobacteriaceae; genus Flavobacterium. The sequence continues at coordinate 32,665 of JBBSSR010000019.1, read as the reverse complement.
CCATATTGCGAGAACATCTTCCCAAAGTAAAAATTAGGGTAGTAAATGTGGTAGATCTAATGAAACTGCAATCCAGTTCAGAACATCCACATGGTTTGACTGATGACGATTACGACTCGATATTCACAAAAGACAAGCATATCATTTTTAACTTTCATGGTTATCCATGGCTGATACATCGTTTGACATATAGACGAGCCAATCGCAATCTTCATGTGAGGGGATATAAAGAAGAAGGTACAATCACAACACCTTTTGATTTGCGGGTACAAAATGATATCGACCGTTTTCATTTGGTTATTGATGTAATCGATCGTTTGCCAGAATTAGGAAGTAAAGGTACCTATCTAAAACAACAGCTGAAAGATAAACTCATTGAGCATAAACATTATGTAAGTGAACATGGTAAAGACATGCCTGAAATTCTTAACTGGAAATGGAAGGCAGAAAATTGAAATTAGTAAAATTAGTTAGGACATCGTCCAAAAAACTTCTCAAGAAATTGAGAAGTTTTTTTTGCTTTAATTGGAAAGTAATAGACGTTTGTATTCGCTGTAAATTTCATAGAATCTTTAAAATTTAAAGAGGACTATCAATTAAAAATTCTAATACATTTTTATATCTTTACCATCAACTTTATGGATACAACAATAGAAATATTTGCTACGATTTTTGGTTTTTTATCGGTTTACTTTACTATAAAGGAAAATATCGTGTGTTGGTATTTTGGCTTGCTTCAGGTGACTTTATATTGCTTTGTATTTTATACTTCAAAATTATATTCGGATATGATTTTACATGTTATTTACATATTTCTACAAGTGTACGGTTGGTATAGTTGGAAATATGGAGGTGTAAACCATAGTGTTTTAAAAATTAAGTCATTAAACAATATAAGTTCATGGATTGCTGTAACAATAGTAGGAGCTGCGATACTAGGATATATTATGAAAACAAAAACCGACGCGTCTTATCCGTATCCTGATGCTTTTATAACAGTGGCAAGTCTAGTTGCTCAATATTTAATGATTAAAAAAGTGTTGGGTTCTTGGTTATTTTGGATTGTAGTTGATGTGGTCGCCATTTTTGTATATTGCTATAAAGGTTTGTATTTCACAACCGGATTGTATGCCGTTTTCTTGATTATGGCTATATTGGGCTACTTCCAGTGGAAGAAAGCATTTAAAGAAGAATTTGTTTATGAAAGAAAGTCGTAAAATAGGATTAACATTAGGGAAATTCGCCCCTTTTCATAAAGGGCATCAGTTACTAATAGAAACTGCAATTAGTGAGGTTGACGATTTGATTGTACTTATTTATGATGATCCAATATTAAATATTTCTTTACCAATTAGAGCCAATTGGATACGTGAAATATATCCAAATGTTACAGTAATTGAGGGTGCAAATTCGCCAAATGACAGCGGTTATACTCCTGAAATCATGAAAATTCAAGAAGAGTATGTTTTGTCAGTAATAGGCACGCTAAAGATATCTCATTTTTATTCTAGTGAGCCTTACGGTGCACATATGAGTACCGCTTTAAATGCTATTAATAGACAAGTTGATGTAAGCCGACGTATTATTCCAATTTCCGCTACTAAAATTAGAGAAAATCCATTTCAATATAAAGAATTCGTACATCCCAAAGTCTATAAAGATTTAATCACGAAAGTAGTATTGCTAGGAGCTCCCTCAACTGGTAAAACTACTTTAGCCGAAAAATTAGCACTTCATTTTAATACACAATGGATGCCAGAGTACGGCAGGGAATACTGGGAGAAGCATCAGATTAACAATAGGCTTACACTAGAAGATCTTTTAAAAATAGCCCAAATTCACGTAGAAAAAGAAGATGCTCTTCTGTTGCAATCGAATCAATTTTTATTCTCCGATACTAACGCTATTACGACGTATTTATTTTCGTTAGATTATCACGGCAATGCCCTTCCTGCATTAAAAACTTTAGCAAAAGTGGCAGAAAGCAGACATGATATTATTTTTTTATGTGATACAGACATTCCGTATGAGGATACTTGGGATCGTTCAGGAGATGTGAAAAGGAAAGAATTTCAACAAAAAATTATCGAGGATTTGATAGCAAGAAATCTTAAATATTATACGCTGACCGGCAGCATTGATGATAGGATACAACAAGTCTCAAAAGTATTATTTTCTCCTTCAAACGGTAAATTTTAACTAACTTACAGCAAAAATATAATTATGTCTGATTTACTAAATAAAGGAATGGGATTTTTTAGAAAAGTTCCTGAATCTCCTACCAATCCGCAAGATGTCGAGCACAACAATAAATTTCAAATAGAGGATCTCTATTCAAGCGATACTTCCCAAAATGAATCTAGCGATACTATTTCATTGGATGAAAAACTGCGTCAAGCGTATTTCTGGATCACCAATACCGCTATAATTAGTCCGTATTATGATATAGAATTCAACGATGGCGATCCTAAAAAGTTTTTATTTGGAGACAGCAAAGTACCTGTTTATTTGCCTACAGATCAAAGCTATTCTAGTTTTGTATTAATGCCATTATTAAATTTAGCAGCTAGAGGCAAATGTTTAATTGTAGGAGGACCTGGTCGGGGGAAAACAGCTACATCTGTATTAATGGGTTTGTTAGCTGGTTATGATAAAAAGGATGTAATGCGTGCTATTCAGCACGGGCAGCCACAAATGACAATTTCAGATTTACTAGGGCATCCGTTACCTTCTGATATGGTAAAGGCTGAAAAAACGTCTGACATTCGAATTGCTTGGCGCAAATGGCTAGGTATGCGAGTAAAAATTATTGATGAATACAATCGAATTCCAACCCGAACGCAATCTGCGTTATTAACAGTTTTGGCGGATAATTATGCTGAAATCTTCGATCAGATTTATGAGTGTCCAGAAGGGGCTTGGTACTTAACAGCCAATGACGATGCAGGTGGAGGGACATATCAAGTTATTGAAGCTTTAAAAGACAGAATCGATATCGTAATAAGAGCCATGCATTTTAACACGCGCTTTATTGATGATCTATTACAACGTATTGAACTCAATTTTAAACCGGAATCGATCATACCCGAAGAAATAATTTTTACAGAAGAGGAACTTGATACTGTAAACAAACAGATTAGAGGCATTCAAATAGAACCTGCACTTCGAAAAAGAATTGAATTTTTTTGTCGTCAATTTGAATTTTTTGAGCCTGCTTCCAATCGATTGGAATATATGACTAAAGACACCGCAAAATTGTCTGGGATGGATATGCGTTCTCTTTTTCGAAAAGAAACAGGGAAAGATCCAATTAAAGATTTAGGGTCACAAGCAAAAAATGGTTTATCGGTTCGAAAAATCATGACTTTATTGATGTTCTCCAAGTCAATAGCTTATTTTAGAGGGAATAAAAAAGTGGAATTAGAAGATATCCGACAGGTTTTACCTTTCGTTTTGCATGATACGTTAACACCACATTTAGAATCGCCCTTTTTTGATCAAGTGGGTAACGAAGTCTATCGCGTGGATCGAATTGTATGGTTACGAAACCTTTTCGATTTGTCCTGTGATGAATATGTGAGTCAAGATTTAGATAGAAATGATCCCGTTGATACATTTGAAGCTGAATTTAAAAAAGGACTCGAAAACATATCCTCAAGAGAAATTGACAACCGCCTTTTAAATATTGAAAAGCAACTACAAAAGTGGTCAGAGGAGAAAAAATTATACGGTTATAGAGCAGATGATATTTTAAAATTAAAATACCTGCACCAACGGTATACTAATTACAAAAGATGGCTACAATGGAAAAAATAAACTTTCCACCACTTATTGCCGAATTTAGAAACAATCACTCTTTGTACAATCAATGGTACAATGAGAACGAAATGAAATACGGTAATTTATCTGCGCAAAGCATTGCCAGCTGTATGGTCGATGTTGTAGAACCTATTGTAAAAGCAACTTTTGCATTAAATTCTTCTCCAGAAAAACTGCATCAAGTAGTAAAATCGCTATATCTAGAATCATTAAATTTGATTGGAAGCGGTTTGGCAATTCGGTATAAAGAGCACTACCAAATGGCTTGGCTTTTAATGGTCAAAATGCCGAACTTAGTATTGAAATCTCCAACAAAAACTATTTCATTACTACACGATGTTCTTTTAAACCTTCACAAATATGCGCCTGAAAAAATAAGGGAGTGGTGCAAGCTTATGGAATTAAGTAGTTCTCAAATCAAAACTATTGAAGATTTTAAAATTGTAGGACGCATTTATGCTTGGAAAAGTGGTTTGGCACATTTAAGAATTCGTTTAAAAGCTGACTTTGAAGCGCTTTCAGAAGATCTTCAACATATTATTTTAGAAAATATCAGTTTAGATAAAAATACAACCTCAATTTTTGAAAATCCGTGGTCAAATAGCAATACAAAATTTGAAGGAACACATGGTGGTTTTATAGGTACTACTGGTTTTTTTGAGCATCCGCCAAAGGTAGCGCAAATAGGAGAACATGTATTTGTATCTGATTCAAAGAATAATTACGCTCTTTTTGCAGACCAATTTGGTACCGTATTAATTCCAGCCAATACAGTAGATGCAACTTATATTTTATCCAAAGCTACGCGATTCGAAAGTATAAAAAAACGACTGGGAAGAAATAGTCAAGACATTGATCCAAATACTATTTCATCTGTTGTTGCTACAAAAGATACGCTGATTTTTACCTTGCAAAATTCTTATTTTTTATACTTATTTAGCCTAGAAAATGTATAAACACTACGATGTCGGACAAGCTTTGGATTTATGGAAATCTAGCTGGCAACAAGCTAAGTTAGAATGGAATCCCTTATTGCGTTTGCAAGAACCAATTTGGTGTTTATCACACAAAGAGGCACACAAAGAAGGGCTTACTGGTAGTTTTGCCATGATTCGCCTAACAGATCATCGTATCGTGATTAATTTGGAAGAAATTGTAGAAAGGAACATTGTCGATTATGCTCTTGAAATATTGGCACACGAAATTGGACATCACATATTCACACCTGCCAATTTATACGACAATGCTATTTTATTGAATAGAATTCGCTTTGCGCTTCCTGGTATTGAGGATAGAGCTCCTATGGTTTCCAATTTATATGCGGATTTTTTAATTAATGATAAACTGCAACGTGTCAATAAATTAAGAATGTCCGAAGTTTATAAAGCTATTAATTCTGAAGACACTTTTACTGAATTCTGGACACTGATGATGCGTACTTATGAATATTTATGGCGGTTAAATCGGGGAGAGTTAGCTACGAAATTATCTTTACACAGTAAAAAAATCGATGCTGATGCTTCGCTATTAGCCAATTTGATTAGAAGTTATTCCAAAAACTGGATTCACGGTGGCGGTCGCTTTGCTGTAATGGTATATCGGTATTTAATGGATGACAAAACCTTTGAAGAGGCACGTAAAAAGATTCTGATATTATTAGACGCAGAAGATGCAGGGCTAGGCGCTATGAATATTTCGGGTATGACCGAGCTCGACTTAGAAGGCTATGATGAGATCATCGATATGCGAAAAGAAGCCTTAGGTCTAAACGATAAAAATGATCCTAACAAAGAAGGTTTAGGTATACAAAAAAATAAGCTTGGTGGTCAAGGACCAAGAAATGGCTACATGGGACCAGGGAATTATATTGATTTGATGAAACAAGTCAATCCAAAAGCAAATGAACAGCATTTGGTAAATGCGTATTATAAAGAAATTGCTTTACCGCATCTCATTGATTTTCCTGTAGAAACTTCTGAAAATGTATCATTAGATTTGCCTGAAGGATTAGAAACTTGGGATATCGGTGACCCAATAGAAGAAGTAGATTGGCTGCAATCTGCTATATTATCGCCCGATCTAATTCCTGGATTAACGACCCAAAAAAGAACTTACGGCTCGGATAGTGATACTGAAATATCAGAAAGCCCGCTTAATGTATATATTGGTATCGATTGCTCGGGTTCGATGATGGATCCAAGCCAAAATTTTTCATGGCCCGTTCTAGCTGCTACGATTATCGGACTCTCTGTTTTGCGAGCTGGCGCATCCGTTATGGGATGCCTTTCTGGTGAGCCTGGAACTTATCTAGAAACCGATGGTTTTATTACAGACGAAATCGATTTATTAACCACGATAACCTCTTATTTAGGAACGGGTTATGCTTACGGAATTGAACGATTACGCAAACCATTTGAACAGCAACCAAATAATAAATCACATATCGTCATCGTAACTGATAATGATATCTTTAGTATGCTGGATTCTGAAACAAATACGAAGCAAACACATTGGGAATTAGCCGAAATTGCATTAAAAAATGCCGGTGGTCATGGCACTATCGTATTACATTCTAATCCAGATTATAGTAAAGATTTAGTGATCCGATTAAAAAAAATAGGCTGGAATGTGTATTACGTTACGAACGAAGCAGAATTATTAAAGTTTGCTTCGGAATTCTCACAACAAAATTATGCTTATGTCTAAATACGATGCTTTTGAGCTAGTTACACATTTAAGAAAATGTCCAGATATTTATTTAGAACCTTCTTTTTTTATGAAGATTGAAGGACTAAATTCTATTGCTTTAATATGTGATACATACAGACTTGTCTGCAATGACTTTTTAAAAACGGAATTTAAAAAACCCACTGATTATAGTTTATCACAACTCGAAGATAATCATTGGAGAGCCATTCATATTTCGATATGGTTATTGAGTCACCCTAATTTTATAAATAGTCCAATTATAGAAGATAAACTATGTAATTTTTGGTTTGAAGAATTAAGCGAAGCTTCGCTATATGTGAAATATAAGGAGTGGATTAACGATGATGAACGTGCCGAAGAAATGGTGCGATTGCTTTTACACTGTTGTGAAATTATACCTAATGGCGAGAATTTTGATGAAGCTGCAGACAAGTTATCCTCGTTGAGTAGCGCAGAGCGGAATAAAGTTCTAAAAGAATCATACAAAGCACATGAGCGAATAATGCAAATTAAGAAAGAAATGGCGGAACAAAAAGCCCGTGAAGCGGCAAATACGTATGGACGCGAGTAGTGATCCAAAAATAGCATTAACAGATAAGGAGCGTTTTCCGTTGCTTGACGATTTAAGTTTTTTAAATGCGCTTAGACAAGATTCGTTTGCTCCAAAATTTAATTTTAAAAGCGGTGATCGGTTAGATGCAGCCCAACTCTTAAAAGTGCAGTCATACAAGAAGAAACAGTATGAAAAGAAACTGTTTTGGACGGAAGAGCAAGTTCCAATTTGGCTAATCGATTTTTTACAATGGTGTTCTAAAACAGTTCCTTTATACGAAAATAAAGGAAGTAGTATCGCTGACTATCCAACTATTTCAAGAGATGATATTAGAAAAAATGCTCCTTTATTTGTTTCTAATGATGCAAATCTAGAAGATTTACTAGTCTATTATACTTCTGGATCTACGGGAGCGAAATTAGATGTTCTTTTTGACGCTGTTTCTCAAGCCAATTGGTTGCCACAAATAGAATCTGTTCTTGAAAATTTTAAAATTTCTATCGACAAAGGTCCTAATACAACGGCAATTGCATTGATTTGTGCTCAAGAAAAAACACTAACTTATGCCTCTTTATCAACCTATTTAGAAGGAGCAGGTATTTTAAAAATAAACCTAAATCCTTCAGAATGGAAGCACAGCGATGATGCTAAAAAATATCTTGAAAAATACAATCCACAAATCCTTACCGGTGACCCGATAACTTTTATTGCATTATTAGATTTAAAAATGCAATTAAGTCCAAAAGCCTTGATTTCTTCTGCGATGAAGTTAACAAATGGAACAAAAAGTAAATTAGAAGACTATTTTAAATGTCCAGTAATAGATGTTTATTCTATGACAGAATGTAGAAATATCGCCTACGCTTCTGGAATTGGACATCAAGTAATTCGACCGGATTTGTATTTAGAAATTTTTGATGAACATAAAGACGAGCCAGTACTTTTTGGTGAAAGAGGAGAATTAGTAGTTACGGGAGGTAGCAATCCTTTTCTTCCATTAATTCGATACAGAACAGGAGATTTTTGTAGTTTAAAAATACAAAACGGCATTCCGTTTTTGGTTGGCTTAGAAGCTCGAAATCCAATCTTTTTTTTTACAAAATCAGGTGTAAAAATTAACAATATAGATATTTCTAACCGTTTGTCTCAATTTCCTTTGGCAGGTTTTAAAATGCATCAAAGTGCAGATAAGCAGATAAAATTTACAGGTTATTCGAATGAACTTATTGGTTACGAAATTTTGGAAGTTTTACATTTAATTTTTAAAAATGATATTGATATTACCGTCGACATTCAAAAGATCTCTCAAAACAACTCTGTAGAAAAAACACAGTATTCTTCAGATTTGAAAGACACAAAATAAAAAAAAAACAAAACTGATTTAAATTTTAAAATATCTTTTTTATAAAATTATCCTCGATATTCCCTGTTTTTTTTACTTTGCAAAACTTATTAGTAATCAAATTATTTAAAATAAGTATTTATTATTTTTTTTACTTGTAAAAATCGCACGATACCAATAAGCGCTACTATAAAAGACATAACAATAAAAAAGTAGCCAATAGTAGTTATGCTATGCAAAAGTTGAATTTTTAATATAGCAAAACCAGAACTTAAGAAAACTACAAAAGTTCTAAAGTAAGCCAAAAATGTGCGCTCATTAGCCAATTTCGTGCGTTGCAAAGCAAGTAAATCGCTTCTGCTAATTTCGTCATTTTTCATACTATTTTTTTTTTTAGAATAAATGTAAAATTTCAAATTGACTTATATCTCTTTATTCTTTCTTATACTTCCTCGTGGATGATCGCCCTCGTGAAGCACCAACTCCGAATGTAAAAACGCTGCTGCAGCTGCTGAATCTTTCACTTTTATAGCGCTACGTGCTAACATTTCTAATTCAAATTCATTTAATACACTTTTGCGTAATCCGACTTCTTTCCATTGAGAAATTGAGTTGCATCCTCGTGAAATCCCACGAGCTAATTTGAGTGCGTCTAGCAGCGCCTGATTTGCGCCCTGTCCTTTAAATGGACTCATTGGGTGAGCTGCATCGCCAATAAGCGTTACTGGTCCTGCTTCTTTCAAAAGTTCTGGATTCAGTAATTCTCGATCATAAACAGGATAGCCAGAAATTTGAGCTTCCAAGGTCGCCGATACAATCTGCGGAATAGGTTCGTGCCATTGCGTTCTGAGGCACGCTTCCACCTTCAGCGCCTGAGGACCTTTCGAACTTAATACTTTAGCTTCGTTTTCTTTCATCGGAAAGCTAAGTTGCCACATTACTGAGTTTGAATCATAAGGCATAATGTAGATTCGCTCATTACCATTGGCTGTTTGAAATACAGTAGCGGAGTCCAGCAAAGAACTTGTAATGCCTTCGAGAGCACTCAAGGGACAAATTCCTAATATGACAATACAATCGAGATAACGTAAAGGAGTAATCTCGTCACTTAATAACAATTTTCGTACACTGCTGCGAATGCCATCAGCACCAACCAAAAGGTCAGTCTTGAAGCTCTTCATTTCGCCATCTACTTGAAAAGTAAGATCTATACGTTGATCATCACCTCTCTTGAAATCCATTAATTGATGATCCCATTGTACAACATCCTGTTCGCCAAGTTGCTCAATTAAAGATAAACGCAAAGACTGCCGAGCAATATGCACATTGGATCGTTTTGTAGACGTTTTCGCATCCGCATCCACCCACTTTCTAATTCCCCATTCGCCAATGATATTTCCGTCTGTCGTATGAACTACATGTTTTGTTGAAATGACACCTTCTTTTAGCGAAATAATACCCAGTCCTTGGATAGCTTTACTTGCTTGCTGCAAAGTGAGTCCATAGCCCTGAGATCGAGCATTGAAGTCGAGATCTCTTTCAAATAGCGTAAAAGGAATTCCTCGATGCAAACAAGCCACAGCCAGCGCCACACCACCGATGCCGCCACCAACAATAGCAACGTGTGGATAGTTTTCGTTATCTGGAATAGGGAAATTAACACAAGGAATTAGACCAGAACCTGAACATTTTACACAAGAGTAGAGATGTGCCTTTGGAAGTAGAGGAGCAATGCCTTCTCCTTTTGCTTTCTCGAATTGCTCCAATTCGATCTGATAAAAAATGCGCGCTTTCTTGCTAAGTCCTCGGCTTTTTTTACCGCGTCCTTGGCATTCTGGACAGCTAGTCCAAATTATTGGTTTGTTTTTGGAATTTTTCACACCGTCATTTTTCAACTTAATGTTGTCTCAATTATAAAAAAAAACACACATTCGTTACAATTATTGCTACCCCTAAGAGCGCATGAAGAAGTAAAATGTGATAAAATTTTTGCAGGAGAAAAGAATATTCTAAAAAAAAAAATGATAAGGGATAGGATTAGTTTTTACAGTTATAGCACTATTTAATTTATTTCCTAATTATATCTTCTAAAACAGCTCTATCAGAATAATTAATTACTTTAAGAATAATCTCTTGCTCTTTAGCCGTTTTTCCTTCAATGATATATAATTTTCCTTTTTTATACATAATGTTACTTTTATCAAAATCAACATCTCCGAATTTTAAGGTTTTTTTTATGTCACTAGTGTCAATCCACTTTTCGTTTAAAATTCGGGAAGCTTTGTCTGAGTAATGAAAAGGCTTTGTTCTTAAATCATTCAAAACTCTAGCGTTTGGAAAATAATTGCAGCGCGTATCTTTACCACTAAAAATGGCTGCTACAACAAACAATCCCAATATTAAACCAATTAAATAGTATGCAAAACGCTGTATAAAATTCATATTATAATTTTTCGGCAAAGGTATACCAAAGTTTACTTAAAAAACAATTAAATTAATATCGTTATCAGGCAAATCAAACCAATCACTGATAGCTTTGTTAGTTAGAATACCGTGATATAAGTAAATTCCATTTTTTAAACCGGCATTGCATCTTATGGAACTTTCTAATCCGCCATCGTCTGCAATTTGTAACAAATAGGGCGTAAGAATATTACTGATCGACAGCGATGCCGTTTTCGAATATCGCGAAGGAATATTAGGAACACAATAATGCAATACGCCACTTTTAACGAAAGTAGGCTTCTCATGTGTAGTAAGTTCCGAAGTTTCAAAACATCCTCCAGTATCAATACTTATATCTACTATTACAGCACCTTTTTTCATATGCTCTACCATACTTTCGGTAACAACAATAGGACTACGTTCTTTTCCTCTCAAAGCTCCGATTGCAACATCACAACGTCTTAAGGCTTTAAGCAATGATTTTTGTTGTATTGTAGAAGTAAAAATTCGTTGATTTAAATTAATTTGCAAACGACGCAATTTTGTAATCGAATTGTCAAATACTTTAACGCTTGCGCCTAATCCGATAGCTGTCTTTGCCGCAAATTCTCCAGCTGTTCCTGCGCCTAGAATAACAACCTCAGTTGGAGGAACACCTGTGATGTTACCAAATAAAAGTCCTTTACCAAATTCATTTGTAATCATTAATTCGGCAGCAATTAAGACAGAAGCAGTTCCCGCAATTTCACTTAGTGATTTTACAGCAGGGTAGGAGTCGTCCTCATCTTTTAAATATTCAAAAGCAAGGGCAGTAATTTTCTTTTTCGATAATGCTTCAAAGTACGATTTTTTTCTAGTTTTTAATTGTATTGCAGATAATAGAATCGTTTTGTGATGCATCATGTCAATTTCTTCGGTCGTAGGAGGCTCGACTTTTAAAATAATCGGACAGCTAAATACTTTTTTTGTATCCATCGTAATTTCTGCTCCAGCTTCACTGTACTCCTTATCTGTGTAGCTAGAACTTACACCTGCTCCCGATTCTATCATTACTCTATGTCCTTGGTAGGTAAGCGAATTTACAGCATCTGGTGTTAGACAAATACGACGTTCCTGAAAACAAGTTTCTTTAGGTATACCAATAAAGAGTTGACTTTTTTGTCTAGCGATTTCTAGTTTCTCCTCTTGAGGTAGTAGTTGTGCTCTTGTAAATGGACTTATGGACATTGATTGCGTGAAATTAGTGGTACAATTTACAAAAAAGATTTAAAGAAAAATATATTTAATTTAGCTACTAAAAATTAAGTTCTTAAGTTTTAAAAGATAGAGAAACTTAATTAAATTTTAAACAACGTTTCCCATTTGACAAAGCTTCGATTGTAATTACTGAATGGTGTTCTGGAATTAAATTTTCTATTTTTTCAGACCATTCAATAAAACACCAATTGCCAGAGTACAAATAATCATCTACTCCCATATCAAGTGCTTCTACCTCTTTGTTTAGTCTGTAAAAATCAAAATGATAAACTAACTGATTATTAGCGATTTGATATTCATTAACTAAAGAAAAAGTTGGACTGCTTGTTGCCTCAACAACACCTAATGTGACACAAAGTTGTTTGATTAAAGTTGTTTTTCCAACACCCATTTCTCCGTTAAAAAGTATAACTTTCTGGGGATTTTGTTCTAAAATTTGAGTCGCAACTTCTGTAAGTTGATCTAAAGAAAATATGATTTCCATAAGGTTTTCAAGTGTATATTAAAGTGAGAACTAAATTGCAAAAGTACCATTCAATTCTCACTTTATCATACTAACTATTTAGGATTAAAAACGAGGAAAGGAATAATCATTTCTTCTAATGAGATTCCGCCGTGTTGGTAGGTGTTTTTATAATAACTCACGTAATGATTGTAGTTATTTACATAAGCCAAAAATAAATCATTCTTTGCAAAAATATACGAACTGCTCATATTTATTGTTGGTAAACCAATGTTCTTCGGTTCTTTTACCGCATAAACATCTTTTTGTTCGTAAGTCAAACTTCGTCCTGTTTTATACCTTAAATTTAAGCTTGTATTTTTATCTCCTACTACTTTCGAAGGATTTTTTACGTTGATTGTTCCGTGGTCTGTGGTAATAATTAATTTAAAACCTAGTTTTTGAGCTTGCTGAATAATCTCTAAAAGTGGAGAGTTCTTAAACCAACTCAAAGTTAAGGAACGATAGGCCTTATCATCAGAAGCTAGTTCTTTTACCACATCCATTTCGGTTTTGGCGTGCGATAACATATCTACAAAATTATAAACAATAGTTACTAGGTCATTATCTTTTAATGATTTAAAACTTTCCGCCAACTTTTTTCCGCTAGCCAAATTGGTAATCTTAAAATAGTCTTCTTTCAAATCGAGCCTTAAACGTTTGATTTGGGCAGTCAAAAATTCTGCTTCAAACAAATTTTTACCGCCTTCTTCTGGATCATTTTTCCAATATTGAGGAAACTGTTTTTCCATTTCTAAAGGCGTTAAACCTGAGAAAATAGCATTTCTTGCGTATTGTGTCGCTGTCGGCAAAATAGCGAAATAAGGTACTTCTTTCTCTAATTTATAATAATTGCCTACAACACTTTCAAACGTCTTCCATTGATCATAACGTAAATTGTCAATTACAATAAAAAGCACCGGTTTGTCTTTCTTTAAAATTTCTGGAACTACTAATTCTTTGAATAGTGTATGCGATTGTACTGGTTTATCAGCTTTTGGTGCAAACCAATCTTCGTAATTACGTTCTATAAACTTACCAAACTGTGAGTTTGCTTCTGTCTTTTGAGATTCTAGAATTTCAATCATTCCTTGATCATCAATATTCTCTAATTCAAGTTCCCAAAAAATCAGTTTTTTATACAATTCAACCCAATCTTCATAGGAATTAACCATAGCCATTTCCATGGTTATTTTTCGAAATTCTTTCTGATAGTCTAAAGTTGTTTTTTGAGAAATCAATCGAGAGTGATCTAAGTTTTTCTTTAAACTCAACAAAATCTGATTTGGATTTACAGGTTTTATTAAATAATCTGCAATTTTAGAACCAATTGCTTCTTCCATTATGTATTCCTCTTCACTTTTGGTAATCATAATCATCGGAATAGATGATTTTTTTTCTTTCATTTCAGACAATGTTTCCAAACCGCTCATCCCAGGCATATTTTCGTCTAAAAAAACAATATCAAAATTGTTCTCGTCAAAAATATCTATTGCATCACGACCATTGTTACATGTAGTAACGGCGTAATTTTTTTTCTCTAGAAAAAGTATATGTGGCTTGAGCAAATCAATTTCATCATCAACCCAAAGTATTTTAATTTTGTCCATAATTTTATTTAATGTAGTCAAACGTAATATTGAATAAGCCAAATTACTGCATTTAGAAACGGATAAATATTAATATTATGATAATTTTTCTGCTAATTTTTTCTATTTATTTTTAAATATATTTCAATTTAATTATAATCTCTTTCGAAAAAAAGAAACCTAACACTCCAATTACATTGCTAATTCTTTATTTTGGTTATATTTGTTAACCTAAAAATAAATTTAAAGTGTCTCAAATTAACAAGCTGAAAATATTTAATGATCCAATCTATGGATTCATCACAATTCCAAATGCCTTAATTTACGATTTAATTCAGCATCCTTATTTTCAACGTCTAAGACGTATATCTCAAATGGGACTATCTTATCTCGTTTATCCTGGTGCCAATCATACCCGTTTTCATCATGCATTAGGCGCGATGCATTTAATGCAAAAAGCGGTTGAAGTGCTGCGTTTCAAGGATATTGCTATAAGCCAGGAAGAAGAAAACGCAGTGTATATAGCAATACTTTTGCACGATATAGGTCATGGACCTTTCTCTCATGCTATGGAAAGCAGTATTGTTGAAGATGTACATCATGAATCCATTTCATTATTGTTTATGAAACAATTAAATGTTGAGTTTGACGGTCAATTAAGTCTTGCAATTCAAGTTTTTATGGGCGAATATGATAGAAAATTCATGTTGCAACTGATTTCTAGTCAGCTGGACATGGATAGGATGGATTATTTAAAACGAGATAGTTTTTATTCTGGCGTTTCTGAAGGAAATGTCAACTCCGAAAGGTTAATCCAAATGATGAATGTAGTAGATGATGTTTTAGTAATTGAAGAAAAAGGCATCTATTCTGTAGAGAAATTTTTAATGTCAAGACGTTTGATGTACTGGCAAGTTTATTTGCATAAAACGAGCTTGGCAGCCGAATTAGTTCTCACGAAAATTTTAAAACGAGGTAAGGAATTGACAGAGCGAGGTGTAATCTTACCTTGTAGTCAACCGTTATTGTTTTTTATGAAGCACAAAGTAACTTTAGAAACATTCGATACAAAAACACTAGCTTTATTTGCACAGCTTGATGACTTCGATATTATAAGCGCTTTAAAAGCATGGCAAAATCATGATGATTTCATACTCTCTACATTGAGCAAAATGATTATTAATAGAGACTTATTAAAAATAAAACTAACAAGCGAAAAAGTTTCTAATGAAGAGTTACACGATCAAAAAGAACGGTTTTCGATACAAAATCATATTACATTAAGCGAAGCAAGTTATTTTATATTTAAAGGAAAAATCAAAAGCCAAGCGTATAGTAAAGTAGCAGAACCGATACGAATTTTGAACAAAGACCGCACAATAGAAGATGTTGTAGAAGCATCTGATCAACTGAAATTGAAAACATTATCTAAATTGGTAACGAAGTATTACATTTGTTTTCCAAAACAACTGCTATAAAATTAACATACGAAACCTATTTTTTATATTTTTGTCGCAATAAAAAGCGTCTACCAATTTTTATTTTATAAGGAGAGAACTAGTAATAATGAGTTTCATCTTGTATTTTTAAAAAGAAAATAATTTAAAACGATGAAATTTACAGCCGAGCAAATAGCGGGAATACTAGAAGGAGAAGTTGTTGGGAATCCCAATATAGAAGTTTCTCGCTTGTCTAAAATCGAGGAAGGCACCATGGGATCACTTACTTTTTTGTCTAATCCAAAATATGTTAATTTTATATATACAACACAAGCTTCTGTAACCATTGTTAACGATACTTTTGTGCCAGAGTCGCCAATTAGTACAACACTTATTAAAGTGGCTGATGCGTATAAAGCTTTTTCTAAATTATTGGAATTTTATAATCAAATAAAATTAAATAAAAATGGAATTGAGCAGCCATCCGTACTATCAGAAACGTGCAAATACGGAGAGAATCTTTATTTAGGAAGTTTTAGTTATGTAGGCGATAATGTTACTCTGGGAGATAATGTGAAAATTTATCCAGGGAGTTTTATAGGAGATAATGTAAGTATTGGTAATAATGTAATTATTTTTGCGGGAGCCAAAATATATTCTGAAACTGTAATTGGCAACAATTGCACGATTCATTCAGGAGTAATTATTGGTGCCGACGGATTTGGTTATGCTCCAAATGAAGACGGAACTTACGACAAGATACCACAAATTGGTAATGTAATTATTGAAGATAATGTTGAGATAGGAGCAAGTACAACCATCGATAGAGCTACATTAGGTTCTACCATTATAAGAACTGGAGCAAAAATAGACAATCAAGTTCAAATTGCACATAATGTAGAAATTGGTAAAAACACAGTTATTGCGGCTCAATCAGGGATTGCAGGTTCTACAAAATTAGGAGATAATTGTATGCTAGGTGGGCAAGTAGGTATTATAGGACATTTAACAATAGGAAATAATGTACGCATTCAAGCTCAATCAGGAGTTATTAGAAATATAAAAGACGGAGAAACTATTCAAGGAACTCCAGCGCTTGGATATAAAGATTTTAATAAATCGTATGTTCATTTTAAAAATTTGCCAAAACTGGTAAAAGAAATAGAAGAATTAAAAAAACAAATATCAAACCTAAAAAATGGAAACAATGGTTAAACAGAAGACCATCAAGGCAGAAATTTCTTTAACAGGAGTTGGATTGCACACTGGAAAAGAAGTAAAAATGACTTTTAAACCTGCTCCAGTGAATAATGGCTTTACATTTGTTCGTGTAGATCTTGAAGGACATCCGATTATTGAAGCTGATGCAAATTATGTAGTTAATACACAACGAGGTACTAATTTAGAAAAATTAGGAGTCAAAATTCAAACTCCCGAACATGTTTTAGCAGCATTAATGGGTTGCGATTTAGATAATTTAATTATCGAATTAGATGCTTCTGAATTACCTATAATGGACGGTTCTTCTAAATTTTTTATTGAAGCTATTGAAAAAGCAGGGGTGCAAGACCAAGAATTAAATAGAAATGTTTACGTTGTAAAAGAAGTAATTTCATTTGTAGACGAAGCGTCTGGAAGCGAAATTATGGTTATGCCAAGTGAATATTACAGTGTAACTGCAATGGTTGATTTTGGAACTAAAATTTTAGGAACCCAAAATGCAACGATGAGAAACATCGCTGAGTTTAAGTCAGAAATTTCTAACGCTAGAACATTTAGTTTTTTACATGAATTAGAAGAGCTTTTAGAAAATGGTTTAATAAAAGGAGGAGATCTTAACAATGCAATTGTTTATGTTGATAAAGAAATTTCATCATCTACAATGGAAAATTTAAAGAAAGCTTTTGGTAAAGAAAAAATCACTGTTAAACCAAACGGAATTTTAGATAACCTAACATTACATTATCCAAACGAAGCCGCAAGACATAAATTATTAGATGTTATTGGTGATTTAGCCTTGATTGGAACTAAAATTCAAGGAAAAATTATAGCTAATAAACCAGGCCATTATATCAATACTCAATTTGCCAAGAAAATGGCAAAAATTATAAAAAGTGAACAACGTAATTATGTTCCTACATATGATTTAAATTTAGAGCCCTTAATGGACATCCATAAAATTATGGCTGTTTTACCCCACAGACCTCCGTTTTTATTGATTGATAGAATTATAGAAATGTCTGATAGTCATGTGGTAGGTATGAAAAATGTAACTATGAATGAAAATTTCTTCGTAGGCCATTTTCCTGATGCTCCAGTAATGCCAGGGGTTTTAATAGTCGAGGCCATGGCGCAAACAGGAGGAATACTTGTTTTGAGCACGGTACCAGATCCTGAGAATTATTTAACATTTTTTATGAAAATAGATAATGTAAAATTTAAACAAAAAGTATTGCCAGGTGATACTTTGATTTTTAAATGTGATTTAATTACTCCTATACGACGAGGAATTTGCCACATGCAAGCCAATGCGTACGCTAATGGAAAACTAGTTGCACAAGCCGAATTAATGGCTCAGATTGCAAGAAAACAGTAGTTTAATTTGTTGAAATGGTTATTCGTTTAACCGATTAGCGAGTTACAAAAAACAAATCAACGATTAAACAATTAAAAAAATATTAGATGAATCAACCGTTAGCCTACGTTCATCCAGGTGCTAAAATCGCCAAAAACGTTGTAATTGAGCCTTTTACTACAATTCATAATAATGTAGTTATCGGAGATGGAACCTGGATAGGTTCTAATGTTACAATTATGGAAGGAGCAAGAATAGGGAAAAATTGCAATATTTTTCCTGGAGCAGTAATCTCTGCAGTTCCTCAAGATTTAAAATTTGGAGGAGAAGATTCTTTAGCAATAATTGGAGACAATTGCACGATTAGAGAGTGCGTTACAATCAACAGAGGAACAATTGCCTCTGGACAAACTGTTATTGGAGACAACTGTTTAATTATGGCAACTGCCCACGTTGCTCATGACTGCCACGTTGGTAACAATGCAATTATTGTTAATGGTGTACTTCTAGGAGGACATGTAACAATTGGTAAATATGCTGTAATTGGAGGTCTTTCCGCTGTGCATCAATTTATAAGTGTTGGCGCACATGCTATGGTATCTGGAGGCTCTTTATTGAGAAAAGATGTTCCTCCATTTACGAAGGCGGCAAAAGAACCATTGTCTTACGTTGGTATCAATTCTGTAGGATTGAGAAGACGTGGATTTTCATCCGAAAAAATAAGAGAAATACAAGAAATCTACAGGATTTTATATCAAAAAAATTATAATACAACCCAAGCAGTAGATATTATTGAAGCAGAAATGGAAGCAACTCCAGAGCGTGATGAAATTCTAGATTTTATAAGAAACTCGTCACGAGGGGTAATGAAAGGATACTCAGGAAATTACTAATTTTAGAACTTAGATTTCTGATTTTAGATTTCAAGTGCACAACATGATAATTTACATTGTCAAATATTAATACATACATTAAATAATAAATAAAGAAGATAGGTTACTTTTTTTTTAATCTAAATTCATAAATCTAAATTCATAAATTACAATGGCATCTACATCAGATATTAAAAACGGATTATGTATCAAATTCAACAATGATATTTACAAAATAATTGAATTTCTTCATGTTAAACCAGGGAAAGGACCTGCTTTTGTGAGAACAAAATTGAGAAGTTTAACAAATGGAAAAGTATTGGACAATACATTTTCTGCAGGTCACAAAATCGAAGAAGTAAGAGTGGAAAATCATAAATTTCAATTTTTATATCCAGAAGGTGATCAATTTCATTTCATGAATGTGGAATCATTTGAACAAATCACATTAAGTAAAAACATTCTAGATTCACCAGATTTATTAAAAGAAGGCGAAAATGTAATGGTAAGTATCAATACAGAAACAGATTTACCACTTTCTGTAGATATGCCAGCTTCTGTAATACTTGAAGTAACATACGCTGAACCAGGTATAAAAGGAAATACAGCCACAAATGCAACGAAATCTGCAACTGTGGAGACTGGAGCAACTGTAAATGTTCCTTTGTTTATAAATGAAGGAGATAAAATTAAAATTGATACTGCTTCAGGTTCTTACATGGAGCGTGTAAAAGAGTAATTAATTAGAAAATGCGATACTTATAAATTTTTAATTATCGCATTTTCTAATTATTCCAATTTTCTAATTTACAACTATGAAATTTTCGAAACAGTGCTCTTTAAAAGATATTGCCGATTTGCTTGACTGCGAATTTGTAGGTGATGCTGCTTTCCCAGTTTACGGTATGAATGAAATTCATGTTGTAGAATCAGGAGATATTGTGTTTGTAGATCACCCAAAATATTATGAAAAGGCATTAAACTCTGCTGCTACTATTATTCTAATTAATAAAAAAGTAGATTGTCCTGATGGCAAAGCGCTGTTAATTTCTGATGATCCATTTAAGGATTTTAATACTTTAACTAATCATTTTAGACCCTTTCAGTTTGCCAATGTTTCTATTTCGGCTACAGCCAAAGTAGGAAAGGGAACAATAATTCAGCCAAATACTTTTATAGGGCATCATGTTGTTATTGGTGACAATTGCCTTATTCATTCTAATGTTTCAATTTACGATCATACTGTAATTGGAAATAATGTAATTATTCACGCGGGGACTGTTTTAGGAGCAGATGCCTTTTATTACAAAAAGCGACCAGATGGTTACGATCAATTGCTATCAGGAGGTAGAGTTATAATTAAAGACAATGTAGGTATTGGTGCACTATGCACAATTGACAAAGGGGTAACAGGCGATACCACAATTGGCGAAGGAACAAAAATTGACAATCAGGTGCATGTTGGTCACGACACTGTAATTGGTAAAAAATGTTTAATTGCATCACAGACTGGAATAGCAGGTTGTGTTATTATTGAGGACGAAGTAACTATTTGGGGACAAGTTGGAACCACGAGTGGAATAACAATTGGTGCAAAAGCTGTAATTCTTGGTCAAACGGGTGTAACAAAATCGGTAGAAGGAGGGAAGACTTATTTTGGAACACCAATTGAAGAATCAAGAGAGAAACTGAAGCAATTGGCGAATATTAAAAAGATTCCCGAAATTTTAAATAAAATTAAATAATCATGTCTAGCAAAAAGATTGTACAAAATTTTTATAAATCCGATGCCTTTATTAGTCCTGAAGTAATGAAAGAATATTTACATCCAGATTGTACTGTAGATTGGCATAGCAGCACAGGCTTTATACAAATGGACTACAATGCATTAATGACTATAACAGAGGAATTGAGCAGGGCTTACGTTCGTTCAAAAGTTAGGATTAGTCATATTATTCAGGAAAATAATTTAGTGTCCGTACGTTTTTCTCATTTTATTAAGACCATTGAAAATCCAAGAGAAGAAATGCTATTGGCTCATATAATGATTATTTGGGAAATAAAAGATGATAAATTATACAGAGGCTATCAAATGAGTCAGATGTCCTAATTTAATTTTACATAAAAAAACGGCAAAATAATTACAAAAACCTTACTTTTGCATCACAATTTTAAAAACTACATAAAATATATATCATGAGTGTTTTAGTTAATAAAGATTCCAAAATAATTGTTCAAGGATTTACAGGTAGCGAAGGAACATTTCACGCTTCTCAAATGATTGAGTACGGTACAAACGTTGTTGGAGGAGTTACTCCAGGAAAAGGTGGATCTACACATTTAGATCTTCCTGTTTTTAATACAGTAAAAGAGGCAGTTGATCAAGCTGGAGCTGATACAACTATTATATTTGTTCCACCAGCTTTTGCAGCCGATGCAATTATGGAAGCAGCAGATGCAGGAATAAAGGTAATTATTGCAATTACTGAGGGTATTCCAGTTGCAGATATGATTAAAGCAAATGGGTATGTAAAAGAAAGAAATGCACGTTTAATTGGTCCAAACTGTCCAGGAGTAATTACTCCAGGTGAAGCGAAAGTAGGTATTATGCCAGGTTTTGTTTTCAAAAAAGGTACAGTAGGTATTGTTTCTAAGTCAGGGACATTAACGTATGAAGCTGCTGATCAAGTTGTAAAACAAGGATTAGGAATCACAACAGCTATTGGTATTGGTGGAGATCCAATTATTGGAACCACTACAAAAGAAGCAGTTGAATTATTAATGAACGATCCAGAAACGGAATGTATCGTAATGATTGGTGAGATTGGTGGACAATTGGAAGCTGATGCTGCACATTGGATTAAAGCAGACGGTAATCGTAAACCAGTTGTTGGTTTTATTGCCGGAGTTACAGCTCCTCCAGGAAGAACAATGGGTCATGCCGGTGCTATCGTAGGAGGATCTGACGATACTGCAGAAGCTAAAAAACAAATCATGAGAGAATGTGGAATTCACGTTGTAGATTCTCCTGCAGAAATTGGTAAAAAGGTAAAAGAAGTATTGGGTTAATTGTAAAATTAACAATGATATAAAATTCATATAAAAAATGCCTCACGAGTTTGTGAGGCATTTTGTTTAATTATAAAAGTAAAAAACATGTATAAAGAGTTAGAGAATTTTAAAGTAAAAGGTAATTTTACTTACACACAGAATGATAGTTTAGAAGAAGTTTGTACCGCGTCAGAAAATGGTAGCGGCGTTTTTGTAGTGTATGCAATTGCTGGCGCAGACAAAGAGTTAATTATGGTTGGTTCTACTGGAACAGTGCAAAACGACGGAACATTAAAAAGTAAAAATGGTGGCCTACATGATAAAATTGTAAATGGTCATCAATTTGCAAAAACCGGAAGAAAATACTCTTGGCCGGCACAAATGAAATCAGAAAATATTGACGCACTAGAAGTTTTTTGGTATGAAACTTTTAATAATGATATAAAAATGATTCCAACTTCGATAGAAGGGAAAATTTTGCAAAACTTTCTAGATGAGAACGGAAGGTTACCAAGATGGAATGTTGCGTTTTAATTTGAAATACAATCATAATTATTTTTGAATATATTTTTTGTATATTTGGTTATAAATTAATTCACCATGAATGCAATTTCGAGTATAGAAATGTATACTATTCTTAAAGGAAAGCTAGGCGAGAATGAAGCCAAAGCACTTACTGAATATGTTGAATCTAAAGTTGAAAAAACTTTTGAAAAAGAGAAATCAATATTAGCAACTAAAGTAGATCTAGCAGAATCAAAAGCGGATATCATCAAATGGATGTTTATTTTTTGGATTGGTCAAATTGCTGTTCTTTTAGCTTTAGTTTATTTTAAAAGCTAAATACTATTTTTTAAAATTATTATAAGAGAGAATCCCTATTTTGCTATAGTGATTCTCTCTTTTGTTTTATAACTTTTCTTTAAAATCAACAGATAAAGAATTTACACAATAACGTTGTCCTGTTTTTGTAGGACCGTCATTAAATACATGACCCAAGTGACCACCGCAATTGGCACAAACAATCTCAGTACGTTTCATCCCATGTGTTACATCCGAAATATAGTTTACTTTTCCTGGGATGGATTCATCAAAGGAAGGCCAACCACAATGAGCGTCAAACTTGGAATTACTTTCAAACAGAGGTTCTCCACAGCCACCACAGCAATAGGTTCCGTTTTCGTATAGTAAATTATATTTTCCTGAATGTGGAGATTCTGTACCTTTATCGCGAAGAATTCTATAACGCTCAGCGCCTAATTCTTCTTTCCATTGTTGTTCTGATTTTTCTAGAGGATAATTCATTTTTATTTTTTAATAAAATTAATAATTTTTTCGATTACTAATGGATCGGCAAGAATTTTTCTATGTCCTAGGCCTTTAGTAATCATTAATTCTCCATTTTTTAGATGCTGATGAATATTAACACCTGCTTTGACTGGAACTTCAGGATCATTTTCATCATGAATAACTAAAGTCGGAATTGTACTGTTTGACGCCGCTTTATATGCACTATAATCATCCATTTTTCCTCCATATTTTTTTTCAAAATAAGAACAAAGGAACGTACTCATTTCTGGTTTTAATTCTAATTTTCGAACAAAATCATCTAAAATATCAGGAACTTTATCTCCACTTCCAATTAATACTGCACAATTTACAAGGAAACCTTCCTTAATTGAATTTAAAACAGACATTCCTCCTAAAGAATGACCAATAGCCACTTCAAACGGTCCAAACTGCTTATCAATTTCTAAAATAGCAGCGATAAAATCGACCATAACTGTAGAGTTTCCGGGTGATTTACCATGTGCAGGAGCATCAAAACTTATAGTAGAATATCCAGAGGTCAATAATTCATCTGCAATTTTGCATAATTGCGTTCCTCTTCCTGACCATCCATGAACTAACAAAACTTTCCTTTTACTTTTGCCGTATTGATAAACCACTACTTTTTTATTGATTTCTGGTATTAAAATAGTTTTTAGAGTACTTTTTTGCTCCATTTCTAGCTCTCGTTTAGGAGCTTTATGTTTTATCGGCGTTGTAAACAACTTGGATGCATAAAGTGTAGCTAATTTTGTCGAAAAAAAAGCGATAAATTTAGCAGAAACGATTATAAATCTTGGAATTTTTAACGGATTGGTATGATTGGTGGACTTTTTTGCCATATTAATAATTTTGTACGCTTCTCTATTATTGTATATTATTTTCACTAAATTTAAAAAACATAAAAGTACTATAAAAATAAACTCTTTATGTTTTTATTTAGTTTAAGTATTTTAACAAGATGATTTTTAAATTAAAATATATCAAATTTTTAAATGGAAATATTTCATATCAGTGCAGAATGTTATCCTGTAGCAAAAGTAGGAGGATTAGCCGATGTAGTTGGCGCTTTACCCAAATATCAACATAATGCAGGACATGACGTACGTGTTGTAACGCCGTGTTACGATACTAAATTTAGGAAAGAGAGTGATTTTGAATGTGTTCACTGGGGAACCGTAAAACTTGGTAATTTTAATTTTCCTTTTAACGTGCTTAAGGAGACCACTGATAAATTGGGCTTTGAGTTGTATCTACTTGAAATTCCAGAACTTTTTGATCGGCCAAATATATATGGTTATGACGATGACGTTGAGCGCTTTTTAACGTTTCAAATTGCAACATTAGATTGGATTATTGGGAGAGAGACAATTCCTGATGTACTCAATTGTCATGATCATCATACGGGATTGATTCCATTTATGAACTCTTTTTGTTATAAATACGAAAAATTGCGAACTATTCCCTCGATGATTACCATTCATAATGGTTTGTATCAAGGACAGTTTGGATTTGATAAACTTCATTACATACCGTATTTTGATTTGGCTCATATCACGATATTAGACTGGGATCATTGCATAAATTCATTAGCAGTAGCAGTGAAATGTGCGGATGCAGTTACAACTGTTTCTCCTAGTTATCTTGATGAAATTAATTATTCAGCAAATGGTTTAGAGTCCTTATTTCAATCTGTCCGACAAAAATCGAAAGGCATTTTGAACGGAATTGATTTTGAAGTTTGGGACCCTTCCACAGACAAAATGATTGAAAAGAATTATAGTATAAAAACGCAAGAAAAAGGCAAACAAGAAAACAAAGAACAATTGTGTGCACTTTTTAACTTAGATCCGTCAAAACCATTGTTTAGTTTTATAGGAAGATTATTCGAAGAAAAGGGAGGAGATCTTTTACCGCTTGCATCTGCAATTGCGTTATCTGAAAATTTTAAAAACATTAATATTCTTATTTTAGGTTCTGGAAATACAGAAATTGAAGATCAATTGACTCAATTGGCATCTGATTATAACGGAAATTTCAATGCATATATAGGTTATAATGAAGAATTAGCGCATAAAATTTATGCAGGTTCCGATTTTATTCTAATGCCATCAAGGGTAGAACCTTGTGGTTTAAATCAATTGTATTCCTTGCGATATGGGACAATCCCAATTGTGAGAAGAACGGGAGGATTAAAAGACACCGTTATTGATTTTGGAGATGATGGAAATGGAATTTGTCATGATCAAGCCTCAGTTGGTGATATTTGCTATTCAATAAATCGAGCAATAAATTTATATCGAGATAAAAAATTAAGTAATAAAATTAGATTAAGAGGCATGAATACTGACCATTCTTGGGATAGTGTATGTCAAGAATATATTGAATTGTACAATTTAATTATCAATAAGAAAAATGAAAAGTAAAAGAAAAAATGTAATAGCCATTATTTTAGGAGGAGGACAAGGTTCTAGATTATTTCCATTAACAGCGAGTAGATCTAAACCTGCAGTACCAATAGGAGGTAAATACAGATTAGTAGACATTCCTATTTCTAATTGTATGAATTCGGATATTTATAGAATGTTTGTTTTAACACAATTCAATTCGGCTTCTCTGAATGCGCATATCAAGAATACCTACAATTTCAGTATTTTCAGCCACTCGTTTGTAGACATTCTAGCAGCTGAGCAAACTCCTGATAATCCAACTTGGTTTCAAGGCACCGCAGACGCTGTAAGACAATGTATGCCCCATTTTTGCAACCATGATTTTGATTATGCTCTTATTCTTTCGGGAGATCAACTGTATCAAATGGATTTTAATGAAATGCTCGAAGATCATATAAAAGCCAACGCAGATATTTCTATAGCAACGCTTCCCGTAAATGATAAAGATGCGCCGGAATTTGGAATTTTAAAAACAGATTCTGAAAGTTGCGTAGCCTCCTTTATCGAAAAACCAGCAAAAGAATTATTGCCAGAGTGGAAGTCGGAGGTAAGTGACGAAATGAAAAGCCAAGGAAAAAATTATTTGGCATCCATGGGAATCTACATATTCAATAGAAAACTACTAATTGAATTAATGAAAAATCCAGATACGAAAGATTTTGGAAAAGAAATAATTCCTCAAGCTGTTGGGAACAAGAAAATATTGAGTTATCAATACGAGGGATATTGGACAGATATTGGTAATATTGATTCTTTTTTTGAAGCCAATATTGGTTTAACCGATGACGTTCCTCAATTCAATTTATTTGATAACGACAATAAAATTTATACCAGACCTCGTTTATTATCGCCATCAAAATTTCATAAAACAATGGTCGAGCGCTCATTGATTTCTGATGGTTGTATTATAAATGCAAAAGAAATTACAAAATCAGTTATTGGGAATAGGTCGCGCATAGGTAAAGAAACGGTTATTAAGCATTCGTACGTGATGGGTAATGATCTTTATCAAAATTTAGAAGATATAAATGATGATATACAAAACCAAAGACAAGTAATTGGGATAGGAGAAAGATGCTTTATCCAGAACGCAATTATAGATAAAAATTGTAGAATTGGAAATGATGTGTATATAGAAGGAGGAAAACATCTAGAAGATACGGTAAATGAGTTGTACTGTATAAAAGAAGGTATTGTTGTAGTCCGTAAAGGAGCGATAATCCCGGATAATTACATCATTAAATAAAGATATAAAAAAAAACACCCAATATTCTAGTTGTTTTAAACAGTAGAATAATACCCTAAAATATGAGTAAAGTAATCTCGCATTCCCTTTTTACCGATTTTGATATTGATTTATTTAAAGCTGGAAAACATTTTAGACTCTATGAAAAATTAGGTGCACATCTTATTGAAGTTGATGGAGTTAAAGGTGTATATTTTGCCGTTTGGGCACCTACAGGAAAAGCAGTATCTGTGGTTGGAGAATTCAATTATTGGACTCAAGGCGAACATCTATTGGAAGTTCGTTGGGATTCTTCTGGTATTTGGGAAGGATTTATACCTAGTATTGCTAAAGGTGAAACATACAAGTTTAAAATAGAATCTACTACTGGCATCACAACAGAAAAAGCAGATCCATTTGCTTTATATTACGAAAGACCGCCCAATACTGCTTCTATTGTATGGGATCTTCATTACAATTGGAAAGATACCAATTGGATGAAAACAAGGAAAAATCATAATGATTTAGACAAACCCTATTCTGTTTATGAAGTACATTTAGGTTCTTGGAAACGTCATGCAGATGGAAATAGATTTCTAACTTATCTTGAATTTGCAGATGATTTAGTACAATATGTCAAGGAAACGGGCTTTACGCACGTAGAGTTCATGCCTATAATGGAGTATCCGTATGATCCGTCGTGGGGGTACCAGTTAGTGGGATATTTTGCGCCGACATCCCGTTTTGGAGAGCCGCAAGACTTTATGGTTTTGGTAGACCGATTACATCAAGCAGGAATTGGTGTTATTCTAGATTGGGTACCTTCTCATTTTCCGGATGATGCTCATGGACTAGGCTTTTTTGATGGTTCCAATCTTTTTGAGCATCCAGATCGAAAAAAAGGATATCATCCCGATTGGAAAAGTTTAATTTTTAATTATGGACGAAATGAGGTTCGTTCTTTTTTAATTAGTAATGCTTTGTTTTGGCTACACCATTACCATGCTGATGGGTTACGAGTTGATGCAGTAGCCTCCATGTTATATCTTGATTATTCAAGAGAAGAAGGAGAGTGGGAACCAAATGTCTATGGAGGAAGAGAAAATCTAGAAACCATAAGTTTCTTGAAAGAATTTAATGAGGCTGTTTATCTTAATTATGATGGGGTTCAAACAATTGCCGAGGAAAGCACTTCTTTTCCAATGGTTTCAAGGCCCACTGATATTGGAGGATTAGGATTCGGAATGAAATGGATGATGGGCTGGATGCATGATACATTGCAATATTTTCAAAAAGATGCTATTTATAGAAAATACCATCAAAATGAATTAACGTTTTCGATGACTTATACGTTTACAGAAAACTTTATGCTGCCACTATCCCATGATGAAGTAGTATATGGCAAAAAATCAATTTTAGGGAGAATGACTGGTGATGAATGGCAAAAATTTGCAAATTTACGGCTGTTATACGGTTATATGTTTATGCATCCTGGTACAAAATTACTATTTATGGGAGCAGAATTTGGACAAAGCAGCGAATGGAATTTTGAGAGCAGTTTGGACTGGCATTTGTTGCAATATCCTTTTCATAATGGAATTAAAGTTTTAATTTCAAATTTAAATCAATTGTATAAAACTGAACCTGCATTGCATCAAAAACAATTTAGCTCAGAAGGTTTTGAGTGGATCAATTACTCGGATCATCAAAATGCGGTTATGTCTTTTATTAGAAAAGGAAATAACCCAAAAGATGATGTTGTAATTGTTTGTAATTTTACACCTGTTGTTCGTGAAAACTATCGAATAGGAATAAACAAAAAAGGTACATTAATCGAAATATTTAATACTGACTCATTATCCTATGGCGGAAGTGGCGTTAGCAATGCAAATGCTTTAATAGTAGAATCATTTCCTTATGATGGAAGAGATTATTCGATCTCGTTATTGCTACCTCCATTGGCAGTCACCGTATATAAATTTTCATAATTAGGAGCCGAATAATTTTAAATTATTCGGCTTTTTTATGCTTGAATTCTAGTAAATCCTATTCAAAGCTATTTTACGGCAAAATATTAAAGGTGGGAAATTATCCAAAATGTAATTACTTTCTATATTTACTTTCAAGTTGCACTTTGGATACTTCTCGTTCTTTATTTTTTAAATTTAAGGTAAAGTTGCCGCAAATAGTTACCGATAAAATAGTCATTTGAAAAGTACTACTCTTTATTTACAAAGTAAATCACAATACCAAAAACCATAGTCAAAAGGATCGGATGTTGCAGAGTTACAAGCTGCATCTGAAGACTCCTTTTTTTCAGGCCTTTCATATTTGCGGTACACGATTTCGCCAATTTCAAATAGTATAGGTTGTGAAAATATCGGTCCGTCAAAAGTAAAAGTATGGAATTCGCCATTCTCTCCACATACATCTACATTTTCAGGTAAATCATTGATAAAATCTTCGTCTATAACACGACCAACAAAGCTTTTGTCTAAAAAACGTTCGTTAACACAAACTACAATTGTCTTAAAGCCCAAAGCAATAAATTCCGCAATTATATCTCGAGTGGGACTGTTCCAAAGAGGGAAGACTGCTTTCAAATCAATTTCAGCTAATTTATCTTCTCGATATTTACGTAAATCTTCTAAAAAAATATCTCCAAAAATTGAATGCGTAATCCCATCCTTTTTTAGTTTTGAAAGCGTAATTTGCATAACCGAGTCATAAACTTCCATGGTTGGCATTACTGGAATTTGCATAATTTCAAGAGGCAGACCAATGCTTTTGGCTTGTTCTTCCAATAGTTCTGTACGAACGCCATGCATAGAAATACGCTGAAACTCTTGGTTTACACTCGTTAGAAGATAACAAATTTCATATTCATTATTTTGCGAAATTTTGTACAACGCCAAAGCAGAATCTTTCCCACTACTCCAATTAAATACGGCTTTCTTTTTCAATGGTGACTTATTAGTTAATTTCGAAGCTAAACTTACAAATATAGCTCGATTTTTTGGTTAACCTTTGTAACTTTGACTACCTAAAGCGTCAAATTCAACTTTAATGAAATATATTTTCCTATTATTATCAGCATTCACTTTTGCGCAACAAACCAAATCCGTTGATTTTAAAACTGTTAACGGTAATCTTACAATCAACCCGATTACTAGAACCATTTCTGGTGCTGTTACTTATGATTTTGATGTGTTGAAAGCCATTGACACCATTAAAATTGATGCACAAAATATGACATTTTCTAAATTAGAATTAAATCATAAAGTAATTCCTTTTAGCACTAATGGAAGGGAATTGCTTTTGATATACCCGTTCCAAAAAGGTAAAAATTCATTGCAATTCTCATATGAGACGCAACCCAAACAAACACTGTACTTCGTCGGTTCTGAACTAACAAATAATTTGCAAATTTGGACACAGGGTCAGGGTAAATACACCAGTCATTGGTTTCCAAGTTTTGATGATGTTAATGAAAAAGTAATTTTCAATATTGACATTTCTTTTGATTCGAAATACCAAGTATTGTCTAATGGAGTATTAAAAAATAAAGTAATATATAAAAACGTGACGCATTGGAGTTATCAAATGAAGAAACCAATGAGTTCCTATTTATTGATGCTTGCCATAGGAGAATTTGAAGTAAAG
This sequence comes from Flavobacteriales bacterium, assembly GCA_038241955.1. Lineage (GTDB taxonomy): Bacteria > Bacteroidota > Bacteroidia > Flavobacteriales > Flavobacteriaceae > Flavobacterium. Next base: position 1,845 of record JBBSSR010000019.1, on the reverse strand, counting down.
AAGATTAAATCAAAATCGGGAATTCCATTAGAGATGTACATCGATCCACAAGAAGCACATAATTTAGAATCTACGTATCGTTATTCGAAAGAAATGTTTGAATTTATGGAAAAGGAAATAGGTCTGCGCTATCCATGGAAAGTTTATCGTCAAGCACCCGTTTCTGAGTTTTTATATGCTGGTATGGAAAACACAAGTGCTACATTATTTTCCACTCGCTATGTTGTCGATGCAACTGGTTTTGAAGATCGAAGTTATAGCAATGTGAATGCGCATGAATTAGCACACCAATGGTTTGGCGATTTAGTCACTGCAAAAAGTGGCGAAGATCATTGGCTTCAAGAAGGTTTTGCTACGTACTATGCACTGTTAGCAGAAAAGTCAATATATGGAGACGATTATTTTTATTCTAAATTATATGAGTCCTCGATGCAACTCAAACAAGTGTCAAAAACCGACACTATTCCTGTCCGTAATCCCAAAGCTAGTTCGTTGTCATTTTATCAAAAAGGAGCTTGGGCGTTGCATGTTCTAAGGGAAGCGATAGGGGAGAAAGCTTTTCGAAAAGCGGTTAAACGATATCTTCTAAAGTATGGTTTTAAAAATGTAACCACTCAAAATTTCTTTGATGAAATTAGCAAAGTATCTAACTATGATTTAAAAAAATTTAGTAAACTATGGCTTGAAAGCGCTGGTTTCAATAGTGATATTGCCAATCAATTGTTAGCCAAAAATAAAGCGATGCAGGTGCAACTCGAGGTGGCCAAATTACGAAATAAACCACTAACGGAAAAGTACAATTTTTTTAAGGAAACATTACAATCTAATGTTTACTTTACCGTAAAATCGTCTATCGTTGGGCAGTTGATGAATGAAAAATTTGAAGACAAAAAGCAACTTTTGCAATTGGCACTTGAAACGCAGAATCTACAAGTACGGCAAGCTGTAGCAAGTACATTGCGAAAAATTCCTGAAGAATTTAGATCTGAATATGAAACTTTGCTAGATGACAATTCCTATCAAACGCAAGAACTTGCATTGTTTTATCTCTGGAATAACTTTCAAAACAAAAGAACAGTATATTTAGAGAAATCTAAAGACTGGATTGGCTTTAATGATTTTAATCTTCGAATTTTGTGGCTTTCTCTTGCCATTTCAACACCAGAATATCAAGCAAAAAAAGAAACTTATATTCAAGATTTAGTTGCTTATTCATCCCCAATATATGAAGCCACCACTCGCCAAAATGCGCTAGAATATCTTATCAATTTTAATATTATTAATGAGGAAGTACTAAAAAATTTAATTAGTGCAACAACGCATCACAAATGGCAGTTTTCTAAATTTGGAAGAGAAAACATTAGAGCATTACTTAAAAATGCGGAACGCAGAAGTGATTTCGAAAAAATATTGCCAAGTCTAAATGTAAATGAACAATTTCAATTGGATCGAATACTAAAAGAATAACATAAAATTTCGGCTTAATTAAATGATTATAATTTAACAGATTTCTCTTACTTCTTTTTTTATGTACGCTAAAGCAGCATTACTAGGTGCCTGTTTTTCTAATAAATCATTTAATAACGTTTCTCTCACTTGATCTGCGTTAGTAACATTTTCGCTCATAGCTGCTTTTCTAATCATTTGACTAGTAGCATTTTTGGCAGTTGTAATAATGGTCCAACACTCGTCTGTCATATAAATTTGCTGCGCTAAATTGTGTTCAAATTCTTGGTCTATTTGAGCAATAACAAAATTAGCATAGTCATTCTTATTTGTTGAAATTGGAGAAATTCTGATCAATAAATTAGTAAGACTTATTCGTTCCATAAATAGAGTCATACG
>JBBSSR010000018.1:0-65384 GCA_038241955.1 Flavobacteriales bacterium | reverse complement strand
CTTCTAAAACTCTAAAATAATTTTTCACTATATTTGTCATGAATATTGGTTTGTTTTGCGACTTCAAGATACTGAATTTCAGTATCTTGGCCAATATTTATTCAATTTATTTTACTTCAAATAATTACACCCAACGGGTTACAAGTATCTTATTATATAATGTTTTATGATTAGAATGAAACATTTAATAATAGGTTTATAATTAATTTTACGTATCAAACAAATTAACTATTTAAATCATTTACTATGAGAGCTATATGGACAGGTGCAATCAGTTTTGGATTAATTAATATTCCAGTAAAATTATTTTCTGCAGTGCAGGAAAGCAACTTAGATCTAGATATGTTAGATAAAAACGATCATTCTAATATTAAGTTTAAACGTATAAATGAAGCTACAGGCAAGGAAGTTGCTTATGGTGATATTGTAAAGGGATATAAAATAGATGAAAAGTATGTAATACTGGAAGACGAAGATTTCGAAGCTGCCGATGCAGAAAAAACGAAAACAATTGACATTTTAAGTTTTGCCAAAGAAAAAGAAATTGACAGCATTTATTATGAACAACCGTATTATTTAGAACCCGATAAAGGTGCCATGAAAGCGTATGCATTATTACGAGATGCGTTACAAGCTTCGTCAAAAGTAGGAGTTACTAGTTTTGTAATGCGCAATAAAGAAGGATTGGCAATATTAAAACCATATAAAGATGTAATCGTATTGAATCGTATTCGTTTTGCTCAGGAAATTCGTGATACATCTGAATTAAAGTTACCTACTATTTCAAAAACCAAACTAAAAGAAACAGACATGGCGAATCAATTAGTTGAACAATTAACTGAAAAATTTGATATTTCAAGTTATAAAGATGATTATACTGCTAAACTTTTAAAAATTATTAAAGATAAATCTAAAGGTAAAAAACAAACTGCGCCTCAGCTAAAAGTGGTACACAAACAGAGTGATGATTTGATGAGCATGTTGAAAGCAAGTTTAGAGAGTAAAAAGAAAAAGTCTTCTTAACTTATTTTTCGCTCATTTTATTTAAAATTTTTTCTAGATCAACTCCTTTTCCTAAAACCGGTTTCCATACGTCTCCTTTTTCTTTTAACCGAAGTGGCACATTCTTTATTGTAAATTGGGAAGGAGATAATGTATCATTAACTTCACTCCACTCTAACGGTGTAGAAACAGTTGCTCCTGGTTTTGGTCGCACAGCATAAGGCGCTGCGATGGTTTGACCTTGTCTGTTTTGCAGGTAATCAATGTAAATTTTATGATTTCTCTTTTTAATACTACGTTCTAAGCTAGTGGTGTCCGGTAACCGTTCGTGAACTTTATTCGCAATCAATTCTGCGAATATTTTTACAGAATCATATACATACTTTGCGCCAAGCGGGATATATACATGTAATCCTGTGGCTCCAGATGTCTTGCAATAACAAGAACTGTCTAGCGCATCCATAATTTCTTTTACGGTCAACGCTGTTTGCACTACTTTTTTAAAATCGTCTACTTCTGGATCAATATCAATGACCGCCCAGTCTGGATTTTCTATATTTTTAATGGTAGAATTCCAAGGATTGATATCTATACATCCCAAATTAATCATGTAAAGTAGCGTGGCAGCATCGTTACATATAAGGTAATCAATATAATCTTTATTTGATTCGGAATGGATTTGTTCTGTTTTTAACCACGAAGGGATTTTGGCAGTGTCAACATCTTTTTGATAAAAGCTTTGTCCTGAAATTCCATTAGGGAAACGGTTCATCGATTGCGGACGATCTTTCAGATACGGTAACATATAATCAGCCACTTGAGCATAATATTTTATGATATCGCCCTTAGTAATTTGATCTTCTGGAAAGTAAATTTTATTCTGATTAGTAAGATGCAGCGTTGTCTTTCCTACTTTCAGATCAAAATCATTTGCAGCGCTGTTCAACGCTTTATCATTTGGAACTTTAGAATCTTTAGATGTCTTCACTATTTTTTCTTTTGATTGAGCCAAAACCTCTTTAGGATTCTTATCAATTCTTAGTCCGAGGAAAACAGGATGCCGTAAGTGTCTATCTGCAGTCCATTCAGTAAATTTTACTTGGCAAACAAATTTTGGCTCTAGCCATTTTACGGTTTCACTAATTTTAATTATATCCTTTACTGGCGATTGACTAACTAAGTAAGGTTCAAATTTACCATACAGCTCTTTTAATGTTTCTTCACTAAAACCTGTTCCGACCTTGCCAATGTACGTTAACTTATCTTGTACATATTGACCTAAAAGTAACGCGCCAAAATAGCTTCTAGCATTCTTAGATTCAGTTATTCCAATGATTACTGCTTCTTCTTGTTCCGTGATTTTAATTTTTAGCCAATTTTTACTTCGTTGCCCGACTGCATACGAGCTATCACTTTTTTTTGCGATAATACCTTCTGCTTTATTTTTTTCGGCCATCTCAAAAAATTCTATCCCTTTATTTTCTACGTGTTCAGAATAGTAAATATTCGAAAGCTCTTCTTTGTTAAGTAGCATCTTGAGCAACTCTTTTCGTTCTAATAGCGATAATTTTGTTGTATCGTTTCCATCGAGATTTAGAATATCAAAAACATAATATTTTAATAGTCCTTCTCCTGTTTTAATGTACTTCTGTAATAATTGAAAACTCGAAATATGTGCTGCATTTTCTACTACAATTTCTCCATCTAAAAGTGCATTATGACTTATCTTTTTTAATTCTTCGGCGATTTTAGCAAAGGGTATGTTAAATGACAATTTGTTTCTACTAAATAACTCTACTTTACTGTCATTAATAACTGCAAGAGTGCGGTAACCATCGTATTTATTTTCAAAGATCCACTCATTATCGTCAAATGGTTTTTCTATACTATCAGCCAGCATTGGCTTAATAAAATATACTTTTTCATTTTTTAAGACCGGTTCTTTCAAATCTAATTTTGCTTTCTCCACTTTTAATTTAAGTGCATTGGTTTTTTCTTCTTTTTTTTCTAATGCTTCTAAAGTAACTTTAGAAATAACTGACTTATTTTTTAATAAAATATCTTTGTCAGTGGCAAATTTGTCTGTTTTTTTCAACAGCAACCATGCATTTTCTTGTTTTCCTTTTAATTTCACCAACGAAAATTCACCTTTAAGTTTTTTTCCTTTTAATATAAAACTCAATCGACCTTTTTCTAAACCCTTTTTTATTGCAGTAGAAGCACTTTCATCTGTCGAATCAGCTGGGATATAAGTTCCATTATCCCAAACAATAACATTTCCTGCCCCATAATTGCCAACGGGAATATTACCTTCAAAATCTTTATAACTGTAGGGATGATCTTCCACCATCATTGCAAGACGCTTAATTTCTGGATCTAATGAAGGACCTTTTGGAACAGCCCAACTTTTCAAAACACCATCCAATTCTAGCCGAAAATCATAATGTAAATGGGAAGCAGCGTGCTTTTGTACAACAAAAATTAGTTCATTTTCTGATTTGCCTAATTTCCCTTTTGGCTCAGCTGTTGCATCAAAATTGCGTTTCTCATTGTATTTAGATAATGACATATTTTAAGTTTTAGACAGCATTAATAATTTTAAGAATATTTTTGAATAGAGGTAAACCGCACTGCTGCAATCACAAAACTACGAAACAACTTTACATTCAAATTTAAATCGAATAATCGAAACCGCATTATATGATTTTAATGTAGCTTTGTAAAATTATTCATTTAAGTAGATAACAATAAGGTGTTTATAAAAAAAACTACTATTTTTATTGTGGTTACTGTTTTTTTGGTACTAAAATAACTTCCATATCTGTAATTGCATAAATGAGATCATCTTGCGATGGTTTTACTATAAATTTTCCGGTAAATTCTCCAAAAGCTGGTAAAATCATCTGATTTTGTTGTTGATAGAAGCAGGACAGTTTTAAAGCTTGCCCCCCAAAACCGCGTAGTACAATCCCAGGATGAATATGACCGCAGAAATTAAAAAAATTCTCTTTTTCTGTCGGATGATGCGTCAGTAAAAAACCATTTATTGCTAAAGAAGAAAATACTTTCACTGCTATTTTTTCGTAGTTGCTTTTTTCAATTATATCGTGATTTCCTTCTATAAGAATAATTTCGGAGACGCAACAGCTTGCCCAATCTTGAAATAATTGCCACTCTCTGTTTTTAGAACTGTGAAATAAATCTCCAAGAAAAATTACTTTTTCTGGCTTAAAAAAATTAACTACTTCCGTTAGTTTTTCAAAATTTTTGGGAACTGCATTGTTAGGTATTGCAATACCATGTTTTCGAAAATGAGAAACTTTTCCCAAATGTACATCGGAAATTAATAGCAAATTTTGATTTTGCCAGTATACAGAACCACTTGGGTGCAAAATGAACTGTTGTTCTTTAATAGTTATTATCATCAATTTTGTTTGAAAATTTATTGGTGTCAAATTGAGTTTAAAAAATAGGTTCTTTCAGTATATCTCGCTTTAGCTTCTAAAAAGTTTTTTGCCATAGATTATTAGGATCTAAAAGGATTTAATCAGTGGAAAATAAAATAATTCGATAACTCTTTTTTAGAACCATTAAGAAATTAAGTTTCTTTAAGATAGCATTCTTATTTTTCTTAATGGTTGAAAAAGTTAGAAACTCTTTGGCAAATTTTATTCTCTTTCGCAATTCAACCGTGTAGACTTTAAGTCTTCCTAACCAAATAAATGGACTTTCAGTCCATAATGGTTTATTACTTCATATACGAAGCGGTCATTTTTTTAATTCGCTCTGCCAAGGTTTCGCTAGATAATTTTTCTCGTAGTCGGTCTGTAATTAGCGGAAAACTGAAAGGTGTTGGTTTTGAACACGATTTCCATACTGTTTCTTGTTTTTGTATTCGCTCGAGCGAAAGCAATAGTCGTCCTTCTTCCAATTGGTGTTCGAATGTTTCGCGATACGCTTGCTGAAATAATAAATTATCGGGTTCATAATCTCTAAAAACTTCAAATAGCAACTGAGACCCACTTTGCAAATGTTTTGTTTTTATCATTTTTCCAGGAAGACCTGTAAAAACCAAACCAGCAATTACCGCAATATCTCTAAATTTTCTTCGAGCCATTTCGGTAGCATTGAGACTTTTTTCCAAATCTTGGTGCACATATTCTGTAGAGAATAAATTATTATCGAGCACTTCCTGCATGTTAATCTCCTGATCCGAAAGCAATTCAAAACCATAATCATTGTATGCCAAAGAAAAACTAATTGGTGAAAGCAAACTAATTCGATAGGCCAATAAACTTGCCAGTGCTTCGTGCACAAAACGTCCTTCAAAAGGATAAAAAATGGCGTGATATCCTTCTCTAGTTTTAAAAGTTTCAATCAAAAATTCATCAGCACTCGGCACAATGGATTCCTTTCGCTGTCGTATAAATAACGGTTGAAGCGCTATCAATTCTGGCGACAAATCGGTTGTATTTGCACGGTACAATTCCTGGCGGAGCAGTTCGCTCATTTGTCCTGAAAGTGCCATTCTTCCTCCCATCCAACTGACTACTTTAGCACCTTTTTTGGGATCTGCTATCTTAACCAAAACCTCCATATTCCTAATCTGAAATAGCTCTAATTTCTTTCCTGCAAATGTAAAAGTGTCTCCTGGTTTTAATTTAGAAACAAACCACTCTTCAATGGTTCCTATGTAACCGCCACTTCTAAATTTGACGTTTAAAACGGCATCACCCACAATGGTTCCTATTTGCATTCTATGATGCATTGCGATCATACGACTGTTAATTATAAAGCGCCCATCTTCTTCTACTTCCACTTTTTTGTATTCATCATAAGCTTGTAAACTTTGGCTCCCGTTGCTTATAAAATTCAGAATCCAATTCCAATTGTCTACTGTCATCGCTTGATAACAAAAAGTTGATTTTACTTCTTTGTAAATTTCATCAGGAAAAAAGCCATCCGAAACTGCCAATGTATTGAGATATTGAACTAAAACATCCCAACTATTCAGATACGGAACTCGGTCTTCGACAATCGCATTTTCGGCAGCTTTTTTTAAAGCAGAAGCCTCAATCAATTCGATTGCATGAGTAGCCAGAAAATAGATTACACTTTCTTTCCCCGGTTGATGACCACTTCTGCCCGCACGTTGTAAAAATCGAGCCACACCTTTGGGGCCGCCCACTTGAATAATTGTTTCTACAGGTGCAAAATCGACACCTAAATCTAAACTAGACGTGCAGACGACCACTTTTAATTCCTCATTTCTAATTGCTTGTTCGACCCAAAGTCTGGTTTCCCGACTAATACTTCCGTGGTGCATTGCCATTTCTCCAGCAAACTCTGGATATTTTTCTAACAATCTTTGAAACCAAATTTCGCAGGCGGAACGTACATTTGTAAAAATTAAGGTGGTCTTACTTTTTCTTATAATTTGGGCTACCTCATCAATCAAATGCAGACCCATATGTCCACGCCATGGATAGGTTTCCATTTTTTCGGGAATAATCGAGATAACTTTTATCTTTTTGTCGATATCGGCCTTAATCAAAACCGAATTTTTATAACTTTCAGAGTCAATCCCCAACAATACTTCTTGCGCTTGCTGTAAATTTCCTATCGTCGCAGAAATTCCCCAAATACTTATATTAGGAGCAATTGTTTTAAGTCTAGACAAAGCTAGTTCCATCTGTACTCCACGCTTTGTTCCTAATAATTCATGCCATTCATCAACAACTATAGCTGTGCAATCTTTAAAAACTTTTTCATACCCTTTGGAGGCTAAAAGTAACTGTAAACTTTCGGGTGTGGTAATTAATAAATCAGGCATCTTCTTTTTCTGCTTGGCTCTTTCACTTGCCGAAGTATCTCCAGAACGAATTCCAACCGTCATTTTTGTCTCTAAATCAGTAACAACTCTTTCGGCTGCTTGCTGTATTTCTACCGAAAGCGCACGCAAAGGCGTAATCCAAATGGCTTTAAGTCCAGGAGTATGTTTGGTTTTATAATTTGGGTTCTTTTTGATGTACTCCAGCACAATAGGAAGCCACAGTGCATAGGTTTTTCCGCTACCTGTTGGTGCATTTAATAATCCATTTTTTCCTTGTAAAAAAGCCATCCAAGTCTGTGTCTGAAACGCAAAAGGTTTCCACCCTTGCTTTTGAAACCAATCTTTTGCCAGATTAAAAAGTTGTTCTCTGTTCATTTATTTTCTCTACTAAACAATCATATTTTTTAAATCTTCAATAGAGTTAGCTTCCTCCATTTTTTTATCCTGGCGCCATCTCAATATCCTCGGGAAGCGTGTTGCTATGCCACTTTTATGTCTCTTTGAAAGCGCTATACCTTCAAAGCCAATCTCAAAAACGAGTTGAGGAGTGACACTTCTTACTGGACCAAATCGTTCCAATGTATTTTTTTTTATCCAATCATCCACCTTTCTAAACTCAGCATCGGTCAATCCAGAATAGGCTTTTGCAAAAGTTACTAGTTCCCGTTCCTCATTTTCATTATTCTGCCATAATGCAAAAGTATAATCTGTAAAAAGTGTGGACCGTCTACCGTGACCACGCATGGCATAAGTCAAAACGGCATCTATTACCAACGGTTCCATTTTCCATTTCCACCAGTCGCCTTTTTTCCGACCCACGAGATACGGTGAATCTTTTCGTTTTAGCATCAATCCTTCGCTTTTCTTTTCGCGGGAACGCAATCGCTCTTCTGCCACTTCTTCCCAAGTAGAAAAGGAATACCGTTCTGAAAGTTGGAACGGAATTGCTTCCTTTTTAATAGTTTCGAATAATGTTTCGAGTAAAATTCGTCTTTGCTCAAAAGGTAAATGCCGAATATCATTACCCTCCCATTCTAATAAATCATAGGCTTTTAAAATAACAGGCGCTTTTTTTAATACTGCTGCGGTAACATTTTTTCGACCAATACGCGTTTGTAAATCGTTAAATGTTCCTATTTCCCCTTCAAAGAAAGGCAAGATTTCACCATCTATAACCGTACCATTGGGAATGAGACCTACAAAAGAATGAAATTCGGGATATTTATCGGTTACTAATTCTTCTCCCCTGCTCCAAACATAGATTTCATTTTCGCGAATAATGGTTTGCGAACGGATACCATCCCATTTATGCTCGGCACTCCAATCTTCGGGTTTTCCTAAATTTGAAACCGCGTCTTCGATGGGATAAGCAAGATAAAATGGAAAGGGCTTTGATAAATAGTCACTACTTTTTTCATCGAGTATTAATTCTTGGAAGGTTATTGTATTGGGATTCCAATCACCCATAAGTTTATGCGCCAAACTATCTTCATCAATGTTTTCAGCTTTAGAAAGTGCTCGGGTCATTAATTTTTGGCTTACGCCGATACGGAAACTTCCTGTAATTAATTTTGTAAACACGAAACGTTCGTAATAATTAAGAGCAAGCCAGTTGCTTTGCAAATACTCTTTTTTCTCCTCATCCGTTTTTTTCTTTAATGCTATTATTTCCTGAAGATATTCGGTTAAGCTTTTATCAGAATGTTCTTTTGTCGTTGGGATTACTAAAGCAATCGTTTCGGCGAGATCGCCTACTATATGATAACTTTCTTCGAATAACCAAAGCGGAATAGCAGCCAACTCATTTGCCCACAAGCGTAATAAGGTTGTATTTACAGGTCTTGGCGGACGACGATGCGAAAGGATAGCAATCGTCCAGACTTTATCTTCATTACTTGCCTTTAGGAAATAATTCGTTAACGCTTCCACTTTAACCGATGTTTTATTAGAACTATCGAGCGCTTTTATAAGATCGGCAAAGTTTTTCATTTAATTAATTTTTTGAAATTTGATACTATTTTTTTTTGCCACAGATTTCAAGAAAGCGAAGCGACTTTGACAATGAGTTGCTAACTTTTTTACCATTTAGAAATTAAGAAAATTAAGAATGATATTTTAACGAAACTTAGTTTCTTAATTGTTTTATAAAAAAGTTAGATATAATTAAAACTTTCAAAGGATTTGTATCCGAGAATTTCCAATCAATATTGATTTTGTTATATATTTTTTCACTCTGAACTGAATTCTGAGTAATGAAAACTGATCACTAACCTACTTAAAACTGCCTACTGATCAGTGAGCACTTCGTCACTCTCCTTGTTACTATCCATTTCTCCAAGTTCTCCTTCATACTGCGTGGTCGCTGTTCGAGCATCGTATCCTAATTCTTTTAAATACTTCGAAAAAATATCCGAATAACCGTGCGTGCATATTATTTTTTCAGCTCCTGTAGCCTTAATACTTTCTAGCAATCCTGTCCAATCGCAATGGTCGCTTAAAACGAAACCGCGATCTACTGCCCTACGTCGTCTTGCACCTCGAAACGCCATCCATCCACTAGCTGATCCTGTAACAAAAGGAGTCATTTTCCGAATCCACGTACTACCATGCGCACTAGGCGGAGCCAAAACTATATTTCCTAGCAGATCTTCTTTTTTTGTTTCTTTTGTCACTCTTGTAGTTGGCGGGAAATTTACCATTGGACGCAAAACTTCGGTCATATTTTCAATCGCTCCATGCGTGTATATTTTTCCAATATCAGTGTCAAGGTATTTTAGCAATCGTTGTGCTTTTCCCAAAGAATAACCAAACAAAACGGATGTTTTCCCTTCGGCTCGATTCTCTGCCCACCAATTATTTATGTCGATCATTACTTCGGCTTGAGGAGTCCATTTAAAAGCTGGTAGACCAAAAGTACATTCGGTTATAAACGAGTTACATTTTACCACTTCGTAAGGTGTAGCGATTCCGTCATCTTCGGTTTTGTAGTCACCTGTAAAAACCCAAACTTCACCCTTGTATTCGACTCTTACTTGTGACGATCCTATAATGTGTCCAGCTGGATGCAATGAAAATTTAACTCCGTTGATTGTGAAAGTTTCATTCCATTCTTTTCCTGTAACATTAATATCGCCAAGACGGTGTTTAATTATAGGAACATTAGTATAATGTGTGATGTAATTTTGATGACCGTAACGCGAGTGATCGGAGTGACCGTGCGTTATAATTGCATTAGTTACGGGACGCCAAGGATCTAAATATACATTGGCCTGCTCACAATATATGCCTTTGTCATTAAATGCTAAAAGAGGTGTGCTCATAGTTATCGTCAAGTTTATAATGACGTAAACAAAGCTATTACTATAAGAAGGCAAAAACTTATAAAATTTTTAAGAACTTTTATATTATCTGATGACTGTGCCCGTTTTTTACATTTAATGAAGTAACTTTCTTCCTTTATTAATCAAAAGTAAACGCATTTAAAAAACATGGAAAAGCAAACTTACAAAAACCATATTCGGTTTTATACTCCACATCATTTTATCTTCTATCCTTTAGTAATGGCATTATTAGCCATCAGTATTTATGAAATCTTCAACAACTCCGAATGGCTACTATGGCTCTTTATCAGCCTAATTTTTGCCGTACTTATCTTTTTGAGTTTTATGTTACGTCAACATTATGGTTTGGTTTTACAAAATCGAATTGTAAAGCTAGAGCTGCGCTATCGCTATTTCACGTTAAGCGGAAAAAGATTCGAACTGATTGAGGAACAGCTTGAAGATTCACAGTTGTTTGCATTACGTTTCGCATCCGATGATCAATTTCTTGAATTAGTAGAAAAAACCCTAGAGCAAAGACTTTCTGGAGATGCTATTAAAAAGTCTATTATTAACTGGAAAGGTGATTATGACAGAGTGTAGCTAACTACAAAAACTACACTTGTGTACTGTACTTTTAAAAAAATCACTAACAATTACCCATCAAAATTGTAAAATGGAAATTTTGAAAATTTAAAAAAAAATTTTGTAAGGTACAAATAAATAAAAATTAGAACTTTATAATCTTTAAAATAAAAAATAAAAACAACATGCAAACTAAAAAAACTATCGATGTTTTAAACAAATTAATCGAACTAAATAATGACCGAATAGAAGGATATAAAACAGCAGCTGAAGAAACTAAAGACGCAAACTTAAAAGCATTATTCAATCAGTTCAAAAACACTAGTGAAACCTGTAAGTCTCAATTGATAATCGAAGTGAATCGCATAGATGGCGTACATGTGGATGGAACTACAATTTCCGGAAAGTTCTTCAGAGTATGGATGGATTTTAAAGCTGCCTTAACGGGAGATGACAAACAATACATCTTAGAATCCTGTGAGCAAGGAGAAGATGTAATTAAACATGCTTATCACGACAGTTTAAAAAATGATATCAATGATTTATCTTTAGAGCAACAAATGCTTATCAAGGATCAATACACTGCTTTGAAGTCACAGCATGATCAAATAAAAATGATGCGTGACACTGTAGCACAATAATTAGGGTAATAAAATTTTAAAAGTTCTTTTAGACCATATTGATTCATTGGTTTAAAAGGACTTTTTCATTAAATGCAACTTCTTTAGAACAACATTCTCTACTCTGTTTGCGAAAGAACTATTAAAACAATCGCAACTAAGGCAAAAAATAATCCTAAAAAGTTTTTTGTAGATAATTTTTCTTTAAAAAATAACAGACCAACTACACTTCCTGCTATAATGACTCCCATATTCATTCCCGCAAAAACAGTAGATGGATTTTCAGCAAACGCTTTGTGCGCTTTTAAATAAAAAAGTATATTTCCAAAATTACAGAGTCCCACCAACCCACCAAATAAGACACTTGTTAAATTTAAAGTGATTTTCTTTAAAATCATTTCATATCCTATAATTACGATCATGGCAATGAGAGCAATTGTAAAAACAATGAATAAGGAAGTAGGATAAGGTAACTTAGTATATAACGCAATCTGTTTAAAAAGGATATCTATAATTCCGAAACCAAGTAAAACGACTGCCGCATAGCTCCAACTATTTTTTGTGTTTTGCGTTGGTTTTGAAAGTATTAATAATAGTGCCGGAAATGCAACTAAAAAAGCACTAATCTTTAGCATATTAAATTCCTCTTTAAATAGTAACCAAGAGGCTAAAATGGGTATAAACAGAGATAATCGTTGTGCAGCATCGGTTTTTACAATACCAATATGCTTTATAGAAGTTGCAAGAAAAAGAAAAACGGAAGGTAATAAAATACCAATTGTTATATAAATACTCCAAGGAGCTGTTGCACCAACTGCGGTAAGATCTGGACTAAAAAAAAGACCACAAAGTAAAAGAGCAAACACATAATTGAAAGTTACTATTTGTGTAGTAAGGACATTATAGTTTCGGGATATCTTAAATAATACACCCACCGAGACACTGCATATTACGCTCAATAGTAAAAATAGCATATTTGTTTTTTGATCGCAAAAATACTCTTTTCAGTTTGTGAATCCTTAAAGAAACAATTAAAAGAAATGAAGTTATTTTAATCACTCTTTAGCCAGCCAGTGATACTCATTCGGGTGTTGTGGGTTACCAGAACTTCATGAACTAATTCATCACTTTTAAAGAATACTGTTTTTCCTTGCGTGGGACTAATTTTTTGATTGTTATTATCCTGATGAATAAGTAATTCTCCTCCATCGCTTTCTACCCAGTCGCTATTTAGATAACTGATCATAGAATATTTCCGACTTGGGTTATTCTTGAACTGGTCTAAATGCTTTAAATAAAAATCGCCTGGTTCATATAAAGAATAATGAAACTCATATCCTGTAATTCCTGCATAGCAACTTTCATTTAAGTATAAAATAAAAGCTTCTATTTGTTCAAAAAAGATGTTTTCGAATTCATTGTTGTGCTTTTTATCAAGCCAATAGATCGAATCGCTTCGAATTGCGCCATCATAAGACACTTTTTCAGAATTCCCGATTCCAGCGGCTACTAGCAAACTTTTTGCATTTAAAGCTAGTAAGTTTTGCTTTAGATTATCAGCCAATTCATTGCTTAAAAATTGATTCGATATACCCACTTTATTTTCAATATAAGTTGCAATCAAATCTTCAAAGCTATTTTCCATTTTATTTTTAGGAAGGACTGAATATACAGCCAACGGACGAAGGTAGAATAAAAAAAAATAGCGAAGCTCCTTTTTTAATATCAATAAAAAAAGGGTCTAGAAATAATTTTCTAAACCCTGATTTAAATTTTACAATTTACTAATATAACTGCCGTACATATCCTTAAATTGATATCCTTCGGCCACTCTATCTTTGCTTAATTTTTTATACTCTACCAAAGCCCAAAGAATGAATTCTTTCATAAAGTAGCTGTCTTTTTTATCCAACTGTGGCTGGTATTTCTTTATTATAATTTCTAATGGTGTAATACTGTCTAAAATGCTTTTATATTCTTCATCCGAGCAATCATCTAATAATTCAAAGCCACTTTCGGCAAAGAACCATTCTAGAATATCAGTATAAGGTGTTTTTTCGTCTTGTTTTTCTAATTTTTCAATTTTAGGGAAATAAGCTGGAAAAAAAGTATGAATAGCATCACCAATTAAATGCTGCGCTACGATCGCTGCTCCCTCCTGCTCTCCTTCATAAACTAATTCTACTTTTCCTGTAATGGAAGGAATAATTCCCATAAAATCAGATAGTCGCAAAACAGTTTTATCAGCGCCAGAACGCAAAGCACGACGCTCTGCAGTACTTAATAGATTCTCAAAGGCTGTAATGCTCAATCGTGCACTAACACCACTTTTATTATCGATATATTCACTTTCACGAGCTTCAAAACTGATTTGTTCTAATAAATCTCTAGCCAAAGAAGGAACATACACTAACTCAGTTTGCGTAGCATCTAGTTTGGCTTCTTGCTCTGTAATTGTTCTCGCTATTTTGATGGTATCAGGATAATGCGTTAAAATTTGAGAACCAATTCTATCTTTTAAAGGAGTAACGATGCTTCCTCTGTTGGTGTAATCTTCTGGATTTGCGGTAAACACAAACTGCATATCGAGTGGCATTCTCAATTTAAATCCTCTAATTTGAATATCACCTTCCTGCAAAATATTAAACAATGCAACCTGAATTCTAGCTTGCAAGTCGGGTAGTTCATTGATTACAAAAATACAGCGGTTCGCTCGTGGTATCATTCCGAAGTGAATTACACGATCATCTGCATACGATAACTTTAGATTTGCTGCTTTTATAGGATCGACATCACCTATTAAATCGGCTACAGTAACATCTGGTGTAGCTAATTTTTCGAAAAAACGATCGCTTCTATGCAACCAACTAATTGGTGTTTCATCGCCTTTGGCTGCAATTAAATCTTTGGCAAAACGCGAAATGGGACGAAAAGGATCGTCATTAATCTCAGAACCTGCTACAAACGGAATGTATTCGTCTAATAGTTCAATCATTTTGCGAGCCAATCTAGTTTTAGCTTGACCACGAAGACCTAGTAAATTAATATTGTGACGTGATAAAATGGCACGCTCTAGCTCGGGAATAACTGTATTTTCAAAACCATGAACTCCTTCAAAAGTGGGTTTACCTGATTTTATTTTTTCTCTCAAATTATGACGTAATTCATCCTTTATATTTTTACTTTCGTATCCGGATTTCTTTAATTCGCCAAATGTTTTTATGTTATTCATTTTTTATTTTTTATTGAATTTGATTTTTACTGATTATTACGATTTGCGTTAGGGATAGCAGTGGAAATCCTTTTTTTGATCCGCCGCGGCGGACGAAAAAAGATTGAAACGAATAGCCCGACCCGAAGGGAAACGCCCAAAACTATTTTATTCTTTTTTTACGATTGGTTTCATAATCTTCGAAAATCATTTCGCCTAATCCCTTTAGACCTGTATAAAATGCTTTTCCTTGATTGGCCTCCGTGAAATGATTTACAAATTGTTGCAAATATGGATCTTTTGCGATCATAAATGTAGTTATAGGAATGTGCAACTTTCGTGCTTGTTGCGCTGCATTGTAACACTTGTCTACAATATACTCGTCCAAACCATTACTGTTCATGTAATACGATCCATCACGCTCGCGAACGCAACTCGGTTTACCATCTGTTATCATGAAAATTTGTTTATTGGTATTTCGTTTTCTTCGAAGTAAATCCATTGCCAATTGCAAACCAGCAACAGTATTGGTGTGATACGGACCTACTTTTAAATAAGGTAAATCCTTAATAGCAATTGTCCAGGCATCATTACCAAAGACTAGAATATCGAGCGTGTCTTTTGGGTACCGAGTCGTTATTAATTCAGCAAGCGCCATTGCCACTTTTTTTGCTGGAGTAATTCTGTCTTCACCGTAAAGAATCATACTGTGACTGATGTCGATCATTAAAACTGTACTCATTTGCGATTTAAACTGAGTTTCTTCTACCACTAAATCATTTTCAGTAAGCATAAAATCGCCTACTCCATTATTGATTTGGGCATTCCGTAAACTTTCTGTTAATGAAATTCGTTCTAGTCCATCTCCAAAAATATATTCCCTAACCTCTCCCGTATGCTCATCACCGTTTCCAGCTTGTTTGGTTTTGTGATTACCGCTTGAAGATCGTTTTAGATTTCCGAAAATAGTGTCTAATGCTTGTTGTCGGATGGCTCGTTCTGTTTTGGAAGTAATACCCATACCCGACGTTCCATCGTCTTTTAGCTCTTCTCGAATGTATCCTTTTTTCTTTAAATCCTCAATAAAGTCATCGATCGTGTAAGCCGAATCGGTTAGTTTGTATTCTTTGTCGAGTTCCCTTAACCACTCGATGGCCTCATCAAAATCACCAGAAGTATGGGTAATTAACTCTTTAAAAATAGTAAAGAGTTTATCAAATGGAGACTGAAAAGGCGCTTCGTAGGTCTTGAAATAAAATCCTTTTTTAATGCTGTTCTTCATAGTATTAAAATTACATCATTTAAGGATAACTAAAAAGGAACGTTTACTAATTTTACGTTAAAACCAATATAGATAAAATTAATCCACTTTTTTAAAAACTAGCTGAACGCCCATTTGGTTTTGAAGTGTTAATCGGTTATTGGCAAAGTTATAGGTAGTGCTACTTTGCAAAGCTTTCAAAAAATCGTTTTCTTTGTTAGTCGGGCCGCACGCCATTCGAGTGGTAACTATATTGGTAAAACGAAGTAGTCCTTTTTCGAAAAAAATAGTCCCATTCATTCTATTGCAACCTGCAAATCCCATAAACTGATTCGTTGTCGAATTAATTTCTAGATTAGGGAGCTCCGTGATGAAATCTTCTGAACTTACTTTTTTTCCATTTAATAGTTCTAAAACCCAAATATCGTGTAAACGATAATCAGTAACATAATTGCCACAACCACTTAAATTAGTTGATATGTTGTCTTTTAGAATTTCTATCCTTACAGAATACGAAGTCTTTGCGCCCGACATTGAATTGCTGCATTCTTGCTGCATAATCTGAATATTCATTTTAGCTAATTCTGTTGTAACACGATACATTTTTACATTGGCATCCATTGCTTGAATTGGTTCAACATGAGCACCACTTAGCGAATCTAGACCAGGGATTAAAGAGGTGAAATCAATACTTTTTTCCTGAATTTTTAAACTCCAAAAGGGTTCGTTTCCTGTCGCTCTAAAATAAATTTCATTTTCTATATTCTCCAATTGTTCCTTGTATTGTGGAGTTGAAACTACTTCTGTATTTTGTTTTATATTGTTTACTCCATTTTTGCAGCTTACAATACTTATAAACATCAATAGCACTAGAATTGAGTTTTTCATATTTTCTATTTATAGTAAGATTCTCTGTTACTCAGGAAACTGCCCTTCTACATAAAACCAACAGCCATTTTCTTTTTTAAAGGTTGAAACCTCATTATGAATCTGAGCATTATTATCTTCATCTATAAAATAAGCTTTAAAAGCTACTTGAGTTTCAGAATAATGCAGAATTTCTAGTTTTTGCCATTTATTGGATGTTGCCCAATACAAAATGGCTTCTTTAGAATAATTTTTTCTTTCGGAGACATGTGTTGTTGCTACTAAATAATCAGCTCGACGTGTCGCGTAAGCCGCATACCGAGACTTCATTAGAGCTAAACCAGTAGGTGCTTTTTGGGTTCCTATAATATAAGGATTGCAGCAATCTTCAAAAAGCTGTAAAGATCCACAAGGACACATTTTTGTTTCCATCATTCAAAATTTAGTTTTGGGATGGTGGATTTATTTTTTGATGCAATTTATTTAGCAATACTTGATAATGGCTAAGTTCCATTAAATCATCATCATCATCCGTATGATCTAGAATTTCATCTAGTGTATCACTTACTTCTAATAATTTATTGTTCGCTTCCTTAATTTGCTTACCTGCAATTAAATCTATAATTTCTTGAACGCTATTTTTTAAATCTTCAAATTCGTTACTTTTCATACAGTTGTATTTTTTATAATTACTAAAGCCTAATCTCTACCTTCATTGAATTTTTTAGTAATCTGTTTTAGCTTTTCCTTACGATCGATTGCTGCTTGTTTTGCTTTATCTTGTGCTTTGTGCAGCTTATCGTTATGCTTTTTTATATTTCCTTCATTGTTCCTGCTCATACTGCGTCCCTTTATTTTTAATAACTAATGAAAATAAATTTTATTTAATTTCTAAATTTATTTACAAAGTTCGGATTTATAAATGAATTCAAGGTTGTTTTTATGATTGTAATTTTTTAACTTAGTATTCTGTTTTCTAGAATTTGAACACTATTTCTTACCCCAGTAACTTAAAAGAACTATCTTTAGAAACGGAAACCTCTCTTAATTAATTAAATTTTAATAATTTCCTACGATTATATGAAATTTATAAAAAAACAGTATCAAAATAGTCGTCGGTTTTTAAAAAAATCAAAAACAATTGGATTTTTCATAGCATTGATCCTGTGCATTGGTGTATCTTTTTCTA
Organism: Flavobacteriales bacterium; assembly: GCA_038241955.1. Lineage (GTDB taxonomy): Bacteria > Bacteroidota > Bacteroidia > Flavobacteriales > Flavobacteriaceae > Flavobacterium. Next base: position 47,496 of record JBBSSR010000018.1, on the reverse strand, counting down.
TATTACAACGTCTCCAGATTCTTAAAGAACAAGAGAATAAGTCAATGCATAAAACACTTAATACGGTAGTTGAAAACATTAACAAATGTCTCAATTCAAGTTACACTGCTACCTTGACACTCGCATTAACGATCAACGACGATGGTATTCCAGAAAATTTTGAATCTATAAGTAGTCAGCTTTTAGCTTCTAACAATTGTATAGATGTACTTCAATTGGTTCCCAATGGAATAATTAAATATATTTTTCCAATGCAGGGCAACGAGGCTGCAATGAATGTAAATCTTTTAAAAGACAAGCTTAATAGACGAGAAGCACTAAAATCTTTAGTATATAAAAAAATGGTATTTGCAGGTCCTTTACCTTTAAGGCAAGGAGGAATAGGAATTGTAGGCCGATTACCTGTTTACAAAAAAAATAAATTTTGGGGATTTTCAGCAGTTGTCATCAGAATGGATACGCTGTTGAAGATGTCGGGAATTAACGCCATTGACACGAATAAATACTATTTTCAATTTTCTAAAAAAAATCCAAATACACAAAGAGAAGAATATTTTATTCCATCCAAACATGATCTTTCAGAAAATTATCATATCTCAACGTTGATTCCTGAGGGAAATTGGAAACTATATCTCATCGCAAAAAAAAGGCATGTTTATTACTCTGAGCTTATATTGCCATCAATACTAGGTTTTACTTTAGCGATAGTATTAGGAGCATTTGTCACCATTCTTGTGAAAAAGCCAAAAAGATTGCAGAAATTAGTGCTTCTTCAAGCCACAAAGCTTTTAAATAGCGAAATAAAGTTTAAAACTATTTTTGATCAAGCGCCATTAGGTATTGCGCTAGTAAATGATGATACGGGAAATTTTTTAGAAATTAATCGAAAATTTTGTGATTTAATAGGTTTTTCACAACAAGAAATGAAGCTTAGAAATCTTCAGTCGATTACGCATGCCCACGACTTTAAAAAAAATGAAGCCACTAGAGAGAAATTTAGAAATGGTGAAATTGATGGATACTCTGTCGAGAAGAGATATATAACTAAATCCGGAAGTATCGCTTGGGTGAATTTAATCGTGTCTGCTCTTTCTAAAACAGATGAAAATCCTAACACAAGCATTATAATTGTAGAAGATATTACGTTACATAAGCAAATTTTAGACGACCTTAAAAAAAGTGAGAAACAGTTTAGAAGTTTATTTAAAAATTCTCCTATTCCGCTGTGGGAAGTAGATTTTTCGGCAGTAAAAAATTATTTAGAAGAGCTGAATCTCATGCAGAAAGAACCTAAAACAGTTTCTGCCTATTTTAGTGAATATCCCGAAGTAGTAAAAAAATGTTTTTCTCTAATAAAAATTATAGCTGTAAATTATAAATGTTTACAACTGCTTAATATTTCGTCAAAAAAACTTTTAGAAGAATATTTAGACGACATCAATAAATTGGAATCTGTAAATAACATTATCAAGTTATTTATCGCAATAACACAAGGAGAACATCAATTGTCTTATGAATCAAAAATTAAAAATACTAAAGGAAAATCAATTGACATCCATTTTAGATGGAATGTAATTCGAGGCTATGAAGAATCATTAGAACGCATAATTGTTTCTACAGAGGATATTACATTTCGTAAAAAAAATGAAAAATTAATTATTAATTCGCGTCAGAAAATTGAATCATTAGTAAATACAATAGACGGCATCGTTTGGGAATGTGAAATAGATACTTTTTCGTTCACTTTCATTAGTAAAAAAGTAGAACAAATTCTAGGTTACTCCGCAGAAGAATGGATGAACAGCAATGACTTTTGGCAAAACCACATTCATCCTGCAGACAAAGATAGAGTAATAGAGTACTTTTTATCCGATAAAGATGAAAAGTACAATAACGATATCGAATATAGAATGATTGCCAAAAACGGAGAGTACGTTTGGCTGAGAGATATGGTAAATGTAGTTTTCGAGAGCGGTAAAGCTGCTTATTTTAGGGGAATTATGATTGACATTACAAAAGCCAAAAATGTCGAAAAAGATTTGAATACCTCATTCAATTTAGTAACTAAGCAAAACGAAAGACTTTTAAATTTTTCTTATATTATTTCACATAACTTAAGATCACATACGAGCAATATAGCCTCTATAATTTCATTAATAGAAGTATCGGAAGAAGAAGAAGAAAAAGAGCAATTAATTCAGTTACTAGGCACAGTCTCTAACTTGCTTAATGAAACCATGCACCATTTAAATGAAGTGATAAACATTAGAACCAATATTACATTATTTACAGAAGTTGTAAACTTGCATGATTATATAGAAAATACTTTGAAATTCTTTTCGAATAAAATAATAACAAATGACGTGACTGTTTCAAACTTTGTTCCACATGATGTACTAGTCAATTACAATCCTGCTTATTTGGAAAGTATTCTTTTTAATATAATTTCAAATGCGATTCGATACGGTCATCCGAATAGAAAAACGCACATAACGATAGAATGGATTATAGACAAAGACAAAAAAATTCTGAAAATTTCAGACAATGGTATTGGTATTGATCTGAGCAAAAATGGAGATAAAATTTTTGGAATGTACAAGACATTTAGCAATAATCCAGATTCAAAAGGAGTGGGATTATTTATAACAAAAAATCAAATCGAAGCAATGGGTGGTACGATTACAATTGAGAGCCAACCAAACGTAGGTACAATTTTTAATATATATATACTATGAATCAAAAAACTATATGGGTAGTAGATGACGATCCTATTTACCAAATTATCGTTAATAAAATAATTAAAAAATCGGAATTATTTTCTAACACTTTTACTTTCCAAAATGGCAAAGAAGGAATTGATGCCTTAAAGAGTTTAATGAATAACAAAGAACAACTGCCTAATATCATTCTCTTAGATATTAATATGCCCGTTATGGATGGATGGGAATTTATGGAAGAGATCAACGCCTTAAACATTATTGATCGAAAAACGGTATATATTTATATTGTAAGCTCTTCTATCGCAATTGAAGATAAGCTGAAATCCAAAACGTATCCTATAATTTTAGGATACTTATCAAAACCAATAAATATAAATGACTTACAAATGATTGCGACAAATGATTAAGCAAGTTCTCTTTTAATTTCTTCCAATGTCTTGTTGGTGAAAATTAGCTCATCGATGATTTCTTTACGTAATTCATCTAAATCGTCGTATTCGAAATATTTTGCCCAAGAAGTTAGATTTAATAAATTTCGAACTTGTTTAATTCTTTTTGCCGTCTCAAAACTCGTTCTAAGAATAGCTTTTGAGTCGTAACTTGGATTGTTTTTATGCTGATAGTTAACTGTGTTTTTTAAAAAATTCGCATCTAAATAATATATTTTTTGCTCATTATCATCAGGATAAAATTCGTTCCAAGAAGCAAAACCTACTTTGAACTTAGATTCTGATTCTAACTCTAATGGTTCTAATCTCCATTTACTATTGGCTAAACGACCCCAATGATTAGACAATCGATACATTCCTTCTTTGGTATAAAAATACTTACTGCCTGATTTGCTATCGTATTGCACGGGCATTCCATCAACAGTCTTAAGGGCCACTTCATGAAACACACAAAATGTATTCTTGAATGATTTAGGACTTGGTCTAAATATTTTTTCCATAAAACAAAGGTAAACAGAAACAACAGTATGTACCAAATCAAACAATAATTCATTAACTTTGTCCCAATTATTATTTAAATCATACAGATTATGACCAAAGCAGACGAAGAAAGAATGTTGCAAAAAGGTGTTTTTACAGGAATTATGGAGCAAGACGAAAACAACAACTTTTTTTGTGGAGCGTATCTTTTAGACTTCAAAATGGCCCAAAAGCACAAATTGGGAGATTGGATCACAATTAAAAGTATAATAGAAAATCCAAGTGACATAAGTTATAATAAATATAATAAAAAGTCCAAAAACTTCGACAAAGCGAACAATAAACCGCAGCAATAAAGAAAATTTTAGATCGCATATTTCAAAAAAAATCAAAAAAAGTATTCTTTTTTTGATTTTTTTTATGGTGTAAACTAAAAATTTAAAAAAAAGTGTACCTTTGCAAAAAATTGTCGATTTTAAACCAAATTATTCTGGTTTACTAGTAAAAGACAAGTAGTTACCTTTATTTATGAAAAAAATAGTTGAATACCGCAAACTTCTTAATGTAGAAAAGACAGTAGAGCTGAAAGATTTAAAGACCATTTATCGTAATGCAATGAAAGATGCGCATCCTGATAAATTTCAAGGTGATGATGCTGGCTTGAAAGCTGCTGAAGAAAATAGCAAGAAAATTATTGAAGCCTACCATTTTTTAGTGAGTATCAATCCTGAGACTACTAAACTAAATTTACCGGAGTACACAGAGACGATCACTGGTTCAACAATTACTGATTACAAATTTGTTGAAGGTCGATTAATTATAAATTTTTCAAACGGTAGCGTTTATGAATACATTAGTGTTCCTAAAGCCACTTACGTAAAAATGGTAAATGCAGAATCTCCTGGAAGATTTGCAAAAAGACACATTCTAAACTCATTTACGTGGAGAAAAACAATCAATCAAGATTAAGTTATTCTTACAACATAATATCAAAAGCACTCCTTAAACGGGTGCTTTTTTTTGTTTCAGCTTATTTTGAAAGTGGCATAGCATTAAGTTTCTAAAAATAATTTCTAATTTATTTATTTTTAACAAGTTTTTTAATAAATTAGCAAACCAAATTTCTAAAAACTAACCTATTAACACTATTATGAACGACGATAATCAAAATTATAAACGGCAGTACAAAAATGCTATAATTACACTTGAACGGCTTGAAAAACAAAAAAAAGAAATTGATTTTAAATTAGAATCAAATCCTGTATGTACCCATTTGCATAAAAACTTAAGAGATATTAACCTTGATATCAAAATAACACTAAACGAGATAGAGCACGTTGAATCTCATCTACAGCAATGCGAGTTGTAAAAACTTAAAAAAAAAGAATTATCAAACGATTCTTTTTAAACTAGGACAATTAGCAATTACTTTTTTTTAACTTCAAAGATATTTTTCATTTTTAAATCACCAATCATAAATAACTTTTGGGATATATCTTTGTATTCAGTAAAATAAGAAAATTATAACATAAATTTAGGTTATAAAGTTGTTATTAATTTATAATTTTAGATACTTTTGTAGTCTTAAATCAATTAACTAATAAAAATGAAAAAAATTATTTTATTTCTTTCTGCTGCTGTACTATTAACATCATGTAGCAAAGATAAATACACAATCTCTGGAACTGCAACAGGATTTGAAAATGGAAAAACTGTTATACTAGAAACTCAGGATGAGAAAGGTATGGGTTTAGTTGCTGTTGACACAGTAAAAATTGAAAATGGTAAATTTGAAATTAAAGGAAAAGCACTAGAACCTTCTTTTCATACGCTGCAAATTGAAGGTGTACAAGGAAAAATACCTTTAATATTAGAAAATGGAGACATTACCGTGATCGTAAACAAAGATACTATCCAAAAATCTAAAATTTCAGGAACTTACAGTAATGACGAATACGTGAAATTCAATGATGAAATCGCGAAAATTCAAAAGCCATTAATGGATTTCCAAACAAAAAATATGCAATTGATGCAAACTGCGCAACAAACAAAAGACACAGTAGTTATCAATGGATTAATGAAAGAGTATACTAAAATTCAAACTGAAATTGGCGCAACATCAAAAGCTAAATATGTAGATTACGCTAGTTCTCATCCTAAATCATTCATCAGTATTTTGATTTTGCAAGGAATGAGTAGTGATCCAAGCACAGACGCTAAAAAAATAGAGACAATTTATAATGGTCTTGATGCATCATTAAAAAGCTCTAAACCAGGTAAGGCAGTTGAAAAAAATCTTGCTGAAATGAAAAAGCCAGCTAGTACTGTAACCGCTCCAGTTGGTCCTACTCCGGCGGCGCAATGAAGGACAGAGTTTTCTGCTCCTAATCCTGAAGGGAAATTAATTTCTCTTAAAGAAAGTTTAGGTAAAGTAACAATTGTAGATTTCTGGGCTTCATGGTGCGGACCTTGTAGAAGGGAAAATCCAAATGTGGTAGCCATTTATGCTGAATTGCATTCTAAGGGTTTAAACATAATTGGAGTCTCTCTAGATGAAGATGCTACAAAATGGAAAGAAGCCATTGCCAAAGATAAATTAAGTTGGACTCAAGTTTCTAATCTTAAAGGTTGGGAAGAAACAATTGCAAAACAATATAAAGTAGAATCTATTCCAGCAACTTTTATACTTGATGCGTCAGGAAAAGTAGTTGCACAAGATTTAAGAGGTGATGAACTTAAAGCGAAAATCATCGAATTATTAGCTAAATAATCTCTTTTATTATTCAAATATAAAAAATCTCCTTAGGGAGATTTTTTTATTTTATTCAATACCAATGTGTTAAAAATAATACGTAAATTAAGTCGTTAAATAGTTTGTAAAACTAAAAACAGTCTTTATATTTGCACCCGGTTAGCGCAATAAGTTTTACTTATTGAGTCTTGGGGAGATACTCAAGCGGCCAACGAGGGCAGACTGTAAATCTGCTGTGCAAACTTCGCAGGTTCGAATCCTGCTCTCCCCACAAAAACGTTTCAAGTAATTGAAGCGTTTTTTTATATAAAAAAATCCCATTTTACTTTTTCAAATAAAATGGGAAATATATTTAGTTTCTATAATTGCTATTCTAATTTAAAACTAACATTCACATTGGCCTTTATTTCAATCTCTCCTAGTGCCATGGTTTCTCTTGCTCCGCCATCTGCACTAGTTGCTTCCATCGATTTCATAGCAGCATACATCGGTTGTGGGTACTCATTTTGTGTATTATCTGTAATTGTAATGGCAGCGCCCACTTTCTGACCTAAAACAGAAACGTACTCTTCAGCTTTCATCTTTGCCTCCTTCATGGCAAGTTTCCGAGCATTCGATTGATATTCCGTCATTTTAGAAGATTGGAACGTTACATTATCGATTCTATTAATTCCTTGATTCACTAAACCTTCCATCAATTCATCATATTTAGATAAATCTTTCATTAAAATCTCTATAGTTTGCGTTGCATTATAACTGTGTTTCTTTTTTTCATAATCGTACTGTGGATTCAACGAAACTCTTTTTGTTTTATAATCTGCTGGTGCTAAATTCATGCTTTTAAGCAATTTTAAAACGGCTTCCATTTGCTGATCATTCTGTTTTTTAACATCTTTAGCATCGTTCCCTTTTGTTTCTACTGTAGCCAATATCAAAGCCTGATCAGGAACCACTTTTATTTTCCCTTCTCCAGATATATTGATTTGAGGAATTTGTTTTGTCTCTTGACCGTACGTCATAAATGCCATACATAACGCTACTACTACTAATACTTTTTTCATGTTGTTGTTGTTTTGTTTTTTATTAAAAATTAAAGTTTACCCATTTTTGACATCACAAAAAGTATTACAATTGGGATGGCTAGTAATACCACCATCAAGGTGTGTTCTTGGATCAATTCTGGCTCTTTTATGAGTGTTATAATATAACCACCAATTGCTCCACCAAAATGTGCTGTATGACCAATATTATCATTTTTAGCTCTCATACCGTAAATCGAATATAATAAATACAGAATTCCAAAAAGGTAAGCAGGCATAGGAATTATGAAAAATATACCTAACATCATATCGGGCTGTAATAGAATAGCAGAATACAGCACACCTGTTACAGCTCCCGACGCACCTACGGCTCGATAATTATACTCATCTTTATGAAATAACATCGTTAATAAACTTCCAAAAACCAGACTGCCAAAATAAACTAACAGGAAGGAGAAATTACCTAAATAGTCAAACACAACTGGCGCAAAAAAATACAATGTTACCATGTTAAATAGCAAATGCGCCATATCTACATGCAGGAATCCAGAGGATATCATACGTATTTGTTCTCCAGCACGAATACTTCCTACATGAAATTCATATTTTCGAAAGAAATAAAGATCATTAAATCCTTTATAACTGATTAATATATTTGCAGCAATAAGGATAATTAAAATCATATTCATAAATAATCACATTTAAAAATTATTGTAAAGCTACTATTTTTTAAAGTTAAAAACACTACGAGTTGTAATGATTTCAAGGCAATTCTTATAAATCTAAAAGGTTTTAACATCAATTTATAATAAATACTTAAATATTAGAGAAAGTGCAATAAAAGGAATATTAAAATCTTACATTTGGCGAAATTTAAAATATGAAATTTATAATTTATATTGTTGTTTACCCAATTTTATGGTGTATTTCAATATTACCCTTTCCTTTATTATATTTACTTTCAGATTTTACATTCATAATTGTCTATCGTTTAATTGGCTATAGAAAAAAAACGGTACGTGATAACCTGGCGTTAACTTTACCACATTTGTCCAATATGGAGCGTTTGATAATTGAGAAGAAATTTTACCATCACATGTGCGATATGTTTTTAGAGATGATAAAAACAATGTCTATTTCGAAAGAAGAAATATGTAAAAGGTATGTATTTAAAAATTTTGAAGTATATCAAGAACTAGAAAAAATTGACAAAAGTATTATCATAATGTGCGCTCACTACGCTAGTTATGAATGGGTTGTTTCCATGAATTATTATACGAAATTTAAAGGATACGGAATATACAAACAAATTAAAAATCCCTATTTTGATAAATTAGTACACTCGATTAGATCAAAATTTAACGCTGCATTAATAACAACTAAAGAAACAATTCCAACAATTATAACGAACTTCAAAGGTAAAAACTTATCAGTTTATGGATTTGCTAGTGATCAATCTCCAAAATTAAGTAATGCCCATCATTGGACTAAATTTATGGGAGTTGAAGTTCCAGTATATACTGGAGCGGAAATATTGTCAAAAAAATACGATATGAATGTCGTCTTTCTTCAAACTAAAAAAGTAAAACGTGGTTATTATGAAGCTACTATGGAAATTCTAACTACAAATGCTAAAGAAATTCCAAACTACGAAATTACAGATCAGTTTATAAAACTAGTTGAGCAGCAAATTTATGAAGCTCCAGAGTATTACCTATGGACTCATAAACGATGGAAACATCATCGTTAAAAGTTTAAATGATATTCTAAATCTAGTAATTTTAAAAAAAAACTTCAAAAAAGAGGGTAACAAATTTATTCAATAAGTGATATAGTAGTAACAAATACTATTTATCATGAAAAATAAATTAATCTTTTTGACGATTGGCTGTTTAGCATTTATAGGTTGTGATTCGGATTTTGATAACAATCCATCAACAATTTGTAATGCGAAATTTTATTCTTTTCAGTCTCAAGATGAAGCAACAGCCTTGGGAGATTTATTTAATGTAGGATATCTAACCAAATTTAGCCCTTTAACTCCTTCAGTATTTACAAATGCTATACCTCACACTCCATTTACTGGTGCTGGAACACTATTTTATCCGTCTAGCACATTAAAAAACGATAATTTACAACTTGTTTGCTTGACAAATATGTCAGGTAGCAAACGACTTTTTAAAGCCAATCTTACTACCTTGGTCACTACTCAAAACAATGCTATCGGTTCAAATTTAAGCGGCCCTGTTTATGTTAATAACGATTTGCGATTTTTAAAAATTAATAATAAAGTAACTCAAACTGTTGCGCCATACAATGATGTCATCAGTTTTAATGTTCAATTAGTTGACGAGTTAGGCACTTCGTTTTCCGGTACACCTCAGAACATAATTTTACCCAGTTTAGTAGAAAATGGATTTCGAGATGCAAATATTGAAGGTATTTATTTAAATAATAAAATTTACTTTCTAGCAAATTGTCAGTTATTAGTATATGATACGATTACTACTGTTTTTAGTGTACATACTATAGCTTCTTATAATCAAACCAATGATAAAAAATTTATTCAAGGAATGAAAATAAGTAGTTCTAACAATTTACTACTCATGAAGCAAACTATCTTACCAAGCATTAAAATTGAAATTATTGAATTACCTACTATAGGGTCTTCGAATTTTACATCCACAGTATTATTTAATTTACAACAATCCAATTTTCCGTCAAATGCTCCTCAATTAGCAGCAATAATAAACACTTCAGACAGAAGATCTACAGCGTATGACAAATGTGACAATAAGTACTATTTTACTTATATGAGTAGTTATACTCCCTATAATACAACTGTATACGAAGTTGACTTAAATGCACTTTCAATTACAAATTACCCATTGCCGAACACTTTCCTTTTTGGATTAGAAGTTCAAAATTAAACTAAAAAAAATAACCAACTTAAATTCTGAAATTATGTTAAGAAAAGCTTTTTTATCGATCCCAGTTATAGTGACAGCACTATTAATGACAAGTTGTAGTGACGACAATACAAATGTAAATGTACCTACTTGTCCGGACAGCGAAATTTTAGGAATACAATTTCAAAGCGGTTCCAATACCACTCGTTTTGGTGTAGCTGATTTTTTATCTAGTATACCCGGTACACTATTAATGCAATTAGGTCCAAATCAAAACTTCACAACGAGCACTTTCAGTACGCAACTCGACATGCATGACGGTACCTACAATGCTACAAACGGATCGTATGTAAACGTAGAAAAAGGAAATAATACACTTTATAAAGTTGATAATACAGGTGTCTTAACGACCTCTGCTACTCCCTTAAACGTAGGAGCAATAAACGCTCCAGAATTTGTAAACGGAAACTTATATTTTGGAAATATAGAATATAGTAGCGGTAATTTGATTTTTAGAGTTTTAGATAGTAATTATGCTATTCTAAAAACACTCACGATTACAACTCCTGCAACATCAGTAAATTATTACTCCTCTTTTACAGTAACAACAAATGGTACAAATAAACTTTATTATGTTGTGGGTACAAATTTAATAACCTATGATCTCGTGTCAACTTCCTTGACGACAACCGTAATAGGGAGTTTAAATTACGCTGGAAACCTCTTGGGAGTTGAATATGTTGATGCAAACCACTTATTAGTTTTAAGACATCCTTTTAATGGCGCAGATACTGATTTAGTAGACTTGAACATTACTAATCCGTCGAGCATTGTAGAGACGAATGTTGTTAGCCTTGGTTATAAAGCGAATGAGGAAAACTTTAGTACAACTTATGACAGCTGCAATAAACGCTATTTTATAGTAACTAAATCACAAGATTTTACAACTACAAATTATACCAGAGTTGATCTATCAGGAAGTATTCCTGTGGTAAGTACAAGCTCAAATAATGGTTTTTATGTAGCTGGTATTCAAATAAAAAATTAGATCGGTTTATTTTCTAATTTTTAAATCCTTTCTTATCCCCATATAGAAAGGATTTTTTTTTTAAATATTAATTACTGTATTTCCTGTTTGAAATAAAGCCATTTATCTAAAAAATTGGCTATAACAACATACACAAACAGTAAATGAAAAAACACCTTTCGAGAATAAATTCTTAAAAGGTGTTTCATACTAAAAGAAGGTTCAAAATCTATATCGAAAACCAATTTTCGACTAAGGCATCTTCGTTAAATTTAGCATTTATATGAACGAATTCATTACTTTCTGGATTGTATTTATAATCTAAAGCCCAAACCTTATGATTCTCGGACAATGACTTAATACTGTCGCAAACGTACTTAATTTCCTCGTTGGTAGTGGTCGGATGAATCGACATTCTAATCCAACCCGGCTTTCTAATTAAATCTCCTAAGGTGATCTCATCAATTAATTTATGTGAAGTTTCCTGATCTACGTGTAATAGAAAATGCCCATAAGTACCAGCACAACTGCATCCTCCTCGTGTTTGTATTCCAAATTTATCATTAAGGATTTTAACACCCAGATTAAAATGTAGTTCTTCTACGAAAAAGGAAATTACACCCAATCGTTCGTGATGCTGACCAGCGAGAATTTTTATATTTGAAGTATGCTCTAAAGATTTAAAAACAAAATCTACTATTTCATGCTCTCTTTTTAACATGTTTTCAATACCCATCTTGTCTTTGAGCTGAATCGCCAAAGCTATCTTTATAACCTGCAGAAACCCAGGCGTACCACCATCTTCCCTATCCTCAATATTGTCAATATATTTGTGCTCACCCCAAGGATTTGTCCATGAAACCGTTCCACCACCCGGACAATCAGGAATCATATTGTTATAAAGTTTTTTATTAAAAATCAAAACTCCAGACGTACCAGGGCCACCTAAAAATTTATGTGGCGAAAAGAAAATAGCATCTAAATAGCTTTCAGCATCTTCGGGATGCATGTCGATTTTGACATAAGGACCAGAACAAGCAAAATCTACAAAACAAACACCATTATGCTGGTGCATGATCTTTGCTGCTGCATGGTAAGGTGTTCTAATTCCTGTAACATTCGAGCACGATGTGATCGAAGCAATTTTATACGCGCGATCTTTGTATTTTTCTAAAAGAACAACAAGATTTTCTAAACTAAAAAGTCCTTTTTCGCATGCTGGGATAATTTCTACATCAGCAATAGTCTCCAACCAAGAGGTTTGATTAGAATGGTGCTCCATGTGTGATATAAACACAATTGGTTTTTTATCTTCTGGAATTGTGATAAAATCTTTAAGATTTTCTGGAACTTTTAATCCTAGTATACGCTGAAATTTATTTACTACTCCTGTCATTCCCGTACCATCTGTAATTAAAACATCATCTTGGTTTGCATTTACATGGTGTTTTATTATATGACGTGCCTGCTTATAAGATTTGGTCATAGCTGTGCCCGAAACTGTAGTTTCCGTATGTGTATTGGCAACAAATGGTCCAAATTCATTCATTAACTTTTCTTCAATAGGACGGTATAAACGTCCGCTGGCTGTCCAATCCGTATAAATGATTTTTTTTCGTCCGTAAGGTGATTCAAATTCTTGATCAATACCTATAATATTTTCTCTAAATTGTTGAAAATATTGTTCTAATTTCGTTTGGAGATTTGTTTGGATCATTACTTTTAATTTGGCCTCAAATATATTGATTTTCGATTAGATTTGAATTTCAATGTTTACATTTTTCGAAAAATAATAGACAAAAACAGCAATAATCAACTCATTAAACTTTTGTTATCTCTATATTTCTGACAAATGTTTAAAAAAGCATTATCTAAAGCCTCTTGAAATTTCATCCTACTAAATTGATAGATTAGCTATAAATAAATGTAAAATTTTAGATTTTTAATGAGTTCATGATTCAATATAAAAACCAAATAGCACTATTCTTCTGAAGATACATTTAAAACAGCACACAAAAAAACCGACTCTCGTCGGTTTGTTGTTTTAAATTCCAGCAACAGTTTTAATTTCGTCAATAATTCGTATTGCTAAGTCATCTGCCAATTTTTGAGTAGCTGCTTCGGTATAAATACGAATAATAGGTTCTGTGTTTGATTTTCTTAAATGAACCCAATTTTCGGCGAAGTCAATTTTAACTCCGTCTATCGTTGTGATATCTTCATTTTTATATTTATCAGTCATTGCAACAAGGATCGCATCGACATCGATTTGTGGCGTCAATTCAATTTTATTTTTGCTCATGTAATATTCTGGATAGGAAGCACGAAGCGCAGAAACAGACATCTTTTTATTGGCTAAATGTGTTAAAAATAAAGCGACTCCCACTAAACTATCACGACCGTAATGTGATTCTGGATAAATAATGCCACCATTACCTTCGCCACCAATAATTGCGTTATTTTTCTTCATTAATTCGACTACGTTTACCTCCCCGACAGCGCTGGCTTCGTATGTTCCACCATGTTTTAGAGTTACATCTCTCAATGCACGTGAAGATGACATATTTGAAACTGTATTTCCTTTCGTTTTACTCAAAACATAATCGGCACAAGCCACCAAAGTATATTCTTCACCAAACATTTCGCCATCCTCGCAAATAAAAGCCAAGCGGTCCACATCTGGATCAACAACTACTCCTAGATGCGCTTTTTCTTTTACAACAAGATCTGATATATCTGTTAAGTGCTCTTTTAAAGGTTCTGGATTGTGCGGAAAATGACCGTTCGGTTCACAGTATAATTTGACTACTTCTACGCCCATTAATTCTAATAATCTAGGAATAATAATACCTCCAGATGAATTCACACCATCAACAACTACTTTGAATTTGGCCGCTTTTACGGCTTCAATATCTACTAAAGGTAAATTAAGCACTTCATCAATGTGAATATCCATGTAAGCATCATTGATTGTAATCTCACCTAAATTATCAACATCTGAAAAATCAAAAGCTTCAGCTTCGGCAATTTGAAGAATTTTTTCTCCTTCAGCACCATTCAAAAATTCCCCTTTTTCATTTAACAACTTTAAGGCATTCCATTGTTTAGGATTGTGAGAAGCAGTTAATATAATGCCACCATCCGCTTTTTCTAATGGCACGGCAACTTCTACAGTTGGTGTTGTAGATAATCCCAAATCGATTACGTCTATACCTAAACCGATTAGTGTACTAATCACTAAATTATGAATCATTGGTCCTGAAATACGAGCATCACGACCCACAACTACGGTAAGTTTCTCTTTTTTTGAATAGTCTTTTAACCAAGTTCCGTAAGCTGAAGCAAATTTTACAGCATCGACTGGAGTTAGATTATCGCCTACTTTCCCGCCAATAGTTCCTCGAATTCCTGATATAGATTTTATTAAAGTCATTTGTTAGTATTATTTGGTTATTTGTTACAAATATAAAAAAGTTGCTGAGTAAGTAAGTGACGAAGCAACTAAGTTTTAAAAAAAGTCCTTATTTTTACAGAAGATAAAAGTGTACAAACTTAGAATCTTATTAACTTATTCCTTTTAAAAAATGAATTTTCTAGCCCACATTTATCTTTCTGGTGAAAATGAGTTGCTAAAAATTGGCAATTTCATGGCAGATGGTATTCGAGGAAAAGACTTTGAAAATTATCCCATAGAAATTCAACAAGGTATTATATTACATCGTGCCATTGATACCTATACCGATGCGCATCCTGTTTTTCGACAAAGTACAAAAAAACTGCATGCAAGATACCATCATTATGCTGGTGTAATTGTTGATGTTTTTTACGATCATTTTTTAGCCAAAAACTGGGCTCAATATTCGGATGAGAAATTGGAAGACTTTGTGAGTCATTTTTATCAGTCTTTGCATGATAATTATGAAATACTTTCTGAGAGAACCAAAAAAATAATGCCAGTTATGCTATCCGAAAATTGGTTGGTTACTTACAAAACAGTTGATGGTATAGAACATATTCTGACCCAAATGGACAGTCGAACAAAATATCTTAGCAAAATGCGTTTTTCGAAAGAAGAACTAGTGGCTTACTACAGTGAATTCGAATCAGATTTCACAAAATTTTTTAAAGATTTACAAACATTTACATACGAAAAGCGATCTCAAATATGAAAAAATTTACATCAATATTTTTTTGGATTTTAATTCCTTTAATTTCTAACGTAACAATAGCACAAACGGGTCTAATTGCCCAAAAAGCAATGGTCGTTTCGGCACGAGAAGAAGCTTCAAAAATTGGAGCAGAAATCATGATAAAAGGCGGAAATGCTTTTGATGCGATGGTTGCAACCGAATTGGCATTGGCTGTAGCCTATCCTTACGCAGGAAACATTGGTGGCGGTGGTTTTATGGTTTTTCGTAAAGCGAATGGTGAAGTTGGTTCATTAGACTATCGCGAAAAAGCACCTTTGGGAGCGACCAAAAATATGTTCTTAGACAAAGATGGAAATGTAATTAAAGGAAAAAGTACGGAGACGCCACTAGCTTTTGGAGTTCCCGGAACTATTGCAGGCGTTTTTGCCGTACATAAAAAATTTGGATCAATGCCAATGTCTGAAATTCTAAAACCCGTTATAGCATTAGCAGAGAGAGGAGTAATTGTCACCAAAAGACAAGAACAAAGGCTAAACCAATACAGAAGTGTTATTATAGCAGCAAATGGAGATAAAACATTATTGGCTGGCGTTTACAAGGAAAATGACACCATAAAATACACTGCATTAGCAGCAACTTTAAAAAGAATTTCAAAGAATGGTCGAGATGAATTTTATAAAGGAGAAACTGCCAAAAAACTAGTTGCCTATTTTGAGCGAAAAGGTGCCATTATTACCTTAGAAGATCTAAAAAAGTACGAAGCCAAATGGAGAAAACCGCTTAACTTCAAGTATAAAGAATTAAATATAATCGCCATGGCTCCGCCAAGCAGTGGAGGGATCTGTCTTGCCGAAATACTAAAAATGATTGAACCGTATGATGTGTCGAAAAAAGGACATAATACTACAGAATCAATTCAGGTTATTGTAGAAGCAGAGCGCAGAGCGTATGCAGACCGTAGTTTTTATCTTGGTGATCCCGATTTTGTAAAAATACCAATAAACAAATTGTTAGCCGATGATTATTTGAAGAGCAGAATGGTCTCTTTTAATCCTGAAAAGGCAACGCTTTCATCGGAGATAAAAGAAGGAAAAGTGAACTATAACGAAAGTACAGAAACTACTCATTATTCTATTGTAGATCAATTTGGCAATGCAATCGCAGCTACTACCACTATAAATGATGGATTTGGTTCTAAATATTATTGTGATGAATTGGGTTTCTTTTTAAATAATGAAATGGATGATTTTAGTGCCAAACCGGGTGAACCCAATATGTTTGGTTTAGTAGGAAATGAAGCCAATAGCATCGCACCTCAAAAAAGAATGCTAAGTTCTATGACACCTACGATTGTGGAGAAAAATGGTAAACTATTTATGGTTGTCGGTTCTCCTGGCGGTTCAACTATTATCACCTCCGTTTTACAAACGATTCTAAATGTCTATGAATACAATATGGGAATGCAGGAAGCAGTAAACGCATCTCGATTTCACCATCAGTGGTTGCCCGATGTAATCACTTTTGAGCCCGATAATTTCGAACATACAACATTAGATAACCTAAAATCGAAAGGGTACATTATAAATGAAAAGAATACACCTGTAATTGGTAAAGTCGATGCTATTTTAGTTTTGCCAAACGGCACAATCGAAGGTGGTGCCGATTTTAGAGGAGATGATAAAGCGGTGGGATTTTAAATTTTATTTTCTTAAAAATTAAACCCTTATTATTTAAAAGTGCATCGTTTGCATTGATTAAACGATGTGCTTTTAAACAATAGTAACACCTAAAAATGTTATAAACTTTGGCTTAAACATTTTTAAAAAAATTAATTCGATTGTGTAGAAAGAGTATTCAATTATCTTCAAATGCAATCTCGTATTTTCTACTTTTTAATAAAATATGATTGTCCATTAACAGACGTAATCGCTGCATTTTCGAATTTATTATTCTATTTTTGCAAAAATTCATTTAAAATATAATGTTTAAAACTTTTTTATCAAGACTCGAACAACTACTAAGTTTAGCACAAATAGCTCTTGGACCGAAACAGTTTATACTAATGTCCAGTGTTTTGGTTGGTATTTCTTCAGCTTTGGCGGTAATTGTATTAAAAACATTTGCACATTGGGTTTTTAGATTTGCCACTTATTTAACGATGCATACCAACTTTCTTAGTATACATACTAAATATTTGAATATTGGTTTTATAAAAATAATGCTTCCCGTTATTGGTATTATGCTAACCGTTTTTGTAGTCAAAAGATTTTTAGGAGGTTCGATCGAAAAAGGAACTTCACAAATTTTATATGCTGTTGCAAAAAAGGCAAGTATTATTCCCAAAAAACAGATGTACGCTCAAATTCTTACTAGCTCTCTTACAGTAGGTTTAGGAGGGTCAGCAGGATTAGAGAGCCCAATTGTGGTTACGGGAGCCGCTTTTGGATCAAATTATGCACAAAAATATAAATTACCTTATAAAGATAGAACGTTACTCATTGGTTGTGGTGTTGCCGCTGGAATTTCCGCGGCTTTTAATGCTCCCATTGCTGGTGTTCTATTTGCAGTAGAAGTTTTACTTGTAGACGTTAGTATTTCGGCATTTACACCAATACTAATTGCAGCGGCGACAGGAGCTTTAGTCTCTGGAATTGCTTTAGACGAAACTGTTTTATTAAATTTTCCTACGCGACAAACTTTTGATTATCATAATATATTTTATTACATATCTCTAGGAATATGCACCGGATTTTTAGGTATATTTTATGCTCGGAATTTTCAACGAATTGAGCATTATTTTTCACACATTCGTCTTTCTACCTACAAAAAATCTCTTATTGGTGCTTCTATTTTAGCAGTTTTGGTTTTTATTTTTCCTACCCTTTTTGGTGAAGGATATGAAACAATACGCACCATATCTGAGAGTGATCCTGGGCAGTTATTAGATGATACTTTATTTAAAACTTTTAGAAATAATGATTGGGTATTGCTAGGCTTCGTAGGTTGTTCCTGTATATTAAAAGCTTTTGCCTCAGGTATAACCATAGGGAGCGGTGGAAACGGAGGTAATTTTGCTCCTGCCCTATTTTTGGGTTCCTACGCTGGTTTTTTCTTTTCTAAATTTTTAAATATGACAGGTCTGACCAATTTACCTGTTAGTAATTTTACGGTAGTGGGAATGGCAGGAATCTTGAGTGGTTTATTTCATGCGCCGTTGACAGGAATTTTCTTAATTGCCGAAATAACTGGTGGTTATGGATTGATGATTCCTCTTATGATTGTTGCCTCTATCAGTTTTGCAATTTCAAAACGATTTGAAGTACATTCATTAGATACTAAAATATTAGCTAGAAAAGGTCACGCTTTTACAAGTAATAAAGACACCAATGTTCTTTCTACTTTAGACACAAATTCTATTATACAAACTGACTTTCTAACTATTTCACCTGATGAAAATTTAGTAAAATTAGTGGATTTAATTTCCCATTCTACTCAAGTTATTTTTGCTGTAGTATCAGAAGAAAAAGAGTTATTAGGTATTGTTCATTTTAATGATATTCGAGAAATTATCTTTAATCCTTACAGTGTAAAATATACAATGGTAAAAGATGTTATGGTTCAACCAGTAACCGTCATCAATCCATCTAATAGCATGGAAATAGTAATGAATAAATTTGAATCCTCTAAAAAAGCCTTTCTTCCTGTGATAAGTGACGGTAAATATTACGGTTTTATCTCAAAATCTGTTGCTCTGGAAGCATATAGAACCAAACTAAAATCATTGACGATAGAATAAATTAATATCGGATAGGGCAAAATTGAATTTATCCGATAATAATGAATATCTTTGTGGTTATGTGGAATATAGATGTAACATATCGAGAAGAATATCAAGCAACCTTTGATAGGTTATTCGAAAAAAAGCAAAACTTACAAGCAAGTAGACCTTTGCCACCAATAGCTTTGAATAAAATTCGAGAAAGTTTATCTATAGAATGGACTTATAACTCTAATAGTATTGAAGGTAATACGATGAGTTTGCGAGAAACTCAAATGGTTATACAAGAAGGAATAACTATTAAAGGGAAATCACTTCGTGAACATTTTGAAACCTACAATCACGACAAAGCAATTGATTACCTCTACACCATTGTAAATGATGATTATAGATTAAGAAGTATAGATATTTTATCGTTGCATGGTTTAGTTTTGCGCTCTATCGAAGATGATTTTGCAGGACGATTGCGCAATGGTGGCGTTCGTATTTCAGGAGCTAATTTTGTTCCTCCAAACGCTAATAAAGTCTCGGATTATTTGGATGAGCTTATAGATTTCGTAAATACCAATCCTTTGAGCCTTAATGATATTGAGTTGGCAACTATTTTTCATCATAAACTAGTTTGGATTCATCCTTTTTTTGATGGCAATGGTCGTACAGTTCGTTTGGCTATGAATTTATTATTGATGCGTTGTGGCTTCCCTCCTGCTATTATTTTAAAAAATGACAGAAAAAAATATTACGAAGCACTCAATCAGGCTAATAATGGTAATTATCAAAAACTAATTCTTTTGA
Source organism: Flavobacteriales bacterium (assembly GCA_038241955.1). GTDB lineage: Bacteria > Bacteroidota > Bacteroidia > Flavobacteriales > Flavobacteriaceae > Flavobacterium. The sequence continues at coordinate 27,395 of JBBSSR010000018.1, read as the reverse complement.
TGTGCCAAGCGTTAGAACGCAGTTTAAATATTTATTTGAATGCGATGCCTGGGAATGATAATGAATATAAAAAAATATCGGACATCGTGAGTGAGCCAAGTTCTCCTTATGGACAGGAATACATAAGTTTATTGGCGCGAACAGGCAAAATTGATGCTTACAAAGAAGGTCGAAACTGGTACACAACCAAAGAGGCCATCGAGGATTACATGGCAACCCGAAGAAGAAAGCGCTAACTTTGATTAGCGCTTTCTTCTTTTGCTTTTTAACACAAAGTTCTATAGTGTTACACCAAAAATAGCAATCAAAATGGTAACTTTGCTTTTTTGTAAAAATTATGCTAGATACAAACAATACGATTGAAGTTCAAGGTGCTCGAGTTCACAATCTAAAAAATATAGACGTTTCCATTCCTAGAGAAAAACTAGTGGTTATTACTGGACTTTCAGGCTCTGGAAAATCATCATTGGCTTTTGACACCATTTATGCCGAAGGGCAACGCCGTTATGTAGAAACTTTTTCGGCATATGCACGACAGTTTCTAGGCGGACTAGAACGTCCCGATGTAGACAAAATAGATGGACTTTCTCCTGTTATTGCGATCGAACAAAAAACGACTAGCAAAAGTCCCCGTTCGACAGTAGGAACAATTACCGAAATTTATGATTTCCTTCGTTTGCTTTATGCTCGAGCCGCCGATGCGTACAGTTACAATACGGGAGAAAAAATGGTTTCCTATTCTGATGATCAAATTAAAGAATTAATCATTAAAGATTTTACAGGTAAACGAATCAACATTCTTGCCCCTGTTATTCGAGCTAGAAAAGGGCATTATGCGGAGCTTTTTCAGCAAATTACCAAACAAGGTTTTTTAAAAGTACGAGTAAACGGTGACGTTTTAGACCTCGTTGCGGGAATGAAACTAGACCGATACAAAACCCACGATATAGAAATTGTTGTTGATAGAATGGTTATTGAAGGCACGCCGGACAACGAAAAAAGATTATCCGAAAGTATCAATACTGCCATGCATCACGGTGAAAATGTGTTGATGGTTTTAGACCAAGATACTAATGAAGTACGTTATTTTAGTCGAAACTTGATGTGTCCCACTACTGGAATATCGTATCAAAATCCTGAACCTAATTTATTTTCTTTTAATTCACCAAAAGGAGCTTGCCCGCATTGTAATGGATTGGGAACAGTGAATGAAATTAACATTAAAAAAATTATTCCAAATCCAGAATTAGCTATAAAAGCGGGTGGTTTTGCACCTTTGGGCGAATACAAATCATCTTGGATTTTCAAACAACTGGAAATTATAGGAGAGAAATACGGTTTTAAACTAACTGATACTGTCGAAAGCATTTCTGCAGAAGCGATGGAAATGATTTTGAATGGTGGAAAAGAAAAATTTACTATTAATTCAAAAGATTTAGGCGTTGCAAGAGAATACAAAATTGATTTTGAAGGAATTTCGCATTTCATAAAAAATCAGCATGATGAAAGCGGTTCTACAACAATAAAACGTTGGGCAGCAGCATTTATGGATGAAATAAAATGTCCGGTTTGCCAAGGTTCTCGTTTGAAAAAAGAAGCCAATTATTTTAGAATAAACGAAAAAAGCATATCCGAATTGTGCGATATGGATATTTCCGATCTAACGGCTTGGTTTTTAGATTTAGACAAGCATTTATCCGATAAACAAAAACGAATTGCGACCGAAGTAATTAAAGAAATCAAAGACCGATTGGCTTTCTTGATGAATGTTGGTTTGGACTATTTGGCTTTAAGTCGAAGTTCAAAATCACTTTCGGGTGGTGAAGCACAGCGTATTCGTTTGGCAACGCAAATTGGTTCGCAATTAGTTGGTGTCCTATATATTTTGGATGAGCCAAGTATTGGTTTACATCAAAGAGACAATGACAAATTAATTCATTCTTTAGAACAATTACGAGATATTGGAAACTCTGTAATTGTGGTCGAACACGATAAAGATATGATTGAACGTGCCGATTATGTGATTGACATTGGACCAAAAGCGGGCAAATACGGTGGCGAAATCATCAGTATTGGAACTCCTGCTGAAACGTTGAAATCAAATACGATTACCGCTCAATATTTGAATGGTACAATGAAATTAGAAATTCCAAAAGAAAGACGAAAAGGAAATGGGAAGTTTTTGAAACTTTCGGGGGCAACTGGAAATAACTTAAAAAACGTTACTATCGATTTACCTTTGGGGAAAATGATTTGCGTTACAGGCGTTTCAGGGAGTGGAAAATCGACTTTGATTAATGAAACCCTCTACCCTATTTTGAACGCGTATTATTTTAATGGCGTAAAAATTCCGAAGCCTTATAAAAAAATAGAAGGTTTAGAGCACATCGATAAAGTAATTGATATTGACCAAAGCCCGATTGGTAGAACGCCACGTTCGAATCCTGCGACGTATACCGAAGTATTTACCGAAATTAGAAACTTATATACCATGACTTCGGAGAGTATGATTCGGGGTTATAAAGCGGGACGTTTTAGTTTTAATGTAAAAGGTGGACGCTGTGAAACCTGCGAAGGTTCCGGAGTTCGTACAATTGAAATGAACTTTTTACCTGATGTGTATGTAGAATGCGAAACCTGTCAAGGAAAACGATTCAATAGAGAAACATTGGAGATTCGATACAAAGGAAAATCAATTTCGGATGTGTTGAATATGACGGTAGATGAAGCAGTCCCGTTCTTTGAAATGATTCCAAAGATTTACAGAAAAGTAAAAACCATTCAAGATGTTGGTTTGGGATACATAACACTTGGGCAACAAAGCACAACGCTTTCGGGCGGTGAGGCACAACGTATAAAATTGGCAGGGGAATTGTCTAAAAAGGATACTGGAAACACCTTTTATATTCTAGATGAACCTACTACTGGATTGCATTTTGAAGACATTCGGGTGCTAATGGATATGATAAACAAATTAGTAGACAAGGGAAATACGATCCTAATTATCGAACACAATATGGACGTCATCAAACTAGCCGATTATATTATAGATATTGGGCCCGAAGGAGGAAAAGGCGGTGGAATGCTTATCGCAAAAGGAACCCCTGAAGAAGTGGCAAAGAATAAAAAAAGTTATACGGCACAGTTTTTAAAGAAAGAGTTGAGTTAATTTAGTTCCCCTCCTTTGGAGGGGTGTTCGCCGTGGCGGGTGGGGTGGTTTTTTCTGCATAATCAAAACTTCTCTGTAAATTAAACCATACTATGTATCATATAGAAACCACCCCGCCCGTTGGGCACCACTCCAAAGGAGGGGAAGTATCACGGAATAATTATATGCAAAAATAAATTTTGATTTAAGTAATGTACTTTAAAATGGTTAGTGGGTTTTACAAAACAAGTTGAGCTAATTCCCCTCCTCTGGAGGGGTGCCTGAAAGGCGGGGTGGTTTTTTTGCTTTGTTGTTATAAATTTTTATGTAAATTAGACTACAAAATTACTAAAAAACAGCTTATGAAAAACAACAGAGAAGTAACAGCATACATAAACACCTATCCCATTTATAGAAACTTCATTGAAAATCTTCCCTACAACATAAAACTTAAAGCAAGATCAAGAGCGTTACGAAAAGCAGGTGTGTTGTCTGAAGTTATTTTTTGGTTGCAAGTTCACAAAGGAATTTTCTGGAAAATAGATTTTGACAGACAAAGGATAATAGGTAATTATATTGTAGACTTTTATGTAAAAACTTTAGGTTTAGTAGTCGAAATTGATGGGTCAAGCCACGATAAAAAAGAAGAATACGATCAAAAAAGAGAAGATTACTTAATCTCATTAGGATTAAAGATCTATAGAATTTCAGATTTGAGAGTCAAACATGATTTAGGCAATGTAATGACTGAATTAGAGGAGTACATTATTAAAGAATTTGGTTGAAATGATATTGAGTTATTAAAAAACCACCCCGCCCGCTGGGCACCCCTCCATTGGAGGGGAAATAGAACTTACTAAATGTAGAAAAACAATGACAGACGAATTTATAATCAAGATAACACACACAACACAGTTTAAAAAAAAGCATTTTAACTAGTAAAAGAAAGTGATTCAATTCCCCTCCACTGGAGGGGTGCCTAAAAGGCGGGGTGGTAATTCACCAAATTGAAAACAGTTCACATATCATTAATTAAATACGAATTTTTGTCAAAGTTTTGAACTTTGACAAAGATTAAAATAGAAGAGTTAAATTGAAAACAGAAGCCCTAGCCCTGATAGCAGTTAAAATCCTTTTGTTTTGTTCCTTTAACAAAACAAAAGATTGTAACGAATAGCAGGAATAGCTCCATGAAAAAATAATTAATAAAAAAATATGAAAGTAAAAGATTTTGACAACGAGGAAGATAGAATTATTCAAGATCACTTAAAGAAAAAAACGTGGGATGAGGTTAGAATCCATGACAGTTGGGGAATATTTAAAATCATGTCTGAATTTGTGAATGGATATGAAAGAATGGGACAAATTGGTCCTTGTGTGACTATTTTTGGTTCGGCTAGAATAAAACCCGATGCACCTTATTATTTATTGGCAGAAAAAATTGCATATAAAATCAGTAAAGCAGGCTATGGGGTGATTACTGGTGGTGGCCCCGGTATTATGGAAGCGGGTAACAAAGGAGCGCATCTTGGCGGAGGAACTTCGGTAGGATTGAACATTGAACTGCCTTTTGAACAGCATTTTAATCCGTATATTGATCGTGATAAAAACTTAAATTTCGATTATTTCTTTGTTCGAAAAGTAATGTTCGTGAAATATTCTCAAGGATTTGTGGTAATGCCGGGTGGCTTTGGAACAATGGATGAATTATTTGAAGCAATTACTTTAATTCAGACGAAAAAAATTGGAAGATTCCCAATAATATTAGTAGGAACAACATTTTGGTCTGGCCTAATTGATTGGATAAAAACCGTTTTGGTGGAAAGAGAAAAGACCGTAAGTTCAGATGATTTAAATTTGTTCAAGATCGTGGATACCGAAGATGAAGTGGTTGCAGTATTGGATAAATTCTACAAAAAGTACGATTTGAGTCCAAATTTTTAATACTAGTAGCCGTTTTATAACGGCTATTATTATTTTTACTTATACCTATTTAATTATCGCTATTCCGCTTTTAGTTTTATACTTTTAAGCCAATCTCTAAAGCAGAAATTTGAAGTCAAATTATACATTTTTGATTTATAGCATTGTTTTATTGCTTTCTATAAAACAATATGGTCAGCATCATTCTACGATGAATGTGACTGTAAATATGGATACTAAATCATTGACTATCGATCAAGAAATCACGTATTACAATCAGTCTGGTGATACTTTACGTTCTATAGTTTTGAACGATTGGAACAATGCTTTTGCTTATAAAAATAGTCCTTTGGGAAAGCGTTTTTCGGACGAGTTTTACAAAGCCTTTCACATGGCAAAGGACAAAGACCGTGGTAAAACACTTGGTTTAATTGTTGAAGACCAAAATAGAAACACACTTTCCTGGGAACGAACCCTAAAAAACCCAGATTACATTACTGTAAAGCTACCTGAAACAGTAGCTCCTGGGCAGAAAATTACGTTGCATCTTTCATATATTTCTAAAATTCCTAATGAAAAATTTAGCAAATATGGTTTTTCGGAATATGTAAATAGTATAAATCTCAAATATTGGTTTATCACTCCCGCACGTTACGAAATGCATCAATTTATTACATACAGTAATGAAAACTTAGATGATGCTGCCAATGCGATTTCTGATTTTGATATTTCTTTAAAAGTCGCCAACCCTTTTACAATTACAACAGATTTACTCGTCAGTAACAACGTAACAGCAGAAAATAAAACTGTTTACACTTTAAACGGAAAAAACAGAAGGGAATTTGACCTTATTATTGAAGAAAAATCTACATACAAAAATTATAAAGTTGGCGATTTGGAAGTGGCTACAAACTTAGATTCCAGCAAATTAAACGACTCCATTACTGAAAAGCTCATTAAACAAATTGTTGATTTTACTTCTCATAAAATTGGCAATTATCCTTTTGATAAAATAGTTATTTCACAAGCAGATTATGAAAAAAACCCATTTTATGGTTCCAACCAATTACCGAAATTTATAAGACCTTTTCCTGAGGATTTTATATTCGAAATTAAGTTTCTAAAAACATATTTGAATTCTTTTTTAAAAAATAGCTTACAGTTGGATTCCCGCAAAGACAATTGGATTTATGACGGAATTCAAGTTTTTTCGATGATCAATTATATTGATGAATTTCACCCTGACAGTAAAATGACGGGTTCTGCTTCTAAATATTTACTTTTTAGAGGTTTTAAATTGGCCAAAGTTGATTTTAATGAGCAATATAGTTATTATTATATGCTAATGGCTCGAAAAAATTTAGATCAGCCACTCAATTCGCCAAAGAATACTTTAATTAAATTTAATGTACAAATTGCTAATAAATACAGAGCCGGATTGACATTTAAATACTTAGATGATTATTTGGGTGCTACTAAATTGACAAATGGAATTCGGGAATTTTATTCTCTTAATAAGGTTAAACAGACAACGAGATCTGATTTTGAAAATGCAATAAAAGCTAACGCTGATAAAAATATAGACTGGTTTTTTAAGTACCTTATTGACAGTCGAGAAATAATTGATTATAAATTTAATAGTGTTTCTAGAACCAAAGATAGCGTTACATTTATCGTTAAAAACAAGTCTGTCCCTGTGGTCCCTGTTCCCGTTTTTGGGATTAATAAAAAACAAATTGTTTTTAAAAAATGGATTGAACCTGAGCAGATAGATAGCACACTAACATTCGATCGAAAAAATGCCACTAAAATTGTATTGAATCACGATAATGAAGTGCCGGAATATAACTTAAGAGACAATTCGAAATCCTTAACTTCTTTTTCATTAAACCGTCCCTTAAAGTTTACATTTTTCGAAGATTTAGAAGATGCTCATTATTCTCAATTATTTTATGTGCCCACCTTATTCTACAATCTTTATGATGGTATAACGCCAGGCCTCAATATTTATAACTATAGTTTTTTTGAAAAGACAATTACGTTTTCGTTAAACCCTATGTACTCTATCAATACGAAATCCGTTGTAGGAAGTTATAATTTAGGATACAATCAGAATTTAAGAAACGGTAGACTCTATGCTATTCGATATTCCTTGAACGGATCGTATTACCATTATGCACCAGATGCAGGTTATTTAAAATTGTATCCTAGCCTATCGATGTATTTTAGAGAACCTAGTTATAGAGACAATAGGAAACAAGCACTTTCTATTAAATACAATATTATAAATAAAGAGCCGTCTGCGATTGTTATTGACAGCACAGACAATTATTCTATTTTGAGTATGAAATATTATAATACCAAAACTGAAGTTACGAATCACATAAAATTTTTAACGGATTTGCAACTCTCTAGCTATTTTGGAAAATTTTCTGCGGAAATTGAATACCGAAAACTGTTTGAAAACAATCGATTTTTTAATATTAGAGGCTACGCTGGTACTTTTCTATACAATACAAATGATACTCAGAATTATAATTTTGGGCTTTCCAGAGCCAATGATTATCTTTTTGATAATAATGCTTATGCTCGTTCGGATACAACAGGAATATTAAGTCAGCAATATTTTATGAGTCAAGGTGGTTTTAAATCTTTCTTAAACCCAAGTACGGCAAATCAATGGATAGCAACGACCAATATGAGTTACACCATTTGGAATTGGATTGATGTCTATGGTGATTTTGGTTTTGTGGCTAATAAAGGGCAACACTGTGCCTTTCTTTACGATAGTGGCATCCGGTTAAATCTAGTTACCGACTATTTTGAATTGTTCTTTCCTGTTTATTCAACCAATGGATTAGAAATAAATCAAAAGCAGTACAATGAAAAAATAAGATTTATCTTCACTTTTAGTCCAAAATCATTAATTAATCTTTTTACTAGAAAATGGTTTTAATCGAAAACAAATAGTTTAAATTATTGAATTATTCTTTGTAAAATGTGATTAAAAATAAATTTATAATAAAAATACATCTCTTTTACTAAAAATTATTTGTTAAAAAATTAAAAAAATACCAAAATGAATTCTAATATATAGATAGATTTTAAGTACTTTTGCAACATTAAAGATAAATCTTTCATATATGATTACTGAGAAAGTCAATACTGGATTAACATTCGAAGATTTTAAAACAGAGGTTTTAACGGATTACCGAATCGCCACGATAAGCAGAGAATGCAGTTTGTTGGGTAGAAAAGAAGTCCTATCGGGAAAAGCAAAATTCGGAATTTTTGGTGATGGTAAAGAAGTACCACAGCTAGCAATGGCTAAGTTCTTTAAGAACGGAGACTTTCGTTCAGGATACTACCGTGATCAAACTTTTATGATGGCCATTGGCGAATTGACTATTCAGCAATATTTTGCAGGTTTGTATGGTCATACCGACATTGCACAAGAACCAATGTCAGCAGGAAGACAAATGGGCGGACATTTTGCAACTCATAGTTTAAATGAGGATGGATCTTGGAAAAACCTAACACAACAAAAAAATTCAAGTGCTGATATCTCTCCTACAGCTGGGCAAATGCCTCGTTTATTAGGATTGGCACAAGCATCTAAAATATATAGAAACGTAAGCGGCATTGCCAATGCAGCTAATTTTTCGATAGACGGAAATGAAATTGCATGGGGAACTATAGGTAATGCTAGTACATCCGAAGGACTGTTTTTTGAAACCATAAACGCAGCAGGAGTATTACAAGTACCTATGGTTATGAGCGTTTGGGATGATGAATACGGTATCTCGGTACACGCAAAACACCAAACTACTAAAGAAAGTATTTCGGAAATATTAAAAGGTTACCAAGTTGAAGAGGGAACCAACGGTTTTGAAATATTAAAAGTAAAAGGCTGGGATTATGTAGATCTTATTGCTACATACGAAAAAGCCGCTAAGATTGCCCGAGAAAAACACATTCCCGTTTTAATTCACGTTAATCAATTAACACAGCCACAAGGGCATTCTAGTTCAGGTTCACACGAAAGATATAAAAACGGTGCTAGATTAGCATGGGAAAAGGATTTCGATTGTTTACGCCAGATGAAATTATGGATGATTGCAATTAATATCGCTACTCCAGAAGAAATAGAAGCTATTGATTTAGAAGCTAAAAAAGAAGTTTTTGAAGGTAAAAAAGCGGCTTGGAATGCTTTCTTAGAACCAATAGTTGCAGAACAAAAAGAGTTGATTGCTATCTTAGAAAGGATGGCTACTACAAATACACAAAAAGAGCAAATCTTAAAGAATGTTTCTGAATTAAAAGGCATTAAATCTCCTTTGAAAAAAGAAATTCTTGTTGTAGCGCGCAAATTATTACGTGTTATATCGAATGAAGATGATAAGGTAGAATTATCAAAATGGATTACGAATTATACTAAAAAGACGCAAGTAACATTTAGTAGTAACTTATTTTCAAATTCAGATTTAAATGTTTCTTCGGTAAAAGAAGTGCTACCTGTATATCCTCAAAATGCTGAAGATACCGATGGTAGAATGATCTTAAGAGATAATTTTGATGCTATTTTTACAAAATATCCCGAAGCATTAATTTTTGGTGAAGATGCAGGAAACATTGGTGATGTAAACCAAGGTCTTGAAGGATTACAAGAAAAATATGGTGAATTACGTGTAGCCGATGTTGGAATTCGTGAAGCAACAATATTAGGACAAGGCATTGGAATGGCTTTAAGAGGTTTACGACCTATTGCCGAAATTCAATATTTAGATTATTTGCTATACGCCATTCAAATTATGAGTGACGATTTAGCAACTTTACAATATAGAACAGTTGGTAAGCAAAAAGCACCACTTATCATTCGTACACGCGGACATAGACTGGAAGGTATTTGGCATTCTGGTTCGCCTATGGGAATGATCATTAACGCCATACGAGGAATTCATGTTTTGGTTCCTAGAAACATGACGCAAGCGGCAGGATTTTATAATTCATTATTAGAATGTGATGAACCTGCCTTGGTAATCGAATGTTTGAATGGTTATCGTTTAAAAGAGAAAACACCTCTTAATTATGGTGAATTTAAAACACCAATTGGAGTTGTAGAAACTCTAAAAACAGGATCCGATATTACGCTTGTTTCCTACGGATCTACATTGCGACTTGTACAACAAGCTGCTGTAGAACTACAAGAAATAGGTATTGATTGCGAGATTATTGATTTACAATCCTTATTACCATTCGATATCAAGAATGACATTGTAAAAAGTATTATTAAAACAAACCGATTATTAGTAATCGATGAAGATCTTCCTGGAGGAGCATCAGCGTACATATTACAGCAAATAATTGAAAAACAAGACGGTTATAATTATTTAGACAGCAAGCCACAAACGTTAACTGCTAAAGAACATAGACCTGCTTACGGTACCGATGGTGATTATTTCTCAAAACCGTCTACCGAAGATATTTACGAAAAAGTATATGCTATGATGAATGAAGTAAATCCTTCTAAATATCCGAGTTTATATTAAAAAATATATTTACAAATTCTAAATCCCATTCTTTACAGTTTGGGATTTTTTATTTAAAAAATAGATAAACATTAAACGTTTACAAAACATGACACAAGCAAAATCAAATTTCGCTGAAAGTAAATTATTTTTAAACTAAATTTGAAAGTATAAATGCAATCCCATTATAAAATGACACCTTTAGAAACTTTATTTTTAAATTTAAAAGACATCAAAGTAATAGACAGCACTATTCCCTATTCAGAATATATTGCTTTAGATCTATCTGTCAACAACGCGGAGCTTGATCAATTAAACATTTCCAACGCGACTGATTTTGATTGTTTTATAGAACGTCATTTACATAATAATAAGGCAAGTGTTGCTTATGGCGGCTATAATGAAGTTCGAAATTTATACAAACGAAGCACTGTTTTTAAAGACAATGCTACTGATGAACGAAACATTCACATAGGTCTTGATTTATGGATAAAAGCGGGAACCTCCGTTTTGGCCGCTCTCGATGGTATCGTGCATAGTTTTCAATACAATAATAATTTAGGAGATTATGGCCCTACTATTCTACTGAAACATCAATTAGAGGGACATGTTTTTTATACGTTATACGGCCATTTGTCATTAGAAAGCATTGCTCCTCTCAACGTAGGTGATTTTTATGCTAAAGGACAACAATTGGCAACTTTAGGAGATGCTTCTGTAAACGGAGATTATGCGCCACACTTGCACTTTCAAATTATAAAAAATATCGAAAATAACGTTGGAGATTATCCAGGCGTTTGCAATGTAAAAAAACTACCGTATTATTTAGAAAACTGTCCTGATCCTAATTTACTATTATATTTAAGGTAATAATCTTCCTTTTTTTTGTCTAATAAATAGAAATTTATAAGCGTTTTAAGACGATTTATTCCCATTACTATTTTTCTTTAAATTTTAAAAAAGATGCCTACAAGTCGATTTTTAAAAGATAAGTCCTGTATAAATTGATATTTCTTGTACTAATAACTATATTTGTTTTTGGATAATTCCTAATTATAGGAAGGCAAATTTAAGAAATACACTACATTTTCAACTTCAACTAAATATTTGCAATATGAAATCAACTTCCGCAATATTAGACAAGGATTTACATAAAACAACAAAAGCCAAAATAGTAAAATCTACAAAGAAAAAATCTGTTGCAAAAAAAACTCCAGTTGCAAAAAAAAAATCTTTTACTGTTGTAGCTATTGGCGCATCTGCAGGTGGTCTTGAGGCAGTAACTCAATTGTTGCAAAATCTTTCTCCAACCACAGGTATGGCTTTCATATTTGTACAACATTTAAGTCAAGATCATAAAAGTTTACTTGATTTGCTTTTGGCTAAAGTCACGGAGATGGAAGTTCAATTTATAGACAATATGGAGTTGATCGAACCCAATAATGTCTACGTAATTCCAAATGATAAAGAGATTGAGGTAATAGATGGTCATATCATTCTAAAACCTAGACCCGAAAATAGAACTTCAAATTTATCGATTGATTTGCTTTTTTCTTCTTTGGCGGAAACACACAAAGAAAATGTTATTGGTATTATTTTATCGGGTGCTGCTACTGATGGTACAGTAGGATTAAAAGAGATAAAACTTGCGGGTGGTATGACATTTGCTCAGGACGAATCTGCAAAATTTAGTAGCATGCCAAATTCAGCAATTGCTGCTGGGATTGTAGATTTTGTAATGTCGCCTAAAGAAATTGGAATAGAACTCACGCGAGTAAGTAAGAATCCATTGCTTCATAATTCCTCAATAAATAAAAAACAAGATCCCGAAATTGAAACCAACAGTCCAGAGTTGAAAGTTATTCTACAGCTTTTGCACAAAACCACAAATGTAGATTTCAATCACTATAAAATGAACACTATAAAGAGGCGCATGCTTCGAAGAATGATTGTTCTTAAAATTAATAGTTTAAAGGAGTATGCAGATTTGCTAGCTGCTCAAGAAAGTGAAATTAATTTGCTCTATCAGGATTTATTGATTAATGTAACTTCTTTTTTTAGGGATTCGGAAGCTTTTTTACATTTAAAAAACATAATTTTTCCAAAATTACTTGAAACAAAAAGTCCAGATGAAACGCTTCGTATATGGGTAGTTGCCTGTTCTACAGGAGAGGAAGTCTATTCTATTGCAATGACTTTAATAGAAATACAAAAAGACAATCCAAACCCAATTCCTTTTCAAATATTTGCTTCCGATCTTAGTACCGATGCTATAAAGATTGCTAGAGTTGGCGAATATACAAAAGCGCAATTAGCGAACGTCTCTACTACCCGCTTGCAAGATTTTTTTACAAAATCACAAGATAAATACTGTGTTTCGAGACAATTAAGAGATATTTGTATCTTTGCAAAACATAACATTTTAACTGATCCTCCCTTTTCAAAAATGGATTTTATCAGTTGCAGGAATATGTTAATTTATTTTGACACAGCTGCTCAAAAAAGGGTGATTTCTACTTTTCATTACGCTTTAAATAATGGAGGCTCCTTAATGTTGGGGAAATCAGAAACTATTGGAAACTTAGTACAGTTGTTCACGATCCTTGATAAAAGATTCAAGTTTTACGGTAGAAGAAAAAATTCAGGGATCACGACAATTCCTGAACTGACATCAAAAATTTCAACCGTTAAACCTAATAAAATCTTAAGTAAATCTATTACTCTTAAAAAAGCACCAAGCATTATAAAAGGAACAGTGGACAATGCTTTTGACACCGTTTTACTTGAAAACCACGTTCCCGCGAGTGTGATTATCAACTACGATTTAGAAATCCTACAATTTCGAGGAGAAACATCATTATATTTACAAAATTCATCAGGTAAAGCCAGTTTTAATATTTTGAAAATGGCACATATCGAAATCAGTTTTGAGTTGCGAAACGCTATTCATCAAGCGATTAAAACAAAAGAAACAATAAAGAAAATAGGTATTGAAATGAATCGTAATGACAATAACAATACTATTCAAATTATAAATATAGAAGCTATTCCGCTTACTGTAGAAAACGAAGAACCATTAGTGGTTGTAATTTTTACGGGATATATCCAGCAAGAAACCGAGGAACAGGCAATAAAAGGAAAACAAAATAATTCACTTGCCAAAGACCGCAGGATAAAAAAATTAGAGGAAGAACTAACGTCTGCTCGCGCAGATATGAGTTCCATTACACACGATCAAGAGGTGGTGAACGAAGAACTGCAAAGTGCCAACGAAGAAATAGTCTCAAGTAATGAAGAATTACAAAGTTTGAATGAAGAATTGGAAACCTCAAAAGAAGAAATTGAATCGACTAATGAAGAATTGATGACTAGCAATCAAGAATTGCATTCTAGAATTTTACAAGTCGAAGAGCTATACAATTACAATGAAGCCATACTCTCTACAGTTCATGAACCCGTACTTATTCTTGATAAAAACATTAAAGTCAAATCGGCTAATAAATCTTTTTGTAAAACATTTCATTTAAAAGAAGAGGAATGCATTGGAGTATCTTTGTACAAATTGTCTAATAATCAATGGAATATATCGGAATTACGGCAATTAATTGATGAAATATTTTCCAAAAATCGCCGTTTTCATGATTTTGAAGTAGAACGGACTTTTCCAGTTATAGGAAAAAAAATTATGTTACTCAATGGGCACTGCATTAAGGCTAGAGAAAATGAAGAATTGATAGTCCTTACTATAATTGATATTACTGATTTTAGAAATTTGGCCAATGATCTTCAAATTAAAGAAAAGAGAGCATTAGAAAAAAAACTTGAAGGAGAGAAAAAAGCTCTTAAATATACTGAAGACAGCAATAAGCGTTATAATATGATGCTAATGCAGTCTCCGTTCTCTTTTGCAATCTTAAAAGGCAAAAAAATGATAGTTAGCCTAGCCAATGATAGCTTAAAAGAAATATGGGGAAAAGGTCACGATATAGAAGGAAAGGCACTTATTGCCATTTTACCAGAGCTAAAGAATAGTACAATGCCAAAAATGTTAGAGCAGGTATACGAAACAGGCGTTGCTCAGGAAGGATATGAACATTTAATCCCTTTAGTTCGTAATGGGCAACTGCAAGATGTTTATTTTAATTTTGTATATCAACCTTATCTCGATGCCGATGAAACTATTCTAGGTGTAACCATCATAACCAATGAAGTTACAGGACATTTCAATTTAAAAAATCAATTGCTTGAAGCAAAAAAGATTGCCGAACAGAAAACACAAATTGCTGAGAATGCTTTAAAATCGAAACAGCAATTTTTGTCTAATATGAGCCATGAAATCCGGACACCAATGAGTTCCATAATTGGTTTTACCAATGTAGTTTTAAAAACGGATTTGACGAAGGATCAAAAAGAATATATGAAGGCAATTAAGTCATCGGGAAATACATTGATTGTATTAATCAATGACATTCTGGACCTTGCAAAAGTGGACGCTGGAAAAATGAAATTTGAGAAAAAGGCATTTAATATAAATAAACTTATAGCTGATCTCTTTTATTTATTCGAAGCTACCTGTTCCGCAAAGAATTTAGTTCTCAAAAAACAGTATGATACTAAAATTCCAAAATTTATAGTAGGTGATTCAGTACGATTGCGACAAATATTGATGAATCTTTTAAGCAATGCCATAAAATTTACAACTGTTGGTAAAATAATTTTGAGTGTAAAATTACTTAAGGAAAACTCTAAAACAACTACAATAGAGTTTACTGTATTAGATACAGGAATTGGAATTGTTGAAGATAAACTATCGCATATTTTTGAAAATTTCGAACAAGTCTCAACTGAAATTTCGCAAATATATGGCGGCACAGGATTGGGATTAGCAATTGTTAAACAATTGGTAGAACAGCAAGGTGGTACATTGATCGTAAAAAGTGAGGAAGGAACAGGATCTACTTTTGGTTTTACAATGGATTTCGAAAAATTCACACAAGAGATTCCTGTAATAGCTGAAAATTCAGTAAAAAAAGTAGATTCTTTAAAAGATATAAAAATTTTAGTAGCAGAAGACATAACGTTAAATCAACGCTTAATACAAATAATTTTAGAAGGATTTGGATTTCAGTGTGACATTGCGGCAAACGGAAAAATTGCAGTACAAAAACTAAAAGATAATAAGTATGACATTGTACTGATGGACATACTCATGCCCGAAATGAATGGTTTTGAAGCTACAGATTACATTAGAAATACAATGAAGTCTAAAATACCAATTATAGCGCTTACCGCAGATGTTTTAACAGTTGATATACAAAATTCAAAAAGACTGGGAATGAATGATTATATATCTAAACCTATAGAAGAAAATCTTTTATATGAAAAAATAATGAAGCAACTTACATAAGAGCATTAAGAAAAACAACTCCAGTTCGTAAAAATATTTTTAAAAAAAACGACCGTAAATATACTCTATCTTTTTTAAAGGACATAATAATCAGTGAATTATACAATTTTTTCCTTTTTTTGTATAACTTTTATTTTTAATTATAAGGCGATCTTTACTAAATCCCCTAATTTGAATTATTGTGAAATTATATATTAAATACATGGTTAGCAATCGTTGCAAAATTGTAGTAAAGGAAGAGTTGAAAAAACTTGGCTTACATTTTATTGTGGTTGATTTGGGAGAAGTAGATATCATGGAAATTATTTCTATCCATCAAAGAGAAAAACTAAAAGCGGCATTGCTTGACTCTGGACTTGAATTAATGGACGATAAAAGAGCCATGCTCATCGAAAAAATAAAAAATGTAATCATCGAACTCGTGCATCATAAAGATGAGAACATCAAAATTAACTTTTCTGATTATTTACATGAAAAGTTAAATCACGATTATACTTATATGTCTAATCTTTTTTCGGAAGTACAAGGAACGACAATCGAACAATTTATCATTCTGCACAAAACCGAGAGAATTAAAGAATTGATAATCTATGGCGAGCTTACTATTACTGAAATTGCCTGGAAGATGGGATATAGTAGTGTAGCACATTTATCAAGCCAGTTCAAGAAAGCTACTGGTTTATCCCCTTCGCACTTCAAAAATTTAAAAGATAAAAGAAGAACTTCAATTGAAGAAATTGGCAATTAATTATTTGATCATGCTGAGCAAAACGTCACATGATACTGTTTAATCGCATTAGGATAGGCACTGTTTTTGTCAATTTTATACCGTTGATAACAGAAAAATGCATTTAGATACAAACTAAAATAAATGAAGTAATGGAAGTAGTAAAACTGAGTAAAGAAATAAACGTACTAATAGTTGAAGACATGAAACTTGATCAATTATTATTAAAAAAAACATTGAATTATTTTGGTGTTACTTGTGATATTGCCCAAAATGGTAAAATTGCTATTCAAAAACTTAAAGAAGGTTCGTATGATATTGTTTTAATGGATTTACAAATGCCAGAAATGAATGGATATGAAGCAACATCTTACATTAGAAATAGTATGGAATCAACCATACCAATCATTGCCCTGACTAGTGACGAAACAATGCTGGCAATCGCAAAATGTAAAGAAGTTGGTATTACAGATTACATAACAAAACCGTTTAACGACGTTCTTTTATTCAGTAAAATTTTTTCTTTAATAAAAAAACATGTACTAGTGAAACAGAGTAAAAATAATGCTATTGAGACTTTAAAAATCGAGAAAGGGAGATATAGTAATCTTGCTTATTTAAAAAATAGAACCAAATCAAATCCTGAATTGATGATCGAAATGATTGGCATTTATCTCGAACAAACGCCCCCATTATTAAAAGCTATAAAGCAAAGTCTACTACATGAGGATTGGGAACAATTACATGCTGCAGTACATAAAATAATTCCATCTTTTTCTATCATGGGCATTCCTGTTGCTTATGAAGATATGGCCAAGAAAATTCAAGAGTTTGCAATTATAGGAAAACGAAATAATGAAATAAAACATATGTTTCTACAGGTTGAAAATGCATGTGTGCAAGCCTCTAAAGAACTGGAACTGCAATTAGAAAATATAAAAAATAGTGCAAATGAATACCACAGATAAAATAAAAATATTTCTAGTTGATGATGATTTATTATTTTTAAAATCATTAGAAATTGAATTTCTAAATAATGGTGATTTTGATGTACAAACCTATTCAACGGGTGAACTGTGCCTATCCAATTTGAAGGACAATCCAGATGTGATTATTCTTGATTACCATCTTGATGGACTTAACAAAGAAGCCATAAATGGAATTGCTACTTTAGATAAAATCAAGGAATTTAATACCGAAATAGCCGTTATAATGTTGTCATCCCAAGATAAAATTGAAGTCGCAATAGATTGCATGCACCATCAAGCTTTTGATTATGTGGTCAAAACCGAAACGGCTTTTGTTCGCTTACAAAAAATAATATCCTACCTTTTTGAATTTAGAATAATGAAAAAAGAACTGAGCTGGTATATGGATAGAATGTAAAGTAATTAACATTAAATATTACTTTATTATTCTCAAAAAGCTCCGTTCCTAACATCAATACTAAGTCGATTGCCTTATTGCTGTACTCTCTATTACTTTTTCAGTACGCGGAAGCATAATCTTTCGTCTAAAATTTAAATATCAAAACGCAGAGACTTTTGCGATTTTGCAGAGTTTAGTTCAAAAATTTGAAAAAGAACAGTATATTAGTAGAAATTTTTAAAAAACAAACATGAATATGAAACGAATTTTTGGTGGATTGTTAACCATTCTAGGAATAATAGGTCTTATCTACACTGCTGTTTTATTTTCACATACCTCGGGTGGTAACAATGATATTAAATCAATAATTATATATGGTATTCTGGGTACTGTTTTTTTTATGGCAGGAATCAGTTTAATACGAACTACAAAAGATGAGTAGTAATTTTTACTAAATTTCAAATAAAAAAGAATACATAAATCCTTTTGTTAAAATAGTGAGAATTATCTATTTGCATACTGAACCATTGATTTTTTATTCATAAGTTGAATTGTTGTTGTCTTGTTTAAGACAATGCTTTTTACTTCAGTACTATTACACAACTTCATTAGATAATTGATAATCAATAGTTATTTTTTTTTTTAAAAGTTATCACAAGTCTAGTGATACGAAGTACAGACTATTATCTACATTATTGACCTAAAATTAATACCTGTTAATTCTATAACTTTCTTAAAAAGTTTTATAACAGCCATTTTCCTTTTATTTCTAATATTTGCAATTCAAAAGTCTTCTAATGTTAATCAACCAAAACTAGCAATAGTCGAGGAAAAAAGAATTAGAAATTTGTTTACCAATAATATAAAAATAAAGATGGAGAAATTAGAAAAAAACAGCCAACCTACTTCTAGCAGTAATTGTAAAGTAGGCAAAATTACACCTAGAAATGGTGGTTTGAATGAAGTAAATGATCCAACTACTATTCAAATGTATTGTGTTACGGACGTTTTTAAAAAATCTAATTATAACTTTCAACAAAGAAAAAGATGCGTGTAGTTTATTTTATATTTTTTTAAAATAACACACACCTTATATACATTAAAAAATTAACAGCTACTAATAGCTAAAAATTTGGTTTGGGCGAATGGAGCTGTTGGAAACAACAGCTCTTTTCATATACTATAATTTCGTAACTAAATTATTGCCAACACCGTAAGGTTTTATCAATCTGTAAAACATATAATTTATTGAAAAAATTGTGAAACATAATAAGGGAATTAAAATTGAACTTTACATCGTGGAAATTAGAGAAATATGCTACTTTATTTGATATGAAAAAATTTAATAAATAACGTTGCAAAAGTGTCTTATTCATTATTGAGCTAAAAAAACTACAACTTAATACATTAAAAGATGAGAAATAGAATCACAACGCAAAAATGCACTACGTTAAAAGCCAATTTATTTCCTTCAGATTACAGCAATACTGCATCAAATAATTTGATTCCGTCAGTCGCTGTAAATTTACCTGAAATTCTATTTATCACCACTTTTCCTCCCAGAGAATGTGGTATAGCAACGTATTCTCAAGATTTAATACAGTCTTTAAATAATAAATTTAAAGACTCTTTCAAAATAAAAATTTGTGCATTAGAATCAGAAACGGAGAAGCACAAATATCCAGATAGTATAAAATGGATCCTGAACACAGACCAACCCGATGCTTTCGTTAATTTGGCAGAGAAAATCAATGCAAATAAATCAATTCAAATGGTGTTGGTTCAACATGAATTTGGGTTATTTAGAAAAAATGAAGAAGATTTTAGAGCATTTGTCGAGATGGTAATAAAACCTGTTATAGTTGTATTTCATACTGTTTTACCAGGTCCAAATGAATTTCTAAAAGCAAATGTTCAAAAAATATCAGGATTGGTAGACTCTATGATTGTGATGACTCATTCTGCAGCTCATATTTTAGAAAGAGACTATGGAATCTCAAATGAAAAAGTAACTGTAATTCCGCATGGAACGCATTTAGTAAAACATTCTAACAAGGAACTTTTAAAGGAAAAGTACAATGTATCAGGACGAAAAATACTTTCTACTTTCGGTCTACTTGGTTCAGGAAAAAGTATAGAAACTACATTAGATGCAATGCCTACTATTATAGAACAAAATAATGATGTTCTGTTCTTAATTATAGGAAAAACGCATCCATCGGTTGTGCAAGAAGATGGCGAAAAATACCGAACGATGTTAGAGGAAAAGATTAAAACATTACATCTAGAAAATCATGTTCTTTTTATAAATTCCTTCGTACCGTTGAATCAGCTTTTAGAGTTTTTACAACTTACAGACATTTATTTATTTACATCAAAGGATCCAAATCAAGCGGTTAGTGGTACTTTTTCGTATGCTATGAGCTGCGGTTGTCCGATTGTCTCTACGCCTATTCCTCATGCACAGGAACTTTTAAGTAATGAAAGTGGTATTATCTTTGATTTTGGAGATTCACAAGCATTAGCAAAAGCTGTTAATCATTTATTATCTAATGACGTTGCAAGAAAAAATATAAGTCTTAATGCATTACACAAAATCGCTCCAACTGCTTGGGAAAACTCAGCACTTGCACATGCAGTTTTGTTTGAAAAAATAGGAAATGAGAATTTACATTTAAACTATAAAATTCCAGAAATTAATTTAGATCACATCAAAAAGCTAACGAGTGATTTTGGTATGATACAATTTTCTGTTATCAATCAACCTGATATAAATTCTGGATATACTATAGATGATAATGCGCGTGCAATGGTTGCTATGTGCGAACATTATGAACTTACAAGAGATAAAGAGAGTTTAGAGTATATACGAATATACCTTAATTTTATAACATATTGTTTACAAGAGAACGGTTCTTTTTTAAATTACGTTGATCAAGAAGGTAATTTTACCAATCAAAATACGGAGAATTTAGAAGATTCTAATGGTAGAACAATTTGGGCATTAGGCTATTTATTGTCGTTAGGTACTATTCTACCAATCACGATGCATGAGAATGCAAAAAAAGTTTTAGAAAAAGCATTGTTTAATGTCCCAAAAATTCATTCAACGAGAGCTATGGCATTTGTTATCAAAGGCCTTTATTACGCGAATATAAAAGAGAAATCGAATAAAAAAGTAGCATTAGTAAAACAATTGGCAGATCGAATGATTCAAATGTACAAACACGAATCAAGCTCACAATGGACTTGGTTTGAAAGCTATTTAACATACGGTAACAGCATTCTGCCAGAAGCTATGCTCTGCGCTTTTTTGAGCACGGGAGATACAACTTACAAAGCAGTAGCCAAAACATCTTTTGATTTTTTACTTTCTAAAATCTTTAACGACAATCGTATCAAAGTAATATCAAACAAAGGCTGGTTATTAAAAGAAAATGCAAATGAAGCTCGTGCAATTGGAGGGGAACAACCCATTGATATTGCTTATACAATTATGGCATTAAACAAATTTGCCATCGCTTTTAAAGATCAAGAATATGAACGCAAAATGAAAATTGCTTTCAGTTGGTTTTTAGGAAATAATCACTTGCATCAAATTATATACAATCCTTGCACAGGAGGATGTTACGATGGTTTAGAAGATAGTTACATTAATTTAAATCAAGGTGCAGAGTCAACAGTGAGTTATTTAATGGCTCGCTTAACAATGGAGAAAAATAAAAGAAGATCTACCAAACTTCATTCTACAAAGGATGAAGGAGAAAAAAAGTTTTATTTAAAATTGAGTCGTAGCAGTGAACTAGTGGGATAGTTGATTAGAAAACCATCCAAGTTGTAAAGATTAATGTATATATCTTTCTTTTAATTTAAAAGTTACAAAGAAATTAATCGAAAGCTAAAGATAAAGAGTCAATATCATGGATGATAGAAAAGCAATTGAAGTTTTAAATGTTTTTATCAGCATTAATACCAATAGACTCGGTTATTACAACTCGGCATGCTCTCAAACTAATGACTTAGATTTAATTGATCTGTTCACTGATTTTCAAGAAAAAAGTATACAATATAATGCTCAGTTACAATCTGAAATCAATAGATTAGGAGGAAATACAAACAAAAAAACAACCTCTTTTTTCGCCTGCTTTTGGATTAAAATTAAATCAAAGTTTACCATTACAGATCGTGAAGATCTCCTAAACCGTTGTGAATATTATGAATATAATACTATTAGAACATATGTCAACCTAGTAAAAAATAATATTGAATATTTAACACCTACAGTACGCAACATGCTAAAAGCACAGCGTCAGTCTATAAAAATTGATCACGATATTTTACAGTCACTGGGAAATATGTTATTAAATTACAATAAAGTAAAGAGCGATATATAATATAACTTCCTGGAAAAATTTAAAAATTGACAAATATGAAAATCCATTATTCTTAAACTTATGAGTACTTCTCTAAACCCCAAAAAAAGTGATGTCATTATTCCTTACTTCAAAAATATTTTTGAAGATGTAGGAAAAACAACCCAATTTATAGGTCGCTTTTTCAAAGAAATATTTACCACCCGCTTTGAATTTAAAGAATTCTTTTGGCAATGCTACGTTATTGGTTACAAGTCTTTACCATTAGTGAGTATTACTGGCTTTATCATGGGCTTGGTGCTTACGATACAATCCCGACCAACCTTATCAAAATTTGGAGCAGAATCTTGGCTACCTAGTATGGTTGGTCTTTCGCTAATACGAGAGATCGCACCAGTTATAACAGCATTAATCTGTGCAGGAAAAATAGCCTCTGGAATTGGAGCCGAACTAGGTTCTATGAAGGTCACAGAACAAATTGATGCTATGGAAGTTTCAGCAATAAATCCATTTAAGTATTTAGTTGTTACGCGAATTATGGCTACTACAATTATGATTCCGATACTCGTCATTTTTGCCGATTTTATAGGTATTGTTGGCGGCTATGTTGGGTATAATATTCATGAGAATATTAGCCTTTATCGCTATTTTTCTAATGTGTTAGAACATCTCGAATTTCTTGATATTTTTCCTGCAGTCATAAAAACATTCTTCTTCGGTTTTTGTATCGGATTAGTAGGTTGCTACAAAGGATTTAATGCCGAAAATGGAACAGAAAGTGTAGGAAGAGCTGCTAATACAGCTGTTGTTACTGCTTCGCTCAGTATCTTTATTATTGATATGATTGCTGTACAGATAACCGATTTTTTCTATTAAGATATGATACAAGAAAAACAAATAGCCGAAATTAAAGCAGAACCTAAGCTAGGCGATACCATTATAGAAATCAAAAATTTAAATAAATCTTTTGGTGATAATGCGGTACTAAAAGGTGTTAATCTCACTTTAAAAAAAGGAGAAGATTTAGTAATTTTAGGAAAATCAGGCTCAGGAAAATCTGTAGCAATAAAATGTTTAGTAGGCTTAGTAAAAGCTGAAGAAGGTGAAATAACTATTTTTGGCACAGATATTACAAAAGTAGATACTAATGAACTAAATGAATTTAGAGTCCGGATAGGATTCCTTTTCCAAAATGGTGCTTTATATGATTCCATGAGTGTTCGTGAAAACTTAGAATTTACACTAAAACACCACTCACCCCATTTAAAATCAAAAGAAATTGATGCAGCCATTCTAGAAGCTTTAGAAAATGTTGGTTTAGAAGAAGCAATTGATAAAATGCCCTCTGAATTATCTGGTGGTATGAGAAAAAGAATAGGTCTCGCGAGAACAATAATAATAAAACCTGAAGTTATATTATATGACGAACCTACGACAGGTTTAGACACCATAACATCAAGGGAAATTAGCGAACTAATTTTGTCTCTTCAAAAAAAATACAAAACATCAGCTATTATCATTACTCATGATATGGCTTGTGCAAAGATTACGGGAAATAGGATATTAGTTCTTAATGATGGCGTGGTTTACGCAGAAGGCACCTACGAAGAACTGGAAAATAGTGAAGATGAATGGGTGCGGTCCTTTTTTATTTAATAATTAAAACACTAAAATTATGTCAAAAGAAGCAGGTTATACATGGAAATTAGGAATGTTCGTTACAATAGGTATTGTACTATTATTTGGTACTGTATATTTTGTTGGAAAACAACAAAATTTATTTGGATCAACTTTCAATTTAAAATCACAGTTTAAAACGGTGAGCGGATTAAAAGTTGGTAATAATGTTCGATTCTCGGGAATTAATGTTGGTACGGTTAGTAGTATAGAATTAATAAATGATTCCGCAGTTATGGTACGAATAGTATTAGACAAAGAAGTGCAAAAGTTTATAAAAACAGATGCTAAAGCCAGTATAGGATCGGATGGATTAATGGGCGATAAAGTGTTTACTATATATCCTGGAGAATCTTCTCAAAAAATAATTCAGGATAATAGCACAATAGCATCGACGGAGGCTATAGAAATGGAAGACATTATGAAGGGTGTAAAAACTACGGTAGACAATGCCGCAATAATTACTGATCAATTAGCTGGATTTAGTTATAAACTAAATAACGGAAAAGGAACTTTATCTAGATTATTAGTGGATGAGAGAATGGGCGATAAACTAGACGCCACCTTGACAAATCTAAAAACGGGCACCAAAGGACTAAGCGAAAATATGGAAGCGGCAAAAAATAACTTCTTACTAAAAGGATTTTTTAATAAAAAGAAAAAAGCGGAAGCCAAAAAGCAGAAACAACTTAAAAAAGAAGCCGAAGCCAAAAAAGAAGAGAAAGAGGAAAAAATTGCCGAAGAGAAAAAAATAGCCGAAGAGAAAAAAGAAGAGAAAAAAGAAGATAAAATTCAAAATACAGAGGAGAGCTCAAAACAAAATTAATCATTATATCTCTGTTTAGATCATTAATTATAAATCAGCTTCGTTATAAATAGAAGCTGTTTTTTTTTATTTTTATTTTGAAATGCTATCCCAGTTTCGTTATTTAAATCATTATTTACAGTGGTACTAACCTAATAATAATTCATTTAACTTCGAATTAACATGACTAGCCGTAAATAGTATAACTCTTTCTAAAAATTCTGTAACACTAAATGACTGTAATAGTTGCAACTTTGTATTGTTGTGAAAACGGATTCACAATAAAAAACTAGAAATTATGAACACTACAGAACTTAAAGGAAACTGGGACGAACTTAAAGGAAAACTAAAACAAAAATTTGCCACTTTGACTGATGACGATTTACTGTTCGCAGAAGGTAAAAAAGATGAAATGATTGGTAGACTTCAAACCAAACTTGGTAAAACAAAAGAAGAAATCCATAAAGAACTTGAAAATCTTTAGAGGTTTTTTTAAATAGTTCTAAAGCTAACGCTAAACGGTCAGTCTGCTAATTGATTTTAACTAATCACCATTAAAAACACATAAAATGAAAAAATCAATTTTAACGTTTTCTATCGCTGTATTACTTGTTGGATTTTCAGCTACCAGTTGTAAATCAAACACAAATGAAGAGCAAGTTGCACAAGATAAAGTAGAGGAAGCACAAATCGATCTAGATGTTGCTAAACAAGATTTAACTGCAGCTAGAAAAAATGCTACAGCCGAAGAATGGAAAGCATTTAAAGATGATACCAACGCAAAAATTGACAGCAACGCTGCTAAAATAGACGAGCTTAAAGCAAATATGCGAAAAACAGGAAGAGATGTTGATAATGTTTATCAAAAAAATGTTGACGCATTAGAACAAAAAAATAAAGAACTTAAGATTAAAATGAACAACTATAAAAATGACGCTAATAGCGATTGGGAGAGTTTCAAAAAAGACTTAAACGATAATTTAGAGCAAGTTCAAACAAGTTTTAAAGACTTTAAAGAGAAAAATAAAAAATAGCACAAACAATTTAATACTAATCTAAAAAACAAAAACCATGAGTAACCTTTTATATACGATTGCCGTAATCTTAATTATTTTTTGGGCAATTGGATTCTTTGCTTTCAGCGCAGGATCAATTATTCACATTCTATTGGTAATTGCTGTAATCGCAGTAATACTAAGACTAATTCAAGGTGATAAAATCTTAAAATAATCATTTACAAATAAATAAAAACAAAATAAATTATAAATCATTTAAAACAAATATTATGAAAACGAATAACATCGCAATAGGTATATTAGGCGGAATCGCCGCTGGAGCAATTTTAGGAATATTGTTTGCACCAGCAAAAGGAAAAGATACTAGAAAACAAATTGCTAAAAAAAGCAACGATTATGCTAGTGAATTAAAAGATAAATTTGGAGACATCATGGAAACTATTACTGACAAATACGAGCAAATGCGTCACAATGGTGAAGAATTAGTTGCTACTGGAAAATCAAAATTTGAAGAAAATAAAAAAGAACTAAAAAATATGACTGTCTAATGTTAGACAGCTATTTGCAACAACAATAAGGATTATTTTTTATAAAGATGAAGTAAGAAACAAGTTATTATCATAAATGTAAATATTGCATTCATTGTTTTTACTTCATTAAGTCCACAAATTATGTTCCTATTGTTGTTGCTCTTTTTAATACAAATCAAAATTAAAAGTAATGATTTCAAATGGTAAATCTGAATTAATGCTTGTCAACGAAGACTTGAAATTTCAAAATCAGCGAAAAGAAAAGCAAACAGTTGTTTTACTAAAAAAAAATGAGGAGCTTGAAAGATTACAAGAATTTCAAAAAAAATACATTGAGGGGTTAGAATCCATTTTAGTCCTCACATCAGATAGAATTCAACAACCTATCGCTAATATTTTAGGTTTGTCTTTGCTACTTAATGAAGATAAAAATTCTAATGAAGAACTCAAAGTGTTTATCGATTTCATAAAAAAATCCGCGATAACACTAGATACTTATAATAAAGAATTAGTACAAAACACTTTAAATTTGAAGCGAAATTTAGATTTAAAAACATAATAATAAACAAACAACCTCTATAAATTTTTTCTCTTTATTTGAGAAAACAAGAAAAAGCCAAGCTGATCAAACAGTTTGGCTTTTTTTTGCTTAAAATTATTTAAATAGTAGCAATTAAAGGCTAATTATAAAATAAGTTCTATATTTTTCTTTTATATAAACAGTCTTGCATTTAGCTATGGCTTTGGTAAGTAAAGGGATCAAGAACAAAACTTGGGGATTAAGCAAATAACTTAGTTAATCTAAATAGGAAGAAATCAACTTTTCTGACTCCTCTAAATTGATTTCTGAAGGCTTTTATTTTAGCATTAAAGGATTCCGCAGAAGCATTTGT
>JBBSSR010000017.1:0-71983 GCA_038241955.1 Flavobacteriales bacterium | reverse complement strand
ATTCCCCATTCCCAAATAAGGAGAACTATATTGTCCATACGGATCAGGGCTCAACCATCTTCCCAATCTTCCATCCCATAATCTCAACTGAAACGCTTCCATTCCCGTTTCCTTATCCAACTCTTGTCCTTGAAAGGCATATCTATACTCTGCCTGTGAATTCCTTCCTGGTAGTTGCTCGCCAAAAGGGTAGTAATCTGCATAAGAAAGGATAGTTGCCAGTCCGCTAACTGTTTCTTTCTTGATAACGGCTCTTACATTGCCTAAATGATCGGCTATTTGGTAGTTTTTTACACCACCTCTATAATAAACGCCTAATCGTGATAATCCAAAGATAGGATTTTCTTTTACAACTATAGCACCGCCAGCTGGTTTATTGTATATCGCCATTGCATTACCAGAAAGGTCTAGACTGTAGTAATCTGTACTTATTAGCGCAAATGTGCCAGTATTGTAACTCTCTTTTTTAACACGCTGTCCGCGCTCATTGTAATACATTTTTATTACGGCATGTCCCCCTTTTTGAACCTCGGTTACTAGGCCTTGGGTATTGTAGAAATAAGTTAAGTCTTCTAAATTATTGCGAGTCAATTGCCCTATAATATCGTATGTGTAATTGCCTGCATTTTGGTCTTCGATATCCGTTTTGTCTGTTGTTGCAGCTGCATTTTCATCAACATATTCCAACTGGTTTTTATTTTGTGCATAGTTGTAAACCAAGTTGTCCGTTACTATACCGCTATCATTGCTTCGCTGCAGAGTTTTAATATTACCATTGGCATCATAACTTAAACCGGCTTCTTTGTATTTTGCATTCGGAGAAATAGCAGCTGTAGTAGCATCAGCATCACCATACGTTGCACTGGTAATCCAATTGTCACGATCGTAATTGTACAAATAGGCTTTTGGATTTGTGCCATTAGGATCGGCTCCTTTGTTTTTCCATCGCACCGCTTTTATATTTCCATTATAATCATTACCAGCGGTGGGTGAGGCCGTAATATTCCTGCCTGTGCGCTGGTAATCATCTTTGTAGTAATCGAGCGTAACACCAAAAACATCATTACTATCTCCGCCGGGATCTTTGCTCGCTTCTAAGCTAGGGTGATTAATACTCTTGAGCGCACCGCCCAAGGTGTACACATAATCCAATCCTTGTGCGCCTTGGGCGATATTAACTCTTTTTACTTCACCTGTTAGATAATAAGAGTATTCCGCATCGACTGGAAAAGTGTTATTATCTGTAGATGTTTGCACTTTTGTTAGTACATTATTCGCATCATAAGTGTATTGATGAACAAATAAGTCTGAAGCGGTATCTTTTTGATACAATACCTTTTTTACATTACCCTTGTAGTCATATTCATAATGAATTGTCTTTGCTCCCAATCCTTCATTGTATTGCACCATCCACTCGGATCTGCCATAAATATCGTAACTGTACCATGTTATGGCAGTAATTGCATTTGCTACATCTGCTTTGTAAGTTACAGCAACATTACCAGAAAGGTTGTTTTGAGTATAGTTGGTTGTTGAAATTCCTGCCGTAGCTAAAACATTTGTTAAACTTAAATTTGAAGGAATCGCAACGGTGGTCATATTAGTATCAGCGTCATCGTATATGGTGAATGTTTGTTCACTTCTAGATCCTGTCACTAATCCACCATCTGGATCTGCAGTGGCAGCTGCCCATGTTGTTGTAATTACGCCACTCTCTATAGGCCTAGCATAGGAATCATAATCGGTATAAGAGATTTTGGTGTCTTTTTGAAGTGCAGACTGAGAATAACGAATTTGACCGTCTGTACGGTAAACAAATTTACTAATACCTTCGTCAGGACTGGACACTTCTATTAATTGCCCTAAATTGTTGTATTGGTAAGCGGTAGCAAAATTATTCGAAGTCATGTGTGTTGGAGCTCCAACAATTTTAGTGCTGCCTACATAGCCATTTGGCTGAACTGATTTTGTAAGTTGCCCAGTTTTGTTGTAAATGTTTACTGCATAATCATAATAATTTACTGCATATACAATTCCTAGGGCACCCGAGTCATAGGTTGGTACTCCAGCAGCAATGTATGTTTTGGGGTCTGCAGTAGGAGTTGTTACCGCTTGAATACGATACGCATTTCCACCTACTAAGGAACTGACAAGTGAACCTGTTTTTAAATCATAAATTTTGTATAAAGAAGCTCCTCCTATCAATGAAATTCCTGAAGTAATTCCTGCAGGGATATGCACATCTACAAACCCTTGTGTGCCTATAAGCGAAACAACCGGATACGATGTTGAACTTCCAGAGCGTGCAGATGCAAGAACTTTTCCCTCGCCATCCGTAAAAGCAACATTTTCGACACCATTCGCATCCACTGAAACTGTTTTATAGAATTTGGTAATCACTTCTTCTTTTCCATTTACAATAGGACCATCGTAGTAATCCGATCCATATACATAATACATTTCCTGAGCTGCGGGAACTGTATAGGAGTAGCCTGTTTTCCACTCGCCATCAATTTTATTTCCACCTACAACATTAATGACATTGCCAGGATTTAGCGTGTCATAATTTGTTTTTGCGAATGGATCAGTTGCGGTTGCTTGAAACGGTTCCACTGTGTTACTGTCTGAATAATAACTGAAAAACGGTGCATTATCAGATGATTGATTGCTGGCTGATGGTTTTGCTGTGGCTGTAAAAACTCCTCCTGCAGCACTATTGACACTAAAGCCATTTCCTAAAACTACAGTGTTTCCTGTAAAAGTCACATTTAATCCAGGTCTTATAGCTCCAGTTGCAGTCAGGGTATTGCTTACCTCAATAGTCTGGCTAGAAGTGATGGCACCAACAGTTTTGTCAATTGGTATGTTAGGATTGTTAGTGGAAGTAACGTAATCAGGATTAAGAAAAGAAACCTTTTTTAGGGTATAAAGATTTGATGGCGCTATGAAAGAAGATTTATCCGGTCTACCGAAGTTGTCATAGCTTGTCTCTGTTCCCCAGATTCTATTTTGAACAAAATCTTTGTATAAACTAACATTTGGCTTACCTAAATCATCAAAGTAAGACCTTGTGGCCCCAATTAAATTGCCTTTTATGTCATAAGATGTGCTGTGAATCCAATGCAGTTTAGTGTCTTCTTTTGCCTCACTATAGGCAATGTAATTTTGACCTGGTGAAGTACAAGTTAAAATAACTCTGGGAATATCACCATCTAATCCTTCATACTCTATATATCCTCCATATTTTGATGGATCTAAGAAATCGATATTGGCATAATACCATTCGACTGTTTGTTTATTAAAGTAATAAACATTGGAAATTTCCTTAGAGTTAAAACCAAAATCCTTAAAGAGTTTATAGAGTTCTTGGGTCCAGCCAGGAGGTACTTCTGTACAGGTGTCTGGCGGCATTGGCTGGTTTGAGGGTATTGGTGTTTGGATAACAGTACAGCTATAAAAGATAGTTATATTGTCTCTAAGTACTGGATCTTGATATTCTCCCTGACTTAAATAGCCATCTCCATTTTGATCATAAAACCAATTTTGAGGTAAGTTATAATTCTTGTCGTTACAGTCTTTTGAATTGAATACATAACCTTCCACTTTGGTACAACTTGCTACTTTGTCATTAGGATCTCCATAGGAATCTCCATCTTTATCTCTATACCAGTAGCGCAAATGAACATCAGCGTTAGAATCATTACAGTCATCCCCATTCAATACATAACCGTTAGGTTTACTGCAGAATATTTTTCCTGTGTTTGGATTTCCAAAACCATCTCCATCAACGTCTCTAAAATATATTTTTCCTAATGTTACCTGATCATTATTATCGTCACAATCACCAGGAACAGTCGTAGTGCATTCTCTTGGTAAAAAGTCACCAATAAGGGTTGAGCCAAAACCATCACAGTCTTTGTCTAAATATAATGTAAGATGTGGGCGAGGCCCACCAGGACCACCAGGCCCGATCGGATCTTCTGGATGGTTTGGATCCATTGGTACCTGTGTATTAGGAACAGGTGTTTCGGTTCCAATTCTTTGAGAAATGGCAACTGGCATCAACAATAAATTTAATAAGAAAAAAACTATTATATTGATTATTCTCATTTTCATTATATTATTTTTTAAGTGATAAAAAGTATATTATTTTAGACATCAATTTTCAATATCGAATTGTTTATTATTGCATGTGCCTATTATTGTAAGCAGTACTATTTGTAAGCTTAGACCCGCCAGTAATTCCATTGTTGACATCATCTAAGACTTCAGAATAGGTTTTGGTTAATCTTCCTCCGGCATCATACTCAAATTTTGTTGCTAGGCCATTGTTACCAATAATGTAACTCAATTCATCCCATTCATTATACACATAACCTGTAATCGAAGATGCTATCGGGCGTATCATTAGGTCATCGAAGTATACTGTAGAGGAATCAACCGACGTAACGTTAATAGAATAAGCACCAACAGGAACCGTTATATATCCTGATTTTAGCACCCACCTTCCAGCACTGTAGGTCTCAGTAAAATCAACAATTGTTCCATTACTATTTATTTTAGCTTTAGCCGCATTTGTTTTTTCTACCCATACTGATATTTTGTATTTTCCAGCCCTATGCTGTCCGCTTTTCATAGTAATTCCAAATTGAGAACTAGAAGTTGCTGCAACAGAATATTTTCCTGTATGGACGTAAGTAGAATTTCTCGATGCGTTGGTAATGTTTATTTCAGGTTCGAGATAGGTTGGGAAATTAAGTATAGGATTATTTTCGGCGCTAGAATAAAATAATTCACCATGGCGGGCATTACCAGAAGCTATTACTTTGGTATCATTGTCACCCATTTTTGTTGCCGCATAATTATTATTTACGTCTTTCACTTCTAATGGTGTAGAAAAATGATCGTAAAGCGTTACTTCAGAGGTTTGTTTCCACTGCTTAGGTTGCGTTGCTCCAATTGTCCATATAAAACTATCATCGCCACTACCAGTAATTTTATCAAAATTTGTAAATATTCCATTACTATCTTTGGTTCCTTTCCAAATGTAAGATTTGTGTTTTCTCCAAATTTTTTCATTTATAGCAATTGGGGATACTGTTGTTCCTGCTATATCTTTATAAACCCAAATGTTGCTCCACGTAGTTATACCAACGCCAGTTTCTTTCCAAATATTATTATCTAATATATAACTATATTCAACGGCAGTTTGAGATAACATATTTTTATTATTGATGTTATCAACTTTTGATCCCATTTCTGGATATTTTTGATAGGCAGGTACGACTTTTGTTTTAAAAGTTTCACCGTCACTTGATGTAGTAGTTGTTTCTTCGAGTTCACCTGTTAAAAAATTAAATTTGTCGTATGATGTTGTACTTATTATACCATTTTCGAAAATTTTACTATATTGAATTACTGAAGGATATGTACTTTTTGATGAGACATTTAAATGAAAAGTTCCATCGAATTGATTTTGCAAATTACTACTTTTCCAGGTAAGTTTATATGAATTAAAAGTTTCTTTTACTTTACCTTGCGAAATTTGCGCAAAAGGTTTGTAAGTATTTTCTATCTTTTTTAATAAATGATTAGATTTATTGTATTTTTCTTGTTTTAATAAAGTTCCTATCATCGAAAAATTGTTCTCTATTTCATATTTATATTTACTTAAGCTACTATTTGCAAAATTGCTTACTGTGATAGGAATGTTATTTTGTTCTTGAATTTTTTTTATTTGTAAAATGTCTCCAACGGAAAAGATTCCATTATTTTCTATTTCTGGAGTAAATGTTTTAAAATAATATTTATTAATATCAAGATTTGTTTCAACAGTTACTGTACTGTATAAAACTGCTGGAGGTGGTAACTCAGCTAAATACTTTATGTTTTTTTCGTATTTAGATGGCGCATAGGAAGTAATTCCAGATGATTTATAATTTGGATCTTGTTTGCTTCTGCTAAATCCATCTTGATTGTAATAGTAATTGGTATTATAATTTTGTCCATCTGAGTTTACATTAATTTGTTTCACTCTTAGACCACCGCCATTTTGATCTTTAAGTATTTTATTAGAATTTATTGTATAAAATAATGTGTATGCTGTTCGAGAAGAGCAGCCCCCTGTAAGATCAGGGCACTCATTTCTAGCTTTACCTTGTAAGCGATCCATTTCATAAGAATACTGTGTTGATAAAAGCATACCAAGACCATCATTTTGGTTCGATGTATGATCACTAAATGTTGTCTCGAAAGTAACATTGGTGTCTGACACTGCAACTACGTCAACATCTTCATCTTGTATATTTATAGAACCATCTCTATGTTTGCATCCAAAATCGTTGTATTCATGTTTTATACATGCCCAAACATTGATATTTGTTTTTTGATTTATAGTATAAAATGATGAAAAGTTAATTTTGTTAATATTTGTCGGGTCGACGTTTTCTACCATTACTCTAAGCTTTCCTAAAAAGTTGGAAAAAGTAAATTTTAAACCACTTTTAAAATTAGAAGTATAATTGCTAGCTTCTGTATAATAGTCATCCTCTTCATATTTAATATTTATTGAAGCTCCATTCGGATGTGTAACTTGTTTAAGATTCCATGAATCTATATTCGAGTTATTATATCCCCAATCATCAGAATTATTAATACTATATGTTTTATTAGGATTTTCATATTGAAAACTATACGGAGGTAAAACTTGAACTCCATTTTTTCCTTTATAAATTAATTTATTCAAAGTCAACCTTCCATATGTTGAATTACTAGTGTTTGGGGTTTCCTTTGCTAGACTATAATCATAATTAAATTCAATTGTTTTATTTGACAAATTTTGAATATTTGGAAAATTAAAATTAATATCATTTTCGTCTAATATATTATTATAAAATTCTCCATACCAATTGCTTTCATAAATGGTAGTGTAGTCTTTTTTATAAACCGTTGATCCATCACTTCTTATAATTTGAAGGAATTCTCTCATTTTTACAGATGCAGTTAATTTTGAAGCAGGTTGAGATGGATTTGAATATCCAAAATTTTCAGGTATATCTTTATTTTTAACTACAATTATTTTGTCTAATTTTAATAATTTATGTTGAGCTTTATCATGGATCATATTTACTTTATGTGTTGCATATGTAGATGCAGCTGTAGTAGCACTCATTGAATTAGAATCAAATGAGAGTCCTCTAACATGATATTCATTATCTTTAGAACTTTTACTCGATATGTTGTAAGTAACTCCAACACTTTCAAATTCTCTATTTTTACTTTCAACAATAGATTTCGCGTCTTCTCTTGGACTTTTAATAAAAAAAGCAGTATGAGTCCTCGTTTTAACGGTATTTAAGTAGTATATTTCTTTAATTCCCCATTCGTAAATCTTTGAGGTTGGTGTACTTTTAAAATCATTTCCCCTTGGAGTACGCCAAGTGTAGCCATCACTCCATTTCCCGTAATCAAAAGTTACCCAATAACCTAAGTCTTTATCTGATATAATTCCATCACCATTATCTACAAAATCTGAACCAGTAATTGCCGTTAATAGCCAGTGTGTCGCATATGGTGCCGTTTGGTATTCTTCATAAAATTTATTATCAATATCTTCATCATATTTAGCTGATCTTGCAAATTTTTCTTTTTGATATACTGGTATGGTATAATGATAAGTTTTGCCATCAGATCCTGTGATTTTAAAGGCACCAATGCCATCTTTTGGTACAGAACTTAAATTTCTATCAAAATTATTTGAGTTATATACTAATCGTGAATTGGAAATTATTTGCTGATTGGTGAAGGTTTCAATGTATGAACCTCCTTTTTTTCTTTTATTAGAAGAATTATAACCATTATAATTTATTCCATCAATTAATAAAGATGAATTTAAAGATGATAATGGTGAAGCTATAGAAACCATATCTGCTGCTGAGCTTACTGAAGAAGGCGAACTTCCCCATAAATCCGAATCGATATTAATATAAGACTCATTAGTGTTATTGAAATAAAAATGAATATCATTATTGTTTAGTTTCTTGGTAAAGGAATTTTTATTATAATAAATATTAGAATTTTTTTTACCATTTTTATTTATAAATCTATTTTTTGGAGTTAAAGTGCCATATTCAAGAATTTTGGGACTAATATCCCCCGCTAAACCTTGTGCACTAACGGAATAAAAATCGTAGGCTGGTAAAACTATGTTATTGTTTAAAAGAGAATCATCAGTCTGATCATAATTCGCTATATAGGTATCTAATCCTTCCGAGGTTTCAAATAAAGAACTATTTCTTACGTTTGTAATGTTTTCTGGATATAAACTTCCAACACCAGAATCTGATTTTTTGTCAAAAAGAGAATAACGAATTTTGTTATATGAATAATTTATGTTGAACATATATATTTGGGCGTTCAACGAAAAAGAATCACCAACTGGTACAGTAGTAATGCTAGATCCATGATTTCCTCTATCTGACCCAAAATAATTAACTGCGCTAATTCCTACAGAACCTTTAAACTTTGTTTCGGAATTTGTACCTATACTGTTCATTTTTGCATTGGCCGCCGCCGAGAAGGATGCTGTACCAGTTTTAAAAGAATAATTAATACCTACAGAATAAGCCCCAGTAACAGATTGGGATCCTACTTTTACACTACCTTGATCACTTAAATTTATTCCTACACCATCAGAACCAATTCGCCCTTGCACATTATTAAAACCAGCGTAAACACCGCTATCAAAATTATAACTATTCTGACCACCAAAAGCCTTGTTTTCAGAATATGAACCATAAAGTCCTGCTGAGTATTTACCATTTCCCCATCCAACGCCCAAACTAAAATTATGATAGGCTACTTCCCCGCCACTATCATATACTAGTGAAGACAACTTTTCTTCTTTCCAATCATCTGGGAAACCACTTATTGATCTATTAATTGATCCCGGGTTTACGTTCCATCCTAAACCTGTCCAAGATGCATCTTGATCAATAGCAATACCAGCATGATATGATAAGGTTAAGGGATATCCTCCTTCGGGTGATGGCACATCAAGTAATGGCATTACATAGCTTAAATCTCCTGTGGTTAGATTTACCATATCTGTAGCATCAACAGGTTCAAATGCAGTCGCCTCGGGTGCTACTGGACCATTTGTTGAAGAGTAAATATGTGTAGGCAATAATGTAGGAAAAAAAATCAGTAGAAAAAAAGTAGCAATTAAACGATGGCGCTTTTGATATTTGGTCATGGTAGTGTTCGATTTAAAAACTTAATTGAGGTTCGTTAGTTAAGGCTTTGGTATTTATTTTAAATTTGATATCCCCTATTTCAAGACCTAAGTCTTCAATAACAAAATTGAGGTATTCTTGTTTCATGAATTTAGTATCTCTTGGATATACAATCATAATTGAAGTTGCATTACTCATGCCATACATGCGGGGATAAATGTAGTCGGCAAGTGCAAGGGTATCTCTGGTTGGCGTATAAACATGAAGTTTTTCTTCCATGCCAAAAGCCAGCTGATTTACCATCTGCCCGAATTTTTCTTTGTCTCTTGCCAAACCATTAAGTAATTCCTGATTGTTTTGTGACATGGATAAATTGAAATACAGGTATTGGCTATACTGTTTCCTGAGTTTTTCTACTTGAATACCACTGACTGTAGTACCCAATTCTTGTTTTACCAAGGCATCCGTTGGTCGATACTGTAATACATAATCTACTCCTGCAACGGTTTTTTTGTACCTATAACCATTGTCTTCATCTTGTATATATATATTCATTTCTTCCTGCGTGTCAAAAATTTTGCTGCAGGAAGAAATAAATAATAGTAGGGTTAATAATAAAAAGCTATTTTTTATCATACTCAGAATTAAGACCTTTTAAAACCTCAGCAGTTAAATCGGTAGATTCGTCAGCATACATGATGTTACCACCACCACTAGCTCCAAATATGATTTTATAATTATGATCTTTTCCATACTCTTTGATATAATCGTTAATATCGTTGATTACGGTCTGAGTGACTTTTTTATCTTCTTCTTGAATTTTTTTCTGAATAGATTCTTGATATCCATTTATTTGTTGTTGTTTATTTGTTAACAACTCTTGTTTTAATTTTAATTCCTTCGGGGATAAAGAAGCTCGTTCTTTTTCGTAGTTTTTTAATTCTTTTTGCCAGTTACTTACTAAAGAGTCTACATTGGCTTTCATTAGACCAGCTTTTTTTTCAAATTCTGCTTTAGCTACTTTAGTTCTGCTATACCCCGTCATGAGTTTATTAACATCAACATAAACAAGTTGTGCAGTTTTATTAGAATAGTAAAACGATAGACCACTTAGTAATAAAGCTACTAAAGCAACGTAAAGAGGGTAATTTTTAATGTCTTTCATTTTCTTGTTAAAATTTTCGTGCAATACTACTAAAAAAAAATATAACTTTAACATTTTATGAGAAAAAAAAGTTGAAATTTGTTTTGTTAATTTTTATAAAGAAATACCTTTACCCTCAAAAAAATCAAATGAAAGATAATAGTAAAGTAGCTTCCTTTAATTTGCAAGAGATGTTAATTGTTTTAGCTATCATCGGAATTTTATTATTAATAGCATTACCTAATTTAATGCCGTTAATAACGAAGGCTAAAAGTGTGGAAGCTCAAGTGCAGCTAAAAGCGATTTTCAATGCTGAAAAACAGTATTTTTTTATGTATTCTAAGT
The DNA here is from genome assembly GCA_038241955.1 of Flavobacteriales bacterium. GTDB lineage: Bacteria > Bacteroidota > Bacteroidia > Flavobacteriales > Flavobacteriaceae > Flavobacterium. The sequence goes on along the minus strand of JBBSSR010000017.1, from coordinate 61,261 downwards.
ACAGCTCTGATTTTAAAGAAATAGATTTTGAAACTCCCCAATCGGTAAAAGAGAATGGTAGTGCTAATTATATTTATGAAATCATACAGTCATCCAACTCAGAATTTAAGGCTAAAGCGACTGCTTTGACAGACTTTAATGGGAATGGTGTTTTTAATGTATGGGAAATTGATCAGAGTGGTGTGCCTAAACAAATAGTAAATGATTAATGTGGTATTGGAAAATAATAATTATCATTCCATTAGCAATTATTGCATATCAGGATTGTAAAGATCGATTGGTATATTGGTTTTTGTATCCAATAATTGGCGTAGTAGCGTTCGTGATTCAGATAGGCTATCTTCCTTGGAAACTAGTTGTATTAAATTCTTTTATGAACCTTTTGTTTGTTGCACTTTTATTATCAATTAGTTTTATTTACCTAAAGGTTAGAGAATTATCCCTTAAAAATGCAATCGGGTTAGGAGATGTTTTGTTTTTTACATTTCTTAGTTTTGGTTTCGTAACAATTACATTTGTAATTTTATTTATTTTTTCTTTAGTATTTTCTTTACTTTTGCATTTTTTTATTAAACATAAAAGCAGCTTTCAAACAGTCCCCTTAGCTGGCTACATGTCTTTGTTTTTTGGAGTAGTGTATGCAATTACTCTTTTTTGCAATACTAATTTTTTATATACCTTCTAAGATGATAAATTTTGAAATCCCAATTGAGTTTCAGCAGTTAATAAAATCAGAACAGGCTTATTATTACAGAATTGTTCCTTTTAGTAAGGAGCAAAAAAATATTTTATTCAAAACCGATGTAGCAGATATTGAAAATTTACAGAATGAACTAACCGTTTTATTGCCTTTCCCTTTACAATTAGAAACAGAAACTACCGAAAACATAAACCGATATTTAAGCACTAATTATCGAAAATCCAACACTAATACTGTTTCAGACATACACTATACTGCTGATTTTTTAGAAAAAATCGTAGTTAATGCAAAAGAAATAGGCAGTAGTGACATTCACTTTGAACCTTACGAAAAAAATGCACGTGTTCGATTTCGTATTGATGGAAAACTTAAAGAACAGTTTCATATTACCACAGAGGAATACCCTATTCTAATTAACAAAATAAAAATCAGAGCACAATTGGATATATCTGAAAAAAGACTCCCCCAAGATGGACGTATTACAATAGTAACCGACTATGAAGATTTTGACATCCGTGTGTCTATTTTACCAACATTACATGGCGAAAAAGTAGTTCTCCGAATTTTGAGTAAGGACACTAGTCATATTGACATTAATGCACTTGGCTTTACTGAAAAGGAATTGTTAACTTATTTAGAAAACATTAAAAAACCTAACGGTATTGTTCTTATTTCTGGACCCACGGGCTCAGGGAAAACAACTACATTATATGCCACGTTAAAAAAACTGAATCTTCCTAATACAAACATTCTAACGGTCGAAGATCCAATTGAATATACGCTGGAAGGGATAAATCAGGTACAACTAAAAGAAAATATTGGACTTGATTTTGCTACCACTCTAAGAACTTTTTTACGTCAAGACCCAGATATTATAATGGTGGGGGAAATCCGTGATGTAAACACCGCCAATATGGCTATAAGAGCCGCCCTAACTGGTCATCTCGTTTTATCAACCATTCATACTAATTCTGCTTGGGCAACTGTTTCACGATTGATTGACATGGGAATTCCTTCTTTTTTAATTGCCAGTACATTAAATCTTAGTGTTGCTCAACGCTTAATTCGTAAACTATGTAATCATTGTAAATTACAAAAACCTATCATAGAAGCAATATTGCCAACTGGCTTTCTCAGACCTGAAGAACTACTTTATCATTACGAGGCTATAGGATGTGAGCATTGCTATCATACTGGATACTCAGGAAGAAAAGCCATTTATGAAATATTACCCATAGATACTGAATTAGCTACATTAATTAAAAATAATCAATTAGCGATTGATCGCTATACCGAAGAGAAAAAAATTTTTACTCTGAAAAAAAATGCACTATCCTTAATAAAAGACGGAACCACATCAATAGAAGAAGTATTTTCGCTACTACTATAATAAAAAACTTATATTAGCTGATTCAATTTGCCATTATTCATGAGAAAAATCACCACATTACTATTTTTATTAATTTTTCAGATTACTTTTAGTCAAGAAAACAGAATAGAAAAAATTAAAAATAACCTCGAAGCAATAAAATTCGACACGCCGGGATTAACAGAGAAAGTTAATATTACCGTTAAAGAAGCAACTCTATCCAGTTTTTTATTAGCAGTCGCAGAAAATCACAAACTAAATATAAGCGTAGCTCCAAACTTGGTCCAAATAAACTTGGCAAATGACTTTTCCAATGTAACTGTTAGTGACTTACTACTATTTTTGTGCAAAGAATATAATTTAAATATCGATTTTTCAGGAAATATCTTATCTATTAAGTCTTATGAAAAACCAATTGAAAAACCAATTGCAAAAGAAATAAACGTAAAATATGACATAGAGAATGATTGGCTTTCTTTAGATTTAAAAGATGATAAACTTTACGATGTTGTAAAAAAAATAATGGATGTCAGCGGTAAAAATTTGGTATTTGCTCCTGGTTTAGAAAATAATTCACTAACGGCCTACATTAAAAACGTACCGTTTGATGCTGCTCTAAATAAATTAGCATACTCTAATAACTTAAATGTAACTAAATCAAGAGACAATTTTTATATTTTTGATCAATTAGACGGAAATTTTTCACCTATTACTTCCGATCAAAACGCAAATATTGTCAAACAATCCAAACCGCAAAGGTCAAGAAAATCAAATTTTTTCTTTACAGTAATTGATGCCGAAAAAAAACTGTTGAGTGTTGATATTGAAAATATTCCTATTAGTAGTATTGTATATGACATTGGACAAGAACTGGATATTGACATATTTATCTCTAGTCCGCTTGAAGGCGCAGGTAATGCAACAGTTAAAGCCAAAAATATTACTTTTGATGAACTTTTAGTGAAAGTATTCGAAACTAAATCAGAAAATAGATCATCACCAAACAACCAACAAACACAATCCCAATACAATAGCAACTCTTCTGTACCTAGCAATCAATCCCTATCATCTGAAGGAGATAGTTATACATTTAAAAAAAGTGGGCAAATCTATTACTTTGGTGTTAAAAGTCAATTGGTCGTAAGAAATATAAAATCTATTCCACTAATGCACCGTTCTATTGAACTTCTAAGTGATCCTGCTAAAGAAGGGAAAAGTGCAGGTCGAACAAATTCGAATTTTAATACTTCTTCATCTGATAATAAAAATAATTCAAATTTTCCGTCACAAAATAACAATTACAGCTCAGAAAGTACTAATGCTTCAACTTCAATTTTATCTATCATCCCTGATGAAATAACAAAAGACTTAGACATTAAAATTGACAAAGAATTAAACAGTTTTATTGTGAATGGTCCTGAGGCAAATATAAATCGCTTTGAGTCATTTTTGAAAAATATTGATAAAGCAGTTCCTGTAATATTAATTGAAGTGATGCTAGTAGAAGTAAACACAAGCGTTATTGTAGAGACTGGTATTGAAGCTGGGATCAGTGACAAGCCAGTTGCAACAAAAGGTACTGTTTTTCCTGCAATCGATATTTCACTTGGAGCAGAAACTATAAATAAAATAATCAGTGGTTTAGGTTTTTCTAATGTTGGTAATGTAACTCCAAATTTCTATGTTAGTCTTCAAGCTCTAGAAAAAAACGGAAATGTAAAAATACGTTCTTCTCCAAAATTATCTACATTAAACGGTCACAAAGCATATTTGTCCATAGGTGAAACCACTTATTATGTCGTAACCAATCAGAATTATTATGGCTCTCAAATTCCACAAACCTCGGAAATTAAAAATTATCAACCAATCGATGCCGATCTATCAGTAACTATTATGCCTTTAGTTTCTGGAAATGGTGATATAACCATGGATATTAAAGTAATTCAATCTCGATTTAATGGAATAAAAATTGATAAAAATGCACCTCCTGGAATGTATTCAAGAGAGTTTACCTCCATTATCAGAGTTAAAGACCAAGACTTAATTGTTTTAGGTGGACTTGAAGAATCTGTGAAAAGTGATTCTAGTAGTGGCGTGCCTATTTTATCGAGAATACCTATTTTAAATTGGTTATTCAGTTCCAAAAGTCATGAGGCCTCAAATAAGAAATTAACCGTATTAATTAAACCAACAGTTTTGTACTAATGAACCTACCTTCATTTACCTCGCTATTAATAGGCAAACAATACATCGGAATAGAGCACTTTTCACTTAAAAATGAAGAAAAGACTGCTATTATATTGATTGAAAAAAAAAACGAGGAATTAATTATTACCCAAAAGGATAAAGTCTCTTATACAAAACAACTAGCTGAAAAATGGAATAGAAAATTGCCTTATTTTTTGGTAATAAACACCAATCAAATAATCCAAAAAGAAATAGATTCAACAGATAGTAATGATGAAAAATTACTACATAAAGCTTTTCCAAATACAAATTTGGGCGAATTTTATTTTGAAATATATAGATTAGAAGAAAGATCAATAGTAGCAATTAGTCGGAAAAGCTATATTGATGATTTATTAACAGATTATAGAAAACAGGAAATTTATGTAGCTGGATTAAGTCTTGGAGTAAATACATTATCTGAAATAACAAATTACACTGATCAAGGTGTATTATTCACAAACCATCAAATAATCAGTTTCCAGGGAGATACTCCAATAATTAAAACCACTAGTAAACATTTGGAGAACACTTACACTATAAATGGATTACGCATAAAAAACGATCAAATATTAGCTTTTGGAGGTATATTACGGTTACTTTTAGGTGCAACATTAAATAGTGGAAATACCATCGTCTTTAGTCAAAAAATATACGAAGACTACACTCAAAAAAGTTTTTTTTCAAAAGCTATAAAGCTTATGATTGGTTTTTTGCTAACTATTTTGTTAATTAATTTTTTTGTTTTTTCTCATTATTATACTTTAGAACAACAGACTTCTGAAAGTCTAATTCTAAACAAATCCTCACTTGAAAATATTACTAATATAAAAAAAAGGATACAAACAAAAGAGCTAAAAGTAAAAGCCGCTATTGAAATGACATCCTCACAAAGTTCATTAATTATCAACGAAATTACTAAAAAAATTCCTCAATCAATTTTACTTACTGAAATAATATACCATCCATTAGAAAAAAAAATAAAAGAAGACGAATCAATTACAATAAAGGAAAAGACAATAACTGTTTCTGGAATAACAGTAAACAACGAAGCTTTTACAGAGTGGATCGAAAAAATAGAAAAATTAAATTGGATTAATACAGTAGTCATCACTAATTATGGTGTAAATGATATAAATCAAACTGACTTCTCAGTAAAAATAATTTTGAAATGAAATTAAATAGAAAAAATAAAATACTCGTTTTGTGTTTTTTTATTGCATTATCTATTTGCTATAGTTTCGCAATTTCAAATACTGTTAAATTGTATAAAGATTATCATCTAAAAAACGAACTAATAACTAATAATAATTACTCTCCTAAATGGGAAAACCTATTACATTTAAAAGAAAAACAACTGGATTTGTCATTAACCCAATACACCATTTCAGATACTGAATCACTGCAAAATGATTTATTGAAACAACTGAATATTTATAGTAACACATATCATCTTAAAATTATAGATTTTAAAGAACCTCATGTCATCAGTAACGAAAAAGGATATTCAACGCTTAGTTACCTTTTTACACTAGAAGGTAACTATAATGGTTGCTTATTGCTCCTCAACAAAATAGAAAACAATCCCTCTTTTGGGAGTATCAATCATTTAGATTTCATTAAAAAAAGAGATTACAAAACAAATACTGATCACTTATTTGTAGAGGTAATTTTGCAAAAAAACAAGAATCTTTAAAAAATTATGGATATTAAAATATACTACAGAATATTATATGTTTCTTAAGTCTAGATCTTTTGGTTCTGTCGCATCTGTCATATAAATTCGAAAGAAATCAGCCATCTAAAAATTATGCAGCCAATTTACAAAATGATTTAAACATACTGATCCCAGGCTTAACCATCTGATTCTTTCTCAACAAATGTACAACTTCTCCCCACTTATCAGGGAATCGATTGAAAAAGAAAACTTAGTCAATCTTTTCAAAACAGCCTGAAAGTCTTGTAAAACCTGCAAATCTAATGATTTGCAGGTTTTTTTTTGTTTCTGCACTTCACCAATATTTATAAAAGCACTCAAAGTTTCTGTGGCAAAATCGTGGTAAAAAATTTTTAAAAAATTATGCCACAAAAAAGTACTTGAAAACCTGTAAATGCAAATGTTAACGAGGTTAACGACTTGTTTTTTTTACGCTATAATTCTACATTTATTAATCTAAAAAGTTGAATTATGTTAGAGAGCAGTTTTGGGTTAGCTTTTTTTCTGAAAAGCCCCCACAAAGGAAGTAAAATTAGAGCAGTTTACCTTCGAATTACCGTAGATGGCATTCCAAAGGAGACATCGACCAAACGTAAATGGGACAGTGCGCGTTGGGACCAAAAATCAGAGAAAGCTATTGGTACTAAAGAAGACGCAAAATCACTTAATTTTTTCTTAGATTCACTGATCTTAAAACTCAATGAATACAAAACCGAAATGATTTAAAGAGGGAAACCAATAACCGCTCAAAAGGTTATGGATTATTTATTACATAAGATTGTTCCAAGAGTAAAAGTTTTGGAAGAATTTCAAAAACACAATAATGAAATGAAAGCTTTATTAGGTAAAGGATATGCAAAAGGTACTCTTGACCGATTCAGTATTAGATAACCGTTTGCCAAGATTGGAAATTTAGTGGATGAGCAAATAAAAGTAGCAAAAAGCTAAAATAGAAATTAAACTTTTCAAATAGTTATTATTTGATTTTATAAAATAAAGAAAATGGCACCATCTATTTTGAGATGTCGCCATTTTTCGTTTTGTCGAAGATGATGGGTTCGAACATTTTTGGTTGATCCCTTATAAACATTAGCATTTAAATTCTGGAAACAAACTCTGCCACGACTTTGTCAAAAAGGATATCGTGTTTTTTTTTAATATTTTAAAAATAGTTCCTTCACGAAACTTTTTGATTTTAAAGTTCAATATAACGGTTTTATCACATCTGATAACTTAAAAAAGAAATAAATCAAAGATTTGAAATTTATACTCCCAATTTACAGAATGATTTTAACATACTTATCCCTCAATTAATCATCTGATTTTTTCTAAGAATATGTACAACTTCAATTCTACTTAATGTTCGCCTGGCAGATTCAAAATTTTTCAAACCTAATCCGTTTTGTATCCTCCACTTTATGAATCAATGATCCTGTTCAACTATATTGTTCAGATACTTACATTGTCGAATCTTAATCTTAGAAAATGAACGTTTATTATAAACTTTGATCGCTGCAAAGTTGGAACCACTTTTGTCAATATTTATTACTTTGGGTTTGCCATTATTCTTAATTGCTTTAATTAAAAAAGACTGGGCACTAATTCGTTGCCTGCGTCTGGTTAAAAGAAAATCAACTGTATTGCCAGACTTATCAACCGCTCTATAAAAATAACACCAACTTCCTCTTACTTTTATGTAAGTTTCATCAAGCCTCCAGCTCAGAACTACCCTACATTTCCTTTTCTTCATCTCTGACTCAATAAAGGGAGCAAACTTGTACACCCAGCGTTGTATTTGTTGAATGATCAACCTGAACTCCCCGAATTTTCATGATATCTTCCACATCTCGATAACTAAATGTAAATCTAAGTTTAAAATAAACAGCTTGAAGTATGACAGATTTCGGGTAAGATTGACCTTTGGTATTCATTAACAATGTAATTTTAAAAATCCAAAGATAAATCTTAATAGCAGATGCGACAGAACCATTAATTTACCTTTTAATTTTAATACCATAAATTCATTTACATTGCCTATTTCTGTTTTCACTCTGAGTTTTATAGTTTTATTTAGGGTGTCTACTTTTTTACAATACTTTAAAATAGAATTGAATATGAACAAGAAAGAGACCAGTAGGCTCTCGGGGCGATGAGGGGTTCGAACCCTTACGTCAATTACCTTATCTTGACTAAAGATATAACTGTCAAAATAAAAATCTGTATCTTTACAACATTATAATAAAATTACTTTGTAAGTTACCCTATTGGTGTACTTGTTCAAAAATAATATTGTAAAGCCCTAGTTTTACTGGTATTTTCAAAAGGTTTATGGAGCCTCTTTCTCCGCGGAGTGACAAACAAGAGTCACCAAAAACCTCGAAATCTTAGGATCTTCGGGGTTTTTTGTTTTTATGGTGTTTCCTAACATTTGAGCTTTCCAACTAAATACGTTGAAATCTTACTGAAGGAGATATCTCATAAATGCAAGATTCAATCTAATTGAAAGGTTATTTAATCTAGAGCGATACTATGCGTAACTTTTTTTCACATTATTGCTTATGTCATTGATTTGGTTTTCGTATTATTGTAAGACGTTATAAAAGAGTGTTCATATTTATATTCAATTTCTATTAATTTAATACTTCTTAATAACTGCAACTCTTCGGAAAACAATTCAACTAATGAAATCCAAATTCTCATTTTTACAAATAAAATATCCTGAATTATTCAAAATAAGTGAATTATCAGAGAAATTATATTTTATAGATCCTAGTTCATCGCTATCAAAACTGCGCTTACTTACAGAGAAGTTGACCATTTTAATTTGGCAATTTGAGGATTTAGAATTTTTTGATGGCAATCAAGTGGATCGAATTAATCAGCTTTATAGTCAGAATTGTATTCCAGATATTGTAAAAGATCTATTGCATGTCGTAAGGAAATCTGGAAATAAAGCCACTCACGATGGTACAGGAACTAATTCCGAAGCCTTATTTATTTTAAAAAAATGCTTTCAACTAAGCAAGTGGTTTTATGAAACTTACGAAAGTGATTATATTGAAGAGGCTGATTACCAACTTCCAGAAGACAATCAACAAAATACCTTACAGAAATTAAATATAGAATTAGAACGCATTTCTAAAGAAAATATCAGTTATCAAGAAAAAATTAACGAGATCAATGCAACGCCACAGCTAGTTAAAGAAAGAAAACAGCGTGCGGCTCTCAATGCTAATAATATTAATAAAACGGAGGCTGAAACAAGAGAACTTATTGATGAGCAATTGCGTCAAGCGGGTTGGGAATGTGATACTAATACGATAAATTTCAAAACAAATAAAACACTGCCTCAAAAAGGCAAAAATCTAGCTATTGCAGAATGGTCATGTGGTTCTAAATGGGCTGATTATGCCTTGTTTGTTGGATTAGAGTTGTATGCAATAGTTGAAGCTAAAAAGTTTGCAACAGATATTTCAACCGACTTACACCAATCTAAGATATATGCTGAACTAATTCAACCATTACAAGGAATAAATCTTTTAGAATCTTCGAATAAATACAAAGTTCCTTTTTTATTTTCAACTAACGGAAGGTCTTACCTAGAACAAATAAAAACCAGAAGTGGTATTTGGTTTTTGGATGTTAGAAACAATAGAAATAGATCGGAAGCGTTAAGAGGTTGGTTTTCCCCAGAAGGTTTGGTTGAATTGTATAAAAGAGATAAAGACAAAGCAAATACTCGATTACAGGAAAGTGAATATGATTATTTGCAAAATCCGAATGGATTAGGTTTGCGTTATTATCAAATTGATGCTATTAAAGCGGTTGAGAATAAGATTATTAATGATCCTGATGATAAACGTTCTCTTTTGGTAATGGCAACAGGAACAGGTAAAACAAGAACTACTATTGGTTTAGTATATCGATTAATCAAAGCAGACCGTTTCAAACGAATTTTATTTTTAACAGACAGAAGATTATTAGCTAGTCAAGCTTTGGGAAATTTTAAGGATAATAAAGTTGAGGAAATAAATACTTTTTCTAGCATTTACAAAATGGAAGAAATGAAAAATGTGATTCCAGAAGCCGATACCCGATTGCATTTCGCTACTGTTCAAAGTTTGGTAAAACGCTTGTTTTATTCGGACAATGAAATACTACCAATTGATACTTACGATTGTATTATAATTGACGAGGCGCACAGAGGATATAATTTGGATAGAGAAATCAACGAAGAAGATTTAATATTCAAAGATGAAAATGATTATGTAGGGCAATACAAAAGAGTTATAGAATATTTTAATGCTTATATTGTTGGTTTAACCGCTACACCAGCGTTGCATACTACAGAAATATTTGGAAAACCAGTTCATAATTATTCCTATCGTGAAGCTGTTATTGATGGTTTTCTTACCGATCATGAGCCTCCTTATATTATTAAAACGAGATTAAGCGAGGAAGGAATACTTTGGGAAAAGGGAGAAAAACCAAAAATTTTAAATCCTGAAACCAACGAAATAGAGGAACTAGAAGAACTAGAAGATGAATTGCATATTGAAATCGAGCAATTTAATAAACTAGTAATTACAGAACCTTTCAATCGTGCAGTAATAAAAGACATTGTACAGCATTTAGATCCTGAAGGAGACCAGAAAACATTAATTTTTGCAGTTCGAGATACGCATGCCGATTTGATTGTTCAATTATTGTTTGAAGAATTTGAAGCCATTGGAATTGAAGTGCCGCAAGATGCCATTCAGAAATTGACGGGCAATGTCTATGATGTTGAGAATTTGACCAAACGTTTCAAAAACGAAAAATTCCCAAACATTGTAGTAACTGTTGATTTACTTACTACAGGAATCGATGTGCCTCAAATTTGTAATTTGGTTTTTATTCGCAGAGTGCGTTCCCGAATTTTGTTTGAACAAATGGTTGGTCGTGCCACACGTTTATGTCCAGATATAGACAAACAATTCTTTAAAATTTATGATGCCGTTCGAGTATATGAAGCTTTGGAAGATTATACCCAAATGAAAACAGTTTCTAATCCTTCTATTTCTTTTCAAAAGCTGGTCGAAGAATTAGAATATATTGACACACCAGAAAGAGCTAGAAAACAAGTAGAGCAAATTGTAGCCAAATTACAGCGCAAGAAAAAATCAATGAAGGACAGCTAGAACAGTTTATGTATTTAGCAAAAGGTGATTCACCTGAAGAATTTATTGAAAGTTTATTAAATCTTGAAGAAGGAAACATAAAAAATGTTTTAGCGAATTATACCAGTTTATGGGACTTTTTAGATAAAAAAATATACCAGCCCAAAATGCAATTGGTTTCCGAACATTATGATGAAGTTATTGGTGTTGATAGAGGTTATGGCAATGCAGAAAAACCCGAAGACTATATTGAAAGTTTCAAAAAATTTATTGAAGAAAATAGAAACCAGATTATAGCTTTAAAAACTATTTGTACCAAACCATCAGAATTAGATCGTAAATCGTTAAAAGAGTTAAAAATGTTATTGGATGAAAAAGGATACAATGAAATCACTTTAACTACCGCTTGGAAAACAGCAAAAAACGAAGATTTAGCAGCCGATATTATTTCATTTATCAGAACCTTGGCTTTGGATACGCATTTAGTAAGTCACGAGGATCGTATTAAAAACGCGGTAGATAAAATCAAAAATAGTCGCAAATGGAATGTGACGCAAACCAAATGGTTGGATCGTTTTGAAAAGCAATTATTGGTAGAAACCGTTTTAACCAAAGCCGATTTAGATGCTAAGCCATTTAGCGAAGAAGGTGGTTTTGCACGATTGAATAAAATTTTCGAAAATGACTTAGAAAATATTTTAGTGACGTTAAATGAAAATTTATATACGGCGTAAAGTTAATTTTAGGCAACTTGTTCCATTTTGGAAAAAGTGGAAAATATAATATGAAAAAGTAATGTGCAAAATTTGCACATAAGTAATAACAATTAAATAATGTCGTATTTTCTTGAACCATATAAGGCATATAAGGTCATTTAAGTCTAAGCTATAATCTTTATAAATACTTATATGAACTTTAATACCTTATATGTTTGAACCTTTTTTTTACTTGTTTTATAATACGACAATAAATTGTTCCAATTACTTATTACCGATCATAAGGTTACAAATGACCAAAATGAGAAGTTTTAGAAAAAAATAATAGCATCAGAAATGAATGAAATAGAAATATATACATCTTCTCAAAACAACATAGAACTTAAAGTTAATTTCGATAATGATACCGTTTGGCTTACACAAGCACAAATGGCTTTGTTGTTTGGAAAAGCACGTACGACAATCACAGAACACATTCAAAACACCTTTAGAGAAGGTGAATTAGAAGAGAAAGTGGTATGTCGGGATTTCCGACATACCACTCAACATGGTGCTATCACGGGGAAAACACAACAAAGAAATACTAAATACTACAACCTCGATGTAATAATTTCTGTAGGTTATCGTGTCAAATCCAAACAGGGAACCCAATTCCGTCAATGGGCAACGCAACGACTCAAAGACTATTTAGTAAACGGTTACGCTCTAAACGAAAAACGACTTAAAGAACTCAACTACAAATATGCCGATTTAACGCAAGCTATAAAAGTAGCCGCTAGTGCAGGAAATATTGAAACCCTAACTTCAAACGAAGCTAAAGGAATTCTCGGTGTTATTGAGCAATATGCCTACGCACTTGAAACCTTAGACAAATACGATCATCAAAATTTAACGATTGATAGCACATCAGAGCAAAAGGAAGTTCAAAAACTGACTTATACTAATGCTATTGAGCAAATTATTATTTGGCGTAACTATCAGAATGCAGGGAACTTATTCGGAAACGAAAAAGACCAATCGTTTAAAAGTTCTTTAGAAACGATTTATCAAACTTTTGATAGCGTAGATTTGTATCCAACCATCGAAGAAAAAGCAGCGAATTTGCTTTATTTTATTGTCAAAAATCATTCTTTTTCCGATGGTAATAAACGAATAGCTGCAGGATTATTTGTGTACTTTTTAGATAGAAATAAAATATTGTTAAACCATTCGGGAAACAAACGAATTGGAGACAATGCACTAGTAGCGATTACCATTATGATTGCCGAAAGCAAATCAGAAGAAAAAGACATTATGGTCAAATTGGTAGTCAATTTGATCAACAATAAAAATTAATAAATAACTAAATTGCTAGAGCGGGATTGCTTCGTTCCTCGCAATGACAAAAACTAAGAATAAATGAGCGCACAAGAAATAGCCAATAAACTCTGGAACCTTTGTAACGTATTGCGTGATGATGGAGTAACCTACCACGAATACTTGAACGAGTTAACTTATATCCTTTTCTTGAAATTAAGCGAAGTAAAAGGATTTAGCGACCAAATTCCAGAAGAATACCAATGGCAATATTTTGTAAAAGAACACGACAATAACGAAGCTTTTGCTCGTTACCGTGAATTCTTGGCAACGGTAAGTACTAAAACCACTAGCCAAAGTATTAAGGAAATTTATAGCAATGCTTCGACTAGTTTGCGTAAACCAGTCAACTTTCGCTCGATTGTAACCGCCATTGATAAACTCGATTGGTACGAAGAAAACGACCGTGATGTTATGGGAGATATTTACGAGAGTTTATTAGAGAAAAATGCAGGCGAAAAGAAAAGTGGCGCCGGACAGTACTTCACCCCTCGCCCACTAATAAATATTATGGTCGATTTGATGGCTCCCAAATTAGGCGAGCGTTGGACAGACCCAGCAGCGGGAACTTTTGGATTCATGATTGCCGCCGATCATTATTTGCGTTCTAAACACGATAACTATTACGAATTATCCGAAAAAGATAGAAACTTCCAGACCAACCAAGCTTTCTCGGGAGTAGAGTTAGTACCTGATGCACACCGTTTAGCTTTGATGAATGCTCGTTTGCACGGAATGGAAAGCAGTATTTATTTAGCAGATACCTTAACCGAATTTGGTAAAACCCTCAAAGATTTTGATGGTGTGTTAGCAAATCCTCCCTTTGGAACCAAACAAGGAGGAGAACGCCCGACTCGTGACGATTTTACCTTTCCTACCGCCAACAAACAGCTGAATTTTTTGCAACACATTTACCGTAGTTTAAAGAAAGACGGCAAAGCCAGAGCTGCTGTTGTATTGCCCGATAATGTGTTGTTTGAAGATGGTGACGGACAAAAAATACGCCGTGACTTGATGGACAAATGCAACCTACATACTATTTTGCGTTTGCCAACAGGAATTTTTTATGCCGCAGGAGTAAAAACCAACGTGCTGTTTTTTACCCGTGGCAAAACCGAAACGGATAATACTAAGAATATTTGGTTTTATGACATGCGTACCAATGCACCGAGTTATGGTAAGCGTACTCCTTTTACCGAAAAAGCTTTTGAAGATTTTGTCTTTGCCTACACAGGCGGAATTCCTTTTGATAAAGTAGAAGCCGAATACGATGGATTAGTTTCTGATAAAAAGAGAGCAACCATAAAAGACGAAAGATGGCAAAGTATTAGCCGTGCTGAGATTGAAAGAAAGAATTTTAGTTTAGACTTGGGTTTAATTGCTGATAGTTCTTTAACCAACAGCGACGATTTAGACGAGCCAATTGACATTGCCAAAGAAGCACTTTTGGAATTAAAAAGCATGACAGATCAATTGAATGCTATAATAAAAGAATTGAGTTAAAAACATATGGCAAATACGTATCATCAAATGTATATTCAAGTGGTTTTTGCTGTAAAATACAGAGAAGCTGTTTTAGATAAAGAATGGAGGAATGATGTTTTTGGAGTGATTGGTAATTTAATAAATGAAACAGGATGCAAAACAATCATTGTAAATGGAGTAGATGATCATGTACATTGTTTATTGGGTCTACCTACTGTTTCTGTATCAGAATTAATGAAAACTGTAAAAGCCAAATCTTCTAAATTTATTAATGATAGTAATTTTCTTTTAAATCGTTTTGAATGGCAAGAAGGATATGGAGCTTTCTCTTATAGTCAATCGCAGATTGCAAATGTGTATAATTATGTAGCTAATCAAGAAAAGCACCATGCTAAAGAAACGTTTAAAGAAGAATATGTGAAATTTTTAGATAAGTTTAATGTGCCTTATGATCAACGGTATATTTTTGAGAATTTGATTTGAAAGTATCGTTTTCTTTTTGGATTAGTTTATGTAAAGTAAAGTCTAGCCTTAAAACAAATCCGAGCCGATGGCTCTAGTAGCTGAGATTTTCATGCAACGACTGGACTAAAGTCCAGCCTTACAATAAATCCAAGCCTATGGCTTTTTTACATAAAAGTTCCGTAAGAACGACCAATAATGTAGCAACGGATTTTAATCCGTTGGTAATAAATAAACAATAACGTATAAGTTCTGTAGGAACGATCCATGTTGTGATGGTTGGATAAAAATTTAGCCTCATAATAAATCCGAACCGATGGCTCTTGTAGGTGATATTTGCATACAACGACTGGACTAAAGTCCAGCTTTACAATAATTTCTAGCATATGGCTCTAAATCATAAAAGTTCCATAAGAACGACCAATAATGTAGCAACGGATTTTAATCCGTTGGTAATAAATAAACAATAACGAATAAAGTTCTGTAGGAACGATTCATGTTGTGATGGTTGGATAAAAATTTAGCCTCATAATAAATCCGAGCCGATGGCTCTTGTAGGTGATATTTGCATACAACGACTGGACTAAAGTCCAGCTTTACAATAATTTCTAGCCTATGGCTCTAAATCATAAAAGTTCCGTAAGAACGACCAATAATGTAGCAACAGATTTTAATCCGTTGGTAATAAATAAACAATAACGTATAAAGTTCTGTAGGAACGATCCATGTTGTGATGGTTGGATAAAAATTTAGCCTTAAAACAAATCCGAGCCGATGGCTCTAGTAGCTGAGATTTTCATGCAACGACTGGACTAAAGTACAGCCTTACAATAAACCCAAGCCTATGGCTTTTTTACATAAAAGTTCCGTAGGAACGACCAATATTATAGCAACGGATTTTAATCCGTTGTTAATTATAAACGATTAAATATAAAGTTCCGTAGGAACGAAAGATATAAATGGAAAAGCAATTGCCGAAAAATTGGGTTCAAACTGAATTAGGAAAAATAACAACAAACCCGCAGTATGGTTGGACTTCAAAGGCTGGAAACGTAGGAGAAGTAAAATATCTAAGAACAACAGATTTAAGTAAAGGAAAAGTAAATTGGGAAACAGTTCCATATTGTATTGAGGTTCCAGATAATGTTTCGAAATATCAAGTCGAAAAAAACGATATATTAATTTCACGAGCTGGATCTGTAGGATTTAGCCATAGGGTAGAAAATGCTCCTGATAAAGCAGTTTTCGCATCCTATTTGATACGATTTAAACCTTTAATTGTCAATCCAAAAATAATTGAACATTACCTAAATTCTGCTGAATATTGGAATGGTATTTCTGATGTTTCTGCAGGAATTGCTGTTCAAAATATTAATGCCCCTAAATTATCTGCATTAAAATTTCTCCTTCCACCACTAGCTGAACAAAACCGAATCGTAGCCAAACTAGATAGTCTTTTTGTCCAACTTGAAATTATAAAAACCAGTATAGCAACTATTCCTGTATTGCTAAAAAACTTTAGACAACAAGTTTTGACACAAGCGGTTACTGGGAAGTTGACAGAGAGTTGGAGAGTTGGGAAGGAATTGGAAAGTGTTGACGAATATGTTCTAAATATAAAAAATAGCCAAGAGCAAGAGTTTTTAGAACTACAAGAATTAAATTTAAAACTTGGGTTAAAAAAAGTTTCTAAGAGAGATAATAAAATATTATCTAATTCGGAATTAAGATTAAATATTCCTAATGAATGGAGGGTGTCTAGAATTGCAGACGTAATTTGTGACTTAACAGATTATCATGCTAATGGGAGTTATATTGATTTGAAGGCAAATGTTAAATTAAGAGAAGAAGTAAATTATGCCTGTATGATTAGATCTACAAATTTTGAAAAAAACAACTTTGATTCATTAATGATTTATATTGATGAGAAAGCTTATAATTTTATGAGTAGGAGTAAGTTATTTGGTAATGAGATTTTAATTAGTAAAATTGGTAATGCAGGATCTGTTTATTTTATGCCACAGTTGAATAGACCAGCTTCACTTGCAATGAATCTTTTTGCTTTGAGAATTGATAAAAATGTTTCTTCTAAATTTATATTATATCATTTAATTTCTCCATTTTCAATTGAAAATATAGCTAAATATGTAAGAGGTGTAGCAACTAAATCAATTGATAAAATTTCTGTTAGAAGCTTAATGATAGGATTACCCTCTCCAAAAGAACAACAAGAAATCGTTTCCCGAGTAGAAAGTTTATTTGCCAAAGCCGATGCCATAGAAAAGCAATATCAAACCCTTAAACAAAAAATAGAAACTTTGCCACAGGCTATTTTGCATAAAGCGTTTAAAGGCGAGTTGGTAGCGCAGTTGGATACCGATGGCGATGCTAGAGAGTTGTTGCAACAAATACAGGAGTTGAAAGGGCAAACGGCTAAAGTGAGTAAAAAGAAAGTAGTTGCGAAAGTGAAGGAATGTAAGTAAGTGGAGGAGAGTTTTGGGATGGTTGCAGAACCAAGTGATAAATATGCCACAGAATAAAGATTTTCTTTTAACGATTCAGAGCGGTGGTATAATTATCTTTGAGAAAACAGGTGTTTTGCCACAGTTTTTAATTTTCAATTCTAAAAGTCTGCAAAGAACGTGGCGCGTTACATTACAAGCTGACCAACAACAAGGAGTTATACTAATGAACGGAGTTGTTGCTTATACTTATTTTTTTGATGGTTTGCGTTGCAAAATGCAAAGTGTTGTTGATGGCGTTGTAATTGAGGAATGGGAGATTGATGAGATTGGGATGGAGATGAGGGATTGAATTAATAAAATAATAAGGAACTATGATAACTTATAAAGAATACGCAAAACAAATTTTTGATTGGTTACTTTCTAAGCACGAAGAACAACCATCTTTCACATTCTCTGTAAGACAAAAAGCCAATAAAGGAGCCGAATTGAATTATTTTATAGGGACAGAAAAATCAAAATACTTTTCTACCACTTTTTGGAATATTCCCATCAATTATCCTGGTTCATCTTCCGACCTTATAAGTTTGATTTTTGAGTTTGACGGTACTACAAACTTTTTTTACACCATACAATTTAGTCAAACAAGAAATCCCGAAAGCAAACAAAATGAATGGGCATTGCAGCTTTTGCAGAATTGCAAAAAAAGTATAAAATCAAATTTTGATCGATTTTACGAAAATGATGCAACTAAAAAAATGGAGCTTTATAAAATAAAAGGTAAAGATAATTATGCTTCGATTGAAAAATTAATCGCTGATATAAATGCTGATATTGAAATCATAATTCCAATTGTTGATGCCGAAATTGCAATACTAAAGCAGCAAAATCCAACGTTTAAAGCACATCGGTTTTCTCAAAAAGAGCAAGAAAATATGTTAGAAAAAATGGATAAGCGTTTCGAAGATTATAAGGATATTGATAATCAAAAACTGTTATTAGAAGATACTGAGGAACAGATAAACAATTTTATCAATTATAGTTCAACAGTCCCACTAAACCAAATTTTATACGGTCCTCCTGGAACTGGAAAAACGTATACTACAAAAGAATTAGCGGTTAAAATAGCTAATCCTGATTTTATATTTCAAGAAAGTTGGACAAATGAAGAGAAGCGTCAAGAAATTATAAAAGAGTATAATGCTTTATACCAATCTGGACAAATTGTTTTTACTACTTTTCATCAAAGTATGAGTTACGAAGATTTTATTGAAGGAATTAAACCTGAAACCAAAGACAATCAGGTTACTTATGATGTTAAGGAAGGAATCTTTAAGAGTTTAAGTATTACAGCTGAAAATAATTGGATTGATAGTAAAAAGGGGCACTCCAAACAACTATCATTTGAAGACGCTTTTTCTTTACTAAAAGAAGAATGGGATGAAGACGAAGATTTGAAATTCCCTATGAAAACACAAGGAAAAGATTATACAATCATTGGATTTACAAAAACTTCAATTCAATTTAGAAAAGCAAGCGGAGGAACAGGCCACACGCTTAGTATTGCAACTTTAAGAGATTATTATTATCACCTAAAAGATTTGCGTCCGACAGGAGTGGGAATATATTACCCTTCTATTCTAGAAAAACTAAATCAATATCAAACCTCACAAATTCTAGATAAAAAAGTTAAAGCCTATGTTTTAATCATTGATGAGATTAACAGAGGAAACGTTTCTGCTATTTTTGGTGAATTGATTACCCTTTTGGAGAAAGATAAGCGTATTGATGAAAAAGAAGAATTAAGAGTGAAGTTACCTTATTCTAAAGAAGAGGATTTCGGTGTGCCACAAAACTTATACATCATTGGCACCATGAATACTGCCGACAGAAGTGTTGAAGCTTTAGATACTGCATTAA
This sequence comes from Flavobacteriales bacterium, assembly GCA_038241955.1. Classification (GTDB taxonomy): domain Bacteria; phylum Bacteroidota; class Bacteroidia; order Flavobacteriales; family Flavobacteriaceae; genus Flavobacterium. The sequence continues at coordinate 41,689 of JBBSSR010000017.1, read as the reverse complement.
GACGTCGTTTCTCGTTTTCGGAAATTATGCCGGAACCTTCATTATTGACAGCTATTTCTTTTAATGGATTTACTTTAGATGAGGTCCTGCAAACCATCAATGAAAGACTTGTCGTACTACTCGATCGGGATCATACTATAGGACATTCCTATTTCTTACAAGTAGATAGTGATAACAAAATAGCTTTGCGAGCGGTTTTTCAAGATTGTATTATCCCATTGTTACAAGAGTATTTTTATCATGATTATGAAAAAATAGCTTTGGTTTTAGGAAAAGGATTTGTAAAGGTGAGAGACAATAAAAATATCAATTTCGCTAGGTTCGATGGCTTAGAAAAACATGAAAGTGGTATTCAATTTAAATTGATAAAGCACATTGAAAATATCGAAGAAGCAATAGTATTACTTTTGAATAAATAATGAATAGTAGCACTCCTAGAATACAAGTTTTTGAACACAATTCGCTCCATTGGGGAAGGGAGTACAAAAACGTGCTTTTTAACGAAAAACATTTCAATGCTTTAGTAAAACTTAATGAATTACACGATAATAAATACTTTACTATAATTCATAAAGGATTAAAATTCAAACAATTTGTTGGAGTCATTCAAGTAGATGGCTTGACTATTGAAATTTTACCTAAAATTGATAATAACAACGAAGACACAACGGTTTGGCAAAGCGTTTTAATAGAAATGCTCCGTGTTACCAAAAAACTCAAAGTACAAAAAATAGGAGAAGCTAACATTAAGAAACAGAATATTCATTTGCTAGACATTTACTTTGAGTGGTTTTTGAATGAAGTACAATTACTAATTCATCAAGGGTTAATCAAACAATATTATAAGGAAACTGGTAATGTAAATGCCTTAAAAGGAAAACTAGAATTTTCCGGACATATAAGTAAAAATCTAGTTCACAAAGAACGATTTTATACTACGCATCAGGTGTACGAAAAAGATCATTTAATTCATCAAATACTAGCACAAGCTTTAGGGATTATAGAACAATTTTCAAAAGGAAATTATTTGTACAGCACTTGCAAAACGATTCAACTCGATTTTCCAGAAGTGAAAAGTATAAAGGCAACTGCAACTACTTTTAATAAAATACCTAAGTCTAGAAAAACAGCTCCCTATGATACGGCTTTAGAAATAGCGCGATTAATTATTCTAAATTATGCTCCAAGTGTTTCTAGTGGTTCAGAACGTATGTTGGCTTTGTTGTTTGACATGAACTCACTTTGGGAGGAATACGTCCTTATTCGCCTAAAACAAGCCGCTAGACACATAACCGTTTATGGCCAACAGTCAAAGGTATTGTGGAACGGTATAACCATTCGTCCCGATATTGTTATTGAAAAAAATGGTAAAAGTTATGTAATTGATACAAAGTGGAAAAACATCGATTATAGTAAGCCATCTACGAATGATTTGCGACAAATGTATGTGTACAATGAGTATTGGTCAGCTACAAAAGCGATGTTATTATATCCTTCGAATACTACTTCCTTTCAAGAAGAAAATTTTATTCCTTTCACAACTTTAAAAGGAAAAGACTATAATCATTCTTGTGCTGTAGGTACAATATCAATATTTAAGCAAGGAGAGAGCCACTTAGTTTTAAATGATACTATCGGAGAAACAATATTGGGTTGGTTTTAAAATGTTATTTTTTAAGGTTCACAGTTCGCTATTTAAAAAATACAAAATCCCTCTCATTCCCCACATTACATCAATCCCTAGCTTTCGAGCTAAATAATGGTATCTTTGCAGCGATGAGAAAAGTGCAAACACATATTAAAAATACAAAGAACATCTTACTGGTGTTTTTGGTGTTGTTTTCACTAAGTTCCTGTATTGCAAAAGAGACTTTTTTTGACTTAGCCAATATTGAATATTTTAAGCCGTTAAATAAGTCCGCTACTTTACTTCAAAAAGTAGATTGTCAAAACTCAGTTACTAAAAATCAGAAAATTGCTGTTGCAAAGCAAGCTAAGATTGACAAAAAGAACGAGGTTCTTACCACCTTTACCGCTCGCTCTTTCGTTGTTCTGGCATTCAAAATTCACCCAAAGTATGTACATGCTTGTTTGGGTAATGTTCCACCTAAATATATTTTTTTTAAACGCTTAAAGCTTGACTTGGTATAATATACTATTTCACGCACTTTAATTTTTACGTTTAATTAAAATATAAATTCTATGAATCATAAATATAGCGATGGTTCGGTTAGTGTAGCCGGACTGTACACATTATCCCTACGTTGGGTAATAGGTTGGACTTACTTTTCTGCCTTTTGGAGGCGTCTCATTTTAGATAACAAACTAATTCCCGAAGAAGCAGGTTATATAGGCGAAAAATTTAATCACTTTCTTCCAAACGCCTTAGGGATCAAACCAATTATTGAATATTTGGTTTCCAATCCTGACAGTTTGCAAATTTCAATGATCGTCTTTACGATAATAGAAGCGATTGTAGGTTTATGTATTATCCTGGGGCTTTTCACAAGGCTAATGAGCTTTGGCGTTATTTTCCTTGCTATAGGTATTCTATTGGGCTCCGGTTGGTTGGGCACCACTTGTTTAGACGAATGGCAAATAGGAATTTTAGGAATTGCTGGGGGGTTTACTTTATTCTTAACAGGAAGCGGAAGTTATTCCTTGGATAATTACTTGATGAAAAAGAACTATGCATTTACCACTAAAAAATGGTTTGCCTTTTTAGGTTCTGGTATACTTCCTATAAAAAATCTAAAACCAAAAATTTTAATAGTCTCCATCGCAATTTTTGGAGGTACATTATTTACCAATCAATATTTTCACGGTGGTGTTTTTGGTACACTTCATAATAAATCAGTAAAACCAAAAGTCGAAATTTCAAACATAAAACGTACCGATTCTCAAATCTCTTTTCAATTGTTCAGAGTTGAAGGAGCCGATGTGTATGGTTCGTTTTTAATTGGTATTGAGATTTTAGATGAAAATAAAAAAGTGGTTAAAACGATTGATCAAAATGAATTGGCACAATTTCCATCGAATAGCATACACAATCATTATATAGCAAAAATAAAATCAGGAAAGTACAGTCTAATTTTACCTCTTGGTGCAAAAGCGGACCTTACAATCGATCTAAATGAAATAGTAATAAAAGAAAATTATTACTTAAAATTGATTGACATTAGCGGTATAGAATGGATTTCAGAAATCAAATAGATCATCATTTCTAGACATAAAAAAGCTGTAGCACAACGCTACAGCTTTTTAGTTTAGATGACATTTCTAGACTGCGCTCAAAATGACACGCTATTATCTTATTCAGCTGCTACACTGTTAACTGCATTCAGTGCAACATCATTTAGAACACAATCAGCTTCTTTTTCTTCGGCAAGTGTTTGTGTCAGTAATTTTGCAGCATCATTTTCTCCCAATGTTTTGGCAAAAGCAACTAAAGTACCATAAGTAGCAATTTCATAATGCTCAATTTTTTGAGAAGCAGCTATTATTCCCGCATCTCTCACTGCGCCAGGCATTGTTTCCTCTAAAATACTATCACCTTCTTTGAGTAAACCTGCCATCGCCTCGCATTTCTTTCCTTCTGCTTTTTCGCCAATGAGTTCAAACACTTTTTTGAGTCTTTCAACCTGATTTTTCGTCACGTTTAAATGGTCCTGAATTGCGGAAGCAAGACTTGGTGCAGTGGCGTTGGCAACCATTTTCGGCAATGCGCCAACCAAGGCATTTTCTGCCCAATAGATATCTTTTAAACAATCGATAAATAAATCTTTTAATTCTGCTGCCACATCTTTTGCTGGTTGCACCATAAGATTATTATTTTTACCTGAAGTTGCATTTTTTTCACTCTTTGTTTTTTCTGAATTTTTCATATCATTTGATTTTTTAGTTGTATAAATTGACTTCGCGCTCCCAGAAACGGTGTTTTCCCATTGCTGTTATAAATTTTTGAGCAAAGTCGTCTTTTGCTTTTTCATTGGTGAGGATAATACCACCATCACTTTTGCTAATTTTCGCGGCGAATGGCATGGCACTTAATACAGCTGTTGCCTTTCCATCGGCAGCAATAACTTTACAATGTTTGTAAGCATCATTAAGAAATTCCTGTACCTCGTCACTTTCGGCAAGGGAAGTTAACTCTAATCCATGCGGGATATATACCGCATCAAAAAGAACAGATGCTGCGGTAAGAAAACTGAAATCAACTGCAATAGCTCCGTCTTCTTCGGTGAGTACACTTCCTAGATTAGGCGCTATAATAAAAGCACTTGCATCTTCTTTTAAAAGTGCATTTTTAATATTCGCTACGCAATTTTCAGAAACACCTTCTGTACACAGAATTGCTACTTTTCGCGAAGCAATTGTAGCCGAATTGGTTGGATTCTTAAGCATCGTTAACGCATCCGAAGAGGTAACAGATTGTGCCTTGGTTGTAGATTCTTGATTACCCATTTCGTTTTCTGGAGATACTCCGTGATTCAATGGCTTTTCAAGAACAGTGGGAACCGTAGTTCCTAACCCTACTGCAACTTGTTCCGCTAGTTTAGCATCTACTTGAGACAAAAGTCCTAGCATTCTAACTCTAATTGCTGTAGTTTCTACTTTTCCCAATTCAAAACGCAATGCTTTTACGATATGACTTTTTTCTGTTGGTGTCTGGCTGTTGAAGAATAATTTTGCCTGACCAAAATGATCATTAAAACTTTCGCTTCTTCCTCTTATTTTATGTGCATCTATACGCTCATTAAAACTTGAAAATCCGCCTTCACTAATTTTAGCTTGATACGGACAGCCACCGCCAAGAGAATTGGGATGATAACTCACCCGTCCTGTATTAATTTCTTGTCTCATGTGTCCGTCGCGTTGGTTATTATGAACAGGCGCTATACTCCTATTTATTGGAATTTCATGAAAATTTGGGCTACCCAATCGTGATAATTGTGTATCGGTATACGAAAATAATCTTCCTTGCAATAATGGATCATTACTAAAATCGATTCCGGGCACAACATGACCAGGATGAAAAGCAATTTGTTCCGTTTCGGCAAAAAAGTTGTCCGGATTTTTATTTAGTACCATTCTACCAACAATGGTTACTGGTACAAGTTCTTCTGGTACCAATTTAGTAGGATCTAATAGATCAAATTCATATTTATTTTCGTCTTTTGCAGGAATAACTTGAACACCTAATTCCCACTCTGGAAAATTACCCATTTCGATAGCTTCCCACAAATCCTGACGGTGAAAATCGGAATTTTTACCTGAAATTTTCTGTGCTTCATCCCATGCTACAGCGTGTGTTCCTAATTTAGGTTTCCAATGGAATTTTACAAATACCGATTCATCAGCTTCATTTATAAGTCGAAAAGTATGAACACCAAAACCTTCCATCATACGTAAACTTCTAGGAATGGCACGGTCGGACATGATCCACATAATCATGTGCATCGATTCTGGCATTAATGATATAAAATCCCAAAAAGTATCATGTGCCGAAGCAGCTTGAGGCATTTCATTGTGTGGTTCTGGTTTTACGGCATGTACGAGATCAGGAAATTTAGACGCATCCTGAATAAAAAACACAGGCATATTATTTCCTACTAAGTCATAAATACCTTCTTGCGTGTAAAATTTGATTGCAAAACCCCTAACATCTCTCGCAAGGTCTGTAGATCCTCGAAAGCCAGCTACTGTAGAAATTCTTGCAAATATGGGTGTTTTAAGTCCTTTTGTTTGAAGAAATCCAGCTTTGGTTAATTCAGGAATTGGATTCGTGACCTCAAAGAAACCATGTGCTCCTGAGCCTCTTGCGTGTACAATTCTTTCTGGTATTCTCTCATGATCAAAGTGAGTAATTTTTTCTCTTAAAATAAAATCCTCCAATAAAGAAGGTCCACGTTCGCCGGCCTTTACGGAATTATTATCATCATTGATTTTGACTCCTTGATCGGTGGTCAAAAATTTGTTAGTACCATCCGATTTGTTTTTTGATAAGTCTTGCTGCTTACCATCCTGCAAATTTTCCATATTGTTATGTATTAGCGATTAAAATTCAATACTTGACAATTATTAAAAAAAAGTTCGTAGAAACACAGAAACTTATATTTAGATCAAGCTTGTCAAATTTACCAAAAGTGACTGTGATAGATTTACAGTATTTAATGAAAATATTATAGAATTTACAGTTAAAGGATACAGTATTACATTGAATTTCAATTTAGTATGCGCTTACAGTGATCTTTAAAGCTAAGAAAAATAGATCATAGAAATTCGCCGTACAACGATGATGTTCTATTTTGAAGCAAAAAACAGAAGTAATATTCTTAGTGTATGTAGCATTGAAGTAGAACGGTAATGCATCATTTTTTCTTTCTTCGAGACAAAAAATTAAGAGAATTCAATTTTACTTTTAAAAAATAAAATTGATTAAAGTCCTGTGGTTCTGCTGGACTTTCTTTCTACTTTCCCTTTTTTATCGTATTTTCGTAAGGCAGAAAATAAGCTGCTACATAATAGCAAAACTTGGCGCAGTCAAATAATTTTAACAAGAATTGATTTAAAAACGATAAAAATAGTATATGAAATTAGCTTCTATAGACAATAGTACAAGAGATGGACAACTAGTTGTTGTCAATAAAGATTTAACGAAAGCAGTTAAAGTTTCTGAGATTGCAGCAACAATGCAAGCTGCAATTGATAACTGGAAAGACACGGAAAGTAAATTGCAAAGTGTTTATGAAAGTCTAAACGCAAACAAATTGACCGACACATTTGATTTTTCTTCAGTCAAAATTTTAGCTCCAATTCCTAGAGCCTACCATTGGGCAGATGGGAGTGCTTATGTAACTCACGTAGAACTTGTGCGTAAAGCAAGAAATGCGGAATTACCCGAATCCTTTTGGACAGAACCCTTAATGTACATGGGTGCATCGGATGCTTTTATTGGTGCCAATGACGACATAGAAATCGAAACCGAAGATTGGGGCATTGATTTTGAATCGGAAGTAGCAGTAATTACAGATGATGTCCCTGCAGGAACTGATGCAAAACAAGCTTTACATCACATCAAATTAATAACCATTATTAATGATGTTTCTTTACGAAATTTAATACCAAATGAATTGTCTAAACAATTTGGGTTTTATCAATCTAAACCATGGACATCATTTGCTCCAGTAGTCGTTACGCCAGACGAACTAGAAGGCAACTGGAAAAACGGAAAACTTCATTTACCATTGCATTCCACTTTAAATGGCAAATTAATAGGTTCACCAAATGCAGGAGTTGATATGACATTCGACTTTGGTCAATTAATAGCACACGCGGCTAAAACGAGATCCTTAATGGCAGGAACCGTTATAGGCTCTGGAACTGTTGCAAACCAAGGCAGCATAAATGGCTCAAGCTGTTTAGCCGAAGTTAGGTGTTGGAAATCATAAAACACGGTAAAGCTTCTACCCCATTCATGAGCTTTGGAGACCGAATTGAAATTGAAATGCAAGATGAAGAAGGGAAGTCTATTTTTGGAAAAATAAATCAAATTGTAAAACAGTATATAAAGTAAATCTTGAGTAAAACGGACAGCTAAACAAGAATATAATGAAAGGAGCATATTTAGACGAAACAGTAGGCAAAGCCGTTCAAGACTTTTATCACACGAACAATTTTGGCGAAGATGGTGGTGTTAATGAAAAATATGCTTGGATTAAATTCGGTTTTATCTCCCTTCCAATACCTAATAGTGAAAGTAGAAAGCGTAATGTTTATTTACATGATGTAAATCATATTGCAACTGGATTCGACACCACTTGGAAAGGAGAAAGTGCAGTTTCCGCTTGGGAAATTGCGTCTGGTGGTTGGCAAAGATCCTACTTTCTTTGGTTTTTAGCACTCTGGGCAAGGGGGCTTGGTGTTTTATTTTATCCTACAAATGTTTTAAAATCTTTTAGACAAGGACTTACTATGAATAATGCGCTGAATTGTGGTCTTTCTAAAAGCGAAATTTATAACCTTTCCGTTTCGGATTTCAGACAGCTCCTTAGCAACAAACCGAAAAGGATTAAAAATCCATATCTGTGGATGCTTGGTAGTCTGTCAACATTTCTGCTGCCTTTTGCTGTTGGAATAATTCTATTATTTTTAATAATGGTACATCTTAACTTTAAATAGAAAAATTAGTTAAGAATAATATCGCGCATCGCAGTATATCTATACAATTATAGATCTTTAATAATTATTTTACTTACTAATTTTTGATTATATTTTCTCCTTTTTTTGGATTATCTTTGACTTTCCTTTTTAGGAAGTGACTTTATAGGTGCCTATTTAAAATAATTTAAAATAAGTCTTTTACCAAATTGAATTATGGAAAAACTATTACTTGCAGATGATGACATGGATGATCGTCTCTTTTTTCAAGATGCTGTCGATGATTTACGTTTGCCTATTACGTTAGTTACAGTTGCTGATGGCGTTGAGTTAATGGCACTTTTAACTGATCCTTCAGAGCGCTTACCTGATGTGCTTTTTTTAGATTTAAATATGCCAAAAAAATCTGGTTACGAATGCTTATCAGAAATAAAATTAAGCGATAGTTTAAAAGTTATTCCAGTCGTTATTTTTTCTACTTCATTAGATCCCGAAGTTGTCGATACATTATACGATCAGGGTGCACATTACTACATACGTAAGCCTGGAGATTTCAATATTTTGAAAAAAGTTATTCAAGAGGCAACCACTCTTTTACAAAAAAACAACTTTACGCAACCGCAGCGATGTAATTTTATAATTCATGCCTAAAAAAAGTCAATTTTGAGCTCAAACGATACGTTTTACTTCCTGAATGGTGGTGGCGAAATGGGCAAATTGATTCGTGATAAAAATTGGAATCAAACACCTTTAGGAAATCCAGACTCGTGGCCACTGAGTTTACAGACAGCTGTTTCTATAGTTCTTAACAATCCATTCGCGATGTATATTGCATGGGGCGAAGAGCTCACACAACTATATAACGATGCGTATATACCAATATTAGGTTCTCAAAAACATCCTCATGCTTTAGGAAACGAGTCCAGTGAAACTTTTTCAGAGATATGGTCGATTGTCGAACCTATGTTTGAAACGGTGCTAAAAGGTGAATCTGCATCTCACACCGATTATATGTTGCCACTGGATCGAAATGGCTTTATAGAAAATTACTATTTTGATTTTGCTTACAGCCCTATTTTTTTACCAAACGGAGCTGTTGGAGGTATTTTAGTAACAATTTTAGAAACCACCAAGAAACGCATAGCGGAGCAAGATCTAAAAGAAAGCGAGCACCGTTTTAAAGCAATGGCAGACAATATACCTAATTTATCTTGGATGGCCCGTCCTGACGGTGCAGTTTATTGGTACAATAAAAAATGGTATGAATATACGGGAACTACTTTTGAAGACATGCAAGGTTGGGGATGGAAGTCTGTGTATAAAGAAGAAGAGTTGGAAGCTGTTTTATATCAATGGAATCTTTCTTTAAAAGCTGGAGTGCCCTTTGAAATGATTTATCCAATCAAAAGAGTAGATGGAGTTTATCATCAGTTTTTAACAAGAGCGCTTCCATTGCGAAACGAGTTGGGAGAAATCACAACATGGTTTGGCACTAATACCGACGTTACAGCGCAAAAAATAGCAGAGAAAGCGGTAGTTGAGGGAAAGGAGGAACTCGAATTTGTAATTGAGTCTGCGAGATTAGGAACTTTCGATTATAATCCAATAACAAATAAATTTTCTGCAAATGCGCGCTTAAAAAATTGGTTTGGGTTATCGTCTGATCAAGAAATTGATATAGCAGACGGAACCAACGTAATAATAGAAAAAGATCGCGAAACAGTTATAGAGGCGATTCAGAATGCATTAGAGTTTTCAAGTGGAGGAAATTATGATATGGCTTATGATATTATAAATCCTATTTCAAAAAATCAAATTACTTTACATGCAAAGGGAAAGGCCTATTTTGACAATCAGGGAAAGGCTGCGCGACTGAACGGTACTGTTGAAGACATAACTGCACAAGCTATTGCTCGTAAAAAGTTGGAACGAAGCGAAAATGAGTTGCGTTTAATGATACTGCAAGCGCCCATCGCTATTTCTATATTCAAAGGTTCAGATTACATTTTAGAAATTGCTAACAAAAGTGCTTTACAAATTTGGAATAAAACAGAAGACGAAATGTATGACAAATCGATCTTTGACTCAGTACCAGAATTAGAAGAAAAAGGAATTAAAGCAATTTTGGAAGAAGTTCGTCTTACAAAACAACGTTTTGCAACAACAGAACGCCCTATTCAAGTACTACGGTTTGGCAAGTTAGAAACAATTTACATGAATTTTTCGTATGAACCTCTATTTGATGAAAATAATAAAAGCAATAGGATAATGGTTATTGGTTTTGATGTAACCACACAGGTGTTAGCGCGTCAAGAAATTGAAAAAAGTGAACAAAAAATTCGCGAATTAGTCGAGAGTGCGCCTTTTCCTATTGCTGTTTATACTGGCAAGGAGATGAAAATTACATTAGCCAATCAATCAATTATTGAAGCATGGGGAAAAAAAACTGATGTAATAGGTAAATTGTATAGCGACATTTTGCCTGAGCTGGAAAACCAGAACATTTACGAACAAATTAGAGGCGTTTACAATACTGGAATCGCGTTTCATGCTAAAAACCAGCGTGTAGGTATTGTTACGGAAGGAATTCTTAAATATTTCTATTTTAATTACAGCTTTACTCCTTTGAGAGACTCAGAAGGAAAAATTTATGGCGTGATGAATACCGCAGCCGAAATGACTGAATTGAATGAAGCAAAGGAAAAAATTGAAGAGAGTGAAAAACGATTCCGTGATGCTGTTCTTCAAGCTCCCGTTGCTATGGTCAAATTAAAAGGAAAAGACAATATTGTAGATATGGTAAATGCCCCTTATCTGGAATTAGTAGACAGAATAGAACTCGAATTTCTCGGCAAACCTTTATTTGATTCTTTGCCTGAAGTAAAAGAAGTGATTGGCCCCATAATTAAAGATATTTATAAGACACAAAAACCATTTTTTGGATACGAATTTCCCGTAGATTTAGTGCGTTTTGGTAAAAGAGAAGTTGCCTATTTTAATTTCGTTTACCATCCTCTGATTGAAGGTAGAAAAGTAACAGGAATAATGGTTGTTGCCACAGATGTTACTGCGAATGTTATCGCAAAAAAGGCATTAGAAGACAATGAGCAACGATTAAATATTGTTATCGATGCCAGCGAACTCGGCATATGGGAATTGGATCTTGAAACAGATGCTACAAAAGTATCGAACCCTGCATTGGTAATTTTAGGAGTGCCGAATGAAAAAAATCCAAGCAGAGAAACGCTTTCAGGCAAAATGCATCCAGGCGATTTAGAAATTAGAAAAGCTGCGTTTGAAGTTGCTTTTAAAACGGGTGTCCTGCATTATGAAATTAGAACCATTGTCGACGGGATTATTCATTGGATTGAAGCGAAGGGAAAAGTATTTTTCAATAAAAAGAAAAAAGCCATACGTATTATAGGAACTTTACGTGATGTGACGGAGGAAAAGAATACGCAGACACAGTTAATAGAAAGAGAAGAGAAATTTAGACTCCTAGCCGACTCTATGCCGCAATTTGTCTGGACTGCAAACCAAGAAGGCAAATTAACATACTTCAATCAAGCTGTTTTTGATTTTTCTGGTTATTCGAAAGACGAAATAATGGAGAAAGGATGGCTGTCGATCGTTCACGATGAGGAGAAAGAAGAGAATACAAGAAAATGGATAGAATCAGTTTCAAGTGAAAAAGATTTTATAATGGAGCATCGTTTTCGCAAAAGTGATGGTTCCTATCGCTGGCAATTAAGTCGTGCGATTCCGCAAAGAGATAAAGAAGGTACAATTACGATGTGGGTTGGAACAAGTACTGATATTCAAGAACAAAAAATGTTCAGTAATGAATTAGAAAGACAAGTAACAGAGCGCACCAAAGAACTGTATAACAAAAATGACGATTTAGAAAAAATGAATAAGGAGTTACAATCTTTTGCCTATATTTCTAGTCATGATTTACAAGAGCCACTGCGTAAAATACAGACTTTTGCAACGCAAATTAACGAAGCAGAAAGTGACAATCTTTCGGACAGAGGTAAAGATAAATTCCGTAGAATGCAAGGTGCTGCAGATAGAATGCAGACACTTATTCAAGATTTATTAGCCTATTCTAGAACTAGCGTTCAAGAAAGAATCTTCGAAAAAACGACTATTTCTGCAATTGTTGAAGAAGTAAAAGAAGACTTAGAACATGATTTTGCAGACAAAAATGCCACTATTACGATCTTAAATGATTGCGAGATTAATGTCATTCCTTTTCAGTTTAGACAATTGCTATTCAATTTAGTTAGTAATTCACTTAAGTTTACTAAGGAAAATGATAGTCCGCAAATTGTAATCGATTGCACAATAGGTTTGGGTCTTGAATTTGCAAATCAGAAACTTATTGATACTAAAAAATATTGTCATATCAAGATACAAGATAATGGTATTGGATTTGAAGAAGAATATAGCGAAAAGATATTTGAAGTTTTTCAACGTCTGCACGGTAAAGAAAAATTTAATGGAACTGGAATAGGATTAGCAATTGTTAAGAGAATTGTAGACAATCATGATGGTATCATAACTGCAACAAGTGTTTTGCATAAAGGAGCTACTTTTACTATTTATATTCCTTATACAAATTAGTATTTTAATTACTAAATCATAAAATTATCAAATTTTGAAAAAAAATACCGAAGCGTAAAACTTCGGTATTTTTTTGTTTTTATTTTATTTTATTTTAAAACTCAAATTCGCCAATTAGAATTTTACTATCACTTTCTTGTTTATTTTGCTTCTGACTCTGGAAAACAGCAATTTTACGTTCTTGTCTACCATCAGAATAATAAAGATATACTTCCGCCATCACAGTCGTTGGTCCAGAAAGCATATTTTGTCTTTCTCCAAAGAAATTGGTTTTAATTTTATATTTTCCTTTGATCGCTTTTTTTAATAAAAACTGTTCAGGACCAAAACCTTGAGTAAAATCATTACTTAGCCTACCTCCTATTTCTGTAGCTTTATGAGAATATGAACATTCTTCACCTCGTGGATCTGTAACCCAAAGGTCAATATCCGTATTGTCTTTGTTCCAGCTAATTACAACGCGGATATCTACAGGAAGATTTGCTTTTAAACGATCGTCTATTTTACTGCCATCTAGCTCTTTATTTTGACTTAGAATATTATTAATTTCCATAATAAGCGTTTCCTCAATACCATTATCTCGTATCGAAATTTCATTAGAATATTCCTGATAAAGCATCGACTTATAAACATTCAGTGCTTCCTGAGGTCTTTTATTATCAAGTAAAGCCAATGCATAATCTCGGTGACTTTGAGAATCGAAAGGTCTCCATTCAAGTATCTTCTGCGTTATCCACAATTCTTTTTCATAATTTCCTCTTTGTTTTAGAAGATAATGTATTGTTTTATACAACTCTTCATTTTCCAAATCAAGTTCTGCCAGCGTGCTTAAAACTCGTAAAGAAAGTGCTTTGTCACCCTTTTTATAAAGCAATTTAGACACATCAAAATAATACGTGACCTGCATTTCATATTTTGCTCTATTTTCAAGATACTTTTGATAAATTAATTCAGCAGTTTGCAGATTTTGAAAATCTTTCATATAGTCCTCATTGCTCTCTACTTCTATTAAAGTTATTTTACCTCTAGGTTTCGCTGTAACATCATTGTCACTCACTTCGTCACTTTCTGCTTTATTGTTAGCATAACCAACAGTCACCACTTCCTGCAATTGATTATTACTTGTTGGTTGTGGTACAGATTGATTAGAAATAGTAGGATATACTTTTTTATCAGTAGGTTTGAACTCCATATTCCACCAAGTCTTAAGCTCACGCGTTATATCAAAAGATTTGGATAAAAGATTTTTTCTTTGTTCTAAAATTTGTTTTTTATTTTGGGACACAATTTTGCTATATTCAGATAGCAATTCCTGCGGAGGCGTGATTTTATAACGTACATAATCGTTAACGTCGTCCAAAACAATAAGGCTAGTGTTTTTACTCACAACGCCAAACTGTTCACTAAGATTTCTAATTTCACTGCTGTTTTGAGTTGCATTAAGTTCAAGATCATTAATTTTTCTTTGTGCCCAAAATTGTGCAATCGGCCAGTTATAAACCTGGACGGCAGTACCAAAATCTACAGGTAGTTCATATTTTTTACTTCCAACTGAAAAAACAGCGGTAAGTTTACCCAAATTGGAACCTGAAATTCCAAAAATGGTAACGGGTTCGTTAACAACAGTTCCTATATTTGGAAACAAATCTGCTACATTCGCATTTTCTTTAAATCCTAAAAACGTAACGGGAAGTTGGTTGTAGACTTTTAATGCAGAGGTAATGTCTAGCTCATTAAGGTTAATAAAATTACCTCCCGATTGTGATGCTAAAAGTTTAAGCAAATTAAAGTCAGAAGTTGGTGTACTTACAGTACTATTTAATGGTTTTTTGAATTTTAAAGTTAAATCACCAAAATTCGAAATTCCATCAGAAAACAAAAGATATTCATCGACATTTGGAATTTCTTTTAGTGCACCAAAATCGGTTCCGCCATCATAATTGAGGGTAAGAATTCTATTTTTCAAGGTGCTCCAATCTCCTCCTGAAACTATAAAATCTTCCGTTTTCTCTAAAATGTTATTTAAAAGTACAAAAGATATATTTACCGCTTTATTTTCAGTAAAATAAGCTGTAAGGAATTCAAGTTCTTTTTCATGATTTCTTTTAGAGCCGCTAAAAGAATTATCCCAAATTATTGCAATTTTTTTGGGTTTCGGCTTTTCTTTCACAGGGAAATTCATCGCAATATTGGCTGCAAAATAAAACTTGTCGTCAGACGCTTTTTGTAGCAATACAGTTGCAGACTCATTTGCTTTTGGAAGCGTGATTTTAAGACTTTCTTTTGGTGTAAAATTATCTTTATTAATCTCAGCAATCCATTGATTTCCTTGTTTTTGAAATACAAAAGTACCATCCGGATTCTCGATGATTTTAGGAGTGGTCGCACTTTCATTGATCCACACTTTTAATTTAAATTTTGGAATACTGGCCGTTGTATTGGCAAAATTTAAAAAAAATAGATAATCTGAACCAAAATTTTTCAGTTCTTGGTGGTATGTTATTTTTATAGTTCTGCTACCTCTAACTGGAATTGGATAAATCCTGGTTCTAAAATTATTCCCTTCTACTTTCTCAATAATTCCGGGATCTATGTTTCGCTTTTCAATACTTTCAAATACTTCCTTGGCTCTCTCCTTAGGAACAGGAACGGCATCTCTTAGAATTCCATTAATATCTAATGCATAACCACTTATGCTTACTCCTTCTGGTAACGGAATTGTTAGTTTTCCCTCTAAAATCCTTTCACTAGGATTGTAAAATGTATAGGTTGCCGTTGTTGTCGCAAGATTTCCCAAAATCATGGTTTCAAATTTTGCTTCTTGCAAGCTAACTGGATTTTTTTTCTGATTTTCGACATCCAAAGTTGGAATTTGAGAAAAAGCGGCACTAAAAAAAAGTAGCGCAACAATAGTAAAAATTCTATTCATAGTACAACGTATTTTCTATTTGATTCGTAAGGTAAAATCTATTTGATCTTTAAATCCTTTTTTTATTTTGAACTATACTAAAGCGAGTGAATATGCTTTGCAACAATGCCAAAATTAAAACCTTGAACTTGATCTACACCACTAAAATTAACAGCGATGAGCTGGCCACATTCATTAAAAACCGGTGCACCACTCGCACCATGCGTTGATGTTATACTGTATTGAATTTTATTACCATCTGATTCTTTACTGATTTGTCCATCATAGAGTTGCACTTTTATACCTGAATTTGTTTGTGCCAAATCCATTCCCATGGGATAACCTATCATTATTGCTTTTTGTCCAGGAGACAAAGAAGCATCATCTTCGACCGCATTGTCAAGATTGACAATATTAGTAACACTTTCCGGTGTATAATGATCCTTTAATTGCAAAATACCCAAATCAATATTAGAATCTTCTGATATTTTTGAAACTTCGCAGTCCAGCCACTCCTGATCGGTATTATGAAGCGCTACGAAAATATCAATTGTTTTTACATAAACCTCAATATCATCTTTAGAAACAAATTCTTTTAAAGGAATAGATGCCGCAATATCAGTTACTACTGCTGCTGTATCTACTGCAGCATCATTTGAGCTAACAAATTCCTCACCTGCTGGCTCTACCCTTCTTTCTTGCTGTACCTCATTTTCAACTTCACCTTGATAGTCACCTTCACCTTCGTCTTCATTATAGGAAGTTGCTACTGACCAATTGTTCATAATAAAACTTTCATAGTCCTCTTCTAGAACATCAACAGTAAGAATAGATGCGATCTTCATTCTTAAATTTCGTATAGTGGCATTAGTTTTATCATTTTCTTCATTTGATGATTCCCATGGTTGCAAAACATGACTGTTGGTCAACATCCTTCCATCTCTATCAATAAAAAAACCAGTTCCATAGACCGTTTCTTGCGGAGCACCAGCAACATCAAGCGAAACTTCTACTCCATTTATTTTTGCAAAATACCCATATCTATGTTTTACAAGTACAACGGCTTCTTTATAGGCATCATACACTTTGGTATTTGTATCTAAACAGAAATTTTTCTCTAATTTTTTATAATATACATACCCAAATAAGGAGACTGTTGGTATTAAGATTAAACATGCTAGAATGATAAGAAATATTTTTAAGCGGTTTCTCTTCTTGGTAACAGGTAAATCTTTATTATTTTCGATCTTTCTAATTTTCATTTGTAATTCGTGTTTTAAAAAAGTATTGATTATATGTAAGTAAATATTTTACAATTAACTGATTTTGTTTGCGTTTATTTTCACGCCGAAGATAGTAATTTTATTAATAAATTATTATTGATAACTTAGAAACTTTGTGGATAATGTAGTACAATTACTCTAAGTTATTATCAAATTAAATCTATCAAAATGGCATATACTTGGTCTAATATTGAATAACTTAAGAATTATAAAAGAGCTATAAACGAAAAAATACCGCAACTTTATGTTGGAGTATTTTTTCGTTTCAAAATTAAAAAAGCGCAAACTAAATTCTATTAATTTTTCATAAAAAAAATCATAACTTTTTTCCGAATATTTTTTAAAAGATGATTTTCGTTTCGTGGAATAAATTGGTATTAAAGAAGAACTTCATTAAGCGAAATCTTTACCTCCACAGCTTAAGAGAATCTTGATGCTATAAAAATTATTTTAGAGTACATTAACTCTAATGATAAAGATATTAGAATCTCTTCATTCTATTTACATATTTATAGTTCACCTCAATGTCCGTGTGCTAAACTCCAATTGTAAGTTCTGGAGCTTCTGAAGTTTCCAAATGTTTAAATGTATTGATTTTATCATTCAATTTTAAAATACGATCCAATTGTTTTTGCTGAATCGTGTATCTTGTATAATATTTATACCATTCTTTTCCAATAAAGAAAGTTGTCACAGAAACCCCTGTAAGCAAACCAATAAAGTAATAAGTAATGTCCATAATTTCTAATTTTTAGTTTTTTTGTTTTTTTGTTTTTTTGTTTTTTTGTTTTTTTGTTTTTGTTTTAAAATGCATTTTCATCACCTTTTAAGGTAACAATAATCGTTAAGAAGCAAATTTTAATATCAGTAATTAGACTCCATCGTTGTACATAAAGAATGTCTGCATTAACACGGCGTTTCATGTCCGATACTTTTTTAGTCTCTCCTCTTAGACCCGAAACCTGCGCTAGACCTGTAATCCCTGGTTTGACAAAATGACGAACCATAAAATTATTAATATGATCATTGTAATCTGATGTATGCTTTATCATATGAGGACGAGGGCCTACGACGCTCATATCTCCTACCAAGACATTAAAAAATTGAGGCATTTCGTCTAAGCTCGTACGTCTTAAGAATTTCCCAATTGGTGTCACTCTTGAATCCCCTCTTTTAGCTTGTTCACATTCGTCTCCCACATCTGTATACATACTTCGAAATTTCAAACAGCAAAATGGTTCATTTTTCTTGCCAGTCCGCATTTGCTTGAATAAAACTGGGCCTTTACTTTGTTTTTTAATAAAATACGCCAACAAAGGATAAAGCCAGGACAATATAAACAAGATGACCAGACTACTAAAAATAATGTCGAAAACTCTCTTTACTAATCTATTATAAGCGTTTTGTAATGGCTCGTAACGCGGTTTAATAACATGAAAATTATTTAAATGACTAGAATTAAAATGTTTTTTTGAAATTGATGAAAAATCGGGTACAAATTTCAAACGCATACAATGCTTATCTCCTAGTTCAAAGAAATAATTCAGATCTGTAATAAAATCAGGCTTCGATACAATATATAATTCATTAATATTATTTTTTGATGCGTCATGAATTGCTCCCGACAATGCTTTACTAAACTGTTCATGACTTTTATAAATTACCTCTGAATTTTCATTGATAATACCAAGAAAATCTATGAAAAAGGAATTGGCTTCTAAATGAGATGCTAATTCTATACTTGTCTTGTTAAATCCCCAAATTGCAACAGTATAACTTTTAAAAACCCATCCTTTAACTTTTTCTATTATTATCGTAAATAAAATTCTAGACAACAAAAAATAGAAAAGTAAAAAGCATAATTGAATTAAATTTGCTTTACTTTCAACATTGTACAACTCGTTATCCTGAAAGATAAACATGTATGCATGCCATAGAATTCTTTGTGTAAAGAAAGCGCGCCAACTATTTCGAAAAAAATATTCTAAATTAAAAAGAACGTCTACTCGATACAATTGAAAGTAGGTGACCGAAAACAACCAACTCAAAATTGTAATAGGAATCATTTTGTTTAAAAACAAAGCGTTCCATCCCATATTACCATCACTTACAAACTTTAAAAACAGTATAGTACCTAATATCATCGCAATCATATCTGCAACAGCGCAGCAAACTATGAAGGCAAATTTATGTCTATTCCGCATTTCTTACTCTTTTAAATACATTGTAGACTAATGCTCCTACTAAACTCCCCATAAAACCAAAAAAAATATCCTTTAAATCAGGGCTCCTACCTTTAATTAGAAATTGGCCACATTCCGCAACAGTAGCCACAATGCAAGCTATACCTAAATTTTGTATAAAAATTAAATTTTCATTTACCCCCATTTTGGTCAAATTTTTCATGTTCGAATAAGATCCTAATAAATAACCAAAAGCGACAAAAGGAACTGCTGTCCGTAAATTATAATACTGATTACTCCAGTTCAAAAGCCATTTTGGTAAGTAAGTCTCATTTGTAAAACTAGGATCGGAGAGCCAGGAAAAATAAAAGACAACACCAACAACTAAAAGCAATAGTACCCCCACTATTTTATTAGACATTTTATATTAAATTATTATAGCTATTTTCTTTATTTAAATGATTTTACTAACTGAAATGATCAGCTTTTGTTTCTTTTATACCAAGGCTGTTTCTCCCCTGATTCTTGATACTGATACGTGTAGTTACGGCCGTAACCGTATCCATAAGCCGTTTTCATATTCACTCCATTAATAAGAATACCAACATTTTTTAATTGTTCTTTTTTAATAAAACCATTTACACGAACCAAACTACTCTTATCAGTATAATCATATTTCACAACAAATACAGTGACATCTGCCAAATAACTTAGATTCAGTGTGTCTGACACCATTTGAACAGGTGCAGTATCTAGTATTATGTAATCATAAAGGCTCCTTGCTTCTTCAATCAATAATTCTAAATTAGAATTTGTTAATAGCTGAGTAGGATTAGGAGGTATTTCTCCAGCAAATAGCACATCTAGATTTTTAGAAAAATTACTGTCTTTTCGCAAAAATTCTTTCCAGTCGTTGTTTTTATCAGCCAAATAATTAGTAAGACCCAATACATTTTTATCTAAATTAAAATAGTCGTGCAATTGTGGGTTTCTTAGATCGACTCCAATTAACAGCACTTTTTTATTTTGATTACTAAGTGATATCGCCGTATGAAATGCACAAAACGATTTCCCTTCTCCCTGAATAGAAGAAGTCATTAAAATAATACTCCCTTTCTCTTCTTTTTTTATAGGTAATAGATAGGATATATTTGAAACTAATGTACGTGTCGCCTCTGCGATTAAAGAACGAGAAGTAGCTGTATTATCTAACTTTTCATCATCATCTACCTTAGGAATATAACCCAAAAGCGGAACGTCAGGCAATACTTTCTGAATATCTTCTTCATTATGTATTTTTGTATCTAGCCATAAACTAACATAAATAATTCCAAAAGGAATAATTAAACCAAGCATAAAAGCACCTAACATAAAGGACTTTGGCTGTGGAAAAATCGCAGAATAATTAGTTTCTGGCGAGTTTAAAGTCTTTAAATTGGACTCTAAAATCGCACCATTTAAAACAGCTTCCTCTCTTTTTTGCAATAATGCCACATAGGTTTCTTCTTTTAGATTAAGATTACTATTAATATTACTTAATATTTTATCTTTTGTAGGAATGCTTTTTGCTTTAGAATTAGCTATGCTTTGCTCTGATTTATTATAGTTATTCGTTTGATTCAAAAAGTTTAAGTAGCCGTCTAAGGTATTCAAAATCTCCTGTTTTTGAACCTTTAACTGCGTCATCAAAGCGATGTAAGTTGGATTGTTTTTTTGTGCTCTTTGCAAAATTAACTCACTATCCATTAGTCTTGCATTATAGTTTAAAAGCATTTGATTGACCGTAGGTGCTTCTAAATTATAATCAGTACCCAAAGTACTAGTTCCTCCAGCATTTCTAATATCGCTGAGAGCAAATCTTGTTAGTGCAATTTGCTTTTCATTGCGCATATAGTTGTCATTTTTTTGACTTCTATCGGCAGTTTTTTCCAGGATATAGTTGTCCATAGCAACCATATCATTATTTTTTAAGAAATTTTCTTTTAAACTTTCAATAGAATCTTTTTCCTTAGTGAAGTTTTTTATCCTTTGATTTAAATATGAAACAGTATTTATATATAATTTTTGCTTGTTGATAACAATGCTTTTATCCAACATAACTATTATTTCATTCAGAATTTTTCGTGAACGTTCAGGACTTGAGCTAATGTGATCTAATTCTATCGTTCCTTTTGACTTTTTATCAGATACTACGTTAAGTGATGACTTTAAATTTTTTACAGCCATAGCTGTAGGTTCAAGACTAACACGATATTCTTTATCTACATAAAAGGAAGGATTTTCTTTGGCTTTATCAGACAACTGAATTTTGAATGGCAAAGCACCTTTTACTTGATTTCCGTCAAATCCCTTTATAATATAACTTTTTTCTGTATCTTGATCGGTTACTGTAAATCCTTTTTTATCTATTTTAATATCATAAGAAAAGTTTGGTAATGAATCTTTAGAAACAGTAAGGTTTAAGATAAAAGGAACTTCACTTATAATTTTATTCTGAACCTTATATACTTTTTCAAAGTAACTGACATTTAAATTTGTACTATTTACTACTTTCAACAAAAAATCGTTGGATGTAATTAACCTGATTTCGTCCTCTAGATTATCATCATTACTTTTTTCATCTGTAGTAATCGTAATTATTTTTGATTTATCATCTTGCTTTTTATCAATAAAGATTAAAGCGGAGGTTTGATAAGTAGTCTCTGCGGTTTTGATAAAGTAGTAGGCGGCACCTAAACAGATAAACAAACTCAGCAAAAACCAAGGCCAGTAGTGAAAATATTTTAAAAATTCTTTTCTAAAATCCATTTTGGTGTTGTTAAATTAATGCAAACAAATGCTAAACATGATCAATCTTACTTAGTACGAGAATTCTTCAAACTCTATTTCTTAACGAGTAGTAATATTACTGCCAAAAGAGAAATTGCAACACTGAGTACCTGTATTGGATCTTTGATTAAACCCCCACTATTTGCACGTAATTTATTAGGCTTGACATAAATAACGTCATTTTGTCTAATTTGATAATCTGGATTTGACATCCATGAGGCAGTCGTCAAGTCTACATGATAAACTAAACGTTTTCCTTCTAGCTCTCTAATAATTGTTATATCTTTTCTAATTCCGGAATATGTAAGATCTCCTGCCAATCCGATTGCGTCAAGTAATGTTAGAGATTCTTCTGTAAAAGATTTTACACCTGGGATATTTACTTCACCCAAGATGGTAAATTTATTATTGATAACCCTAACTTGTACTGTAGGGTTTACTAAATACCCTTCGTTTATAAGTCGTTCTTTTATTTTCGTTTCAACTTCAGTTGGTGTTAAATCGCTTACTTTAATTTCATTCAAAATAGGCATTGTGATATTCCCTTGTCCAGTCACTAAAAAACCATTTAATTTAAGCATTTCAGATGATGTTTGAGCACCAGAAGATCCTGAACTAATATTAAAGGGTGCTGCCACGACAGGGTTGAGATCACTCACGTCAACTTTTAAAATATCTTTCGGCTGAATTTTGACTGCTGCGTAGGTCAACGGTTTATTTGCATACCAGTCGATATCTTGCACGTACATTATTTGTTTTTTCGTAGTACAGGATTGTAAAATCAATAAAAATAATATCATTATCGTAAGTGAAACTTTTTTCATAGTACTTGAAGTATGTATTAGTATGCTTAATTATTGTAAATTTGTTCGTCTAAAATTGTTATCTTTTTGTTGGTCATTTAAGATGATAGTTAAAAAAAAAAAATGGATTATTATAACTATTATTATCAATGAACTAAATACTGCTTTAAAGCAATAATTTTTTTAAGAAATACAGATTTAACGGGCATCAAACCATGAAATTTATAAATTTTGTAATCTTCATGTAAAACTTTAATAGCTGATCTAAAATTAGTGCTAAGACCTCCCATTCTCATTTTGACAATATATGTATTGATGTAACTCATCTTAATATTATGTTTGTACAAATAGCGAATTAAAAACTCAGTATCGGATGCTATTTTAAAATCAAGATTATAAAATCCATTTTTATCTATAACTTCCTTTTTCAAATACACAGTAGGATGCAAAGGAAGCCATCCTTTCTTAACTTTTTTCAGGCTAAAAGCACCACCTTTTCTATCTCGAATCAAACGCTCTTGTTCATCATTAGATACATAAATACCATCACCATATATACCTTCTATACTTGCGTCATAATTAAAACGTGTTGCAATTTTTGCAATAGCGTGTTGATCATAAAATTCATCATCAGAATGCATTAGACCAATAACATCGCCTGTTGCTAATCTAAATCCTTTGTTTATTGCATCGTACATTCCTTTATCAGGTTCTGAGATGTATTGACTAATTCTATCCTTATAAGCTTCAATTATCTCTTTGGTTCCATCAGTTGAATTTCCATCAATAATAATGTATTCAATATTTTTATAAGTTTGTCCCAAGACACTTTTGATAGTGTTTTCGATTGTGTTTTTTCGATTGTAACAAACTGTTATTATAGTAATTTTCATAATTGTAATCTTTTAGAATAAAAACTTTATCCAATTCGAGAATAAAACTAGAACAAAGCGTGGCTTCTAAAAAATGTTTTCGATAAAGCACTGCAATACTCGTTAAAAGCACAAAAAAACACTGTTTCAGATTTGTAGAAGACAAATACTTGACCATAAATGAGTAAAAGAGATTAAGACATTTGAAGAAAAAGTTATAGTTTTAACAATAGTTTGTCAAAGTAATTAATAGTCGTCATCAATCCTTCCTTGAGTTGTATTTTGGGTTCCCAACCACTAAGTTTTTCCTTAGCTAAAGAAATATCGGGTTGTCGCTGTTTAGGATCATCTTGAGGTAAAGCCAGGTGGATAATTTTAGATTTAGATCCTGTCAATGCAATAATAGCTTCAGCCAATTCGAGCATGGTAAATTCATTCGGGTTTCCGAGGTTTACAGGTCCTAAAAATGAAGGATCAGAATTCATCATTCTAATCATTCCTTCTACCAAATCATCAACATATTGAAACGAACGAGTTTGTAAACCATCCCCAAAAATTGTGATATCCTCGTCCTGCAAAGCCTGCACAATGAAATTAGATACTACTCTACCATCAACTGGATTCATATTAGGTCCGTAAGTATTAAAAATGCGAATGATTTTAATGGCAACTTTATTTTGATTGTGATAATCCATGAATAATGTCTCCGCACATCGTTTTCCTTCATCATAACAAGAACGGATCCCTATTGGATTTACATGTCCCCAATAACTTTCTGTTTGTGGGTGCACAAGCGGATCACCATATACTTCACTCGTACTCGCTTGTAAAACTTTAGCATTAACTCGTTTTGCTAGACCTAATACATTAATTGCTCCCATTACAGAAGTTTTAATGGTTTTTATTGGATTATACTGGTAATGAATTGGGGATGCAGGACAAGCTAAATTATAAATCTCATCAACCTCAGCATAGTAAGGTTCTGTAATATCGTGTCTTACCATTTCAAAATAAGGATTATCTAGTAGCTCAATAATATTAGTTTTCGCTCCCGTAAAATAATTATCTAAACAAATTACTTCATTTCCTTCATTCAATAGTCTCTTGCACAAATGGGAACCTACAAAACCAGCTCCTCCTGTTATCAATATTTTTTTCATTGTAATTTTAATTTTTTTTAAATGAATCAACTTTAGTTTGAATTTGAAAAAAGTAATGAGACTTAAAGCGTGCCAAATAAAATCCTTCCTTACCATCTAAAAAACCCAATTTAAAAAAGTAAGCTCCTATAAAGTAGATGGCGGGAAGTAATCCTGTAGTAAGAAGTCCATATTTAATTTTTTGATTTAATGATAAATTTGAATTCTTAGCTTCTTTAAGTTGCAAGTACCTTTGTGCTTCCCAAGTAGAATAGGCATTGTGTTTTGCAATATAATGGTCTAAGTTTTTAAAATCTTTATGCACAACTTTCGATTTAATCAATCCAACTTTTCCTTCTATAATAGGGTGCTCATGGACTTCCATATCTAAATGACTCCATAAATCTTCATCTACTTTTTCATAAGCTCCTTTGGATTTCTTAAAAAGTGCCGACTTTTTAAACCCATAGCCATACCTGAGTTTCTTACCCATAAAATAGTTTTCAAACTGAATGGTGTAACCATTATAGTTTGGATCTTGTGTTTTGATGGCTACTTCGGTAACAAATTCATCAGTAACAAATTCATCAGCATCTAAGAACAAAATCCATTCGTGAAGAAGCGTTGCATTTTGCAGTGCCCAATTTCTTTTTTTTGGAAATTTACCATTCCATTGAAATTGTAAAACTTCAGCACCCATATTATGGGCAATACTTACGGTATCATCAGTACTTCCTGAATCGACAACGATTATCTGATCAAATCGCTTTAATTTATCCAAGCAACTAGGTAAATTTAGAGCTTCGTTTTTTACAGATAGGATTACGGAAATTGGAATTTTAATCAAGAGTTCTATGTTTAATTATTGTGATAAAGTTTAACTTTATAGTAATGTTGTTAAATTTTTTATTGGACAGCATATTTATATCTTAAACCTATATAAGTCATACTTGGCTCACAACGATTTTATGATTTCAAAAGTCCCTTATGGTTTGCTATTTGATCAAGTGAATCAAAAAATTGTTTTTTATTATAACTCCTTAATTGATTTTCAAAAACAATATATTTATTAACAATTATAAAATTATCGTGTTTCATACAATCCCAAATCAAACCAGAAGTCCTGTAAAAATATTCTTTTTTATCATAATCGATAATGACGATTTCTGCTTGCTCTAGCATTCTGAGGAATACATCTTGAGATTGCGTTCCATAGCTAATCAAATTTTTTCCTATTTCTTGATTAATTGTAGCATTTCTATTTGGTATTAAAATTTTATATCGTTCAAAAGTATTTCTTTGGAGAATCTCTTTATAATTTTTAGAAAAAATTACAACTTCTTTCTTTTTATTACTTATTGTTTTAACAATAATTTCAGAATCAATATTTATTTTATTCTTAAATAATTTTTCATAATTTGTACTTAACTTGCTATCAATGGCCAAAAATTGAACTCCCATTCTATCCAAAAAATGATGCAATTTTAATTTCGGATCATGTGCAAGATTGTGATTAATTAAAAATAACAACTTCTCTTTAAATATAAATATAATTGGTAGAAGTAGTAAAATTTGTGAATTTTTATACTCTCTAACTACACAAGAAAGATTATCTTTTTTAGCCTTTTTAATACCATAATAAATAATCCTAATTAAACGTTTTAAACATTTAAAATAAGAATCTTTCATCCCGACTTGGGGATATTCTTCTAATAAAGTATAATCAGTTAAATAACCTTTATTTACTTTTAAAATAGCATTAAGCACTGCATGAACATCTTGTGTCATTAATTTTAATTATTTAATTACAAAAAATACTTAAGACAGCCATAAATATTAATTAGTAAAATTAAAATCTGTCTTTTATTTTTTTTGCTGGATTCCCTCCTACAACGATATTATCTTCCAAATTTTTTACAACAACACTTCTTGCTGCGACGACTACAAAATTACCAATTGTAACATTGGGGCCAATAAACGCATCTGCTGCTATCCACACTCCTTTTCCAATAGTAATTGGTTTTAAAATTAACGGAAAGTCATCTTTAGTATAATCATGAGTAGAAGCACATAAGTAACTTTTTTGTGAAATGGTGGTATTATCACCAATACATATTTTACCTTGATTGTAACAATCTACTTTAGGGCCTAAACAACAATTATCTCCAATTTCCAAATTCCAAGGTGCCCAAATTAAAACATTAGAATAAATCATTGTATCTTTTCCAACTTTTGCTCCAAAAACTCTTAAAATTAAATTTCTCCATTCTTTAAAAATCCTAATGGTAGAAGGAGTAGTTTTAAAAAACAACAAATAAGTGATATTCCAAATAGCTCTTAAGATTTTATTCTTTAAACTAAATGAAAAATTATAAGTCTTTACATTTATTTCAGACATTCCTTTTTATAATTAAATTGTAATGAATTCTTAGTAATTGTTGTGGAAATTGATTTCAAATTTCTTTAATAGCTTTTACAAATAGTTCTGCCCGCTCTTCTATTCTAAATTCTCGTTTATAGGTATAAACAGCATCTTTTCCAATTTCTTCTAATTCTAAAAGATTGATTTTAGATATTTTCTTTAAGTTGCTTTTAATAGTTTCAATAGTTAGATCATTCAAGATCCAACCACCTTTTCCGTTTGCAATTTCTCTCCAGATATTAATATTTTTAGAAATAAGTACTGGCTTTTCACAAGACATCGCCTCTACAATTGCAATCCCAAAATTCTCTTGATGACTTGGTAATAAATAAGCATCACAATTATAAAATGCACCCCATTTGGCTTCACCGTTTAACATACCGGTAAAATGTACTTTGGTATTAGTTTGTGCTTTTTCAATCATTTTTTTCGCATACAAAGAATTTGTAGGACCTGCAATAACTAAATCAGGCAAAGTTTGATCATCCAAACAGAGTTCATTGTAAGCATCTATTAGAATATCAACTCCTTTCTTAGGATCAATTCGACTTAAAAATAGCCAATAATTTGTTTTTAATAATGGTACCGATTTCCTAAATGCATTGTGCATCTCAAGAGTTTTAATAGGTGCAGACGGTATTCCAAAACCCACATTAATTTCCTTTTTTGGATAGTAACCAACAAAAGTAGTTTTCGCCAACGATAATTCTTCTTCACAAGTAAAAAAAAGTGCGTCTGCAGCGTTAATGGCTCTTTGCTCTGTAATTTTCCAAACTATTTTATTGCGTAACGCTTTCCATTTTCGATCTGTTGCTTTTTGAAAATAAGGGTCCAACATCCCGTGGGGCATTATAATGACTTTTGGAATAATTTTATTTTGTTTTTTTAAACTTTTTACCGCTTTATAAACAGCATAATTATGATATTGCCAGATACCATGTACTACTATTGTTTCGTATCGTTTCAAATTATTACATAACCATTTTACTAATGACGGATGATATTGAAAAGAAGTTTTTCCATTTCCTATTTTATGTATTTTAAAATTATCAATAATACCATAATTTAAATCAGGATTGTCTAAACAAACCACATCATTTTCAGTATTCAAATTTTGAATGTTAGGAATAATATTCCTAACCGCTTGAGAAGTTCCTCCAGCATTAGGATCCATTGATGATATTACATGAAGGATTCTCATTAGTTACTACTGTTAGAGATTTCTTTGTAAATAGTTTCAATTTGATTCAATGCATTTTCAGTGTTAAATCTACTTGCATTTTCAGTACTTAAATCGATATTATTCTTCAATTCAATTGAATTAAATTCGATAACCTTTTTAAGCATTAAAGCTGATTTCTGTGCCCAATCATTACAACCAGAACCTTCTGAAGGTCTTTTATTAATATAAAAAGCAGCTTTCCCTCCCACCTCAGTCATTGGTGCTTCATTGGTGGTAATTACGAGACAACCTGAAGCCATAGCTTCTGCAATGGGCCAACCAAAACCTTCAGCCAAAGAAGGAAATAATAAAACACTTGCACCTTGATAGAGCTGCACTAAAAGAATATCATTTATTGTTGTTAAGAAATGAATATCATTTGCGAATGAAGATTTTATTCTTAATTCTTCTAATTCAATTGTTGGTGCCGAACCTATTAATAATAATGGTAGATCTATTTGACTTATTTTACGCCAAGCAATATAAATTTCAATTACACCTTTCCTATTTTTATAAAATTGATTTCCTCCTACGTGTAAAACATAACCTGAAGAGAGATTTATTTTCAAATCGATAGTCAACTTTTCTCGAATTATTTTTGAGTCTCCCTTTTCAAATTTCTGATTCAAACCGTTATTTACTACTTTCGAAATTGGAGGTGTTTTCTCCAGAAAATTATGCAAATCTTCCTGAGTCTTTTTAGAAATAGAAATGAAATTTTTCCCTTTGGTATAACCTTTATGTATATAATTTTGATAAATTTTACCAGACCAACTTACTATATTTTCTTTAAACTCACCCTTCGCCGATTGCTGTGCTAGAAAATCATGGCAATGTATCACATGCAAACGATTTGCAACTAAAGGAACCCATGGTCCTAAAGCTTGATCTGCAAAAACAAATATTGTTTCTTTAGCGCAATATTTTAAACGCTTATTAACTTGTAATGGAAACAAAACAAATTGATCAACATAGCTCAACCACTTCTTTAAAGAGGGAATAAATGTTAATTTTACAAAAAAAGGTTCAGGACTCCAAACTTCTACTTCGTGTCCCCTTTCAAGCATACCGCTTACTAGCATATTTGCATAACGAGGCATGCTTTGATGTTCTATAAAACTAGGATGAGTAAACAATATTATTTTCATCTATTTTGTTTCCACTTTTATATTTATACTTGCCAATAAAAAACCTGTTATCATAACTGAATACCCCAATATACTAGGTTGTGCCCATTGTCCTTGTGTTATTGAAAACAATGCTGTACCACAAATTATTAGAGGCAAAAGTTTATCTTCCCTTGGCAACTGAATGGATTTTATAAACAAAGATATAGCCAATCCTATTCGTAATAAAATTAACCCACCTCCTAAAATTAACCCCTGCTCTCCACCAATTCGTCCTAATTCATCTTCAGCTATTAAAAATTTATTGCTGCCAGACAACATCTGCGCTCCAGCATTTGTACCCATTCCCAAATTACCGATAAATAAAGGCTTATTCATTAAATTTTCTATTGGTTTTATAAAGTCGTCTATTGCTCTGGAGAAGAATGATTCTTTAAAACCACCACCTTGCTCACTTGCAGTATCAACCCTACTCATAAACACTTCAGTTCCCAGATTAAAAACCGATGTCGTCTTTTGTAAGATTGTAAACAATGAAAATAATACAAGACCTATAATAACTACCTTCATTATTTTTCTAAAACTAGTAGCCGAACCAATAATGGCAAAGATCCCAACTAAAAATACTCCTCCAACGGCAGTTCTACTAACGGTTAGCGGTAGACCAAATATTAATGCCATTGTACTGGCATAAAGCAAAATCTTGGAAATTGGCTCTTTAGACAACCAAAAATAAAAAATAAATACAGATACCATTGTGTAAAAAGATGCCAATCCTGTAATGAAAGAAAAAGTTCCTGGAGGTCTAAAATATCCCATTGCACCATCAAATCCAGCGCTACCTTCTCCTCCTAAACCTATATTTATAAAAGCAGTTTGAGGACTACTAAATTGCAAATAAACGATTAAAGTCATCACTATATTAAGGAGTAGCACTACGTACCCTAATTTTAAAAGGTCTTGTTTTGTAAAAACGGCTCCAATAATAAAAATTAACGGAAAATGCAGCAACATAATTCTTGCGCCATAAATCCCAACAAATAGATTACCATGACCAAATGTGAGTGTCACAATTAATGATAAAATGGTGATGATAAACCCCGAAACAACATACCCATTCAAAAAATCTACTTTTAAATAAATTGCTCTAAGTATTAAATAAATTGCAATTGGATCGCGTATAATTAATAATGGAGTAGCTAAACTTGGTAAAACCCATTTTCGCAAAGCCCCCTCAAAAATCCATAATATAAAATACAACCATATTGCAATTTTCAAGGAATTGTATGGATCTTTTAAAATTGAAGTTTCGGCTTTGATGTAATTCACTTTTTATATTTTATTGACTCTTCGTTCTATCTATGCTATAAATAGTGTTCCTATTATTATTTTATTATAGCTTGTAGTCGCGTAGTAATAGTTTCGCTATAATTATCCCAAGTATAATTTTGCGCATGCTTTGCAGCTTTTTCTCCCATTACCATAACTTGATCTCTGTTTTCAACAAACCAGATAATTTTTTCTGCGATCTTATTTGGTGCGCGAATAGGAACTAAGAAACCAGTTTCTCCTTCAATTACGAGATCTTCTCCTCCTGTATTTGGCGTTATGATAATTGGTAATCCTTGACTCATTGCTTCTTGCATTACCAATGCTCTACCCTCAACAATAGAAGGCAAACAAAATACATCACAGGTTCTCATTAACTCTAAAACCTCTTGATTAGAACGTCCAGACTCATATGTAAAAGTTGGCAATTGTGAATTGTAAAATTCCATAGGAGCTAACAAAGATCCTAAAACTACTAACTCCACAGGAACTCCTTTTAATTGATTGACTGCTTCAAACAAATCACCCAATCCTTTTCGTTGTCCCATTGATCCAACAAAAAGCACGCGAAGTGGTTTTTCTTTACTTTTAGACGTTAAGGTTTTTCCAAAATCATTTTTTGGAGAACCAAATGGTGACAATATTTTAATTTTATTAGCAGACCATTCAGGCAAAGAATTTAATACAAACGAACCTGGTCCAACTATTACATCTGCCAATTCTAATTCTCGGCGTTTCCGTTCTAATTTAGCTTCACTGTCTAGTATTCCCCCTCCAAGGGTTTGAGCCCAATTTGGTAATCGTTCGGCTTCTTCCAACATCAATTTTCTTGCTGTTTCCCAATAGGCTATTGGCAAATCATAAATGCAAATTAATCCTAGTGCTTTAGCTTTAATGAAAGTTTCTAATGCTCCATCTTCATAGGCATATACTGCCGTAACACCATTTTTTTTAGCCCTTTTCAAGGAATTTGCCACCTTACGATCGAGATTATAGTAGACCTTTTCAATACAAAAAAAACCAACTTCGGCTGCCACTAGTTTTTTAATTCCCAATTTTGAAAAAACTACTCGACAAATTTCATTCATTGATGAAGTTTGCGTGTACTTCTTCAACGTGGCACTAAAACTTCTTCGTTTTAATTCCTTAAAAGTAGAAAACGCACTTAGCTTATTCCAATAACTATCAGGAAATACTGCAATTGAGGTATAAAATCTATATAAATTATTTTTTTCTGCAAGTTTGGTTGCAACAGCACGTACATTAGAATTACCTGTAGGATGAGATAATAGTATTTTCATATCAAATTTAAGTATATCATTTAGGATCTAAAGCAGCAATAAAAATAGTTGCACATTTTTTGAGTACATTTTTTGAATCGCCAGTGTTATGATAATTAAGAAGTTCGTCTAGTGTATTTATCTTATAATTTACAATACCCTTTATTGTATTTGAAGGTATATCTTCTTTAGGAGTCCATGATCTAGCCACACAAACGACATTTAAACCATGCTCAAGCATTGCTGCCACTGTGCCACTTTTTTCTATTTGTCTCCAAGGTGTAGTGCTAATTCCCCAATCTGAATTGCTCAAAACATTTGAAATTGCATCTGAATTTTGTTCCCCAAATACTTCAACTTCAACTTTGTGTTCCTCGCAAACTGTAATCCAATTATTTAATTCATCACCACAACGGCCAATAAAGTTTAATTTTATTTTACTTTTATTGCTTTCACCATAAGTCATCAATTCTAAAATAAATTCGTTAACAGGAGCCTGTGGATGAATAGTTCCGAATACAATAAAATCTAGAGAATTTTCATCCTTGTCCACAGTTGAAACTTTATTTTCAATTACTTGAATATTACCAAACAAAGGAAGATGTAATGCTTTACATCCCATTTTTTTTAACTGATATTGATAAAGTATAGACTGCGTATGAACAATTGTTGGTTTTAATATCTTTATTATTTTCCTAGCAAGATATTTTTGTAAGGAACCCCATATTTTATGTTTTATTGGAGCTTCATCATCCATACCCACCCATAACTCATGGAACATAATATGCCATTTCTTTCCTTTGCCAAGTTCGAATAATTGGTTAGCTAAACTAAACGGCAATCCTTTCTTTTGAAAAGAAAAAGATACATATTGCAAGCTGAGCCACTCTGGATTAAAATCAGTAACATATTGTTTACAAACTGCAAAACGAATTTTTTGCTTTACATCATTCGGAATTCGCAGCACTGGAATATATATTCCTTCAGATTCTTGAACCTCCTTTTTGATAACAGCCGTACTTTTATCACGCAGTGCTAATAATGAAACGTCATGACCTTGACGAATCAATTCTCCAGCTAAACGACGACTATAATCTCCAACTCCATCACGACCTTTTCCTAAAGAACCACAGATAAAAATTATTTTCATAAAAATACATTTTATAATAGTCTCTTAAAATTAATAAAGATTTAATTTAAAGCACTGTAAAACAAAAACTTAACGTACATCAATATTATTTTAAAGTCTATTATTGCTTAAAATTTAGTGTATTATATTTTTCGTTACAATTCTAGTCTGTGTAGATTCAACTTAATTGCCTAACTTTTTAAAACGATAATAATACACCACTTTTTTAATATTTTTCACAGAAGTGTAAACCTTAAGAAAATTGGACAGATAATTTAAACTTAATTTATATTTTGATCTAGAGTGATATGAATTTAAAAATGAACATCATTTCAACCATGCGTTATTTGCTGCAAGAAACTCACAAGGGTTATAGTTCAATACATCCGATCTTTTTTTATCAATTTCTTTTGCTGGATTTCCTAATGCTATACCATAATCACTTATATTTTTACTCACTACTGCACCTGCTCCTACAACTGCTCCTTTACCAATACAAACGCCAGGTAGTATAATCGCATTGGTTGCGATCCATGCATAATCACCGATCACAATCGGTGCTTTTTTGTGCGCCCACAGGGGATCCAATATATCATGAGAAGCACTCAAGATAACTACTCCATCATTTATACAAACGTATTTTCCTATAGTTACTCTATCATGCAGAGCAATTTCTACCTTACCTAAAGTAGTAAAATCACCAATTGACAAATTATTTTTTTTTCCGTGAATGTTAACTATCCCAATCTCCGCAGTCTCAGAAATAGCAGCACCATTACTAAATAATTTTTTTCTCCTTTTATTGGTTTGAAATAATTGATAAAAAGTTAAGAAACGTTTGCCCCAACTAATAAAAAAGGGTTTGCTAAATAATTTAGACCTAATTCTATTATTCCATAAATATGTTAAACTAGCCATATATAAATTCCTTGTTTTTTTTCTTTTAAAAATTTTATGTTAAAATAATTATCTAGTCCATACACTAAAGATATAATAATTTTGTACCTATTTATACTTTCACTATCCGATTAATCTATCAAATTTAAAACTATCTTTTGTAAACTTCCTAAAAATTTATTAAGTTTCGTTGATAAAAATCACTTTTGCATCTACCAAATTAGTAGCAATCTGCAACAATACCTAATCGTATTTATATTTTATAGAAAACAAGAGAAATATTGACAATTATCTGAAATTTTTCACTATAATTTGCGCTTCACAAGAAATTTTATTTCTAAGTAGAATTTTGAATGACAACTCATACTCGAGAAAAATTTATTATGAAATGACTCCCACAAAGAAATAAGTAATTCCCCACTTATAGTATACTTAAAATTTAAACTTTATAAAACCTTCCTATGAACTTACTTAGTTTTATAGCTATCTGCTTTTGTCTTATTTTCCATCTAGTGTGGGCTAAAATTGGACTTATAGAATTATTCCAATAGGTACTATCTAAATCTCTTGGTGATCTACCATTTAGTGCCGATCTCAAATAATTTATTTCCCAAGGCTTATTGGCTCCTAAGGCATGATACATTGTTATTCTTCCCGAGACAAATCCCATTCCTTCTTTACCTATAAAACTAATAGGTCCTATGTATGCTTCAATAGTTGCATTTAATGCATCCTGATCCGACTTGTCGAAAATTTGAAAACCATCCATTTTTAAGATTGTTGAATTGTATGTCTGATTTGAAAAAATAGAATTTTTTAAACCACCAATTACTTCCCCCATATTTTCTTGCAGTCTTATCCACAAAGTCAAAAAGTCAATATCTTTTTTAAGTAGTCCCACGAAGCCACCATTGGCATAAATTTGATTTTTAAATTGTAAATCGATATTGTAATTTTTATAGTAATTTCTCCAGCCTTGCCTTCGGGGATGAAATTCTTGTAAAGGCGAATTGACATCTTCACAAACAGCTACTCCACAATGAACCCATTGTTCAAAACAAGCCCAAGAATCAATAACAACAATATCTGGGTCAAAATAAAATAATGCTTCTGCATTTTTTGCTGGACCTTGCCATATTTCTAGCATGAAGTCTGGCTTGTAATTTGTTAAACTATATGAAGTTTCTACCTCTAAAAATACAATTTGTATTGCATCATCTAGACTTACGGTAATTGCATCTTTCCATTTACCTATTTTTTCTTTCTTCCCTTTTAGTACCCAAAGAGGCAAGGATCCACGATAACCAACATAAATATTTCCCTGAAATCCATTTTTATTTAATGAATTAGAGAGTGCTGCCACTCCATAATGATAATTACCTTCAAAAACAGTACAAATTGCTGAATTCATATTATTTAATCTCTTTTTTTAATAAAACGTGCTGGTACTCCGGCCCAAACTTCATATCCCGGTACAGATTTATTGACAACTGATCCCGCTCCAATCACTGCGCCTTCACCAATAGTCACTCCTTGCATAATAACACATGAAGTCCCAATCCAAACATCATCCTCGAGCACAATCTCTTTTGTTGTTATGGGTTGCTTTCGCATTTTCTCATTCCTTCTAAATTCATGACCAGTAGTATTAAAAACAGTTTTACTAGCAATCATGCAATCATTACCAATAGTTATACTTGAATTGCATACAAATTCACAGGCATGACCAATAAAAACATTATCACCTATTTTAATAAAGCAGTCATCATTATAAGGATGCCATATTCTAAAATCAACCGCATCCTGGATAGTGCAAGAATTGCCAATTATCAATTTATTAAGCCAATCGCAGCTAATATTTCCTAAAGAAGTACCAGCTCCAAGTTTTAACCCATTTAATTTTAATAAAAATACTGCTATTTTATTTAGTAGTACTCTTATTTTTTTATCAATTAAAGCTATTCGATTAGGTTTCATTAGTAACGTGTTTTATCTTAAAAATACCGTAGCCAAAAGTTTGTATAAATGCAATTATACTTATTCCAATATTTAGTAATAAGATACCTTTAAGAGTACTTAAATCTATAATAGAAGCTAAAATTATTATTGAAACTAAATTGATTGAAATTACTAAATATGGGGGTAAAGCCCAACCTCTGCTGCTGAATAAGGAAAATGCTACACCTGCTAACAACGATATGCAACTACCAGAAACACTTAAAAATAATTCAAAAGGCAATCCTATATAACCATCCCCTAGCAGCCACAATATTGGCGTTGGAAATAAATAAACTATAGTAACAGCTACTAATAAAAAAGATAGTAATATTCCCATTATTTGAAGATAGCGTAAAAACAAAATCTTTTTATCCTCAATTAATTTTGCAAAACGTGGTATAATTAAAGTATCTACAACAAATCCAAATAACAAAAGAAGCATGCTCAGTCTT
Organism: Flavobacteriales bacterium; assembly: GCA_038241955.1. GTDB lineage: Bacteria > Bacteroidota > Bacteroidia > Flavobacteriales > Flavobacteriaceae > Flavobacterium. The sequence goes on along the minus strand of JBBSSR010000017.1, from coordinate 5,030 downwards.
CCTAACGCACCTAATTGAGCAATTGATGTGGTATTTCCGAAAATAGATATTAACCAAATGGTAATATGCCCTGAAACACAATAATAAATTGAGGTTGGCATAATGCGCTTTACCAGTGTCAAAATTTCTGTTCTAATTTCTGTATCTGGTCTTTGGTTTTCATCTGCCAAACCATATACTATTTTTCGCAATTTAATATTTCCCCACATGCGTGGTAAGCCTGCAGCAAGTATAGCAATAAAAGCCCATGGAAATACAAGCATAGTAATAGCAGTTAGTAATAACCTTCCTATACTGACTGCCATTTGATTTCTTTGCAATGGTAGAATACTTTGATGTAATTTGGGCACTATCTCTAGCAAAGAATCTGATAAAGCAGCGAAAAACGCCGGAATCATTGCTAATGCAATTAATAAAGCTGTTAACCAACTAGCTCCGTTATGTATTAAAAGATAAAATAAAATTGGCAAAGATACCAGTAAACTCAAAAATGCAAATTTCTTTCTTAAATCTAAACCAGTTGCTAACACTTTTCCTAATTTTTCTTTGTCATTCCAAACTTTTCCACCTTGAGCCATGATTCCTGCAGAAACACCTCCATCTGCCAAAACTGAAATTGTACCCAATAAAGTATTTGCAAGGGTATAAAAAGCATACTCTTGAAGTGGTAACAGGCGTATAATTAAGATCCCGCAACTAAACCCAAGCAACTGAACAAGAAGTTGAGCGCTTCCAGTTATTGAGACTAATTTTCCCCAATTGACCACAGAGTCATATTTAGGATGCTTTTTGAGCATAAATATTTTATCTTTCAAGAAATAAATTTCAGCGGGTTAAAAATTACAATTCTTTAACAGGTATATTAAATAAATTCAACTGTTCTCTGTCAAGAGTCACTTCGGTAGCGACATAAAAACAACTATTTTTAAAATTACTAATTTTGTTAGGTAGAAAATTTTATATTGTCATGAATATCTAATTTTTTCCTACTACTCAAAATAGTTCAAAGTGGTATAACCACCCTCTTTCAAATATTGATCTTTCTTCATGAGTTTTATATCGGACTGCATCATATCTTTTACTAATGCAGCTAAATCATATTTGCATTTCCATCCCAATTTCGTTTTCGCTTTTGTAGGATCTCCAATTAATAAATCTACTTCAGTCGGCCTAAAATATTTTGGATCTACTGCTAATACTTCTTGTCCCACTGGAATTTGAAAATCAGGATTGCTACATGATTTCACAAAACCTTTCTCTTCTACTCCTTCTCCTTTAAATTCTAATTCAACACCCACTTCGGCAAAACTCATTCGAACAAATTCGCGAACTGTGGTCGTTTTACCGGTGGCAATAACCCAGTCTTCAGCTTCATCTGCTTGCAAAATCATCCACATCATTCGCACATAGTCTTTAGCGTGACCCCAATCACGTTTCGCATCTAGATTACCCAAATATAATTTATCCTGCAATCCCAAAGCTATTCTTGAAGTGGCTCTCGTAATTTTTCGCGTTACAAAAGTTTCACCACGAATAGGAGATTCATGATTAAATAGAATTCCGTTGCAGGCGTACATTCCATAAGCTTCTCGGTAATTAACGGTAATCCAATATGCATACATTTTCGCGACAGCATAAGGGGAACGTGGATAAAAAGGAGTTGTTTCGGATTGTGGAACTTCTTGTACTTTACCATACAGTTCCGAAGTAGATGCTTGATATATCCTAGTCTTTTTTTCTAATCCTAAAAAACGAACTGCTTCTAGAAGACGTAAAGTTCCAAGTCCATCCGCATTTCCTGTATATTCTGGAGTTTCAAATGAAACTGCAACATGACTCATAGCTGCCAAATTATAAATTTCATCAGGTTGAATTTCCTGAATCAAACGGGTCAAATTCGTACTATCCGTCATATCACCATAATGTAAGATGAAATTCCTATTTTCTACATGTGGATCTTGATATAAATGATCAATTCGATCCGTATTAAATAAAGAAGTACGTCTTTTTAATCCGTGTACTATATATCCTTTTTTTAATAAAAATTCACTTAAATAAGCTCCGTCTTGTCCTGTTACTCCTGTAATGAAGGCTGTTTTTTTTATTGTAGTCATATCGAAATTAAAAGCTTCAACGCGTGGTAACGCAAAGTTGCCATATTAATATTGTATAAATTTTGATTATTCAAGTCCAGTAAAGTAAGATTTTTAATAAACTTTTTGTTTAAAATTCTCACTATTTTCTACAAACCAGTTGTAGGTTTTCTCTATTCCTTGTTCTAAAGTTACTTGATGTTTCCATCCAATATCATGCATTTTAGAAACATCCATTAACTTTCGAGGTGTACCATCGGGCTTACTTTCGTCCCAAATAATACTTCCTGTATGTCCAACAATCTTTTGAATTGTCGCAGCTAAATCTTTTATTGTTAGGTCTTCACCTGTTCCAATATTGTACAAATGATCGGGAAGTCGATTTTCTAACGCAAAAACTACCGCTTCAGCCATATCATCTACAAATAAAAATTCTCGCATAGGAGTACCAGAACCCCAAAGAATTACTTCAGTATTATTATTTTTCTTAGCTTCATGAAATTTCCGAATCATGGCTGGTAAAACGTGTGAACTATTTAAATCAAAATTGTCATGAGTACCGTATAAATTTGTTGGCATCAAACTGACAAAATCTTTTCCATATTGCTTGCGAATGGCTTCACATAATTTTACTCCAGTAATTTTTGCCAAGGCGTACCACTCGTTAGTAGGTTCTAAAGAGCTCGTAAGCAAATACTCTTCTTTTAACGGCTGTGGAGCTAATTTTGGGTAAATGCAGGAACTTCCTAAAAAAATGAATTTTACTACATCTAAACGATGTGCTTCACTAATAAGATTGTTCTGAATTTGCATATTTTCCATCAGAAATTGATATGGGAAATCATTATTCGCAAGAATGCCTCCCACTTTTGCAGCAGCATCAATAATAATATCAGGCTTCATTTGTTTAAGAAAACTTCGAACTGCTTTTTGTTTTCTTAAATCTAAATCTTTGCTTGAGACTCCAATAAGATTCAGATATCCTTTATCTTGCAAAGTTCTCCAAATGGCACTTCCCACCATTCCATTATGTCCAGCAATATATATTGCAGCATTTTTATCAATCATTATAAGTACTATTTGTATAAAAAGTAATGACTATCTTCTATTATATTATTCTTATGGATTATCTAAGAAGTAGCCAAAATCTACATCATTTTTCTTCTGAAGAACTAAAACTTGCTAGAAATCCTATTACAATTACGTTCTGTATTATGTTGTAAATCTAAAACAAATTATTCTGAATAATCCGATTCTTTTTTGATCTTATCCTTTAAAAGCATTGATTCGGAGATTAGAAATCCTGATTATATTAGATAACTTTTAAGAGTTCTGTTTGATACACTTCCTTACGAAGGCCTGTACTCGAAAAACGATGGTCTCTTGTATTAAAATACAGTTCTATTCCTTTTTCTTCGCAATAGGCTCTTCCCGTAAAATTTTTATCTTTATATTCGTCTCCCACAATACGAATATCAATTATAAAAGACTTTAAAATATCTTCTAAATCTTGTTCAGTAGCATAAGGAACTATTTCATCAACAAACTTACAGGCCTTTAACTGAATGTAGCGTTCGACCACAGTTTGCGTTGGTTTATTTTTTGTTGGACGGTCTAGAGTAGGATCAGTTTGTAAACCAACAATTAAATAATCACAATGCAATTTAGCTTCTTCAAGCATTTTAACATGTCCTGCATGTAACAAATCAAAAGCACTAAAAGTTATTCCTGTTTTCATCTGTTTATATTTTAAATTAAAAATTCATTTTGCAAATGACACCTAAAAAAATACCATAAAATTATTTACTTTTTTAATGCCAAATATTAGAAATTAAATACGGGTTCCCCCCGAATAGTTACATTTTAACTATACATAAAAGAAAAAATAAATGATGCAAAAATCATTAATTAGAGCATTAAATTTACATAAAAGACTTTAAATCAATTATGTACAAAGCTATTAAACTGCATCAAATTTAACACAAACTCACTGACTGATACTTTGCATAAAATTAGTACAGTTTTAAGAACCAAAAACAAACTTTAGTAACCAAAAGTCCTTAATCAGGAAAAAAAAATATAAAAACAAATCATAAATACATTAGGTTAACTATAATTTTACCACAATAAACCATTCTATAAAAAAGAATAAAACGATAGCAATCATTATAATGTAAAAAAACCACGAAATAAATGTCAAAAATTTACTAATTGCAATATATGTGAGTAAATAGGAACCAAAAACTAGCTTTATGAAATGGTATGTAGTTTACACAAAACCCAAATGGGAAAAAAGAGCCTCGGAACAATTAACTCAATTTGGACTGGATTGTTACTGCCCTTTAATTAAAAAGGTCAAGCAAAGATCGGACAGAAAAATAAAGGTTGAAGTCCCATTATTTGATCATTACATTTTTGTAAAATTGGCTGAAAAAGATAGAAATATGATATTCCGCTCTCCTGGAGTTGTACGTTATCTATTTTGGCTAGGACAGCATGCCGTTGTAAAAGAACATGAAATCGAGACCATTAAAGAATGGCTTAATTGTGGAGATACTGCCCAAGAAATTTCAGTTATGCAATATCAAATTGGCGACAAAATACATTTAAATTCAGGTCCTTTTTGTCATCAACATGCTACAGTTAAAGACATCACAAAAACCCATTATGTACTTATTTTAGAATCTCTCGGATATGTACTAAAAGTCAAACATAAAGAGGCAAATTAATATTTTTGTAAGAAAAAAAATCTATGTAGCAGTTTTTAATTCCTAGTTGTACAACTTATTATAAAAATTTAGGCACTGTCTCATAAAGTGTGTAAGTTTTAAAATCTCAGGTTATTAATTGATCTGAGATTTTTTTATTTATTAAATTTAACTTTTACACACTTATGAAACCAGAAGACATTTTAAACGAAGATTTTTTAAAGCAATT
>JBBSSR010000016.1:0-85271 GCA_038241955.1 Flavobacteriales bacterium | reverse complement strand
GGATTCATATCCAAAAAATATTTAAAGGACATATCATACCTAGATCGTTCCACTACATCAACATCGGAAACAGTATAAATTGTTTTTAAAAGTAAATACTTGAACATACGAACAGGACTTTCTGCCATACGTCCATTATTTATGCAGTATTTATTTGTAAGCTCGTCATAGATAAACGAAAAGTCAATTAAGTCATTGATTTTTCTAAGTAGATTGTCCTTAGGAATGATTAAATCATATAAAGAGGAATGCTCACTAAACTGAATTTGTTGCTGTTGTACTAACATCTAAAAAGCCTTATAATTACTTTAAAAATAAGAAAAAAGGAGCGGAAAATAAAATTTCCCTACTCCTTTTTTAGTGATAATATTTCTTAAATGACTTTTTCAGTGCCCTCGCCAACTCGACCCGCTTTTTTTTGGAAACCTTAACTTCTTTTAATGGTAATAATATAAAAGACCAGCAACATTCTTTCGAGTATAACGATGTAATGAATATGCCAGACCGTTTGTCTTTTACAAAAGATTATTTAGGATATTATAATGGGACATCAAATGCTACTGGTTTGCCGATTACAAATCATGATAAGTTTCTATCAGCTAGCGGTGTCGTTTTGGCTAATAGAATACCAAAGTTTGCGAATGCTGTAACGGGTTCCTTAACTAAAATTAACTATCCAACAGGAGGTAGCACTAGTTTTGACTATGAGGGCATACCAGTTAAGGAATATATTTATGCTACACAATATGTGAGTTTATATAATAAACTTGCACTGATGAATCCTGCTGCTTATCCAATTCCTGATACTCAACTAAATGCTTCGCAATATTTTGGAGCAGTAGCTACTGATCCAATCTATCAAGATCAAGATGTGGTTTTTAAAATAAATGCAACGGCTCAAGGTAATTTAAATCATAATTATAAAATCCGGATTACGGTCCAAGGAGTAGAGGATATTGATGAACATATGAAGACATTTGATTTAGACTATGGTACTTTCAATTATAATAAAGAAGTTACCTTTCACTTATTAAAAGATTACGTCTACTTAGTAACGGCAGAGTTGGTTCTTCCAAACGGAACAAATTCTAGACCTGTAGATGTTGATATTGATTTTAAATATATCACTGGTGTAAGAGTTACTGATGGTGTGGGAGTTAGAGTAAAGAGAATGATAAATGATCCTGTTGTAGGTTCTAATACGATCAAAAGATACTATTATAATAAAATGAATGATATTGACAAAACGGATAACATTCCGTTTAAAAATGATTTTTATGGTGTCAATATTGAAAGTCTATCATACACTAAATATGTATTGAAGGCTGCTACAGATGCGTCACAGATATCATATCCAAATCCCGTTTATACTGTTCAATATACTTTATTTTCTGAACCAGTTAGCTATATTTTGCCTGACGATCAAAAAACATATCAATATGTTACCACTAGTTTTGGCGGGGATAATTTTGAAAATGGTGGTTTACAAAAAACGTATCGATCCAGATCTGCCCAAAACCCAACTAACGTATTTAACTATTACCCGCCGGATCAGCAAAATAACAGTATTAGTTTTTCTGGTAGCAGTACAGAAAATAGGGATGTATTCAATGGTGAAGTGGAAGAAGTATTGACTTTTGTAAAAGATAATGGAATATTAAAGTTGAATAAAAAATCATCCTCTACTTTTTTTGATGACACGCCAGATTTTATAATGAATTTGAATATTAAAAAGGTATTCGATAATCATTTAGGTTATACATATGACTCACCCCTAGAAACTATTCAACGAATTTATCATTTGTATTTTGGATTATATAAAACTTTTGTCAATAAAAGACAATTACAAAGTCAAGTAACTATTGACTACATAGATGCTGTACCAGTAACCAATCTGGCCAATGCTGGTTCATATAAACAAGTAAGTACTACTACTGATTACTCGTATCAACCAAGTCTAGTTGGATTACCTGTTCGTATACAAACCACTTCAAGCAATGATAATATTCTCAAAACAGAGAATCAATATTCAACAGATTTAAAACATATAAATAATCACCAACTCTCTGAGATCGCCACAACAAGTTCTTACAACAATAGTGACTTATTAGCAACAACAAAAAATAGTTACAATTATTTTGGATCCTATTATTTACCTTATAAAGTTCAAACTTCAAAAGGTTCTGGAGCTTTAGAGGATAAAATTAATTTTCTTTCATATGATGATAAAGGCAATCCCAGGGAATTATACAAAACAGATGGTGCTCACATTGTATATATCTGGGGTTATAATAAAACAAAACCTATAGCTAAGATAGAGAATAGTACGTATGGTAGTATTGATTCTAGCCTAATTATAGTTGCAGAAGCAGCATCTGACACAGGAACAGAAGCCTCTTTACTGACTGCTTTAGCTAATTTGCGTACTTCTTTGCCCAACTCAGTGATTACAACCTATACTTATCTGCCTATTATTGGAGTAAGTACTATTACGGATCCAAAAGGATATACAACCTATTATACTTATGATATTTCAAATAGATTGCAATACATAAAAGACAAAGATTCCAATGTTTTGCAAAAATATTGCTATAATTATCTAGGACAGCAAACAGATTGTTCGTCTACAGGTTCCACTCCAGTAACAACTTACACAAACAGTAGTAAGAGTGCTTCTTTTGCTAAACAATCATGTGCACCAGGTTCAGTGGGGTCGACAGTATTGTATTCTGTGCCTGCAAGTATTTATTCCTCATTTACATCACAAGCAGATGCAGATAACCAAGCTGATAATGAAATAACAGCCAATGGGCAAAATTTTGCCAATGCTAATGGAGTCTGTACTTTTTCAAGCGCAAGCTTCACAGGAAACTTTACGAAAAGCAACTGTGCTGCTGGAGGAGTAGGACAGGTAGTTAGTTATACTTTAGCAGCAGGTTCAAAAACATCAACAGACTCGCAAGCCGATGCAGATGCTCAGGCAACTATTTTATTTAATGCTCAAGGACAGGCAAATGCAAATACCACAGGAATTTGTACTTTTTCAAGCGCAAGCATCACAGGAAACTTTACCAAAAATAATTGTGCCGCTGGAGGAGTAGGACAGGTAGTGAGTTATACTTTAGCAGCAGGTTCAGCAACATCATCAGTCTCGCAAGCAGCTGCAGATGCTCAGGCAACTATTTTATTTAATGCTCAAGGGCAGGAAAATGCAAATATCACAGGAATTTGTACTTTTTCTAGCACAAGCATCACGGGTAACTTTACGAAAAACAATTGTGCCGCTGGAGGAGTAGGGCAATTACTTAGCTATACTTTAGGAGCTGGCTCTAAAACATCAACAGTTTCGCAAGCCGATGCAAATGCTCAGGCAACAACGTTGTTTAACGTTAATGGGCAAAATTTTGCTAATGCTAACGGAATCTGTACTTTTTACAGCGTATCTAAATCAGGTGCTTTTACTAAAAGTTGTGCTAGTAACTATGTTGCTTCTACAGTAATTTATAATGTCCCTGCGGGAACTTATTCTTCAACTATCTCTCAGGTAGCCGCTGATGATTTGGCTCAAAATGATGTTAATACAAATGGGCAAAATTATGCGAACAATACTGGTACGTGCACACTGCTTCCGCCTGTTGTACCAACAGGATTGACTTATATTAGTTCTACAGAAGCATCAATAACCTTTTCATGGTCAGCAGTTGTCGGAGCTGCTAGTTACAAGATATATAAAAATGGATCAGATACGGGCATAATATCCACTACGACTTCAGCTTCATTACCTGGATTAAATGCTGCAACTACTTATATTATTCAGGTGTTAGCTGTCAATGCTTCAGGGAATAGCATTTTATCTGCTGGTGTATCTATGAATACAAAGTCGTCACCAGTAAATAAAAATTATACCTTAAATTTTGATGGTGTAGCAGGAAATTGCACTTTGTATAAAAATAGCCATATTTATTTACAAGCATATGCTAGCGGGACATCCTATAAACCAGTATCAGCAGGAGAAACTTTTTATGTAAGGTTTAGTGCTCCCACAACATACTATAGGTTCCTAACCATTACGAGTTCGGTTCGAGGAGTATTGTATAGTTATGGACCTACTAAAGGTGGTTCGACTGTTGTGATATCACCTACTTTTACAGCATTAGATGCAGAATCAATAACGGTTAATTGTAATGTCAGCGATCAGTTGATTTTGTTAGAGGAAGATCTGAAGTAAATCACCACGGAATTAGATGTCGGATCACCAAGAGAATATATCGTTAGCTATGGCAGAAATTGTATCATCAATTTCTTAACAAGAAAGCGAACCGTACACAATGCTTCTACTCTTTTTCAAAGGTAGATTTGAATCACAAATATTTTCGACAACCGTTAGGTTTAAAATGAGTTAATTATTTATATATGCAAAAGGCATCATCAAGTACGAACGGTTATTTCTCTTATAAAGGAAGGGGATGGGAAGCTAAAGTTACCTCTGCCAGGCCACAATATTCACTTAGTTTAACTATTAAATAAGATTACATGAAAAAATATTTATTCATACCATTTTTATTATTGTTCTCGATTGCAAATATATCGGCTCAGCAATTCAGTAATGAGAATTTCATATACACCGAGGCGCCTCAAAGGGAGATACAGGCTGCCAATTACAATACATTACTATCAAGTGAAAGTGTAAAAAGCATAAGTTATTTTGATGGTTTGGGTCGTTTAAAGCAGACCATTGGTATTGGTCAAGGATCTACTATTACTAATTTACTAGACTGGAAGAATAGTTGGACTATAGGCAGTGGTGGAGTTGGAGGATTTACTCAAAATGGTCAAACCTCTGAAAATATTAGAATCAATGCACTAACACCTTTTGGAAAAACAGATAAAGTATGGCGCTGTGTCAATGATGCAGCAAGTGATGCAGATGGGGGTTGGAACACTTCGAATATAGCCATTGATAAATCAAAATCCTATCAATATGCTGTTTGGGTAAAACGCACTGGAGGACAAAATGGAACAACCTATCATGGGACACAAAATGTCGTGAATCTAGATGGTACAGCAAATGGTAATCCTTATTTTTGGGCAGGGAATTTACCTCAATTGGATACTTGGTATCTAATGGTTGGGATGATTCATCCTGCAACTTATTCAGGAGGTTATTCAGGAATAAGTGGAGTATATGATACAGCAGGTACTAAAGTAATTAACGGTACAGATTTTAAATGGAGTACTACGACCACAGATTCCTATTTCAGAAGTTATTTGTATTATGCTACAGATGTAAATGTTAGCCAATATTTCTATGCACCCATTGTTCAAAAAAGAGAAGCGAATCAAGTTAATATTTTAGGATTAATAAAAGGAGTAGAGGCAACTGATATTGTAACCCCTACTGAGTATGATGGTTTTGGCAGGCAAGACAAGGAATATTTGCCTTATGCAGCAAGTACAGGAGGACTCATACAAGCAACTGCCCTTACCGATGTTTTGAGTTATTACAATACCCCAAAATATGAGAATACCCCAAATCCTTTCAGTCAAAAATTATTTGAAGCTTCGCCTTTAAACCGGGTTTTTAAGCAAGCCGCTCCAGGAAATGATTGGGCACTAAATTCAGGTCATGAAATAAAACTAGATTATCAGACCAATATAGAAGGTGAAGTAAAATTATTTGTTGGATATAGTACGGATCGTCTCTCGGATTGGGGGTTGTTTGAACCTTCTATCAACCAACCTGCCACTTATGGGGTTGGACAATTGTATAAAACCATCACAAAAGATGAAAACTGGGTATCCGGTTTAGACGGCACCACAGAAGAGTTTAAAGACAAAGAAGGGCATGTGGTTTTAAAGAGAACCTATAACAATCAAATTAGCCACGATACCTATTATGTGTATGATCAGTATGGAAATCTAATTTATGTATTGCCTCCTTTGGCCAATGGTGCTTTTGATCCAACTACACTCGATAATTTATGTTACCGCTACAAGTATGATTATAGAAATCGTTTGGTAGAAAAAAAATTGCCAGGAAAAGATTGGGAATCCATTGTATATGACAAACTAGACAGACCAATACTAACGCAAGACGCCAATCTACAAGCTAGTAATAAATGGTTGTTTACTAAATATGATGCTTTTGGTAGAGCTGTTTATACAGGAGAATACAATAATACTATTAATCGTAAAGTCTTACAAGATTTAGCAACCAATAGTGTGGCTGTATTGTCTGAGCAATTTCAAGGAGCTACAGCAATTGGAGATACGAGTGCTTATTATAGTAATGCTGCTTTCCCCAATACAAATATTACTTTAAACACCATTAACTATTATGATAGTTATGATTTCGATGTAATAGGGCCCACCCCTGTAGCGGTTACCTCTTATGGGATAGTACCAATAACCAATGCAAAAGGATTGGGAACAGGAAGTAAAGTTAGAGTTTTGGGAACCACCAAGTGGATTACCAATGTATCGTACTATGATGTTAAAGGAAGACCAATTTACAACTACAATTACAACGATTATTTATCGACGACCAGTACGCTAAAAAGCGATCTTGATTTTGTAGGCAAAACAAAAGAAATTACCAGCGCGCACACTAGAGCCTCAGTTACCACAACAGTAGTAGATACTTTTGAGTACGATCCTATGGGAAGATTGCTCACACAAAAACAAAAAATAAATGCGCAGACCGAGGAAGTTATTGTTGCCAACACCTATGATGATTTAGGACAACTTGTAAGCAAAGCGGTGGGAGGAAATATAAATCAAAGTCGTTTGCAAAACATAGATTACACGTATAACATACGAGGATGGCTCAAAGCAATAAACGATGTAAATGCAATAGGAACCGATTTATTTGCTTTCCAAATGAGTTATAACGCTCCTACAACAGCTACGCCATTGTACAACGGGAACATAAGCCAAACCTTTTGGAAAACCGCTAATACCGATGCCACAATAAAAAATTATGACTATAGCTATGATGGACTCAACCGTTTAACGCTAGCTGCAGATAATCTAGGGCATTACAACGAAAATCCAACCTATGATAAAAACGGGAACATAAAAACACTGTTTAGAAATGGGAATACGGTATTGAGTACTGCTAGTTTTGGAGCAATAGACAATCTGACCTATACCTATGATGCGGGTAATAAACTCTTAAAAGTTGAAGATACCTCAGGCAATATTGAAGGATTTAAAAACGGAAGTACTGCTGCAACAGAATACACCTATGATACTAATGGCAACATGAAAACGGATGCCAACAAAGGGATAACAGCTATTAGTTACAACTATCTCAATTTACCTACACAAGTAAGTTTGGCAGGAGGTACTATTAATTATGTTTATGATGCCACAGGAGTAAAACAACGCAAGATAGTAGGAAGTACCACCACCGATTATGCCAATGGCTACCAATACGAGAACAATGTATTGCAATTTTTTCCAACTGCCGAAGGCTATGCGAGTAATATTTCGGGAACTTTTTCATATATTTACCAATACAAAGATCATTTGGGGAATGTGCGTTTGAGTTACAAAGATGTTGGTACAACAACTCCTTCATTGCAAATAGTAGAAGAAAGCAATTATTACCCTTTTGGATTGAAGCAACAAGGGTATAATACAGTAGTAAGTTCTTCTGGAAATAGCACGGCGCAAAAGTATAAGTACAACGGAAAAGAACTTCAAGACGAGCTGGGACTTAACATGTATGACTATGGAGCAAGGAATTATGACCCTGCACTTGGGCGTTGGATGAATATTGACCCTAAAGCAGAAACGTCAAGACGTTTTTCTCCTTATACTTACGCTCTTAATAATCCTATTTACTTTATTGACCCAGATGGAATGCAAGCTGACGATTGGATAGAACATAAAAACTCAGATGGGAAAACTACAATAACGTATGATGCAGATGTAAAAACTAAAGAACAGGCAGAAGCAAAAAACTATAAAGGTGTTACAAAAGTTTTCGAAGCTGGAACAGCTCACAATTCGGATTATAGCGAAGTTGTTAATTTAGCAGCTGATGGTAAATATAACGTTAACAATGGACCTACAATGGACATTGACGATACTAGTTATACAAGTCAAGGAGGTGAGTACATTTCAAAAATGAAAGGCTCCATGGATGTAATAGGTGATATATTGCCAGGCTTAATGCAGACAGGCGCGGACAGATTAACAGCAGCAGCAATTCCAGTAGCAGCTACAGGGGCTGGTGCTGTGCTCGGAGCAGGAATGGCTGAATTTGGAGGTCTTATGGGAGCGACTGGTGCATTATTAGAGCAAGTTAATGATATTGCGGAAGGTAATTTCAGCCCTGAAAAATTTATTACTAAAGGGATCATAGAAACTCTCTCTCGAAAAGTTGGTGGTTCTAATAGTTTTGGACCCATGGAGCAAATAGTAAATGATAATGTTTTTAATCTTATGGATAATGGTTTAGATGCAGCCAGAGATCAAAATTGGAAAAAAAAATGATTTATTTATATTATCTAATTGGAATAGTTATTATCACTTATGGACTGATAGATTTTAAAAAAAAATCTACGGATAATGCCTTTAATAGGTATTATAATTCAAAATATTACCGCCTTCTAATTTTTGTTATAGGAACAATTATCGCACTAATCATATCTTTTTTTTGTAATAAAAATAATTAGTAAAATGAAATATTTAATCTTCTTTTCTTTTATAGTTTTCAGTTTTATACATTCTCAGAGTGAAATCAAATTAAATGGGAAGTATCAAATGAAATTTGAGGAAAAATATAGTTCACAGAATTGTGTTATTACATTTCAGGACAGTATTTATAAAAGAAAACTTCCAAGCGGAAAAACAACAAAGGGACATATACTTTATAAAAAATTTAGTGTTTGCTTAAGCGAAGATGAATTAAATTTGGAAATGGATTTTGCAAAGGGAGAAATTCAAAAAGACACAATATTTTTTAGTACTAAAAACAAAAGCGATAAGCTTGACAATGGACTCATTATTAACGAAGGAAAATTGATAAAGTTAAAATAGCTCCCGAACGCTCGGACATGTACACAAACGTTACCCCCCCGCTAGTCTGAGCGTTAGGTAATACTGCGCTAGTGCCGTGCTTTTCGCATAATACTTTTACAAAAAGCAGTTCCTTATAAGGAACTGTTTTGAATATTAAGGAGTTACAAAATAACTTGAATTCTCTTTATAAAATGGTTTTTACTAGATTTAATCCAGTGAAAACCATTTTTTAATTTTAATGATTACAGGTTTTACATTTGTTTTGTAGGTTTATTGCTATTCTCTGTGTTTTTTGCTCAGCAAAATGAGATTTATAATTGTTTAAAGCTATTGATTTACCACCAAAAGTTTCTTTTGGCGTATTACCTTCCAAAGAAAATTGAGGTCGGATGGTGTTGTAAGTACTAACATCTACCAGCTCTGCGAAGTGTTCCTTAATATGCAAGCGCTCCGCAAATGTCTCTGACTTTGCGTTTTTTTAAAAGTTCTTGAAAATTGTAAAGGTTCTAAAAGTCTCCCGACTTTTTCTGTAACTATGATTTATACAAATGTTGTAATGCCAATAAAACCGCAGTCTATTTGCTCGGTTTTTTATGCCCCAGTTCTTCGAAGAGTAAATAAAGTTGTCGTAAACGCTCCGCAAACGTCTCTGACTTTGCGTTTTTAAAAAAAGTTATTGAAATCCGTAAAGGTTCTAAAAGTCTCGCGACTTTTACCTTAAGTTTTTTAAAATCCGTGAGCCGATGACTCGATATGTTGAAAAGAATTTCTCAGATTTGCAATCTGTGCCCACAAACAGAATCAATACAGCCATTCCATAACGGAGTGGCTTTTTGCTTTTATTACCTATATTCAATTTTACTGTCCCTAAACAGCCAGTTATTTAGTCAGACGTACCTGTCTGCGCTATTAAGTGTCAGAATGGCATATACAAAATAATTCAGAACCTGCCCTCCTCCCAAGTGCTTCTCTTCCATAGTAAATTCCCTGATTTAGCTCTTCAAATTACCTCCCCGACTATAAAGATTGTACATGCAAACAATCCATAACTTCGATGCTGTTCACGAAAATTCTCCAAATACTTAAATCTCCACAGAACACTGTCTCATTTTGGAACAGTTATTTTCGACCCAAAAAAAATATTTTTCAAAAAAAGGTGTCAAAAAGCTTCACTTTTCAAAGTTTGTTATTATTTATTTTAAAAATGCTTTACTTACCTCCTTGTATGAGGTTCTTGTATCTACCAATAACGAGACAGTAATCCAAAAACAAAATGAAATATGAAAAAATTGAAGCATTTACAGCAAGCACAAAATCAAGTAAAAGTACAATTTACGACTTTGTCGCATCTATATATATAACTTCTTATCTTTAGAGCTTCAAAAAATATTAAATGAATACTAAAGGTCATTGTTATCCCAAAACTATATTCTTCAGGCCCTCTATTTCAAACTAAGATTTTCATTGAGCTATAGGGATGTTGAGGAAATAATGAAAATTCGCGGAATAGCAGTTGGTTATTACACAGTTCAGCGCTAGATATTTAAATTTGTCCCAATCATTGAATCACAAATGAAAAAGAGAAAGAGTAGAGTGGGAGTTAGTTGGAGAATGGATGAAACCTACATAAAAGTGAAAGGTAATTGGTGTTGTTTATATGGTGCTGTCGATAAATCTGGTAATAAAGTTGATTTTCTTTTAAATAGAAGAAGACAGAGAATGAGTGCCCAGTCATTTCTAATTAAGGCAATAAATAATAACTGCAGACCAACGGTAATAAATATAGACAAAAGTGGCTCCAACGTTAGTGCAATAAGAGTTTACAATAAACGCTCTTTTTCGAATATCAAGATTCGACAATGCAAGTATTTTAATAATATCATTGAGCAGGATCATAGTTTTATTAAATGGAGAATACAAAATGGTCTGCGTTTCAAAAGTTTTGAATCTGCCAAAAGAACCCTAGGAGGAACTGAAGTTGTACATATGTTAAGAAAGAATCAGATGCTTAATCTAGGTACAACTATGTTTAAATCATTTTGTAAATTGGCGGCATAATTTTAGTTTTGCCATTTCTTTCTGTTTTTATATAGTAGATGCGACAGAACCGATGATGTAAATTGTTCTATTTGTATTTTTATGACTGTTCTTAGAAGTAATAATTTTAGCTCGTAAAGATTAATTTCGCTTTGGAAAATCAACAATTTCAAACACCAGATTTTATTTTCTTAAAACTTCAACAGCTCTACTTCAGTGCGGTAAAGGGGATGATATGAAGGGCGATATCTAACATATCCCATTTCCTGTAAATGCTTAAAATATTTATGATAAGTAGGCAAGGTATGAATATGTGATAAAGACATGATTTTACTTCTGCTCACTTGTATTACCTTATTTTGACCTTGCCGATATCCTAAAAACAAAATTGAACTCAATAGTGCAAAATGCCATACATTCAATTTGTTATCTTTTTCAAATATGGCTATATGATGTAATAATTGTTCTAAGTCCATAAGCTTATACTTCACTAAACAAATTCAATAAATCAGATTTATTATAGTAGTAAGAGCCTAATATTTTTTTAAACTTTACTTTCCCAGTTACCCTTAAATTTTGTAATGATCCTGGTGATATATCCATGAGTTTTCTTACTACATGACTTTTAAGCCATTCAGGCTGAACCTCATCTTTTTCGCATGGTTCAGTTTTTTCTACTATTTTACGGATGTCATTTAATAAGAGTAATCCATATTGTCTCAAATCATCCGTTGTTATACTATCACTCATATTGCACTTTCTTTTTAATTTGATTTTTAAAATTTTCAAACTCCACCTAGTTTTTATTAAAATTATCTCTTAAATCCTAATCACTATTATTGGTGTCCTTTTATGGAATTAGTTGGCTTGTTTAGTCAGCAGAATGGGTATTTTATATTTCCATATTTACTTAAAAAAAATAGAATAAAATCAGAATACCAGAACATTTTCCAATACGAAAGGATAAAAAGACAGCTAAGTTAGAGTGCGTTGTGAGTTGCATGCGCATAATGTGCCTGATCGTTCCTCACAGTCCCACCCTCCGGGACTTATAGCACTCCGCTCTCACCGCCCTCTTTTAGCTTGCTTTCTTTTTTTCCTTTTTCTTTTGAAAAAATAATTTAAAAAAAAAGTAAAGGGAGAGAAAAACAGACTGAGGCAGGATTATATAACTTTTAAAAACAACAATTATGAACATTATCGGAAGAGTGACAAAGGATGCGGAAGTACGCACAGTGTCAAATGAAAAACAAGTAGTGAATTTCTCAATTGCTACTAACTAGAGTTATCGCAATAAGCAAGGAGAACGTATAGAAGAGACCACCTATTTTGATTGTGCCTATTGGATAAGTTCCAAAGTGGCAATACTGCTTACCAAAGGCGCTTTGGTAGAACTCACAGGCAGAGTAAATGCAAGAGCATGGACAGGAAATGATGGGCAACCCCGTGCAGGTTTGAATTTCCATACTTCACAAATTAAACTCCACGGAGGGAGTAAGAAATCAGAAAGCATACAAGATGCTAAGAAACCCAAAAGTAACAAGGTCGTAAAGGAAGAAATTGCAGAAGACCTACCATTCTAACCGTACTTATTTAATCATTTTTAAAATTCAAAATCATGGGACATAATTTAAATTTCAACGAAAGAACAGGAAAGTATTCATTTTTCAGCGTGCAACAAAAGGCATGGCACGGTTTGGGGCAAATCGTTTCAGACTATCCGACAAGTGCGGAAGCTATAAAACATGCACAATTGGACTATGAAGTAGTCAAAACTCCTCTGTATACAAAAGGCTCGGGTTTTATAGAAGTTGCGGAGGGCATTGTGATGAGTGATAACGAACTACACGTACCAAACTACTTTGCTAATATTCGAAGTGATAACAATACAGTACTCGGTGTTGTTGGTAATGATTATCAAATAGTTCAAAACAACGAAGCATTTGAATTCTTTGATGCTATAGTGGGTGGTGACGATGGGATTCTGTACGAGACAGCAGGAGCATTAGGAAACGGTGAGCGCATTTTTATAACAGCCAAACTGCCTGATTACATTCGCGTGGGGAACGGCGATGATATAACTGAAAAGTATATTTTCTTAACAACTTCGCACGATGGTAGCGGAAGTATAATTGCAGCGTTTACTCCGATACGTATTGTTTGCCAAAATACGCTCAATGCTTCCCTTCGTTCGATGTCAAATATTGTACGCATCCGCCATACTTCGGGAGCGAAACAACGCTTAGAAAATGCTCATAAAGTAATGGGGTTAGCGAGCCACCTTACTACAGAACTAGAAAGTATTTTCAATAATTGGGCAAATGTAAAGGCCACTGACAAAGAAGTTAAGAAATTGATTGAATTGGCACTATGTCCAAATAAGGAAACCTTACAGCATATCCAAAAAGGCAACCAAGATGAAATATCGACCGTTTTTAAAAACACTGTAGAAGATGCTTTTGCTTATGCAATGGCTAGTGATAGCCAACAAATGACAACGACCAAAGGAACATTATTTGGTGCATATAATGCCGTAACAGGCTACTACCAAAATGTACGAAGCTACAAGAATGATGAAGCCAAACTGCAATCTATTGTAATGGGTGGTACTGCTCAGATGAAAGGACAAAAAGCATTTGATTTATGTACTTCTTTTTCTAAAATAGGAGCAGATGTATTCAACTTTAATTAATTAACCACAGGCTGCTGCTTTAATCGGCGGTAGCCTTTAAAAACTACAGCTATGAATATCGGAATTATAACATACAAAAATAACGAAAAGCAATTACTCTTAAATTGGAACTTCCACTTATTAGAATTGTTGAGCATTATATTGAATGACAAAGATTTTGTCCGCTTTCAAATCGTGGACAGAAATAATAATCTCTTACTCTCAACACACTATCCCGATATAGAACAAAAGGCAGTATATATCAAGGTCATTAAGATTGAAAAAGAAAAAGAGATAACAGGAATTACGTATGACGCATTCAGAACACCATCTACTTTTCGTAGGATAAAGGTTCGTTGGAATGTAAACGGTGTAAAGTTCAGAACAAAGAAAAGAGCCCTTGACTATGTCTATTGGCAAAACAGAAAGGCAAGTTTGAAAATTGAGTCGTTCGTTGACCGCAGATAATCTAAAAAAACAATTAATCAAAACTTTAAAATCTAAAAAGATGGATACAAATTTTTTTAATCAGATTGCACAGATGGATATACAAGGAGATTTCCAACTGACAATAGCAAAGGGAACAGAAAACAACCTTATTGTTTTGGTTATGCTCCAAAACGATGGTTGTGGAGATAAGGCAAAGAATTTTATACCACCTCTCACTCTTCGAGGAACAGCAGAAGAACTTGACAATGGTTTTTTTGAGAAGATAACCACTCCTATGCAAACCGCTTCGGGTTTAATGGTGGATATGGATGGATTTATGAAGCAATTGGAAGAAGCCAAAAAGCAATCCGCAATGGAAAAAGAAAAAGGTGACAGAGAGAAGAAAGAATTGGAAACTAAAGATAAGAAGTTTAAAGATGGCATGACAAAGGCAGATGAGTTGGGGAAAGAAGGTAAATTCCGTGAGGCATGGATGAAAGTACCCCAAATTACAGATTTTCCCGAAAAGGTTGACGAGATACGCAGACGAAAAACAGAACTATCCGACAAGTTTTCTACACCAAGCCTTTTTGGTGCTGAGCATTAATAGAATGTATAACCGTAAATATTAGAAATTATGTTATTAGCTACGCAATTAGAACGAGTATTTATACTCAAAGATAAAGGACAAGAAATCCGATTGAGCGACCCTGAACCTCTTTGGTCTGTGGAAGCTGTAATGAACTTTTATGCAAATACCTATCCGATATTGACTACTGCAAAAATATCCGAACCACGCGTCAAAGAAGATACTATACAATATCATTTTGAGAGTGTAATGGGTACAAAAGGTTAATTTAAAAAGTAAAATAATGAACTATGCAATATCATATAATATCGGGGACAATATCCCTACCCGAAAAACAAAGGCAACAGCAGTTGCACCGACAGTTAGGCGGATTTATGAATTGGATGGAGCGAACGAGAGATACAAGCGAAATTCGAAAAGACAAACGAAAGTCAGTTCCAATAACGCAATTACCAATGGTTTTCTAAAAACTGTATTCCTGCCCAGACTGAAAACGGAACAATCCTCACAGGCTGTTAAAGGAGTTAACAAAACGGAAAGAGATTTTTATATCTCCCTTTGTAGCCTTGCCACGCATTACAATGTAGAACCGATGCAAGCGATTGACTTTGGTTATCCTTATAATTTGGCTCTTGCCCTTTGGGATATAGAAAACAAGCTAAAAGAAAAGGTTCCCAATTGGGATACTATCCAATTGATACAGGGTAAAAAGAAAGTCTATTTTTTGAGTGAAGAACGATACTCTACAGGAACATCACTGTACTATATTCCAATCATTCCACTTTATAGAATGCTAAAAGACCGTAAGAGAAAAAGAACTGCTCAGTTATTATTGTCTGTTTGTTGTTATCTCTACCATAGTGCAGGGATACCGTATTACAGACAGGAAAACAGCTATCTGTATAACCAATATGAAATGATAAAAGAATGGAAGGAAGAGGATAACGAAAACATAGAGTATGCAAAGGAATTTTATCAAGCGGAATTTATTGGGGATTGCATGGAGCAAAAGATTTATAATTCTGCCAATTTAACAGTATTTAAAGAACGTTTAAACCGATTTAAAAGCAAGGACGAGTTTGACTTTGAATGTTATAAAATGGCAAAAGAAGCTTTTGAAATCTTTAC
The DNA here is from genome assembly GCA_038241955.1 of Flavobacteriales bacterium. Lineage (GTDB taxonomy): Bacteria > Bacteroidota > Bacteroidia > Flavobacteriales > Flavobacteriaceae > Flavobacterium. The sequence continues at coordinate 69,387 of JBBSSR010000016.1, read as the reverse complement.
CCAATATCCAAATGAAAGTATTTTCAGAAATACAAGGCAATATAAAGGAGACCCCGACAATGAACAGGAAATCATTACTATGGATAAGTATATTTCTTTTTGGGCAGATGATAAAGGTTGGTTATCCCAAAATCTTACAGACAGTATCAACAATGAATTTAATGAATATGGACAAATGGAAGAACCAAGCATTAGAAAAAAGTTTAAAGGAGGCTTAATTACAGCAAACAGCCTTGATTTTGAAAGCAGATTGTTTCCGTTACTTAACGAACTATGCTATATGTTAAATAACTATTAATTGCGAAATAATGAAAAAATCAAAGGATATAACCGATAGTTTTGGGACACTTTACCATGCAAAATCAGTTTTGGTATTTTACCAAACACAGGGAACAAATGCAGATACTTATGTGGAGCATTTTAATATGGATAAAAATGGAAGTCCAATCAATGCGCATCCCTTAACCGTAAGGGAAGCACAACAATTAGCAAAAGTACTGAACACCGAAAAAGAGGCCGATAAAGCTTTTTTAAGACCAAAAGGAATTGTTCCCAACAATATACTGCACTATAATCCCTCTGAAAATGGCAGGGTTTTGTGGTATAGTACAGCGCAGGAAAAAGAACTATTTTTTGTAAAAGGTTTGGGACTTCCCGAAGGAAAAGCAAAAGTGCCTGCTTTGTTATGGCAAGCTAATAAACAGGGATTGTGTATTTATGCGCTTTCAACTAAAAGAAGACCTAAAGAGAATACAGCACTTTACCATGCACCCTTTTTTAATGTCTACGAAAATGGAAATGTATGCATGGGGACAGTAGATGTAAATATCAAAAAATCGGCATCATTGGAGGAATTCACAAGCGCATGGGAAAACTATTTTTTCAATTCCTATTTCAGCCATTTAATGGAGGGACATAATCTCATAAAGGGAAACTGTGTAAATCTTTGGAAAAAACTCATTGAAACAGGAGAAAATTTTCCAAGTGATGTACTGCTAAAGAATAACAAAACACTTAAAAATCTACTGCCATGAATACCGAAAAAACAAAAGTACATTTTACAGACAATTGCCTAATAAATCCAACCAATCCCATTGAAGTCAATCTTATCGGTGCGGGCGGTACAGGCTCACAGGTCTTGACAGCTTTGGCACGGATGAACCACGCACTTAATGAACTAAATCATGCAGGATTGACAGTAAGGCTTTGGGACGATGACATCGTAACTCAAGCCAATTTAGGAAGACAACTCTTTGCAGATTGTGAATTGGGAATACATAAATCCGTTGCCTTAATTAATCGTATAAATCGTTTCTTTGGCACGGACTGTAAAGCGGAAAGCATCAAATTTGAAAAAGATGAATGGAAGAAATTACCTAAACACACACGAGCAAGTATTTATATTTCATGTGTAGATAGTGTAGGAGCGAGGTTTGAAATTGCGGAGATACTAAAAGAAGCAAACAAAAGCAGGTCGTACAGAAACGATTCTAAATATTGGATTGATTTTGGAAACAGTCAGCATATAGGACAAGTTATCTTATCCACTATCGGCAATATTCGACAACCCAATTCAGAGAAATATGAAACGGTGGCAAATCTTCCATTTGTTACTGAAGAATTTGGAGAACTGCTACAACAGTCCGAAGTTACAGATAACACATCAAGCTGTTCTTTGGCTGAAGCATTGGAAAGACAGGATTTGTTTATCAACTCTGCATTGGCTCAAATGGGATGCTCGCTATTGTGGAGCTTATTCCAAAATGGATTGATCGAGTATAGAGGCTTTTTTCTCAATCTGAAGGATTTTCGTTCACAACCCATAAAAGTCGCCTAAAAGCGACCTCGGGCGGCAAAAAGACAGACCCTTCCGATGGTCGGAACTATCTTTTTGCATTAAGCGGTGCAACCACATTGCTAAAATATACGTAAATCCATAAATTCCTTTCTTATATTCTATCAAAGAGGTTGTAATATTTATAGTTAGGGATTCCTATCCCTAATATGAACTATCTGGACTTCTTTTCTTTCTGCGGAGAAGCGATCAAAGAAAAGAAGCGAAAGAAGGTCGCTTTGGAGGTGTTAATTTCGACTACTTTCTTTCGTGAGTTGAGCGAAAAAGAAAGTAGCAAAGAAACCATTATTATGTTTTTTATTTATTAATAAATAATGCCACATATGCGTTTGTTTTCTCAGATGTTTTACTCATTTGTTTTTGTGGAATAACCGTTTTTAATGTATTGTAGTTCAGCCCAAAACATTCGTTTTATAACTTGCAAAAAAGCTAGAAAGCTGAAAATGTCAGGTTATGAATAAACTTTTTCAAAAGGAGAAATAAGTAAGTCATCCATTGGCAAAAATCATACAGTTGATTCTCAGATTGATTTTCTAGGATTTCGAACTTACTGACATTGGGCTCAATTTGACAGCATCCCATTAAAAAAATAGCAATGATAATAAGTTATGAAGTTAAAATAAATTTAAAAAATGCATCGCTAAAGTTTAGTGGTAAATATTACAAATTTGCTTAACACATGCCTCATTTTTTATAATAATTAAACTAGTATCTTGAATTAGTTATTAAAAAATTACAAGAATTTATAAAATAAAGAGACTGCCTCAAAAATTTATTTTGAGACAGCCCTATATGAACTATTTAATTAATTTGCTTAATCAGTCAGTAAAATTTCAAGACAAAAAATTAAATTGATTCAGCAAAAAAAAGTTGAAAAATGTTATGGATTAACATAGGTAGATGACCCTCTATTAAGCCAATTTGTTTGTGACCAAGTAACAGAATTAACATGTATTTTTGGTGCTTTTGTATTGTACCTGAAATCTTGATTTGTAATAAGTGTGTTGTCCAGATTTCTAATGTATAAATCTTTCAGTAAGGTATTGCTAAAGCACCAGACTGAAGTTAATTTATTATTAGTATTCAATGACATTGTAACCCATTTATTTGAAGAGCAATTTATTTGTTTTAGGTTAGTGTAAGTTGATAGATTTAAACTTGTTAATTGATTTGACTGAATAAAAAGATCAGTGATACCAATATTTCCTAGTAGATCTAAACTTGTTAATTGATTGCCATAACACCAAACTCCCCAAAGAGATGTTGTAGATGCTGGAAGTGTTAAACTGGTTAGCAAATTGTTATAACACCATATTTGATATAAGTGGGTATTTGCAGTAAGATTCAAACTAGTTAATTGATTGTTTTGACACTCTAGAACACCTAAATTAACTAAAGCTGAGATATTTAAAACTGTCAAATTGTTGCCACTAACAACCAATTGGTACAATGATGTAAACCCTTGAATTCCTGTTAAATCACTGATACCTGCACTTGATAAATCTAACCCTCCTCTTGTTTGGTCAATAGATACATAATTGTCTCCTGGAACTGGATCTGTAGCTGCTCCCAGGCTAAGTAGTCTAGTTCGAAAAGCTGCATCTGGAACATAAGTATTCACATAAACAGCCAACGTAGCCAAGACTTTAGCAGTAGAGCTAGACGTCGCAAAACTGGGATAATTCGCATTTTTATAATCCTCAGGAGTAGGGTTGGGATTAAAAGTGTTGTCTTTTGCGACTGCTGCCTGTGTGGAAGTCGGCTCTGTGTTGTCATCTGTACAGGCAACAAGATTAATTGCAAGAGCAATTAGAAGTAATTTTTTCATAATTTTTTATATTTATAAGTAATTTCGTAAATATAATTATTTTTTTTAATAATTAATTATTTTTTACTTTTATTTTCTTACAAATATTGATTTGTGCTGAAATACTCTTTTATAGATAGAAATATTATTTTTTTTTCTTTTAAAAGAATTATAAATTATAAACCGTGTTTATTAACGATTTTACTTTTCTTAGAAAAGATATTGCAAAAAAAGTTCATAGGTGTTTTGTGCACTTGCTAAAGTAGGTTTGGAGCTCCATTCATAAGAATAGCCTAGAAGTAATTTATTATTGATTTTAAAATCGGTAATAACTCCAAAAACTTCATCTGTTCTATACATTCCTCCTATTTCAAAAATTTTTTCAATTTGTAACATAGATGTAATATCCACAGATATAGGAGCATTTTGCACATAGCGCATCATGATAGATGGCTTTAGTACCAATGGAGTGATGGCCGAATTCAAATCAAAATCATAGCCACAACTTAAATAGATATGTGGTTTATCTGTTGCCACTACAGCATATCCTGCTTCATTTTTAGCTCTTTCTGTATTTAGTATCCTTGGCGATGATACTGAAATAAAATAATTACCTCCTTTTAAAACCGCACCTATCCCTAGATTTGGTGTAAAATTACTTAAATCCGCTAAAGCGGGATCTATTGCTATACTATAAGTTTTTAATCCTGAGGTATTCACGCTATAGAAATCCCCACCTACTTTTATTCCCATATACAAATCTAGTACTTCATTTATTTTTAACTTATATGAAAAATCAATAGCTACGAAAGCCTGTTTCTCAACGAAATTTTCATTATTTACTACAGAAAGTCCAATACCTAAATTTTCTCCTATAGAAGTTCCGAAAGAAACTGCCTGCGTGACTGGAGCATCTGGTACTCCTGTCCACTGATCACGAAATGTACTGGACAATGTTGTTTCATTGTTTATAGATACATAAGCAGGATTGACAATATTCATGTGATAACGATATTGCGTAAAGGAAGCTTCTTGTTGAGCGAAAATCACATTACTTAGTAAGAAGAGAATTCCTGTAAATATTATGGCCGGTTTTTTCATTGGTATTTTAAAATTTAGACTGCACCATCTTTTATCTTTTTATTTATTAGCTTATATAAACTATTAGATAATTGCAATTTGATGTTTTGTTAATTTTGTGATTATTTAGTGATGTACAGCCAGCCTTTAATTTCTTTACTACTATCACCATTCAAAATAACTTTATAATAATAAGCAGATTCGGGTAATCCGCTTCCGTCCCAATCATTTTTATAATCACCAGAATAGAATACTTCACTACCCCAACGATTAAATACCCGAACGTTTACTCCTCCTTGATGTTTTTCACTATTGTAAATTATCCAAGTATCGTTGATGTTATCGCCGTTCGGAGTAATTGCTTCGGATATTTGCAAGTCAGCTAAATCATCACAGACATCTCCAATACCGTCTTTATTTCTATCTGCTTGCTCAGGATTGTATAATTTAGGACAATTGTCTGAAATATCATCAACCCCATCGCTATCTGTATCAATTGGTGCATTTATTGTTATTGTAATGTCAAAAGTAGAACTGCCAAAATTATTTGTAGCAGTGACTGTATAACTTTGTGTTGGCGCTATGGAAGTAGCTGTACCAGTAATTTCTCCAGTTGAAGTATTAAATAGTAATCCGGCAGGTAGTGTTGGGCTAATATTGTAAGTACCATTAATAATAGTGATCTTTCTTATTTTATTGTTCCCAGAGTCAGCTACATAGAGATTTCCTGATCTATCTACTGCTAGTCCTAGTCCTTCATCTCCAGAAAAACTAGCAATTGTTCCAAGACCATCATTATCGCCTACAGTTCCATTTCCTGCAATTGTAGTTACTACTCCATCTGAGGAAATTTTTCTTATTTTACTATTTCTATCTGCTATATAGACGTTATCTAAATTGTCAATAGCAATTCCTGAGGGTCTATTGAAACTTGCGATGTTAGCTATACCATCATCAGCGCCTTTAACTCCATTACCAGCATAAGTCGTAACTACTCCCAAAGGAGTAATCTTTCTTATTTTATTGGCTGTCGCATCTGTTACATACAGGTTGTCTTTTGAATCTAACGCAACTCCTACGGGGAAATCAAAACTTGCTGTTATTCCTGTACCATCTACAGAGCCAGCACCAGTTTTTCCGCTACCAGCAAATGTTGTCACCACGCCAGCAGTGGTAATTTTTCTTATTCTCCTGTTAAATAGATCTGCAACATAAACATTACCTAAATCATCAACTGCTAGTCCCTGAGGTTGTTCAAAACCTGCCGCTTTTCCTATACCATCAGCAAAAAAGGGAAATCCCATGCCTGCCAAAGTTGTAACCACTCCTTCTTTGTTTATTTTTCTTATTTTGTGATTAAACATATCTGAAATATAGCAGTTTCCTACCACATCAACGACGATTCCATTTGGGCGATTAAAACTTGCAACTATTCCTGCTCCATCCATATCTCCTATTATTCCGCTACCAGCAATGGTTGTCACAACCCCTGCTGTGTTTATCTTTCTGATTTTATGGCCTCCTAAATCCGTTACATAGAGGTACCCTTCAGCATCTATTGCTATTCCCCGAGGAAAACTAAAATTGGAGGATTTGCCAATTCCATCATCTTCACCTATTGATCCACTACCGGCAAACGTAGTGACCTCACTACCAGAAACAATTCCGCCTGTATTTGCTGGTTTTAGAGGTGAAATAGTTTCATCTTTAGTATAAGTATTGGGAGTTGAGTAACTAATAACAGGAGCCGATTGGGCTTCTGTTTTTAGTTGTCCGAAAAAAAAGGAAATTAAAAGAACTTTAAAAAATAGTCTCATTGGTAGGTAATTTTGATTTATTAGATTCCGATATATTGTGAACAAATAACTCTATTTTTTATTATTTTTATTTTTATAACTCGCCTTATATAAAAAAAACTGGTAAAAGGTATTATTATATTGCTTTAGTCGGGATAATTTTGATGTTCTGCAAAAGCTGCCTGTTGAGCTGCTAAATAGATTTCACTCTTCATTCTATAGTGATTTTTCATATGTCGGTTTGCTGAGTCAAATGTAGGAAAAAAAATATAAAGATAAGAAAATTAAGATAACTTATACAGTTTGGTAATTGTTCTAAGAAATATTCAAGGTTTTAATTCTTTACTGTTAAAACTATGTTGAGATAATTTTATTTTAAAAAATTTATCAGTGGATAATGCTCTTTTATTTATTTAATTCCTTTTTATTTGAGGATCATTCATTGTGCTTTTACGAAAAATATCTATTGATAGTGAAAAACAACACTATCAATAGATATTTTTTATTTTCTATTTTATAAGATTTCCTATTTTTTAAAGAGCATCTCATTTACTAGCTTTGCCTTTATCAAATCGGTATTTTTTACCTTTAATATCTGAGGCCTACCACCGTTTTGTTCAAATATTTCTATCTGAAGTATTTTGTTATCAGCTAGGGTAAACTGATTTAGTAGAAAGACATTCTTTTCCTCGGAATTTTCGATTACAGGATTTAAAGGCTTATAGCTTCTTATAGGAACTAGTAATCTTTCCTGCGATACCGTTCGTTTAGCTACTTTTTTATCGATTACTTTAAAATTAACAAAGTCAACCTCAAAAGGTACATTACTACCATTACAGAGTTCTGTATGAAAATAATATTTTCCGTTATGGATATAAATTCCTTTGAGTGAAAATTCAATTCCATAGCTCTTGGAGACAATATGCTTGACAAAACTTTTATCGTTTTTGTAAATGGCTTCAAATAGCAATCCAGTTAGGGTAGGAGTACTGCCACCCAATTCTTCAAAAAGTGCATCGTTGGTATTATACTTGCTTAAAGACTTCTGCATCTTTAAAAGATCATAATTTAAAACATTGGGACAAGGATTGTACAAGACGTTAAAGTTATAAAAACGACCATCATCCGTGATTACCGAAAAATTTGTTTCCTGCTCAAAATTGTGAACAGCTGCTTTTATACGCAATACATTTCCGGAATTTTCTGCTTTGCCAGCAATTAGATTGTCGCTTCCTAAATCCACATAGCGAATAGTCGAAGGGAAAATCAAGTGTGAGGTTTTATCATATGTAACCTCCATTTGATAAGGTTCAATTTTACCCAATATAAGTGGTATATTATTATTTTGAGCAATAGTTTGACCGTAATAACCTAAACTTAAGGTTAAAGTAATAATTGATTTTAAAAACTGTTTCATTTTTATTTATTTACTTGATTAATAAAGTTATTTTTTGGATACTAGAAATAATTGATGTCCTGCTTTTAGTGTAATTTTTGTAGTTTTTACTTTCTTGGAAAAATAACTTGATACTCCTTGAATTACTCCTTTACTCATATCTGAGACGATCTGTTGTCCTGGAGAAGAAGAGAGCATTATGTTTGTTCCTGCAGTTGTTCCCATATTGGCGGCAATTTCTTTTAGAGTATTCATCTCTGAGGTGTAGGGTAAATAAAGCCCTTGTTGTCCATCTAAATCATAAACTGTAATATCTACTGGAATAATATTTCCATCGAGCTCTAAAGAAATGACTTGAAGTTGCAAACGCCCTTCTTGAAATTTAGCCATCGCTGTTAAAAGAGTTCCTTTTGGAATTGTTCTAGTGGGAGTACGAGTTTCTTCGAGTAATCGCAGGCGAACATTACTTTCCAAAGTAATTGTCTGTGTTTTGTGTATGCAGGCTCGGATACTATTTTTTGGTTTCACGACCTGATTTATCGTGTCTGAACCTATGAATTCAAGGTTTCTCTCTTGGTCCCAATTCTTTATAAATTCAGTATCCTTTGACTCTCTGTACAGTGCTGATACAGTATTTTTCTTTAAAGGAAGAAAAGCAACAAAAGATTCTTTCTTAGAACTTGCAGTATTATTATTTAGAGTCGTTTCTTTTTCTTCCGTATCATTTTGTGATGCTTTTGGTAAATATTTCGCTGCCATTTGATATGATTTCTCCATTAAAGCCAACTGTGTTTCCATCGGGTTTAAAGTAGGTTCTCTCTGTTTTTCTTGCATTTTTAACTCTGCCAGCTCCTTACGAAGCGCATTATTTTCACTATCATTCTGTTCATAAAATCCATCTAATGTACTTTGGATATTATTGTAGCTATTTAAAGCTGAATTTGCTTTAGTTTTAATAGAACCATTACTAGTGTTAATCACTTTTTCTTCCTGTATTATGCTATCAGAGGTTTTTTTTCCGTTGCCATCAGAATTCCAATAATCAGAGAGTGACTTCAGTGCTTCCTGGGTCTTCTGTTGTTTCTCTTTGAGAATTTCTTCTTCATAGGCTTTCTTTTTATCAGATTGCATACCTTTATCGGTAGCCTCGGGAACATCCTCATTAAGTCCGATATCTTCTAATTTTTTAGCCTTTTCGGAAGAGGAAGGAGCGAAAATTAGGTACATACATCCTAAAAATACAATGCCAAGTAATGAGAAGACAAGCGGTTTTTTAAAACGCTCCATTTTAGTAATTGAAGCATCACCTGGTGTACTGGGTTCTTCTTTTTGAGTACTATCCGTAACCAATACGCTAGTCTTCTTTTTTGCAATTTCTTTCATATAAATTGTCTTTAAAAATTAGTAATTCATTTGTGTTTTCTTTTGTTGTATGTGGCACTTTAATCTTTGGAAGTAAATTGATGTGCTCTACTTCAATACCAGTTGCAGATTTTTGTACTTCGTGCCACACATCAACAATTGTAACTAGGGTAATTAGTATATAGCCGATAAAAAAGTACAGGATGATTTTTCTTTGACTTTCTATTGGCAATAGTACCCAACGAGTTTCTAATCGCTCTACCCAGTTGTTTATTGATAATCTTAACTTGTCCATTTTTTTTATTATTTAGCGTTCGATGATTTCTACATCCTTGTTCTCAAGTACACTGAATTTTTCAATATTAAACCCTTGTGGATTGCTGTCTGATCTGACGGAATTAAGCAAATAGCTAGTAGTGACAAGGCTCCTTTGGGTTACGTTGCTGGAGCGGATGATGAACTGCTTAGCATAGGTGTGTACTGCATACGGATAGGTATCAAAATTGCAGACTACACTATCCACTTCAATTCGTTGCTGTACATTGCCTGAAATAATTCGATTATAATATCCCTTTTCAGACAAGTCTTTATAGTAATCGAAAGCACTTTTATCTGCTAGATTAAATGCTCTTTTCATATTACTCTCGATAGCATTCTTGTCTGGTGCCAGTGTGAAAAAAAGTTCATGAAAACGACGAACGTGCTCACGGCCTTCTACAGGTCGGTTTATGGAAGCATCTTGAGAGAGTGCCAGCATAAGAGATTTACCATTGTCCAGTATATAGACTTTTTCTCTTTGTTTTTCTGCAAAAGAATAAGATCTCCAAACAGAATATCCTGTGATTCCACTACATAATAGGATAAATACCAGCGTAAAAAGTCTAATCTGCTGAAAGCTATTTTCGATATTTCGGAGGGTTTTAAATTCCATTTTTTTTTTTTGAATTTTTAAATTAATTATTTCGATAGAAGTTGCCCTCCAATGTTACCCGCTGCTGAACCTGCTCCTGCACTTGCAATATTTCCTGCCTTTTGTGCTGTTTGGTTTACATTACGATTAAAATTGCCCATACCTCCAGCTTGGATTATCCATCCCGTAACCGTTGGAATAGTGAAATAGCCGATGATTCCAATTATCATAAAAATGATATACACCGTATTAGAACTGTCTGGTATAAAATTGGGATCTGAAAGACTTTCAATATCCTTTTCCAGAATAAGAGACTGTATTTTAGCTAGCATGGAGCTGAACAGATCCGCAACTGGCAACCATAAATAAACACTTACATAGCGAGTGATCCATTGGGTCATGGCAGATTGAAAACCATCCCAGACTGAAATGGCAAAAGCAATAGGGCCCAGTATGGAAAGAACAATTAGAAAAAAAGTTCTTATGGTATCAACAACTAAAGCTGCTGCTTGAAAGAGGATTTCCAGCAAATTCCGAAACCAGTCCTTTATTACCTTTTCAATTTTGTAAGCCTGTCTGTCCATATACATTCCAGACATTGTCGCCAGGTCTGATGGCGACCAGCCTAACTCTTCCAGTTTTTCATCAAAAGCTTCGTTTGAAGCCAAATAAGCTGTCTCAGGGTTTCGAAGCATAGCTTCACGTTCCAAAAGATCCTTCTGTTCTTGTAGAACATTCAGATCCATCACTTGACCTTCTAACATACTGTGTGTGCCAGTAACAACGGGACTTAATACGCCGTTGATTGTTCCTAGTACAATGGTGGGAAAGAACATAATGCAGAGCCCTACGGCAAACGGGCGTAATAGTGGATACATATCAATCGGTTCAGCTCGACTAAGCGCTTGCCAGACTTTCAAAGCCACATAAAACAGAGCGCCAAGTCCAGCAATACCTTTAGCAACACCAGCCATATCAGATGATAGTGGCAACATTTCGTCATACAATGAGCGTAATACTTCGTGGAGATTATTATTTTCAACTACTAACATAAGTGTTCGGTTTACCAGTATTTTTGATTATCACTTCCATAGAGTTCTAGTACACGCTGACTGTCATTTTGTTTTTTTGCTCGAAGAAAACTAACAGAGATGTTTTTATTGGTATAGTATCGTACTAGATTGTGATAGTCTTTTACCTCTTTGTAAACTCTGTCTATTACTTCCATACGTTCTTTATCGTTGAGTGAAAGTGTCGAACTATTTACAATTTGTTTGAGATCTTTTAGTAACTCAGAACTTTCATTGAGTAATTTGGAATAACCAAAGGCAATGGCATTGAGTTCCTGCAGTGAGAAATTGGGATCGTTCAACATCTTATTGAAACTAGTGACATATATTTCGGAAATATCACCTACCATCAGTACAGTCTGCTGCACTTTACGGGCATCTTTAATTAGATTGTTTACCGCTTTTAGTTTGTCGTAATACTCTTTTCCTTGCTTATATACTTTTTCTACTTCTTTGAAGTTTTTAATCACATTTGACACAGTTGAAGAAGTTTGGACTATTTCCTGAGCTGTACCGATAATACTTTGTGCTAGGTTAATAGGATCTGTAACCACAAATTGGGCTTTTGCAGGTGAAACGACTAAGAACATAATCATATACACCAATTGAATTAAATGTTTCATTGTTTTAAAATTTAAGGATTAAAATTTATTTTCTTTTTCTCTTCTTTGAGTAGCAATGCGCTTGATGGCTAGTTCTACATTACCACCCAATTCTTGAGCAAGTTGCATTACTTCGAGTTTTTCAGATTCTTCAGTGGTATAAGCGAGATATTCTTCAAGGCTTACTTCGGTTGCATATACAGCTGAGTGAGTTCCGCCAAGTCCAATCCAGACTTCCTTGTACAATCGTGAATTGTCATTATTCATATTGATAGACAAAACCTGCGCTTTTTCTTTTTCGGTAAGTCCGAGCATGGCCTGTATATCATCAAACTTGTTCATATACTTGCGCTGATCCAGTAGTATCTTGCAGTCTGAATTATTGATAATACTTTCCTTGACAATAGGGGATTGGATGATATCATCGACTTCCTGAGTAACTACAATGGCTTCACCAAAAAATTTACGGACAGTTTTAAAAAGGTATTTAATGTATTCCGCCATGCCTTCTTTGGCAATCGCTTTCCACGCTTCTTCTATCAAGATTAATTTCCGTATTCCTTTGAGTCTTCGCATTTTGTTAATGAACACCTCCATAATAATTATGGTCACGATAGGAAAGAGGATTTTATGATCTTTGATGGCATCAATCTCAAAAACGATAAAGCGCTTAGATAGTAAGTCAAGTTGTTTTTCTGAATTGAGCAGGTAATCGTATTCTCCGCCTCTGTAATAAGGTTCTAGGACATTAAGAAAATTGGCCAAATCAAAATCTTTTTCTCTGACTTGTTTTTCTTCCAATACCTTGCGGTAATCGGTACGTACATAATTATAGAAACCATTGAATGACGGTTTAGTATTTTCCAGTTTAATTATCTCGATATAGCCACTCACAGCATTAGAAAGAGCTACTTCTTCAGAACGGGTCGGCGGTTCATTATCTCTTTTCCAGAGGGTTAGAATCAATGTTTTAACACTTTCTCTTTTTTCAATATCAAAAACACCATCATCAGTATAAAAAGGATTGAAAGCAATGGGATTGTCCTCGGTGTAAGTGAAATATACACCGTCTTCTCCCTTAGTTTTACTTTTGATAAGTTCACACAATCCCTGATAACTGTTTCCTGTATCTACCAAAAGCACATGAGCTCCCTGTTCATAATACTGTCGCACCATGTGGTTGGTAAAGAACGATTTTCCGCTTCCAGAAGGACCAAGAATGAATTTGTTGCGATTGGTAATAATTCCTTTTTTCATCGGCAAATCTGAAATATCTAAGTGAATAGGATTTCCGGTAAGCCTGTCAGACATTTTGATCCCAAAAGGGGAGGCCGAATTCTGATAATTGGTCTCTTGAGTAAAAAAGCACAAAGCAGGTTCAATAAAGGTGTAGAAACTCTCTTCACTGGGAAAGTCGGCGGAATTGCCTGGAATACCTGCCCAATATAATGTAGCCACATCTGTAGTATTATGTCTTGGTTTGCATTCCATAAGCGCCATAGCGCTCCCAGTATCATTTTTGATTTGTTTTAATTCGTTTGGGTCATCAGACCACGCCATTACATTGAAATGAGCTCGTATAGAAGAAAGTCCGAAGGAATGTGCCTCGTTCAGGTAACGCTCAATCCACTCTTTGTTTATCTGGTTGCTTCGGCTATAGCGAGCCAGGGAGTGCATATTCCTTGCGGACTTTTCAAATTTTCTCAAATTCTCATCACTATTATCTAAAAACAGGTATTGGTTGTAAATATGGTTGCAACTTAGTAGTAATCCCATAGGAGCTGCAAAGGACAGACGGCAATCACTGCGATCGGTGGAAAGCTTTTCATAACGGGTATCAGCCGATACAGTACTGGGTAGATTCTCAGTATCGGAAAGTGTATGCAGGCATATTCTTTTGTTTCCTATACGTACTTCTTCTGGTCCTAAGGCAATGTCCTGCATCGGTGTTCCCGCTTCTCTCGATAACGTGAAATACTGTTCTAACAGCCCTTGTTTTTCATCTGTACCGATAATTTCCTCTTCACTTAGCCGAGTTAGTTTCAATAATCCTGAATCATATAGGATTCTTTCAAATTGCGCTACGGCTTCCATAAAATGGTGAATAGTTTCTTTATCTCGAATTTCTTTAGGGATTAAAGACCCTTTACATAATGAGGAAAAATTACTTTGGGTACGCATTCGTTCCTTTGTGGTTTTCGTCAAAAAGAGATAGCAATAATGATTTAAAAAGGGACGCTCGTTAAAATGTTGTTGATACGATTTGCCTAAAAAGCTCAAATCTTCCTGATCCATTTTTGGAGCATAGTCCTCCTTAATAAACCAATCTTGTTTGTGTACCACTGTAAAATCCGGTAACGTTTTAATTGCTTTATGCCATGCCGAATGAATAGCTTCATATTCGGCAGAAGCAACCGTAAAAAGTTCTGGTAAATACACCTGAAAGCAAGCTGTTATATCCGCGTCTTTAGAAAGGATACAGTGATTTTCTACAGCCAGTAAAGGAAATTTACATTCCAATGTAGCGGCTTTGGATGTATTTCTCATGACTGTCTATTTTTTAATGATTTAACATATCGGTGGATGGACTTGCGACAAATAATATAGCGTGGATGTCTTTTTCTTGCGCCAACTTTCATGAGTCCGTGTTCGCCGTACTTATTATTAAGTGAAAAGGTTTGCCAGATAATTAGAGAACCACCACCGACGCCAAACCCCAAACAAACAATGGAATTCACTCCAATGATATACAGGACCATTACCAGCACAAGAATTCCAAGCAGACCTCCCGCAAAAATGAAAAGGTAGTGCGCTTTGAGTCCTTTAAATTCTACTGTGTTTCCAACTCCTTTATTGATATTATAATTGTTCATATATCAATTGTTAAAGAAAGAAGGAACGAAGAATGGTAGCGGCTACAATTAAGAAAATACAAGCCCCAAACCAGCTTGATGCCGTCTTACTGGTATCGGGATCTCCACTACTGAATTTTTGGTACACTTTTACACCTCCGATTAGCCCGACCACAGCTCCAATAGCATAAATAAGTTGGGTTGCGGGATCGAAATAGGAGGTGACCATTTGGGTCGCTTCAGTGATACCCGCTGTTCCATTTCCTTGAGCAAAAGCTCCAAATGCTGAGATTAACAGTACGCCTGTCATTCCTCTTTTTTTTGTTAGTTTCTCCATGATTTTAATGAATTAGATTGTTACTTATTTTCTGCTACTTGCAGATTTTTAAGCAAATCTATTGGAGAAGTAAAGACGTTATAATGAGTTGTCTTTGATTGGATTTGTTTGGCTGTAGGAGGTTCTCTATATTTATTTTAATATAAAATGTTCTTAAGTTGCCTGTTGAAGTAACAGTTTTTTAAACAGCAAATGTGTTTAATAATTTGCATCAATTATTTACTTTGTTCGTCAAATACATAGTAGCATATCGTAAATCGCAATATGCAAAATGAAGTGATTAAATTGATTATTACGAAATTGATAAGTAATGCAAGAACATCAGTACAGTTTAATTTCTATCCTCATCTTCAATGGCAACCAATTTGCTCCTACAAGTTTGAAAATAATACCATAGGTATTATGTCTGACAATGATAACAGTATAGTAGTTTCAAATAAGTGGTACAAGCCAAGATTCAAGTACCTGGAACAAATAGAATTACCAGAAAGAATTAAGATTAACATATTTCTATCTTCTTATTTTCTATCTTCTAAATTAAAAGTATTTAAAGACAGAGAACAAAATAACTTTTACGGTTTTATTTGTTTAAAAGGGGAGTTTTTGACACCAAATAATACTATATTAGCCTGTCTTAGAAATAAGAAATAATTGATTAAATAAATTCTAATCAAAACATGTAAAGTAATAATATGGCTGAAACAAATTCTATACAAGATCAACATACTGCCGGACCAATAGCAATTGGATTTGAATATCAATTCTATTACTTCATGTACTTAGCAATTGATCTTAAACAAGGACAAAAGATTGGTTTTGAAGTTAAAGATGATGTTCATATTGAAAAGCAAGACGGAACAGTAATAATGTATCAGACAAAACATTCGATTGTAAAGAATGCAACTGGGGATATACAGAATCTAACTACTTTAGATGTAGATCTATGGAAAACCCTAAACAATTGGACTGATTTTATTAATGCAGATAAGAAAAATTCTAGCTTTCTCAATGAGAATGAATTTATTTTAGTTACTAATAAAAGCGAAAACAATAATGATTTTATAACTACATTAACTCTATTCAAATTGGATAGTGATATTGATAAAGTAGTTTTGAAAATAGATGAATTGGAAAAGAAAACCCAAGATGAAACACTAAAGAAGTATATTAAAAATGTTGGTAAGCTGGGTAAAAATAAACTTAAACTGTTCTTGAAAAAATTAGTAATAGAAACTGATAATGACGGAATAATAAAAAAGATTAAGGATAGACTTTTGGAAAAATATTATCATGATGATTTAGTTGATCCAATATTTGAAAGTTTATCCTCCAATTTGAATATGGCAAAATATTTAGACATTAAGGATCGAAAAAAATTTGAGATTTCGAGTGAAGATTTTGCTAAGAGGTTTGGTAAATGTTTTAAAGTAGCAACAGAAATTAAACCTTTACCTAGAAGAGAATTTCCTGTTCTATTACCAGATGATTTAGAAAATCAAATTTTCATAAAGCAACTGCTTGACATAGGAGAAATACAAGCCGGTTCAAATGATATTAGGGACTACACTACTCAAATGCTTAAGTTTTTAAACCATTTTACTTATTGGTCTGAAGAAGAAAATTTTATTTTACTTACTGATATAAAGGAATTTAAAAATAATAGTATTCAAATATGGACAAATGAATTTAAAGCTAAATATAGACAAATAGAGAGAAAAATAAATGATGGTTCATCTATTAATGACTTAGAGGATGAAGTCAAAAATTTGGCTATTGATTTAGTTGACTACATCAGAAAGCAAGATTTATATATAACTGGATTTTCAGCTTTAGGTGCTGAATTTAGTAATGGACATTATTACGCTCTATCCGATAACCTTGAAATAGGCTGGCATTTTGATTGGGAAAACAAATATAAAAAACAATGAAAGAAATATACTATGTTTACAACAATGAAGCAATAGCAAGTTGTATTTATTTGTCAATATTAAATAACGTCGATAAGTTGGATATTGCTCGTTCATGTTTGATTTTACCATTTTTATTGGATGACAGAACCGTTAGTTATTTATCTAAAAACCAAGATATTGAATTAGAATTAGAGCAACTGATAAAAGAACAATCAAGATTGTTTACATCTTTCAACAAAAGATATTTGTCATTATTACCAGTTACGATTAATGCTTTAATATTATTACGTACTAGTAATCAAATTAGTTTAGGAAGCGAAATAGCAAATACTGCTATTTTAAATTTAGAGAACAAAAACTTAGGAGATAGATTTAATAAAATAGAAGAAGTTATACCGAAGTTTTTATTAATGTTGGAGAAATATACTACTATCCAACTCTACAAAACCCTAAAAATACAATTATGAAATTTATACTTCACGAAATGAAGCTTTGGTTTAAGGATGAAAATGCAGAAACTAAAAGCTATTATTTTTTGCCAGATAAAGTAAACGTTATTACAGGTGATTCAACTACTGGTAAAACAAGCTTTTGGAATGTAATAGATTATTGTCTTTTATCCGGCAAGGCAACCATTCCTACTGAAATTATAGAGAAAGTTTTATGGTTTGGGATTCGATTTACAATAAACGAAAAAGAAATATCAATAGTTCGAAGAACACCAAGTAAAGGCTCTGTTTCTTCTGATGTTTTTTTTAATTTAGGCTCATTTCCTGACAATCCTGAGGGTAATAAAGAAGTTGCAGAAATTAAGACAATTTTGGATGAGGAATTTGGAATTAGTGATGCTTTAAGATTTCCATATGGAAAAGGTTTAGGCAAAACAACATTCAATATTTCGTATAGACACTTTCTGCTTTTTAACTCATTAACACAAACTATTATTGATGCGCCAGAAACGTATTTTGATACCACATTTTATGGAAAAGAAGAATACGATAAAGCGTTAAGTCATATTTTCGATTTAGTTATTGGCGTAAATGATATGGAGAATATCAAGGCCATCGAACGCTTACAAGAAATTGAAGTTGGGCTAAAAGCAATTCAAAATCAGGAAAAGGGCAATCAGAATAAAACTAAAAATTTTGAGGCAGAAGTATTTAAACTGGTCGAAAAATGTAAAACATATAAGTTTATTGAATATTCCGAATCTATCGACAATATAGATGATGCGATGTTGGTGATTAAAGAAACGATTGCCAATACAAAAAAAGTTGCGGAAAATTCAAAATTGTTTTCTGAAGTTGATGGTTTATACAAAAGCAGGAATGCAATACAAGCACAAATTAATGCCATAAGCCAATACCAAAAAGAATACGATCTATATAAAAAGAACCTTAACAAATCTGCGGATAGCTTACAGCCTATTGAATTTTTAAGTCAGCAGTTATCAGATCAATTAGTAGATTCATATGAAACTAAACTGTTTGTAGAATCATTAGAATCTTCTTTGAAAAACATCAAAGCTAATCTTTCAAAAAAAAATATAGAACCACTGAAGGTTACGGGAGATGTGAAAGAATTACGAACGCAAATACAGGGAATAGACAAGCAAATAACTCAACTGAACGAAATAAAAAAGAATTATCAATCAGAAGGAGAGAAATTTATTGCCCTTGGTGAAATAAAGTATGCTTACGAGCAGATATTGAAGAGAGTGGTAAGCAAACCTATTGATAAAATCAAACTGAATAGCTTAAATGAGGAAAAAGAAAGATTGGCAAAAGTACCACAAGAAACATCGCAGATAAAATTTTTGATGAAAACAGAGTTGAATCAAAGTATTCAACGAAATTTCAATTTATTAAACTCTTTGCCAACATATAAAACCAGTCGAGTAGAGTTTAACAGCGACAAAATGATTTTGCAATTAATTCCTGATGGGCAAATGTTTCCATTAGATAATGTCGGGAGTGCCTCAAACTATATGTTTATGCACTTATGTGTCTATTTGGGATTACACGAACATGTATTAAATATTGAACAAGACCATATACCGGAATTTTTATTTATAGATCAACCTAGTACTCCATATTATGAAGGGAAAAACGATGATAAAGCAAAATTAATAGACGCTTTTACATTACTGAATTCGTTTGTTGATTATATTAGAGTGAAAAAAAATAAGCATTTTCAAATTATTATGGTCGAACATGCGTCTAAAGACCACTGGATAGACAATGATTTATCTTACTTCCATACCGTAGCTGAATTTTTTGAAGGAAAAGGTTTGATACCTAATGATATTTACAAGAGCTAGCAGATGAAAGATATGACATTAGGACAAATGGATAAACTTATTATTCATTTTGTGGGAAATAAAAACAATGGAGATGGGGTTCGATTTTCTGATGATCTTACTAATTTTGAAGATATAGAGCATTACTTTAAAAATTTAGTAGAGGTCAACTTCAAGTTAGAAGAATTGTTCTCTTTTTACTCTTTACCAAAAATTGAATTGAATCTAATGTATCAATTTGTTAGTTCAATTTTCGAAGATAACAATTCATTTGTTGAACAATCACAAAATAGCGCACGCTATTTATACGATAAAAGTGTACATCCTCACATTAAAGTTGGGGAGTTATTGGTGGTATATTTTAAAGATTGTAAGATTGGCGAAGAACAGGTAGATGCTATAGGTTTATTTAAATCCGAAAATAAAGATACAGTTCTTAAAGTTTGTAATTCTATTGACGGCTATAATTTAAAAGACGAAAAAGGGATGAATATTAATAAATTAGATAAGGGCTGTCTAATTTTTGATATTCAGAAAGAAAATGGCTATTTAATAGCTGTAGTTGATAATACCAATCGTAGTACAGACGCCCAATACTGGAAAGAACATTTTCTGAATGTACAGCCTATAAAAAATGATTTCCATCAAACTCAGCAATTTTTGGGAATAGCGAAACAATTTGTTACTAAACAATTATCTGAAGGTTTTGATATAACCAAAGCTGATCAAATAGATTTTTTAAACCGTTCAGTTGATTATTTTAAGAACCATGAGAAATTCGACAAGCAAGAATTTGAGAAAAAAGTCTTTGAAGATGATAGTTTGATTGCATCCTTTCAAAATTTTGATAAAACTTTCAGGAAGGATAATGAAATTGCTCCCTCTGAAAACTTTGAAATCTCAAATAAAGCAGTAAAAAAGCAAGCTCGTGTTTTTAAAAGTGTATTAAAATTGGATAAAAATTTTCACATCTACATTCATGGAGATAAAAAACTGATTGAAAATGGAACAGATGAAAGTGGAAGAAAATTTTATAAAATTTATTACCAAGAAGAAAAGTAGAAAATATGGCAAATATTAAGCGTCCCGTATTTCAAGCGCACATATTGGAGGGATTATGTAGAACAATTGGAGATACGGCAGATGGTTTAACGGGCACTGAAATCGGACAAATCCTTTTAAATTCTAGTATCCGCGATATAGACCCCCAAAACACAAAGTGGAAAAGATTATATTCTGCATTTGCTGATTGGCAAAAGCAGCATCATTGTTCAAATCACATATTAAGGTTTGTACAAGATGCTTTACAACCTGTCAGATATATTGGTAAGGAAGAAATTTTTCACAATAGAAGATTAGAAATTAATAAACGATTATCATTTATCGGAATAGAACTTACTGAAGCAGGAAAGTATGTAGAAGTAGAAAAAGCTAATACAATTGCAGAGGCAGAACAAAGAGCAAGTCGATTAAAGCATAAATTAGAAAATCGAAATGTCCATATAATAATATTTGAATATTGTAAAGCTGAATTGTTAGTAGAGAATTATTTTCATTCGGTTTTTGAAGCAACGAAGAGTATTGCTGACAGATTGCGAAAAAAGACAGGTCTTTATGCTGATGGTAATGCTCTTGTAGAAGTTGCATTTTCAACTAACAACCCAATGATTCAAATAAATTATTTGAAAAACGACACTGACAGAAGTGAACATTTAGGGCTTTGTAATTTAATAAAAGGTGTTTTTGGTTTGATAAGAAATCCTACTGCTCATGAGCCTAAAATAAAGTTTGAGATTACAGAAGAAGAAGCTCTGGATATTCTAAACACAATATCATTCATTCATAAACGACTTGATAGAGCAATATAGATTAATATTGAGGCGATTGCTCACACAAACTCCCCAATATCAAATCCCTCAAAATCATTTATCCGCATAATAGAAGAACTAGAATCTTTTTCGGTGGAAAAACTCTTATCCAATAGCTGAGCAATTTTTTGAGAGGCATTTTCCATTGAGTTTTCAAGTAGAGTAAAAAGTTCGGTTCCTTGTGTTTTTAGAACAATTTTAACCGCTGTATCTTGTTGAGAAGGCTCTAACGTTTCTTGCTGAAGCAACATCCCCACGGCACTTAGTTCTTCGAAGGTAACCCCTGTAGCAAAACCAAAACTATCATCACCACCTGTTTCTCTGTACCCGTTCCATTCTTCTTCCTCCTCTTCAAAATCAGGTACATTTCCAAAATCTTCATCCAGTTCTTCCTGTGGAATTTCTCTATCGAAATCTTCTTGGTCGATCTCGGGATCAAAATTATTTGTTTCAATATCCAAATCGCTATTTTGGCTTTCATTGGTACTATTTGGCATTGAAAGACTTTTAGTGGATTTAGACTTTCCCATAATATCAGGGAGATGCCTATTTATTCGTGAGCCCTTTTTTTGCTTAGATACTACCTTTGTAACGATAATTTTGTCTTTTGCTAATAGTACAATGACGATCAGTAGACAGATTACAATCAATGTTTCCATGGCTAAAAAATTGGTTTATACTTATCGTTATAACTCTTAGTAATCTGTTCTTCAAATTCTTGAAAGTGATGTTCCAACAAGTTATCAAGATAGGCGTAAATGGTTATCTTATCTTCACCGATAACCTGTACAATACGCGACAATCTCTCATGAAAATCTTGGCGTATATACACTGATTTGCCATTTCGGGCATTAGTTTCAGCTCTTTTAAAAAATATTTTTTCGTAATCTGTCTCACTTGTCTTTCTTGATCTGCTTCGCTCTTTTGTTAGCAGTTTTTCTTTTTCCACCTCTGAGGAATTCTCAGAAGGAATATGCAGACCTTCCTTTTTTATACCATCAGCCATTATTGACATCATGAGCTCTTCGTCAATTTCAGGCGTTACTTTCTTTTGGTGATCTTTCTGCATAGCACTACAATTGAATTGTTCTCAAAAATTCGGTCATAAACAAGTCTAATCTGCAGGCTTTCATGAGTCGCTCATCGGGTGGAAGTAAAGTGGATCGAAAAACAGTCTTGATATCGGTTTCGCATTCTTTACGAAAACGCATACTGTTCATAATTTGTGATTGCATAAGGCTTAGTCCCAAATCACTAATAAGCTCGTTATAGATTTCATACAAAGGAGAACGCTCGCGTCCATCTACTTGATTCCAAAATAGACTAATGCTTTCTATGGATGATTCACTTTTTTTCATAATTACGTCTACCATCAACTGTGTAAAAATAAGAGTACTTTCCATTACCACACGGTCTGCTGTAATAGGTGTGAAAATATGATGCATACCCGCCAATGCATTCAAAATGCCAGGAGTGTTTACCGTTCCAGGGAGATCAAAAAAGATGACATCAATGGGTATTGTTGATGATTCTATAAAATTGTGTGCTGCTTCCAGTAGGCCTTCGGCTTTATGTTGCATAATAGGATACGCCTTTTTGTTGATAGTCGTAAATTGTTTATAGGCCATCCGTTTGAATACATCGTTTTCCATAATCATTGTCGTATCACGTGTCCGCATTTTTATCAGGCTGTGCTGTGGAAAGTCACAGTCAAACACTGCTACATTATAACCCAGTCGATAGTGTAGTGTACTAGCGGCAAGCGCTGTAAATGTGCTTTTGCCAACACCTCCTTTTTGGGATGAAAAGGCAATAAATACTGTTTTGTGTTCTGTTTTCATATGTATAACTGTTTTTAATTATTCACTTATGTTTATTAATTTGCAAAGTTTTAAGTATCAACGGATGTAGGGTTGTGCAACTATAATGCAGAATGTTTTTATAGAATTCTTTATGTTTCCCCATAGATATTCGAGTACTGTATTATTTCTTTACTTATGTAATACAAGAGTTCAGTATTCATAAATATGCGTACTCATCTATGTCTTTATGTTTTTGCATATGTAATTTGCTACACCAATCTATCAACAAGTTTGCTTGTACATATGTAAGTACGTTGCTACATACCTACCTAAATACAATCATTTGCTAATACAAAGAAATGTAGATACATACTGTGTACTATTAAACTGTCTTTGATTGGCGTTTGAAGGAGTTATTTGGCAGTATGTCACAATGCAATGATTCCATTTAGAGGGATTTACTTTGTAATAGCTTTAATTATGAATTATAATGGAGAGATCAAATCAATATTTGGTTATCTACTAGAACGGCCTTAAGCCGTTTTTCCCTGTTAACTTTAATCCGTCCCGAAAGGGCGGATTTTCCTTTCACCAGAAAGGAGCAAGTTGTGTTTTGAGCTGCTCGGAATGTATTCCGCAGCTCAAAACAACTTGCCCCGCAGGGAGCTAAAAAACATTCTCCAAAGTCGATGTTTTATAAAATTATAATTGGATTTTTTATGGAAGAAAAAAATAATAGACAACAAAGAAAATCTGGACGTAATCCTAAAACGGATCCTGCAGTATTCCGTTATTCCATATCGCTCAATGAAGAAGAGAACGCCCGTTTTCTTTCTCTTTTTGAGCAGTCAAGAATGAATGTGAAGGCACATTTTATTACTGCCTGTATTTTTCAAAAGACTGTTAAAACGGTAAAAATTGACAAGGCAACCATGGATTATTATATGCGCCTGACAACATTATACGGTCAATTCCGAGCCGTTGGAGTGAATTATAATCAAATTGTAAAGTTACTTTATCGCAATTTTTCGGAGAAAAAAGCTGCTGCGTATCTCTATAAACTCGAAAATCACACAACTGAGATGGCAATATTATGTCAGCGGATTATACAAATTACTCGAGAATTTGAAGAAAAACATCTTAAAAAAGACATGTGAAATGGTAGCTAAAATTGGTAGAGGACAAAACTTGGTGGGTGTACTTTCTTATAATCAGCTTAAAGTTGAGAAAGAAGGTGCAGAGATTTTGTATGCTCATAAGATTTTGGAAACTCCCGATGGACATTATTCAACAGCTCAGTTGTCTCGTTCTTTTGAACCATATCTGTTAGCCAATCGCAAAACGGAGAAAACGGTAGTACATATCTCTCTCAATCCCGACCCGAAGGATAATGTCAGCGATGAAAAATTTAAAACTATTGCACAGGAGTATATGAAACAAATGGGGTATGAGGCGCAACCTTTCGTTGTGTTTAAACACACTGATATTGAGCGTACTCATATCCATATTGTATCGGTTTGTGTCAATGAAGAGGGGAGAAAAATTTCGGATAGTTATGAGCGTAAAAAGTCGATGAATGTCTGCCGTGAACTAGAAAAAAAATATGGATTAATATCTGCAATAGAAAAACAGAAAAATGGAAATAAGAAAGAAATAACTCCAATTGATTATAAAACTAATGATCTCAAGAGTCAGGTTGCTTCGGTTGTACGTTATCTGCCAAAACAGTATCAGTTCCAAAGTTTGGGAGAATACAATGCTTTGTTATCCCTTTCCAATATTAAAGTAGAAGAAGTAAAGGGTGAACTGCACGGAAAACTCAAACAAGGCTTGGTTTATTTTGTACTTAATGAAGATGGAATAAAAGCAAGTAACCCGTTTAAAGCATCTCTATTTGGAAAGAATGCAGGTCATATTCAGCTTCAAAGTTATTTTGAAGACTCTAAAGTAAAACTTAAACAAAGTAATTTAAAACGATTGATAATAAGGGATATTGAAGCAGTTATTAAATTAGAAAAAGAGGAGCAAGGTTTTAAAAACCAATTAGCAGAAAGAGGTATTAATGTTGTTGTCCGCAGAAATGAAATGGGACGTATTTATGGTATCACTTTTATTGACCATAATACTAAATCCATTTGGAATGGCTCCCGTTTAGGTACAGCATATTCAGCCAATGTCTTCAACGATTGGTGGAACAACAATCACAAACCGGAAATTAAAAATACAGAAGATGGAAATACAGTTTCAGTCAACCCAATTTCGAAAGACTTACAAAACAACAAACCTCACGATTTATTTGATTTTATAAACAGGGATGATTCTGTTTATGGGAGTGTCGAACACAATAGTATAGAAAGTTTTGGAGGGCTACTTCCCCAAGCACAGGGAGAAGATTACGAGGAACAGGCTTTTACCGACCGCCTGAAGAAAAAAAGAAAAAGCAGAAAGAAGCCATAATAATTTTAAAATACTACAATTATGCAGGGAGAAGATGACATGAGAGGCTTGGCCAAGATTATGGAATTTATGAGAGCAGTCAGCATATTGCTCACGTTGATGCACTGTTACTGGTTCTGTTATGGCTTTTTTAGAGAAGAAGGATGGACACTCTCAATTATCGATAAAGTGCTTGGGAATTTTCAGCGGACAGCAGGATTGTTTTCTCACACACTTTACACGAAAGTATTTGCTTTGCTATTGCTGGCTTTGAGCTGTTTGGGAACCAAGGGTGTGAAAAATGAAAAGATTACTTGGAGCAAGATTTATATAGCATTAGCCTTAGGTTTTCTATTATTCTTTTTAAATATCCCTTTACTAAAACTTCCCACTCAAATGGCTGCTTTCTTTTATATACTTACTTTGACTTTAGGATATATTGCCCTTCTGATGGCTGGTGTTTGGATGAGCAGGTTGCTCAAAAACAATCTTATGGATGATGTGTTTAACATCGAAAACGAAAGTTTTATGCAGGAAACGCAACTAATGCAAAATGAATATTCTGTCAACTTACCAACTAAGTTTTGGTATAATAAAAAGCAACATGATGGTTGGATTAATATTGTAAATCCTTTCAGGGCAACCATTGTTTTGGGTACACCTGGATCTGGTAAAAGCTATGCAATTGTGAACAACTATATAAAGCAACAAATCGAAAAAGGTTTTTCGATGTATATCTATGATTTTAAATTTGATGATCTTTCAACTGTTGCGTATAACCATTTATTGAAACATACCGATAAGTATAAAGTAAAACCAAAATTTTATGTAATCAACTTTGATGATCCAAGAAAAAGTCATCGTTGCAATCCTATCAATCCAGATTTTATGACTGATATATCCGATGCGTATGAGTCGGCGTACACCATTATGCTCAACCTGAACCGTTCTTGGATACAAAAGCAGGGTGATTTCTTTGTGGAAAGCCCAATTATCCTCTTAGCTGCCATCATCTGGTTCTTGAAGATCTACGAAAACGGAAAGTACTGTACGTTTCCGCATGCTATTGAACTTTTAAATAAAAAGTATGCAGATGTGTTTACCATTCTGACGACCTATTCAGATTTAGAAAATTACCTTTCTCCTTTTATGGATGCTTGGCAGGGTGGGGCGCAAGACCAATTGCAGGGGCAGATAGCTTCTGCTAAAATCCCTCTGTCTAGGATGATTTCGCCGCAGCTTTATTGGGTAATGACTGGTGATGATTTTTCGTTGGATATCAATAACCCTAATGAGCCTAAAATCCTTTGTGTAGGCAATAATCCAGATCGCCAGAACATATATTCCGCGGCGCTAGGATTGTATAATTCTCGCATTGTAAAACTGATCAATAAAAAAGGGCAACTTAAAAGTTCTGTAATCATAGATGAATTACCTACAATCTATTTTAGGGGATTGGATAACCTAATTGCGACTGCCCGAAGCAATAAAGTGGCTGTTTGCTTGGGATTCCAAGATTACTCTCAATTGACCCGAGATTACGGTGACAAAGAAAGTAAGGTTATTCAGAATACTGTTGGTAATATTTTTAGTGGACAGGTAGTGGGAGAAACGGCTAAAAGCCTTTCGGAACGCTTTGGGAAAATATTGCAGAGACGTCAGAGCATGACTATCAATCGTAATGATAAATCGACATCTATTTCTACGCAATTAGAAAGCCTGATACCAGCTTCCAAGATCTCAACCCTTACACAGGGTATGTTTGTGGGAGCCGTTTCTGATAACTTTGATGAGCGAATTGAACAAAAGATTTTCCATGCTGAAATTGTAGTAGACAATGAGAAAGTGGCTGCTGAAACTAAAAACTATCAAAAAATCCCCGAAATACTTTCTTTTGTAAACGAGCAGGGAGAAGATAGAATGAAACACGATATAGAAGCCAATTATATGCAGATAAAACAGGACGTTATTCAGATTGTATCAGATGAACTGGAACGTATTAAAAATGACCCAGATTTGAAACATTTAGTACCAAAAACAGATGATAAAAAAAAGGATTAGTTAGTAACGAGTTATGCTTTCAACTATATAATTAAAACGTTTTTATCTTTGGAACTGCCTGTGCGATCTGATCTTTTTTTTGTTCTACTTCTTGCTCTTGTGGATTTTGTTCTGGCGTAATGGATAATTGAATTTTTTGATCTAGTGTTGCCAATTCATTCTTTAAATCGCTGAGCACATTTTCTTTAGTCGACGAACTGTTAACTATTTCTTGAAGGACAGGCAGGTCTTTTTGCAACATATTAATCTTCTTTTGTTCTTGCTCTATTAATCCCGGTATTTTTTCCATGGCATTGAGAAAATTCATCGAAGCCAATTTAGGATCAGATGCCAACTGTCCGTTGTTATAGGTGTATTTGATGGAACTTTCTCCCTGAATAAAAAACCGATTATCTTTGATATCGATTCCCTCTTTTTGAGACACCTCTGTTTTTACCAAAATAGTAAATCCATACAGTGTTCCAACTTCCTCATATTGGCCTTCGGTGCGAGCTTTTTCAGAGAGTTGATGTAGTTTTGCACCAATCTGTTTTACATCAGCATTAAGTGGCAAGCCGATAAGCTGAATAGGGTTTAATAGTATTCCGTCCTGTGATTTTTGAATTCGTTTTTGAAGGTTTTCCCAATCAAGGTTCATACGGGTGAGACGAGATGTAGCCGAATCCAGAGTAGCCATGTTATCTTCTAATTTATATTTGGAAGTGAATTTAGAACGGGTAAATGCCTGACGTTCGCTTTCAAGAGAAGTAATCTTTTTTTCGAGTTTGGCTTTCTCTAATAGTTCGGTATTACCAGAGAGTATAGCTACATATTCTGAGAAATTCATTCCCGATTTCTCATCCATACCACCTTCATCAATAGTACGTTTGCCTATAGTATTGTTCTTTAACTGATCGATAAACAATTGCTTATTATACAGCAAGTTGAATTTATAACTATCCAAAGATTTTTCGACTGCATAGATAATGATGTCTACTTTATTGTCTGCAAAATTTTTGGCAATCTCATTGCTTTTGCGAACTGCTCTACCGTCTCTTTGTGCCAAATCGCTCGGTCTCCACGGCGTATCTAAATGATGTACAGCTACGGCACGTTTCTGAGCATTTACACCTGTTCCTAACATGTCGGTAGAACCAAATAATACTCTTATTTTTCCTTCGTTCATCGCGTTAATGAATTCTCTACGCATCTTGTCATTTTTAGCTTCTTGTATAAACCGGATTTCGTGAGCTGGAATATTATGGTCTTCTACCAACTTTCGTTTAATATCGGAATACGGGTTCCATACGCCAGGCTTGTAGGTTCCTAAATCTGAGAAAACAAACTGAGTTCCTTTTTGTGCATTGAACTGATTGTAATATTGTGCAATTTTAGCCGCGCAGTGAGATGCTTTATTGTCAGGATGATCATCATAATTAGCACTGATCATTCGCATATCCAGTGACATCTTACGAGCATAGTCTGTTGCAATGAGCATCTTCGCTTTTTCTTCCGAGTCCGATAGTTTTGCCCTTCCCAGTAGTGTTGCATCTCCACTTTTAGCAAACTCCATTAGTTTTTGGATAAATACTTCTTGTTGTGGAGTAGGTGGAATGTTATGGAGTATTTCATTCTTTTCAGGTCTTTCAATGCCTATATCTTTGGCGGTCCTGTAATCGGTTATCTCCGAATAGAACTGAGCCAATTCTGGCACTTTGATGAAATATCGGAAACGTTCTTTCTGAACGATATTATTAGCTACCGAAAATTCATAGTCGGTTTTCTTGCGAGCATAGATAGCGGACCAAGCGTCAAAGCAGGAAATACCTTGTTTCTTCAAAGCCTGTGGGCGAAGGTATTTGAACAAAAGGTATAATTCAGTAAGTGAATTGCTAATAGTAGTTCCTGATAGAAAAGTAGCTCCCAAATCTTTTCCGCTTCGCTCTTGTATAGTACGAATGGCAAAAAGAAGATTTAAAGCCTTCTGACTTCCTTGCATGTTGCCCAATCCTGCAACACGATCGTGACGGGTGTTGAACATCAGGTTTTTAAAGCGGTGGCTTTCATCCACCAGCAAATGGTCAATTCCCATCATTTTAAAATCCACTACATCGTCTTTTCGGCTCTCGATATCATGTTCAAGTGTTTTGAGTTTTACTTCTAAGTTTTGTTTTCGGATAATGACTCCTTTGAGCATAGCTCTTGATATTTCTTTTCCCTGTGCCTGCAATGCATCGAGGTTTTCTTCTACACTGTGTAGTTCTGTTTGCAGAATTTCTTTTTGTAGCTCTGGTGATTGTGGTATCATACCGAACTGGTCGTGTGTCAGAATAATACAGTCCCAGTCATTATTTTTGATATCTCCAAAGATTCGCAATCGTTTCTGGGGAGTAAAGTCTTCTTTTCCAGGATACAAGATTTTAGCGTGAGGGTAGGCTTTACGGTAAGTTTCAGCTATCTCATGCACATTTGCTTTGAGTCCTATAATCATCGGTTTATGCGCTAGCCCCAAACGCTTCATTTCCTGTGCAGCACAGCACATAATAAGTGTTTTTCCAGCTCCTACTTCATGATCACAAATAGCTCCATTATTTAGTTTTATCATCCAAACAGCATCTTTTTGACTGGAATAGAGATCGTCAATTCCTAATGCTTTTCTATCTAAACCTGGGAAATCCTGATGACTACCATTGTATTGAGGTCGTACAAAACAGTTGAAAGTGTTGTTGTATTTATCAGTCAGTTCTTTTTTAAAGGCATCATTTTGGTCAAACAACCAGTCCGTAAAAGCCTTTCGGATTTCATCAATTTTAGTATTAGCCATCTGAATGGCTTCCATATCCCTGACTTTCACTTCTTGATCTCCAACCATAATATTCTTGGTGATATCGGGAGTAGTGTTTACCAAAGCGTGCTTAAGCAGAGCAATTCCATCAAAAGTGCGGCTTTGGGATTTTATGCCATATTTATCCCAAATATGCACGTTCTTTTGTCCGCAACTAATGGAAAAATCATCTGTGTTTTCCGTGTAGTAAATAGTGACATTCGTGTCAAATAAATTGGTTGCAAATCGATTGTAGATTTCAGTAGGTATCCAGCGTTCACCAAGATTAAAATCCAATTCCTCAAACTCGATTCGGATTGGTTTGGAATCTTCTAAAACAGCTAAGCTTTGGGCAGATTCGTTGTCTTGAATATTCTTTTCTACGTATAGTTTTAATGCATCCGCTTTCTCTACGACATTACCTGATACCCATTTTTCCAAAATTTCGTATTGCTCTTCTATAGGATTATAAAAAATTCGCCCATCTAGGGATGCTTTTAGTTTATCTACAGATAGTCCACTTATTTCAGACATGTAATCTAAATTGACTTTTGCATACTTATTTAATGATGCAGCTAATGCCTCATCAGGATTATCGGTTGCCAATGTGCTTATGGAAAAACTAACTGGTTAATGAAATATGTCTGCTTTATGCACCACACCACCCACTACTCGTTCGAGATAAGGAATTTCTTTTCCAGCGCTATCGGTTTTAATAAGTTTGATATTCTCAGCATTATTTAAAGTACCATACCGTTTTACAAATGTGTCATATAGTTGGTTTAAAGTTTCTCTTTCTTGCTTGTGTTCCCTTTGTTTTTCAACTTCCTTTTGATATAAATCGAGATAGGTATCTCTTACTTGTATATAAGATTCAGCTCTTGCTCTTTGGGTTGGATGTAGTTGCAACGGATGGAAAATTGCCTCCACTTTATTTGAATTCAAATCTTTGAGATAACCAACCAATCCTTTTTCAACAACTAGACATTCTGAGCGATGGAATGATTCAATTTTTCCTGTGTAAATTGTAGGTGAGATACTATCATTAATTAATAAAATGCCTTGGTTTTGACTGTTACCGTTTACCCCCGAAAATAAATCACCAGCAACGACTGATTTAGGACTATTGAATGGAGTAGTAGGAGTTGGTGGTGGGTTAGTTTGATATTGCCAATTGAATAAATTTCCTTGACGACCAATTACAGCTCTTCTCCTTTGAGGAATTTGTTTTTTTAATTTTGTAGGATTAACTAAAGCTATGGTTTGCACTTCATTTTCAAAAAGATCAAGCAAACTAAGCTGAACCTCATTAGTACCACCCATTGCTGTGGTTGATAAATTTTGAGCCTCCCGTTTTATTGTTTGGTGTTCTACTATGTTAGGTCTAACACTTTTTTTTTCAAGAATAGGTAACTCAGTTTTCGGATTGTTTTGTCTATTGTATAAATTAATATCTAGTCGATTTGAAAGATCGGCAATCAACATTTGTTTGAGATCCTTTGCAATACCTTCAACACCATCGCGATGTTCATAGATCGACGCAGGTTTACCATACATATCGGTTCCTTTATGTAAAGTGGTATGCACAATACGTTGAAGATTTTCAAATAAAAGATTGTTTGAAGTATTGTCTGAAGTGGTATAGGTTTGGCAAAATTGCTCCTCTAACTTGGACATTTCTTGCTTTCCAGTATTCTTTTGTAATACTATCAAATCACTACCTACTTCTGTTCCTGCAAAATCGGTGAATAGATTATTAGGTAAACGAATAGCGGAAATCAGGTTGTTGTTTTGCATCAATGCCCTTCGGATTGGTTCGTTTTTAGGACTATTTAGAACCCCTTGCGAGGTAATAAATACTAAAATGCCACCCTCTCGTAGCATATCTGTTCCTTTCAAGAAGAAATAGTTGTGAATGCTTCGAGCAGCTTGTTTACGCACATCATCCTGACCACGGATGAAATAAAGGTCAAATACGGAAGTATCACCAAATGGAATATTACTAGCAATTACATCGTAGCTTTCTTTTTCACTATTTGGGATTTCTTCAAATCCAGTTACATGAATTTTACTACTAGGATGTAGTTGTTTTAAGATCTTGCCTGTTAGTACTTCTTTTTCGTAAGCGTCAATTTGTGATACTCTATGACTTTTAAAGGCATCAAGAAAGGAGCCTCTTCCTGCTGATGGTTCTAAAAAGCGTTCAATGCTTATTCCACTTTCTTGCAAGGAATTTGAAATGGCTTCGATAACAGGGGATGGCGTATAAAATGCTGTTAGCACTGAACTTCTGATGCTATCGAAATAAAGACGATATTGTTTTTCGTCTGATGCATTTTGTCGCAAAAGTTGATGAAGTTCCAATGTGAAAGGAAATAGATCCTGTTCTGATTTCACCCATTGATTAATTGCATCAGGCGATTCTACAGGATTCAATACAAATTTAAGGCCACCGAAACCACTGAATAATTGCAATTGCTTTCTTTCAGTTTCGGTAGCCTGACGTTTCTCTTGTTCTAACTGGAATGCAATTTGTAACGTCTCAATATTGTGCTTCAAATGCTCTTTTTTATTGAAGGCCATTTTCCTCAATCCAGATTTGAATGGTTCCTACGAGTTCCGTATAGAGTAAATCGAATTCTGGACTGCCACCAAAATCATCAGATAGGTTGTATTCAAAAAAGATCGTTTCACAGACAGACATCATCTTGATTGCAAAAGGGCGGAGTTCTTCGTCTGCCATTATAGTATCGAATTCGTTGCATACGACAGTGAAAACTGTATCAAATACGGAAAAATGTAAACCTTCAAAAAGAATATATTCAGCAATTTCTGTACATATTTCTACTGAATTTCCTGATGTGAATGCTTCTTGGTATGCATTTGCAGCGAGTTGGACACGGTTTGAAATATATATTGTATCTCCTGATAATTCTGGAAAACTTGTATTGAGTAATTCCTGTAGTCTTAATGAGAAATAAGACAGCTCTTTGTGTTTTGATTTCATGGTAGTTATTATTTTAAATGTTTAGCTTTCTTTTGAAAACCATGATTAAATATAAAAGGAGAGATCTTGAGAGTGATTTTTGATGTGTCATTTGACATCTATTGGCTTCAATTGGCTTTATTGCTATAATGATCGAATCAAAAATGCTAGGTAAAAAGGATGAAATAATGAATTGCTGCTGTACTTGCAATTTTTATGGAGTGGTTTTGTTTATTGATTTTTTAAACTTTAACTAAAAATGCGTGTTTTTGAAAAATCTTGGCACGTTTTCGACAACATGCTATTAGATAGGCTGTTGTAATTTTGTCTTAGTTCTAATTCCAAATGATTGAATTATGTTATTTCATAATAGATCTATTTAAACTAAAACTGTAGAAAACATGGGAATGAGAGTAAATACAAGGATTAAGAGAATAATTTTGGAAACAATTTGCTTGTTGTATATTCTGCTTTTTATTTATGCGGCAACTAGCAAATTATTAGACTTTCAAACTTTTAGAATTCAATTGGGACAGTCACCAATATTGAGTCCATTTGCAGAGTGGGTATCTGTACTTATTCCTTTTTTAGAATTTGGAATTGCAATTCTACTAGTTTTTAGAAAGACAAGATATTTGGGACTTTGGCTTTCCTTTACTTTAATGGTATTATTTTCATTTTACATCTACATCATTCTAAATTACAGTGCTTTTATTCCCTGTTCTTGCGGAGGTATTTTAGAAAAAATGACATGGAACCAACACTTACTTTTCAACGTTTCTTTTGTTATACTTGCCTGCATTGCAATTGTACTGTTTCCTAATGGAATTAATAAAAGTAATCAGGTACTGAACAATATGAAAGTGCGATCTGGTTACCTGCTATTTTCAGTTTTTGCAAGTGGTGTTTTGATGTTTCTGCTTTATAATTATTCGGAACAAATTATTCATTACCAAAACAAATTTATAAGGCGTTTTCCACAACATGTTGCTGAAGAAATTTATAAAGTTGACCTAAAATACAATTCCTATTATTTTGCAGGAAGTGGCAATGGTAAGTTATATATAGGAAATAATACTGCTCCATTGAAGATGTTGGTACTGGATACTGCTTCAAAGTCAAAAAAGCATTTTAAAATTTCTTTGATTCAAAAAAGCCTACCCTTTTCTGGGCCAAGAATTAGAGTTTTAAATAATGACTTTTTTGTTTTTGAGGGTATTGTTCCTTATGTGTTTAAGGGGAGTATTGAGAACTGGAGTGCCAGTTTAAAATTAAATAGCGGTTATTATTTTTCGCAACTAATGCCTATGGATTCTACCAATTTGGCCCTTCGGTATCTGGTACCTATAAGTGGTGAGAGTGCGTTGGGAAATTTAAATTTAAAAGACCCTTTAAAAGCAAAATTTGATACCACACTTTTAAAAAAGCAATTTGATGGAATATTTGATACGGATGGCATCCTACTTTTCAATGAGCAACTCCATAGAATGATTTATATCTATTACTACCGCAATGAGTATTTTGTTATCAAACCCGATTTAAAATTAGAACGCACAAGTAAAACCATTGATACGATTAGTAAAGCGCAAGTACAACTCATACAGTATAAAAACAGCGACAGGAAGACTTTTGCCAAACCGCCTTTAACGGTTAATAAAGGGGCTGCTACGTATGGTCAATTCTTATTTGTTCATTCCACGCTTCCGGGATTATATGAATCAGATAAAATATGGAAAGTTGCAAGTATTATTGATGTGTATGACCTTTCAGATACCACGTATCGTTCTAGTTTTTTATTGTATGACGTAGACAACCAAAAGGTAACGGATATAATAGTGTACGGCAATTTTTTGTACGCTTTAATAGCGGATAAACTAGTTTGTTACAAGATCAGAAATTATCTACATCAAAATAGGGCAGTACAACAAAATAGCAATTAATAACAATAAAAATATATCGGCCGATGTCAGGGGATAGATCGAAAACCTGCAACAGAGTAGATCATAACCATTTAAAACTTTTAATTATGAAAACAATTTTTGCAAGAAGATTTATGGCGCCGTTGGCTGTCATGATCTTAGGAGGTGCTGGTGCTTTTGTTACTACTTCAATGAAAAGTGCAGAGGTAAAGGCTACAGTTCCTGGTTATCGTTATGTGTCTCAAGCTGACCCTTGTCATGAGGACATACAATGTAGTGCTACCTATAAACCTACTTTGTGTAGTTCAGGAAGTGCAATACTAAAAGGATTTGACGGAGTATCCTGTAACATGCCGCTCTATAAAAAATAGAGTTCTTTAGATTTTAAATTAATAATTTTTTTTAAAATAAAGCTGTTTTGAATTTCAAAACAGCTTTATATTTTTAATGGGCAATCATCCATTCCGGTTTAGACTTGTCTTTTAGATAGTAGTCAAACCATTCCTTCATTTTTTTATTCAAATCTTCCTGAGCATAGTTGCTAGAAAATACATGTTCTTGATTGGGATAAATTAATAAAATATGTTCTTTCTGTAGTCTTCTTAGTGCCATATAAAAAGCTATACTTTGCTTGGGAGATACGGTTAGATCTAAACTTCCTGTTGATGTCAATAAAGGAGTTGCGATATTGGCAGCAAAAGTCAGTGGAGAATTATTTTGATAACCTGTAAAGTCGTCCCACAGAATTTTGCCCATTCGCATTTGATGGAATTCATAACGCCATGTTTGTGGTTGTATACTAGCGCTGTCATATTCCAGATAGTTGCTGTTAAAATGAGTTACTGGTGCTCCTGAAGCAGCAGCTGCGAACATATTGGTTTGAGTGATGATAAAATCAGTTTCATAGCCACCAAAGGAATGCCCAGTTAGTCCAATTTTTTTCTTATTGATTGGATAGTTTGCAGTTACTTGTTGAACCGCAGAGACCACGCAATCTGTTGCTGAAATACCAGGATTTCCTATTTCATATTCGATATCTGGGAGCAAAACAAAATAACCATCGTTTACGCAATTAATGAGGTTTAGTACGGAGCCATACTGGTAACTAGGATTGGTATACTTATTCAATTCTGCAGTCAGCTTTTCATAAATATAAACAATCATGGGGTATTGAATAGCTGGATTGTAATTTGCTAGAAAAAGTAATACACCATTTAATGTTGCACCTTTACTATTTTGAAAGGTAATTAATTTTGATTCCCCCCAGGCATATTTATAGTAATTGGAATTCGATTGAAATAATTTTTTGGTTGAATTTTTACTAAAAAGGCACAGGGACGGTGGCGTTTTAAAATCTTGTTTTGAATATAGGTATGTGTCTGCATTTTTAGCTTTTTGAATATCAGTAAGCAACTTGGGTTCATAGGCAATTGAATGTATTTTTTTATGGGTATCAAGGTAAGCCCAACCATAAAAAGTATTGTTATTTTTAGAAATTTGTAGTATACAATTTTCCTCGGGAATTAGAACAGGCTCAGTGTCAATCAAATTATATTGTGGAAAAACACCACTTTTTGCCAAGCGGTAGATGTCTTTATTTTTTCTTCCAAAAGTTAGCTGCGTTCGCTCTCCAGTTTTGGAATTAAATTCCCAAATATCAAATTCATCATAAATAAAAAAAGAGGCATCATTTTTAGACCATCCTGCAAATTCATATGCACTAGGCAATACCTCACTTTTAACATCATGATTAATAAATTGATCTTTATATTTCCCTGTTATATTGACATGCTCTTCCGTTTCAAATCGATACAACCACCAGTTTAAATTGCGACAATACACAAAATAGTTTCCTTGTGGTGAAAAGTTATACAAGGAACCTTTAGAGGGAAGCCCCTTTAAAAAAATTGATTTCTTTTTCGTTTCGGTGTTAAATATCCAGTAGGTATAGAGCGGATTTTGGGTAAATGAAGGTTTGTTTTCATCTTCATTATAAAGTAATACATTTGGCTGATCCACATGCCCATACGAACGAGGATGTTGATTGTCTCCAATTAAGGTTATTTCGTTTGTTGTTGTATTCCACTTCACCATTCGCTGGTTCGTCATTAAATCTCCAAGTAACTCCCTTCTCGGATAAATTTCTTTATCGGCCACATTCCAAATTTGAACATTTTCATTATTTGGATTCTCTTTTTTTTGAGTGGATGTTATAGAAAAGTAAACGTACTTTTCATTGGTTGCAATACGAAGCGATTTTAAGTATCGAGCATCTATTTTCATTGTATCAGGAAGTGCACGATTTATTTTTGGGTCAAATGTCAAGAGTTTTTTTTCTTTTATTTTGTAAAAGCAAACTTTCTCATATTTAATTTCATTTTCAGTTGTAATACTTGCCGCAAAAAGAAGTGAAGTTCCCAGAGTATGCCATTTAATTATTGGGAAAGACAGCGTATCGCTTGTTGCAATTGTAGTTTTGGTATTCCCGTTTTTAAGGTCCAATAAAGCCAATGAATTATTTTTCATTGAAGTAACATAAGCGACTAGTGAATTTGTTGGATCAATGACATAATAAACGACATTAGATAGACTCTGAACTATTTGCCCATTATAGTCAATCAATTGCAATTCAATGGTATTATTGAGCGTTGATTTTTCAAGCAGAATTCCTTTATATGCAGCAGTGAATTTTGAGACGTTCTCAAAAGTATAACTTCTATAATTTTCAAGATTGGTAAGTTTAAATTTGTTGTCAGGAAGTTGGCATCCTACATGATTAGCACCACAAAAGTTAGCATTAAAACCTTTGGCAAAATGGAATGTTTTTTGGTTATAATTATTTTTAATGAACAAGGTATCCATTCCTGATTCATAGGAAAGAACATAACTTGTCCATTTGCCATTATCCGATATTTTAGCCTCCTGCAACGTACTCCATAGTTGGAAGTCTTTGGGTGTAACATTTTTTTGCTTTTGACTCTGCCCCAGAACAGGGCAGAGTTTCAAAAGCAAAAAAGTACTAATCCAAATTATTTTGCTAATGTTAAAAAATGGTTTCATTAATATCCAGTGTTTTGTGGATTCAAATTTGGATTTAGAACTAATTCAGATTTTGGTATCGGCAACAGATTCTCGAAAGTATTCCAACCATTTTTTGTGCCAGATAAAGCCGAATCCAGAGAATTAAATCGTTTCAAATCAAAGAAACGATGACCAAATTCAGTAAAGAATTCCAATTGCCTTTCATTCAAAATGGCATTTAGAATTTCAGCCTGAGTAATTGCGGTAGTGTTTCCTAAACCCGCTGTGTTTCGAATTTTATTTAAATCTTCTTTACTTCCAATAAGATCTCCTGCATGTGCGCGTGCTTCTGCACGAATCAAGTACATTTCGCTCAAGCGCAGTACAATGGAATATTCCGTAGACGTACCTGCGGTTTTATTTTTGTATTTTGCGGGATAGTACCAAGTAGAACTGCCATTGGAAACTGAAGAAATCCATTTCAGCTTTCTTTGATCACCAATAGGAAAAGCATTAACCAAGGTTGTCGATAAAGCGGATAGAGGCGGTGGGCCAAGACTAAAAATAAAGGTGCGGGCTTCAAGGGTATTGCTAACTATAGCGCCAGGCGCAAACTGCCAAATAGTCGATGTCGATTCTTTTAGAAAGATAGAATTCAAATCACTTTCAAAGAGATATAAGCTTGTGTTATTAAGCAATGAAGACGCTTCATTAGATGCTTCATTCCATTGTTGGGTGTATAAGTAGACTCTGGAAAGTAGGGCACGGGCAGCAAATTTATTGGGTCTGGTGCGGTCTTCTGTCAGGTAGTCCTCTGGCAAAAGTGTAATAGACTGTTGCAAATCTGCTATACAATACGAATAGATAACTTCAGTACTTTCTTTGGTAATGCTAATGTTTTTATGATAGTCAGTTGTTTTTACATAGGGAATGCTACCAAATACATTAGTGAGGTAAAAATGGATGAGTGCTCTTGTAAATAATGCTTCCCCTAGTAATTGATTGCGATCCTCAGCACTAAGTTTTACGGATTTTGTAACACCTTCTAACACAGCATTTGCTCCATAAATTTGATTGTAACTTGAGTTCCATAAAGATTGCACATTGGATGAAGACGGTAGTACCACATTGTTGTAAAAGGGGACTGTACCATCTTGAGGGTTTCCATAAAAATCGAGTTCATCCGTATAATTGCCAAACAGATGGGATAGCCCGGAAGTTTTACCTGTAAAAATTCCGGCATCGCGCATATTGGCATAAACTTGGGTCATTGCAGCCGTAGCTGTGTTTTTATCTTCAAAGACACTTGCTGAGGTAAGTTGTGAATTGGGAACATCCACTTCTACAAAACTTTCACAACAAACCAAAGTAGTGAAAACAAATAGGATAATGGCGATAATTTGTGCTTTATGCCAGCAGTTTAAATCCTTGTAGTGGTATATTGAGTTTACAGAATTATTTTTCATAACAGTATATTTTAGATTAAAAATTAAATTGCAATCCTGCTGAAAAGACTTTTAGCGGAGGAAGATATCCCAAAGAGATAAATTCAGGATCTGCTCCATCAAATTTTGTAAATGTTAGTATGTTTTGACCTTCAAAAAATAGAGTACATTTAAAATCTTGTAGCGGAATGTCATAGGAAAGTGAAATGTTTTTCAGTCGAATATAAGAGGCATCACTAATAGCTCCATTGCTTTCAAAATAATTATAGTAGGCATTCACAGCATCTGAATTCTCACCTGAAGTATACATTTGATACTTTGAATTGTCTCCCGGATTTTTCCAGCGGTTTATTGCAGTAGCGGGTTGATTTCCCTCCATTCCCGGTAGTACAAAATAGGATGAGGCGTTGTAATTTTTCTGTTTGACAAATTGAAACAGGAAATCAAGTCTCCAGTTTTTGTAGCTTATGGTATTTTGTAATCCTCCAAAGAACTCCGGATTTAAATCGACAATCTTTTTTTTGTCTTCTTCTGCGGTTAATAGGCCGTCTTCGTTTTCATCTTCAAAACTATACACTCCCGTTTGTGGATTTACTCCTGTATAATTATAGACCTTACTAATATTGAGAGGTTCTCCTATAACAAAAGTTTCTGCATAGGTAGAACTCTCTAAATTTGGAAATTCCAATAGTTTTGTACGGGCAAAGGTCAAATTTAAATTCGTGGTCCAATTCCACCTGTTTTTTTGCAGATTTACAGTGCGCAGAGTAAATTCCAAACCTTTATTTTGAACGGTAGCGTCCAGATTGGATTGTATGGACTCAAAACCGGTAGTACCAGGCAGCGGAATTCCAGTCAATTGATTGGAGGAACGATTGTCATAAAAACTCGAAGTAAAGAAAATACGATCATTGATAAAACCTAATTCCAATGCGACTTCAAATTTTTTATTGGTTTCCCATCCAAAGGATGGATTATAGAGGCCGCTTGGTTCTATTACCTTTGTGGCTCCATATTTTATTCCCGAAACAGTGTAGCTGTCCAGGTATTGATAATCTCCTATCTGATCATTTCCTGTCGTTCCGTAACTACTTCGAAGTTTCCCAAAACTAAGAATAGAATTGTCGAACATTTTTTCTTTCGAGAACAACCAAGCGACACCCACCGCACCAAAATTGGCAAACTGTTTGCTGGGGCCAAAACGACTGGAACCATCGCGTCTGCCAGTAAGGTTAACGATGTACTTCTCGGAGAGAATATAGTTGAATCGTGTAAAAAAGGCTTCGTAGGTATATACGGATTCTCCACTTAGTAGGGTAGAAATTGAAGATGCAGAGGCAAGATTGGTAATAAGGCTATTACTGGCAAATCCAGAAGCAAATTGCACCAATTGTTGCGATTTCTGAGATTGGAATGTTGTACCAGCCAATACATTGAATGCATGTTCCCCAAAAGATTTGGACCAATTTAATTGAGGTTCAATAATCCAAGAGCTCCGTTTAAAATCACCAACGATAAGATTGGAACTTTCAGGACCCTCTCCAAAAGCGGGATTGCTTCGTGTGGATGGATTGGTGGTGTTTTCACTGTTATTAAGCATGGTGTAACCAAAATTGGATTGCAATACCAAATCAGTGGTTAGTGCATAAGATAGCAGTACATTACTAATCAGATCATTGGTCAGTACGCTGTAATTACCTGTTAGATTTCGTAACGGATTGCTAAAAGTGTTGTTCTCCCAATTTAATGTACCATCAGGATTATATAGCGCTGGGGCATTGGGTGCAAGACTATAGGTTTCTCTCATGAGATCCTCACGGGGCTGATTGTTATCCTGTAGCGTGTAGCCAACCATTACATTAGCCTTAAATTTTTTATTTTCGGATTCATGATTTACGTTTAAATGGAAATTAGCTTTTTTATATCTAAAATCGCCAGGTAGAACGGTGGTTTGTTTATTGAAGTTCCCACTCATCAGAAACTGTGTTTGTGACGATCCACCCGAAAGGGAGGCCTGCACATCGGTAATAATGGCGGTACCGCCGAGCAGTTCTTTCTGCCAGTCGGTGTATCGGTTTTGATCCCAGGTCCCATTTATATCATACGCATACTCAGGTATAGGGTATATGCCGTCATTAGCAAATGCCTCCTTGCGCATTTGTAAATAATCTTCCGTTTTCATCAAGTTCATAAATCGGGTTACGGTTCCAACTCCAGTCTGTGTTTTTACGTTAAATTTGGTTTTTCCCGCTTTTCCTTTTTTGGTCGTAATGAGCACAACACCATTGGCAGCCCTTGAACCGTATATGGCTGTGGCGTCTGCATCTTTGAGGACTTCGATACTTTCAATTTGATCTGGGCTAATGCTGTTTAAAGCGCTTGGTTGTGTGGGTAAAACAGAGGAGGGAATCCCAGAACCAATAGGATCCGAAGAATACGGAACACCATCAATAATGTATAATGGATTGTTGGCTTCAGATCGTAAACTGTTTTGACCACGGATTCTGATATCGAATCCGCCACCAGGCGTTCCTGTGGTCTGCGTAATGCTAACCCCAGCCATACGACCCTGCATGGTGGCCAGTACATTGGTCACCGGTTGCTTTTCGATATCATTAGCTGTGATTCTGGCAATACTTCCTGTACGCTCTTTTTCTTTAACGGAATAGTAACCTGCATTGACTTTTACTTCTTGTAAAGTCATAGCGTCTAGTTCTAAAGAAATATTTATTGTTGATCGTGCCATCACAGCAACTATTGCCTTTTTGTATCCTATGTAGGAATATACTAAGGTGTCCTGCGGAGAGGCAAACAGGCTGTATTTACCATTATAATCGGTTACGGTAGTAAGGTTAGATTTATTTTTTATGGCAATTGTAACGCCCGCTAGGGGAGCACTGCCATCACTTACAGTTCCTTGAATTTGAAACTGTTGCACAAGAATTTTCTTGTTGTTACTTAAATTAGAGGCCTGGATAGGGGAGAATGACAATAAACTACCTGTTAAGATTAGGTAATAAAAAGCCAGACCACCTTTGTAAAATGAAAAATTTTTCATAACATTGGGTTGGTTAAGTGAAACGTTAGTTTTTTTAGCTACGGTCCTCTAAGTAGTTGTCGAGACAGGCTAGAGGGCCATTTTTTAATTTTTTAATTGCCTGTACTGAATACTAATCCAAATCAAAAAGTAGCACAGGCATTAATTTGGTTTTCTTTTGGTTTTAAATCATAGGCTAGCTTGTGTTTACAGTTAATTTAATTACTAAATTACGGCGCAACTATTAAAATGAATAAGATAAGCTAAGAATTAGCTGAGTTTGAGCCAATGTAAAAAGGCATGGAACTCAGCATATTGCATCAGAGGTACTGGTATACCGAGGAACAATAAGTGAGCCACGCCTAGTGACGTGAGCATCATACTTATCTTCTCGTTCCTATATAAGTGCCAGTTTTCTGATCCGAGATTCTAAGCGAATGCTTCATTTTCAATTTGAAGAATCGCAAAATATTAAATTTCACCAAGTAGTTTTTCTATAAATAACTAGAGGACAGCACAAATATAACAAATTAAATCATTTTGTTATAAGTTCTTATAACTTTTTTTAAAAAATATTTTAGTCCTTTTGCAATATGAGTAGAGAGAAAGACAAAAGATTGATTCAATTTGGTGCACATTTACGTAGCATCAGAAAGGAATTGGGGCTTAGTCAGGATTATATTGCTACTCATAGTAATTTAACTAAAAGCAATGTTAGTGAGATTGAAAATGGAAATAGAAACTTGGCTTTTACTACTTTATTAGAATTAGCAAAAGGTTTAGGGATTG
The DNA here is from genome assembly GCA_038241955.1 of Flavobacteriales bacterium. Taxonomy (GTDB): domain Bacteria; phylum Bacteroidota; class Bacteroidia; order Flavobacteriales; family Flavobacteriaceae; genus Flavobacterium. The sequence continues at coordinate 25,944 of JBBSSR010000016.1, read as the reverse complement.
ATCCAAAGAAATTACTTGATTATCCAATTGACTTAAACAAAGATTAACAGAAGAACGATTAATGATACCACCAAAAAAGATGCTGTAAGCATCTTTTTTTATGCCTAATAACTAGAGTTTTGTCATTATGGAATTATGGCTAAGCAAAAAAAGTAGCATTCATTTTGTGAAGCTAACATCATTGCAGCACTTACTGCATAACAAATTATTCCTTTCGTAACAATTTTTCCTGACTTTACGGTTTTCCTCATTAAACTTCCATATATATTCGATACTTTAGCATTTATTACAATTTAATTCAAAAATAATAAGTGCTTAATGGCAGCTGAACAAAAACAAAAATTAGAACAACAACTCTGGAATATTGCAAACACCCTACGTGGTAAAATGGATGCGGATTATTTTAGAGATTACATATTAGGTTTCATTTTCTATAAGTACCTGAGTACCAAAATGGATTTGTATGCCAATCACATTTTACAACCTGATGGATTAACTTTTGCGGAAATAGAAGGACATGCAGACGAAGCATTATTAATGCAAGAAGTTAAACAATTAGCCATTGATAAGCTCGGCTTTTTCCTTGAACCTTCAGAGCTTTTTTCTGAATTGGCAAGAAGAGGAAACGCAGGCGGAAAAAATAATTTCATTTTAGGAGATTTAGCCAAAGTACTCACCCATATTGAGCAAAGTACAATGGGTTCTGAAAGCGAAGAAGATTTTGGAAACTTGTTTTCCGACTTGGATTTAACTTCGCACAAACTTGGAAAATCAGAAAGTGATAAAAATGAATTGATTGTAAAAGTGCTTACACATTTGGACGAAATTGATTTTGATTTAGAAAATACTGATTCCGATGTTCTGGGCGATGCTTACGAATACCTTATTGGTCAGTTTGCGAGTGGAGCAGGGAAGAAGGCAGGCGAATTTTACACCCCACAACAAGTCAGTAGCATTTTGGCACAATTAGTAACGGTGGGCAAAGACAAACTAAAAAGTGTTTACGATCCTACTTGTGGTTCGGGTTCCTTGTTGTTGCGTGTTGCCAAAGAAGTAAAAGATGTAAGCGAATTTTATGGACAAGAAATGAATCCTACGACCTACAATCTTTGTCGTATGAACATGATTATGCACGATGTACACTACAAACGTTTTGACATCAAGAACGAAGATACGCTCGAGCGTCCGCAACATTTCGATATGCGTTTTGAAGCGATTGTTGCCAATCCGCCTTTCTCGGCAAATTGGAGCGCAAGCCCTTTGTTTATGACCGATGAGCGTTTTTCGGGTTACGGAAAATTAGCACCAAGTTCTAAGGCTGATTTTGCTTTTGTACAACATATGGTGCACCAATTAGCCGATAATGGAACGATGGCAATTGTTGTACCGCACGGCGTTTTGTTTCGTGGTGGAGCCGAAGGCCACATTCGTAAATATTTAATAGAAGATAAAAATTACCTCGATGCCGTGATTGGCTTGCCTGCTAATATCTTTTACGGAACTTCGATTCCTACTTGTATTTTGGTATTGAAAAAAACACGTCAAAACCCCGACGATGTTTTATTTATTAATGCGAGCCAACATTTTGATAAGGTAAAAACCCAAAATGTATTGCAAGACGAACATATTGCTAAAATTATAAATACGTATCGTAACCGCACCGAAGAAGACAAGTACAGCAAAATGGCTCCGCTTGATTTCATTGCTTCCCAAGATTACAACCTGAATATTCCTCGTTATGTAGATACTTTTGAAGCCGAAGATAGCATTGATATTAACGCTATTGCAAAAGAATTGCAGGAAGTCGATAAACAAATTAGCGCAACCGACAAAAGCATTGCTTCATTTTGTGCCCAATTGAATATTGTAACTCCTTTTTAGATAAGTCATTATGAAAGAAGAGCAAGAAATAATTATTTATAATACAGAAGACGGAAAAGCTTCTGTAGCATTATTTGCTAGAGAAGGTGACATTTGGATGAATCAAATTCAGTTAGCAGAACTTTTTGACACCTCTAAACAAAATATAAGTTTACATATAAAGAATATATTGAATGAAAAGGAGTTAGATGCAATTTCAGTTGTCAAGGATTACTTGACAACTGCCGTTGATGGTAAAAATTATAACATTACTTTTTATTCTCTTGAAATGATTCTTGCTGTAGGTTTTAGAGTTCGAAGTAAGAGAGGAACACAATTCCGTAAATGGGCAAATTATAACTTGAAAGAGTATATGGTTAAAGGTTTTGTAATGGATGATCAACGTCTTAAAAATCCAAATGGAAGGAACGATCATTTTGATGAGTTATTGGATCGTATTCGTGACATTAGAGCCTCAGAAAAAAGATTCTACCAAAAAGTACGGGACTTATTTTCTTTAAGCAGCGATTACGACAAAACCGACAAAGCCACACAAATGTTTTTTGCAGAAACGCAAAACAAATTATTATATGCCATAACAGGTAATACTGCTGCCGAAATTGTTGTAGCTCGTGCTAACCCTAACCAACCCAACATGAATTTAACCAGTTGGAAAGGCGCAGTGGTTAGAAAACAAGATATTTATACCGCCAAAAATTATTTAAACGATGACGAAATAGACAGTTTGAACCGCTTTGTGGTGGTATTTCTGGAAACTGCCGAATTAAGAGCCAAAAACAGGCAAGATATTACGATGAGTTTTTGGAAAACCAATGTAGATCGTATTATTGAATTTAATGATAAAAATGTTCTGAACCATCTTGGTAAAGTAACGCATTTGCAAATGGAGAAAAAAGCAGATGCTGTCTATGAAAAATTTAATACCCAAAGAAAACAACTTGATGCAAAAAAAGCAGATGAGCAAGATTTGGAAGAACTACAACAATTGGAAAACCAAATTAAAAACAAACCTAAAAAATAACAATGGAAAAACTACTACCAAAATTGCGTTTTCTTGAGTTTTCGGGGGAATGGGAAGAGAAGAAGTTAGGCGATGTAGGTGAAGTTAAAATGTGTAAAAGAATTTTCAATGATGAAACTTCACTAGAAGCAGAAATACCTTTTTATAAAATTGGTTCATTTGGAAAAGTAGCTGATGCATTTATTATAAAAGAAAAGTATTTGGATTTCAGAAAAAAATATTCTTTTCCTTCAAAAGGAGATATATTAATTTCTGCAGCTGGAACAATAGGTAGAACTGTTGTTTATAATGGTGAAGATGCATATTATCAGGATTCAAATATTGTTTGGATTAGTAATGATTATTCAACTGTTTCAAACGAATTTCTATTTTATATTTATCAAATTGTAAAATATAATACAGAGGGAGGAACAATTCAAAGATTGTACAATAACATTCTAAAATCAACAAAATTTAATACCCCTTCTCATTCCGAACAAACCAAAATCGCCACATTCCTAACCGCAGTCGATGAAAAACTAAATGCATTAAAACAAAAGAAAACCCTTTTAGAGAAATACAAAAAAGGTGTAATGCAACAAATTTTCTCGCAAGAACTTCGCTTTAAAGATGATAATGGAAATGATTTTTCGGGTTGGGAGGAAAAAAAGTTGGGGGATTTAGGAGCATTTAGAGGTGGAGGAACTCCTTCAACTCAAATTCAAGAATATTGGAAGGGAGAAATTCCTTGGATTTCAAGTTCTGATTTGATAGAAAATGATGTCATGTATATTAAAACTACAAAGTTTATAAATGAAAGAGCTATTTCAGAAAGCGCAACGAAAATTATTCCAGCAAATAGCGTTCTTTTTGTAGCAAGAGTTGGTGTAGGTAAATTAGCTGTTAATACAATTGAAATATGTACCAGTCAGGATTTTACTAATTTTATTCCCAATGAAACAAACTCTATATATTTAGCTTATTATTTTATTAAAAATAATAATTTATTAAATAATTATGCTCAAGGAACTTCTATAAAGGGTTTTACTTCTGGTGATTTAAAGAGTATAATAATTGATTTACCTTGTTTAAAAGAACAAACCAAAATTGCAAATTTTCTATCGGCAATAGATGAAAAAATTAATCATTGTCAAGGACAAATAGAAAAAACGCAGGTTTGGAAAAAAGGATTGTTGCAACAGCTTTTTGTATGATTTTGAATTAAAACATTAAATAATAATGGACGATAGTATAGCGGTATACAAGCCTTTAAAGCGTAAGGATTATAATAATTTCAATTTAACATTTTCAGAGGTTGATAAACTTTTGGATCAAATTGAATTGATAAAAAGACGAAAAATAAAGGATCATAATACACAAATAAATTATATAGATCCATTTAATCATGTTAAAACTCTTAAAAATCCAGTAAATCATTTAATTATTGGAAGAAGAGGAGCAGGTAAAACATCTTTGTTAATTAAGGTAATTGAAGAAATAAGAAAGACCAATGGACTTGTAACAATTGTTGATATGCAAGGTAAGCAGAGACAAGGCGCTGATTTACCTTTGGTTGAGGTTCTTTTAAATCTTTTTAGTGATTTAAAAGTCAATTTAGAAGAAGAAGAATTGTGGGAGCCCTATATAACGAGAAAAGCAAAAACAAAATTTTATATGCTTAAGTCTCTTTATTATGGAATAACTAATAAAGAAATTTGGACAAATAAAAATATTGAGTACGATAAATTATTTAATCAAATAACATCTCTTCTAGATAGATTGGCTGTTATAAAAAACACACCTAATGGAGCAAAAATTCAAATTTTAAAATCGAGTAAGCAAAAACAACAAAGTGCAACAACATTTAAGGTTTTAGGAGCAATTTCAGCTGATTCCAAATATCTTAATTTAGTTAATGCTTCAGCCTCACTAGAGTCTAGTTACACTGTTTCCAAAGAAAAAGAAAATAATAATGAAAATAATTTAGAGTTTTCTGTCACTTACTCAAAACAAGAAGCGCTTGATGAATTAAAACAAGACTGTGTTAATTGTATTGAGTCTTTTTTCAAAAATATTAATCGATCTATTTTTTTAATTTTAGATGATTTTTATCAAATCCCTATTAATAATCAACCTTATATTTTTCAATATTTGCATGACATTAATAAAGAAACAAGCCAAATGGCTTTTTCATATAAAGCATGCCTGGTTCCAAATAGATTTAAATTAAATGAAGATAATAACAAAATATTATCTCATAAAGACGATTTTAGTACTATAAATCTTGATAGAGAGTTTTGCGAATTAGAAGCTAATAAAGATTTACTATTTAAAATACTATGTGGTATTGATCCTAAATTAGGGCTTACTACAACTAGAATAAATAAACTTTTCAATGATTCATCAGTAGTTAATGATTGTATTCGAGCTTCTGGAGCTCTTCCAAGATATTTTTTGGATGTATTTAGTCATATGGTAAAATTTTCAATAGCAGAAAATCAAACTAAAATTCATAGAATGGTTCTTACGCAAGTAGTAAGAGAAATTAAAAAAAGCAAGGATGAATTAATAAGTGAAGAAGCTTATTTGCCTGAGAATCAAATACGATCATTATATAGTATTATTGAAGAAGAGGTAGTGCATGGATTGCATACAAATGTAATTCTCTATCCTCATATATCTTTTAAAAGAAATGAAGATATACTTAATACACTTATAAATTTAGGTTACATTCATAGAATAAAAGAGAGTATTATGGTAGGCAAAATTAACTATACTCCGTTGTTCATAGATATGATTTTTACTCATACAAAATCTGATAAGATGCCTAAACATTTTAAAGATGTTAAATTTTGGGAACAAAATGGAAAGAGTTTGTCTAAATGTCAAATATGGGAATTTAAGCAAGAAAGTATAATAGGATTGAACCATCTTAATTTAGACGTTGTTTTATGAGTCACCAATCTGAAGCACAATTAGAAAACAACTTAATCCAGCAATTACAACGATTGGGCTATGCATTGATTAAAATTCAAGATGGCTATGCTTTGGTTACTAATCTAAAAAGCCAACTTGAAATTTTTAATCAAACACACTTTACCAACAAGGAGTTTGATGCCGTATTGAATCATCTTGCCAAAGGAAATGTATTCGAAAAAGCTAAGACCATGCGGGATCGTTTTCAATTGACCAAGGAAGATGGGACTTCATATTATGTTCGTTTTTTTAATAGTGAAGATTCGAATGCTAATTTATATCAAGTCAGTAACCAAATTAGTTTAGAAGGAAGCTACAAAAACCGCTTTGATGTCACGCTTTTAGTTAACGGTTTGCCTTTGGTACAAATAGAACTCAAACGTTCTGGTATCGAAATCAAGGAAGCTTTTAACCAAATCAATCGCTATCAAAACCATTCTTTTTGGAGTAATCATGGTTTGTTTCAATACGTGCAACTCTTTGTTATAAGTAATGGTGTCAATACAAAGTATTTGGCTAACAATAAATTACAATCAGTCAAACAAACGTTCTTTTGGGCAGATTCCAATAATAAAAACATTACCGAATTAAAAGAGTTTACAACCGCTTTTTTAAACGCAAATCACTTGGGTAAAATGATAGCACATTATATTGTTATCAACGAAACCCACAAAGTAATGATGGTGTTGCGTCCGTATCAATATTTTGCGACAGAAGCCATTATCAAGCAAGTTAAATATTCTAATGAGAACGCTTACATTTGGCACACTACAGGTTCTGGTAAAACGCTGACATCTTTCAAAGCCAGTCAGATTTTGATGGAATTGCCAGAGGTGTACAAAGTTGTTTTTGTAGTCGATCGTAAAGATCTGGATTTTCAAACCATGAATGAATTCAACGCTTTCAAAAAAGACAGCGTTGATGTAACCGATAATACGCAATCTTTAGTAAAACAGTTGACGGATAATACCAAATTGGTTTTAACCACCATTCAGAAATTAAATAACGCCGTTTCTGACCGTTTCAAAACTAGTATAGAACCGTTGCGCCACAAGAAAATTGTTTTCATTTTCGATGAATGCCATCGTTCACAATTTGGAGAAACCCACGAACGCATTACCAAATTTTTCGATAAAAGTCAGCTGATTGGCTTTACAGGAACTCCTATTTTTGCCGAAAACGCTTCAAAAAATGATTTAGGAAAAAGAACAACCAAAGATTTGTTTGGCAATTGCTTACATAAATATGTCATTACCGATGCGATTCGTGATCAAAATGTATTGCGTTTTGGAATAGAATATGTGGGTAAATACAAAAGTAAAAGCAATACGTTTATTGATATCGAAGTCGAAGACATTGACAAACAAGAAGTACTGGATTCGACTAAACGAATTGAAAAAATTGTCGATTATATAATTGCTTATCACGATCAGAAAACATTCAACAAACAATATTCGGCATTGTTAACGGTAAGCAGTATCGATAACGCAATAAAGTATTATGATCTTTTTCAACAGAAAAAAGAAGCCAAAATACATGATTTGCGAGTGGCAACCATTTTTACTTTTGGAGCTAACGAAGATTCAGATGAAGCACAAGATTATCTACCAGCAGAATCTGATTACGACCTTGCAGCCGAACCAAAAAGTAATTATGTTTCAAGCCACAGCCGAGATAAATTGGAAAGCTATATTGGACATTACAACCAAATGTATAACGGTAGTTTTACGACTAAAGATTCCAAATTATTTGAATCGTATTTCAAAGACATTAGCAGGCGTTTAAAAGAGCGGGAGAAAGAAAATTTCAATGATGCCAAAGACCGTTTGGATATTGTTATCGTTGTCAATATGATGCTTACGGGTTTTGATGCTAAAAAAGTAAATACTTTGTATGTCGATAAAAACTTGAAGCAACACGGCCTAATTCAGGCCTATTCAAGAACTAACAGAATATTAGGAGAACAGAAATCGCAAGGGAATATTTTATCTTTTCGAAACCTTAAAAAAGCAACAGACGATGCTATCACTTTGTTTTCGAATAAAGAAGCGGTAGATGTAGTAACGATGCCTGATTATGAAAAAATCGCAGAGAAATTTGATGAAGCTTTAAAAGCGTTACGTGAAATTACACCAACCTATCAAAGCGTAAATGATTTAGAAAGCGAAGAAGACGAAGCTTTATTTGTACAAGCTTTCAGAAAATTGTTAAGGAATATGAATGTCTTACAATCTTACGCCGATTTCGATTGGGAAGATATATTAATTGATGAACAAGAGTTTGAAGATTACAAAGCCAAATATTTGGACTTGTATCAAAAAGTGAAACAAGATACTCAAAAACAAAAAACATCTATCCTTGATGATATTGATTTTGAATTAGAGTTGATTCACAGAGATAAAATTGGTGTAGCTTACATCCTGAAACTATTAGCACAAATGAAAGGCGCAAACACTTCAGAAGCCAAAGCCCAACGAAAAGCCATCATCGATTTATTAGGTGGCGACATCAAATTGAGAAGTAAGCGGGAGTTAATTCAGAAATTCATTGATGAAAACATGCCGTTCATTAAAGATGGTGATGCAATTGAAGAGGAATTTGAGAAATTCTGGCAAGAGCAAAAAGTATTAGCATTAGGGAAATTGTGTGAAGAGGAACATTTGGACAAAGCGCAATTTAAAGCCCTAATCGATGCGTACATCTACAGTGGCAGAGAACCGATTAAAGATGAAGTTTTTCAGTGCCTTGATAACCGCCCAAGTATTTTGCAAGCTAGAGTTACTGGCGATAGAATTATTGCGAAGATGAAGGAGTTTGTGGAGGTTTTTGAGAAGGGGATGGTGGCTTAGAACAAAGGAGTAAACTTATATAACTATAAACTAGAAAACTTGAACTATGAATGATAATCTCAAATATGATGAGCTTAAAAAAATTATTGAAAGTTGTCATTTAAATTTTTTAATTGGTTCAGGCATTTCTTCGCCATATTTATCAATATTAGGGAGCATTGAAGAATTGTTGAGTGCTAATGAGTCTTCTGAATCTCCTGATAAAGTTATTGAGACATCTATAAAGAAATTTTATTATGATAAGTGCATAAAAGGAAATTTGGCTTTGTTAGACTCATCCCAATGTGAAATAGGGAAAAATGACGACTTAGAAAACACCTGTAAAAGCTATTCTATATTTATAAAATCGTTACAAACGATACTTTTACATCGTGAGTCAAATCTTGTTAGTAAACAGGTTAACCTGTTTACTACTAATATGGATTTATTTTTAGATAAAATTATAGAAGATTGTGGATATGTTTTAAATGATGGTTTTTCGGGTAGAATAAATTCAAAATTTGGAACTGAGAATTTCCATAATTCAATTCATAAATATAGTTCACATTTTGAATATAAATCTGAATTGCCTTTATTTAATCTTTTCAAGATGCATGGGAGTGTAAATTGGAAAAGAATAAATGAAAATCAAGAGAGAAGAACTTTTGAAATAACTTATGATAACAATTTTGAAATATTAAAAAATATTTCAAAGATTGAAATTGATGATTCACTTATAACTCCAATTTTGACAGGCCACAAAGATGTTGAAGGTCGGGATATAACATATAATCATTCTGAGTTAGTGGACAATGTTATGCTACTTGATGAAGAAATAATTCATGACGATTTTCTAGCAAAATATAGTGAATTAGTAATGATAAACCCTACTAAAGATAAGTTTAAAGATACTACTTCTAACTTCTATTTTTATGAATTACTTAGAATGTATGCTAATCATTTAGAAAAAGAGAATTCTGTACTTTTTGTACTTGGATTTTCATTTGCAGATGAGCACATTAAAGAAATTACAAAAAGAGCTATAAAGTCAAATCCCACTTTATTAATTGTTGTTTTTTGCGCGAAAAAAGATAGAGAATGGTTTGGTAGTATTTTCAAAAAGGCTAATAATGTTATTTGTTTATCTCCCAATGATGATGACTTCTATACTTTAGAAAAAGTTAATTCATCTATATTTCAAGAATTAGCGCACGATTTAAACTTTGGAGTTAAAAAGAATAAAAATGAAGTTTCAAAACAAGAACCAAATGATGGAAATTCAAACACATAAACTAAAAGAAATTCTTAGAGTTGGAAAGGTGATTTCTGTCAAAGGGAGAGTTATTGAAGTCCTTGTTGATAAAACTAAGAATAATTCTCATTTACTATTAGATGGACAACTGATTAGAAATGTATCTGTTGGTAGTTATATAAAGATTACTAAAGGTTTTGAACAACTAATCGGAAAAATTGAAAGTGAATTTGTAGTTGAAGATAGATACTTTTCAAGTTCTGAATATAGAAGAGAGAGAGATAAAGTAAAACGTACTCTCCTTGTGAGTTTAGTTGGATACTTAGGGGGTGATAAATTTGAACAAGGAATTAAGGAGCTTCCTTTACTTGATAATGAATGCTTTATCTTAACAAAAAACGAATACGATAAAGTTCATAATTTTATTAAAGATGGAGATGAATCTATTAATATAGGAGTTTTAGCGTCAGAAACATCCAAAGAAATTGAAATTGGAATAAATAGTTTATTTGCAAGTCATATTGGAATATTTGGTAATACTGGTAGTGGAAAGTCATATTCTTTAGCTAGTTTATATCATTCACTTTTTAAAGAATATGGAGAAAAATCAGGCTTCAAAAAAAATGCTAAGTTTTTATTGATTGATTTTAATGGAGAATATTCAGAGGTTAATTCGATTACTGAGAAAAAGAAAGTATATAAATTAACTACCCGAAAAAAAATTGATGAAATATCAGTTGATGAAAAATTACCATTAAATGAATCTGTAATTATTGATGTAGAAATCATATCAATTCTTGCAGAAGCTACTGAAAAGACTCAAAAACCGTTTATTAAACGAGCAATAGAACTATATAATTTAACGGTAAAGAAAGAACATTCAACATCTTATTTTATTGGAATTTTAAAAAATAAATTTATATCAATTTTACAATCCAAAAATAAAGAAAGAGCATTTGAGTTATTAGATTTCTTTAATAATATAATTTCAAAACAAATTCCCGATTTTAAAGGCGAATTATTAAATTTAATTGAATGGCATGATAATAAGTCATGTTTTAAACCCAATGGAAATACTACGTATAATTTTGATAATTTAGAAGATATCGAGAATTTAAATTCATATGTTATTATAAGTGAATATGTTTTTTCAGAAAATAAATTAGAGTTATTGATTGATTTCTTATATGTACAGATAATTGAAGATTTATTAGTAAATAGAGCAAGAAATGAGCATATATCACCTGCTATAAACAAATTAAAAAGTAAAACTAAAGATTTGTATAAAGTCATTAATTTTGAACAAACAGCTTCAAGTCTATTTGATGAAAATAATTTAGTGATAATTGATTTAAACGATGTTAAAGTTGATATTAAAAAAACTATTCCTTTATTAATAGCATATAAATCATATCAAGATCAAAAAGTTGAATTTAGAAAATCATTATCATCTTCTTTAAATATTATTATTGATGAAGCGCATAATATATTATCACACACGTCTAGTAGGGAAAGTGAATCATGGAAAGATTATAGATTAGAAGTTTTTGAAGAAATTATTAAAGAAGGCAGGAAGTTTGGAACTTTTTTAACTGTTGCTAGTCAAAGACCTTCCGATATTTCGTCAACCATTATTTCACAATTACACAATTATTTTCTCCATCGGCTAATTAATAATAAAGATATAGAAGGTATAGAGAAAACAGTTTCATATTTAGATAGAGTTTCATTTGAATCATTACCTATATTACCAACCGGAACTTGTATTATTGCTGGTTTATCGGCAAAACTACCTGTAGTTGTAAAAATGAATCCATTGGATAAAAAGTATCAACCTAATAGCCATACGATTAATTTAACCGATTTTTGGAATAAGAATTCTAAAGATATTGAAAGAGAAAAGGATATTGAAGCTAATAATCCAGAATTCAATGATGAGGAAGATGATGATTTACCATTTTAGTAAATCAAATAGCTATAATAATATACAACATAACTAAATATGACCGAAAACAAACATATCAATTTCAAAACTTGTTGTTATAATGGCTATTGAAGTTACAGAATTAAAACTATAAATTAATATAAAATTACTACAAAACCTAAATGTCTTTAACTATAAACAATAAATCTAAGAGTAAATGTACTAAATATGAATTTAGTATTTATGAACACACATTATCATTAGCTGATTTAGATACTTACATTCTTGATGTTTTATATGATGAAACAAACCTGAATTATTTATTTCAGGTCGACAAGCCACTAAGCAGTAATGATCGAATAAAACAACTACAAAGATTTATTGAAAATAGTTTTAAAAATAAAGAACATGAAATTACAGATGTTGAAATTATAAAGTTTATTGATGACAATAAAATTCAATCATATTATTCTTTTTTCGCCGAAGCATTACTTGCTAGATTAAATATTCAATTTTTAGATTCCAAATTAATAATTGGAGTTATTAATGTTGGTGATAATTTGAAGGTTGTTGGAACAGGTGCAGATGTATGCATGTTTAGTGACGACAAACTAGTACTTGGTGAAGCTAAATTTTATGGAGAACTATATGGTGGGGTTGATAAAATTATAAAAGACACATCATTCCTTAGTAAATTAGAGGATTATATTTCAAAAGTAATAGGATCTGATAAAGAGATAATTTTAAAAGGTATTGATGGGAATATTTGCATAAAAACTGTTGAGGAAATAAAAAAAATATCTTTGATTTTATCTGGGTTTGTTTTACACACAAAAGAAGATTCTGTTAGTAATTATGACAAGTCATATAATCTGGTAGAAAAAATTAAAATTAAAGAATTAGAAGCTCATTATAATGTTCATCTATATCATTTACCGATAGAATCTAAAAATGAATTAATCTTTAAAGCTCAAAGAAAAGCTTTAGATTTAATAATTAAATTGAAAGGGTTATGATAAATCAAAAAGACAGAGAAGAAGTTATCAAACTTTTAGATAACTCAGATGAAAGTTTAACATTAGAGGATTTGTTCATGTTTGACTTATCTCCTTATTATGATGAAAAAAAAGATGAATCCTTTTTTTCTAAACAACTTGAATTCATACAAGAAAAACACGAGTTAAGTCATAATCCAAATATTTCTTTTACATCTGAACAAATTAGAATTTATAATGGAATAGTAGAAAATGAGAGAACTATAATTTCTGCTCCTACAAGCTTTGGTAAAACAATGCTTGTTAAGGAATGTATTTTTAAGCATCAGCCCAATATTATAGTTTTTATTGTACCAACTAATTCATTAGCGGATGAGCTGTTGGAAGATTTTACAACCTTATTCTCTGATTTAGGATATACTATTTTTGACTCTATAAAAAAAGTTGAAACAATAATTGATAAAAGCATTTTTGTCGGTACACAAGAGAAATATTATAAGATAATAGAGCATTATACTGATAAAATAGATTTGTTTGTAATTGATGAAGCCTATAAGTTATCAGATCCAATAAAAGGAAGTAGAGAAGTTATACTAAATCGTGTTTTTATAGATACAATAAATATTTCTAAAAAAATCATCTTATTAATGCCTTTAGTCAATTCAATCACTGGACTAGATCAATTAAACTTTAATATTTTAAAATCAGATTATGCTCCTGTAGCTAAAAATTTTAATTCAATTGAACACTTAGAGCAGAGGATAAAAGAAGATATACAAAATGTAGAAAAAAACAATCTCATATATTTTAGTTCACCAAAAAAATTAGAAGATTTTTATATTAAAAATTTAAAAGAAATTGAATTACCAATTGAAATAACTGATATATGGGTAAAGAGAGTTGAAGATGATTTTCATCCTGATTGGCTCCCAATACAAGCATTAAAAATTGGTATAGGTGTACATTATGGTCCAATGCCAAAATTTATTCAAAAAAAGGTAATTGATTTATTCAATAGCTCATTAATTAAAAACTTACTTTCTACAAGTTCTATTATAGAAGGGGTAAATACACCTACAAAAAGTATATATATAGTATCATCTAAAGATATACTTGGGGATAAAAATTTGGTTAAATATAAAAATTTGATAGGAAGAGCTGGGAGATTAGGTCAGCACAAAGTTGGAAATATATATTATGACACAAAACATAAGGAGCAATTTGAAAAAGCTAATATTCCTTATGAACAAATTGATATAGCATTTGTACTAGATAATAGTGCTGAAATTATTGAAATTAATAGAGAAGATTCATTTGATAATACCGTAGATAAAAGTAAAGATTCATCTAATGATAACCCGACTACACCAAAATCCTATTTAGAACATTCTAATTATCAAAATGTACCTCAAATTGAGGTAAGTAAATTGTTAAATAAACACGGTTTCACTGTAAAACAATTAAAAATATTTCTTGATTATGCTCAGACAAAACCCAAGTATTTTCTTGGTTTTATTGGAAAGATTGAACATGGAATTGATACAGATTGTTTTAATATTGTTCTAAATGCTAGGTTTTCAACTTTTACAGTAATGGTTGATGAATTAGCTCCTAAAAAAAGTAATATAGATATATCTCAAATCATATCTTCTCTTATAGAGATGATTTATAATATTATACCATTTAAAGTTATACCATTGATAAATTTTACCATAGATATCAATGATTTGTATAATGAATATAATGGTATAGATTTATTATCAGATAATGTAATTAAAGAAGCAAATAAAAAGAAAGCTCAATTTTATTCTAAATTTATTGGTATTGATAACCCTAAAAATGAATCTTTAATAATTATCAATAAGTTATTTGAATATGGAATTCCTTATCAGAGAGTAAAACCTTATTTAGAAATCATTACAGAAAAGTTACCTAATAAATTTTCTATCTATGATATAAAAAAAATAATATTTGCTAATGAATCCATGAATGACCTTAGAGTTTATTTTGAATAATTAGTATATGAAACGCTCTGAATATAAACAGGAATAAGTTATACAGTTTATATAGTGCGCAGAAATAAAAAGAAATTAGTATGACCGAAGACAAACACATCGAATTCAAGCAAAAGCTAACCATTGAAATAGAAAAAAAAGTAGTTGCCTTTCTTAATTCTAATGAAGGTGGTATTATCTATATTGGTATTGATAAAAATGGTGTTTCGGTTGGAGTTGATAATGCTGACCAAGACCAATTAGTAATCAAAGACCGTTTGAAAACTAATATATTACCTTCTTATGGGGCTTTTCGATTTGGTGACGGAGGTAAGAGATAAAAAGGAAATTATTAAAATTATTATAGCAGCAGGTTATGAAAAAACGTATTATATAAAGAAATATGGAAGCTGCTCAGGCAAAGTTTCCTTACTTTGAGTTTTTTTTAAAATGTTATCAAAACCCTTAAATAAATTAAAAGACTCCCGAATTTTATTTACTGTTTTTCTTTTCCTAAAAACATAAAACACCAATCTAAGATTGGTGTTTTATTGAATAAAAATTACAAATTAAATACTTTTTTTAAAGTATTTAAAAATTTATTCTGAGATAACAACTGTTTGTGTTATGAATTCAGTTTCTGATTTTTTGAATTTAATTTCAAAAGTTCCTTTAGTTGCAGATTTGAATTTGTAAACTACAGTTTTAGGAGCAGGAACTTGCAGTGTACAAATATCCTCTTCTTGAAATTACTCATGCTGCTAAACTTTAAAAAAACAACTTGTTTATTTCTCCGTTCGATTATTTATGAATTATTTTTATTATTTTTATAAGAGATAGAATGCGATAGTGAACTGCGCCAATTTAATCTTTGTGTTGTATGGACGTTTTTTATGACGCCTTTATACAAGTTAGCGGTAATTGGGCCTTACCGCAGAAAAATCACAACATAAAAACGATTCTAAATCATTTTAATAAAAAACAAAGAATGGTAAAAAGCAACTTAATAGAAATGAATAATGTGGGTATTGTAGTTGAAAATCTTGACAATGCAATTTCATTTTTTTTAGAAATCGGATTAACAGTGGAAGGACGAGGTAAGGTTGAAGGCGATTGGGCAGGGCGGGTAACAGGGATTGAGAATCAATCAGTGGAAGTTGTTATGATGGTTACACCTGATGGACACAGCCGTTTAGAAATTTCAAGATTTATAAGGCCAGCAACTATTTCGGACCATAGAACAGCACCAGTAAATTCACTCGGTTATTTGCGAATTATGTTCAGAGTTGATAACATTGACGAATTAATTCCACGACTTTTAGAAAAAGGTGCTGAACTTGTTGGAGAACTTGTTCAGTATGAAAACGTTTATAAACTCTGTTATATTCGTGGGACAGAAGGACTTCTTATTGGACTTGCTGAACAACTTAATAATAAATGAGAAAATAACAATTGAAATCATGAAGAAAGTTCAATACCAAATAATTATCAATGCACCTGCGGGTAAAGTTTTCGACTGTATGCTCGGTATAAGCAAAAAACAAACATACGAACAATGGACAGCGCTGTTCAATCCTACTTCAAGCTATGAAGGGAGCTGGACTAAGGGCAATAAGATGCTGTTCATTGGGATAGACGATAAAGGTGAAAAAGGGGGTATGGTGTCAGAAATCGTTGAGATTATTCCAAACCATTTTGTTTCAATTCGACATTTCGGGCTTTTAAAAGGGGAAAAAGAAATCACAACAGGTTCAGATGTTGAAAAATGGGCAAACGGCTTTGAGAATTACACCTATGAAGAAAGCAACGGGACAACTTTAGTAACTGTGGACCTTGACACTACAGATGAATTTTTAGATTTCGTGAACCAAACGTACCCAAAAGCACTTGACAAGCTGAAAGAAATATGTGAAAAATAAAAGCGGAACTAAACATAAAAAAGACTAACAAACACAGCCTATAACTACGCCAATCGAAAAATACCATATGCAATAGCGCATCTTCACTAATCTGAATAACTAAAATGTATTTGTTTCCATAATCCAATTACTAAATATTTAAAGGCTAATTAAATATTGATTTAAAACTACTAAATATTAAATTTATATAAAATTAGAAGTAAATAAGATAAATTAATTTACTTCAAAATAACTAAATTGCTTTAAATAAATATTTAGCAATGGATACTATTTCAATAATTACGCTCAGTACTATTTTTGCTACATCAGCGATGACGCTCTTCAGTTATATAATCTCTAAGGTATTTAATAAAAATTATGTTGAACCTTTTTTATTAGCAAAGGTGCTAATGAAGTTTAAGCTAATTTCTATAAAACCATTATTATGGTCTTGGGTTATGCACTATCTCATCGGACTTTTTTTCATTTTAATATACCAATACTTGTGGGATAGTAATTTATTACAAATTACAATTCTAAATGGTGTTCTGCTAGGAGCTATCAGTGGAATTATTGGAGCGGCTGGTTGGAAAAATTTTTTACATTTCGCAAATATGAAAATAAAAGAGTATGATACAATGTATTATGTTCAGCTTGTATTAGCTCATGTGGTTTTTGGAGTGGTTGTTGCAATTACTTATTTGCATTAGCTAAGTAATACTAACAGAATAAGAATCTAATGCTATAACAGGAACCTAATTAAATTATGTAATGTCGCTAAAGAAATATAACGAAAAACGTGATTTCAAGGAAACAAATGAACCTAAAGGAAAAGTACAGCGTTCTGGAAAGGATTTAAAATTTGTAATCCAGAAACATAAAGCAACCCGGTTACATTATGATTTAAGATTAGAAATTGATGGCGTTTTAAAAAGTTGGGCAATACCAAAAGGTCCTTCATTAGACCCTAATGTAAAACGCTTAGCAATGATTACAGAAGACCATCCCTATCAATACAAAGATTTTGAAGGGAATATTCCAAAAGGAAATTACGGCGCTGGATCAATGATAGTATGGGATGAGGGATATTACACTACGAAGGGACAAAAAAATAAAACAGACGAAACAGAAGTCAAAGAATCGCTTTCCAAGGGAGATATAAAATTGACTTTCTTTGGACAAAAAATCAAAGGTGATTATGCTCTTGTCAAAATGAAATCCGATCAGGAAAATGCTTGGTTGCTAATAAAAAAAGAAGACGAATTCGCAACAAAAAAAAACGTTCTACTTCAAGATGTTTCGGTAAAATCGAAAAATACTATCGACATACTAGAAGCAAGTAAAAATAAGATGATTATTGAAGGAGAAATGCACGGGGGAATTCCAAAGTTACCTGTTAGCTTTATACCTCCCATGTTGGCAAAGCCACATGCATTATCTTTCGAGGACGAAGATTGGATTTTTGAACAAAAGTTAGATGGATACCGATGTATTGCTGTAGTTGAAAACAATAAAGTAAATTTATTCAGTAGGAATCAAAATAGTTACAATATTGATTTTAAAGTAATTGCTGATGATCTTAAAAATATAAAGCACGATGTGGTTCTTGATGGCGAAATTGTAGTTCTCAACAATAAAAAACAGCCAGATTTTCATTTACTTCAAAATTATAGTAAGACAGGTAAAGGGCAAATCAAGTATTTTGTTTTTGATGTGCTTAATATTAATGGAACAGATACAACATCGTTACAATTAACACAACGAAAAGAGCTCTTAGAAACATTGTTAGAACAAGTTGAGTTTAAAAATGTACAGTATACCTCACATATTAAAGGAACAGGAAAAACGCTATTAGAAAATGCCAAAAAAAATGATGCCGAGGGGATAATAGCAAAAAATTCAAAAAGCACATACTATCCAGGAAAAAGATCTGATGATTGGCTTAAAATTAAATTATTTCAGCAAGAAGATGCCGTAATAATTGGAATAACAGAATCAGTAAGTGATCGTAATTTTTTCGGAGCGATTTTACTAGCCAATTTTCAAAATGGTGAACTGACTTACATTGGCAAATGTGGCAGCGGTTTTAATGAAGGTAATCTGGAGAAACTTTATAATCTATTTAAGCCTTATTTTATCAAAAGTTCACCAACGGAGAAAAAAATAAGTGTTAAAGAAAAAATTCAATTCATAGAGCCTCATTTTATTTGCTCCATTAAATTTACAGAATGGACAAATGAAAATAAAATGCGTCATCCAGTTTTTTTAGGTCTACGGGAAGACAAAGAAATGGAGGAAGTAACTAATGAAAATGACCTTGCTGGTGAAGTACCAAAACTTGATTCAGAAAATAATTTCGATAAAAATGTAGGGGGAGCAGTACTACAACTTACAAATCAAAATAAAATATATTTTCCCAAAGGAGGAATTACAAAGGGGGAAATTCTGAAATACTATGATTCAATTGCGCCTTATATACTGCCGTACATAGAAAACAAACCACAATCATTGAATAGATTTCCAAATGGAATTGAAAAAGCCAACTTCTATCAAAAAGATATGGATGTAAATACAATTCCATCATGGCTGCAAACACAACAAATTCCTTCTGGTGATGGATTAATTGACTATTTGGTATGCAACAATAATGAAACTTTGCTTTATATGGCAAATTTAGGTTGCATTGATATAAATCCTTGGAGTTCAAATATATCAAATTTAGAGAATCCAGACTGGTTAATAATAGATCTCGATCCATCAACTACTAATTTTGAGGAAGTGATTCAAACAGCCTTAACAACTAAAGAAGTACTGGATAATTGGGATATTAACTGCTATTGTAAAACATCAGGTGCATCAGGACTGCATATATACGTCCCTCTTAATGCATTATATAATTATGATACCGTAAAATTATTTGCACAGTTAATTGCTCGAGAAGTACAAATTCGATTACCTAAAATTACTACTTTAGAAAGAGCTCTTAAAAAAAGGAAGGGTAGAATATACATTGATTATTTACAAAATAGAAAAGGACAAACCGTAGCTGCTCCTTATTCTGTCAGACCCAAGCCTGGTGCAACAGTGTCAACACCTCTTAAATGGTCAGAAGTGAATAAAACATTAAGTCCTAGCCAATTTGATATTTACAATATAAAAAATCGCCTTGAAAAAGTAGGCGATTTGTGGAAACCCGTTCTAGGAGAGGGAATCGATATCAGAAGTACAATCGAAAAATTTAACCTTTAGGAAGATTTTTTGTTTTCCAAACTGGCTTTAAGCATTGCCATTAAATCATCGTTTTGCTTATGAACAACTTTAAGCTTTGTGGGAGTACTCTTTTTTCCTTTTGCTTTATTTTTTATTATTGCTAATAACTTATTGGAGTATTCATCCTTATAGGACGATATATCAAATTTTTCAGTCAAGTTGTCGATTAGTTTGTTTGCCATATCTAATTCTTTGGCTGTCGTTTTTTTTGATACGGATGGTAATTTTAAATGTTTTGTATCTCTAATTTCTTGTTCAAATCGTATTCGATTTAAAACAATGACATTATGATAAGGTTTAAGAATAGCCAATGCTTCCTTACTTCTCATTACAAAACTTGTCACACCTACTTTACCACTTTTTTCCAATGCATCTCTTAGCAAAGCATACGCTTTTTCAGCACCCTTTTGTGGTTCTAAATAATAGGGCTGTTCATAATACAAGCTATCAATTTCTTGTTGTTCTGTGAAACTTAAAATATCTATGGTCTTGCTTTTTTCAGCATCAGCAGCTTCAAAATCGGCATCGTCCAGCACAATATATCGATCATCAATTTTGTAACCCTTAACAATGTTTGCATACTTAACTTCTTTGCCAGTATTTTCATTAATTCTCTTAAATTTAATATTAGAGTGATCATCCTTGTCCAACATATCTAGATCAAGCGTACTTGTTTCAATCGCAGAAAAAATCTTTATTGGAATATTAATCAGTCCGAAGCTTATTGCACCTGTCCATATTGCTTTCATAATTTATTTTTTAAGTGTTCGCGTAATTATTTTAATGTAGTAACTTATTTTTATCTAGTTCAAACAAGGTAATGATATGTTCTTATTAATATAGTTCATAGTATACTCTTAACTAACAGAATAATGTTGAAAGTATCTCATAGTCGAACCATAAATTGGCTAATGCTCTATAAGTAAAATTATATATTCCTCTCGCCAAATAGGTTATAAAAAACAGGTGAAATTTTATATAATTTTAAATATTATTGGAATTGAAAATAGACGGTATTTTGAGCGGGTTATCTGTAGATATCATCATGTATCCTTAAATTTTTATAAATTATACAGTAAATAGTATAAAACATTTTATTACATTCTTCCTAATTTTATATAATCAAAATTCAAGCTAAACTTTAGTAATTAATTTTTACACAAGTAGAAACAAGAACAAAGAAAATTTGAATTATGACTTATTTGCTATTCAGTAAATAAAATAAAAATTGGACTGTTGCTTGATAAACGAAGTTCACGGGTAGTCAGATTGTTGAAGTAGCTGTAATGGCGTATGTTTTTTCCACCCGTTCGAGCATACAAATAAGGTGCCTACGTTTCCATAATTCAAAGGAAATCAGTTACACAACAATAGTCAAGTAACAGTCAATTTTTAATTAATATGATTTTAATCAATTTTAGCTCGGTTATTAAACCATTTTAGTCCTTGGCAAATTAATCTCATGTTCTCGCGGATAGGGTTCGCGGTCCGTTCCACTAATATCTTCTTTAATATTTTGTTGCGTTGTAAACTGATGGTCTTTGGCATCTGAATATCTTGGGTCAGGAACAAAAGGCATTTTAGCCATTTTTAAAATGGTTAGAGTAGGGAAGTGGTAATCTACTTCAACGGTGCCTAATAATAAATAACAGCCTCCACCTTGAAAAGGATAATGCAGTAAGTTATCCGGAAAATGTGTTGTGTCAAAATATGTTCCCTCATGATCAATCCAAGTACCAAAATACATTGTTCCTCTTACGGTAGGCACCTGTTTTCTAGAAATTAGATACGCTAACATTCGGACTTGTTTTTTAAAATGTAGATTCAAATTCTTAGCCATAACCTCCCCACGAAAAGGAGTTTGCAACAAATCAAAAACAGTATAGGAAGTAGGGAAGTCCAAAAGGTCAATTTCATCAAAGGTATCTTCAAAAAGAGAACGTTCTAATGTGGGTAATTTATATTCCTTAACCGATTCCTGCAACAATACCATTTGATTTTCCGTTTGTGATGAATTATAGAGTAAGCTCGCTAAAATTAATAATTGATTTTTTGTTTTTCCAGTTTCCCGAAACGCTCCTATGAAAATCAAAATTTTCAAACTCTCTAATCCAATTTTCACCCGATTGCAAAAGTCTTCTAACGATAAATAGTCCCCATTAAGATCCCGTTCTTTTATAATAGTTTCAGCCAATTTTAAAGCCAAACCTTGTAAATGCATAAAACCTAAATAGATGTCATTTCCATATAGAGTGGTGGTGTATTCGCTTTTATTCACACAGGGGTTATGAATACTTGCACCTGCCATTCTAGCCTCGTGTACATACACTTCGGTTCTATAAAAACCTCCTTGATTATTAATAACGGCAACCATAAATTCAATCGGATAATAGACTTTCAAATATAAACTTTGATAGCTTTCCACTGCATAGGAAGCGGAATGCGCTTTGCAAAAAGAATAGCCAGCAAAAGATTCAATCTGTCGATAAATTTCTTGACTTAAAGCTTCAGGATGTCCTTGCTTGGCACAACTGGCAAAAAAGTGATCTTTTACTTTTTGCAAAGCGGCCAACGAACGTCCTTTTCCACTCATAGCTCTGCGCAGAATATCTCCATCAGCCGCAGGTAATCCTTCGTAATGCAAAGCAATTTTTATAACATCTTCCTGGTACACCATAATACCATAGGTTTCTCCCAACTGCTCTTCGAATACTTTATGAAAATATTCGAATTGATTGGGATTGTTGTGCCTAAAAATATATTCTTTCATCATTCCAGACTTGGCAACACCAGGGCGAATAATAGAGGAAGCAGCAACTAAGGTTTTGTAATTGTCACATTTCAATCGACGAAGTAAACCACGCATTGCAGGACTTTCAATATAAAAACATCCTATGGTTTTTCCTTGCGCTAAAAAGGTATTGGATTTACTCTCATTTTTTGAAATCCGTGTATCCCTAATATTGATTTGAATGCCTCTATTTTTAGCAATTAACTTTACCGTATCATCAATATGACCAATACCCCGTTGACTTAAAATGTCAAATTTTTCAAATCCAATTGCTTCAGCAACATGCATATCAAAAAGTACAATAGGAAAACCTTTTGGAGGCATTTCTAGTGGTGTATAATTCGTAATAGGTTCTTCGGAAATGAGTATTCCACAGGAGTGCATACTGCGTTGGTTTGGGTATTGTTCGAGTAACATGCCATATTCCTGCACTTGTTTGACCACACTATTGTTTTGTTGTAATCGCATTGGATTTTTTGCCAAATGATCCAATTCTTCTTTTGGTAATCCAAAAACTTTACCCACTTCTCTAAAAATGGAACGGTATTTAAATTCTACATTGGTACCACAAAATGCAACATTTTCATAACCATATCTGTTAAAGATATATTCCAAAATTACATCGCGTTCCTGCCAACTCCAATCGATATCAAAATCTGGAGGACTCTTTCGATTCTCATTCAAGAAACGTTCAAAATACAAATCCAATTCTATAGGGCAAATATCTGTAATACCTAAACAATAGGCAATTATGGAGTTGGCTCCACTACCACGTCCAATATGCAAAAAACCTCTACTATTGCTATAGCGAATAATATCCCAAGTTATTAAAAAGTAACCACTGAATTGCAATTCATCAATGACTTTGAGTTCTTTTTGCACTCGAGCTAATGCGGCTGAATTTTTGTTGCCATAGCGCCATTGCATTCCTTGATGTGCCAAAGTAGTTAGCAAAGCAATATCACTTTCACGGGAATTAGTGTAGTGTTTTTTGTTTTTGGGAGTATTAAAATCAAACTGAAAATCACAACAATCGATAATAAATTGTGTGTTAGCAATCAGTTGTGGATATTCTTCGTAAGCTGCTAACAACCGTTCTTCTGAAACCATAATTTCAAAAGGTGAAGCAATATCCTTATCACTAAGTTTTGATAGTAAAATATTGTTATCAATGGCTCTAAGAATTTTATGAAGTTGGTATTCTTTTTTGGTTCTAAAGGTAACCGGTTGCAAGATCATTAGTTTGTCAAATTTACCTTTATAGCTATACAATTTTCCAACTTCTTCAGGTCGAATACCAATATATTCATTGGATCTTAATTGTTTAGGTGCATTTTCAAAAGCATAAATCACAATAACCGATTCAAACTCTGGAGTTGCAATTGGTATAGTAAGATTCTTAAAATTATGGTGGGTCAAAAACCGATTCAATTCCGCTAAGCCACTAGCATTTTTAGCCAATCCAATATACCTAAAATCATTACCAGAACGAAACTCAATACCTACCAATGGTTTAATGTTTACTTGCTTACAATCCGTGATAAAATCGTAAATTCCTGTTACGGTATTAATATCGGTTAATGCCATAGCAGTAACACCAGAACGAACCGCTTTTTCGATAAGATGTTCTAGCGGAATAGTTCCATAGCGCAACGAATGAAAAGAATGACAATTGAGATACATGACTTAGGATTTACGTTTTAAAATAGCATTCTTGGTATTAACTTTCAAACTAGCACCAGAGCAGCGCATCACAGCATCAAAACCGTAGCGACTTTTCATTTTATCCATAGCGGCATAAAGTGATAACATTTCCTGAGTGTCCTCAAAAAGATCAATCTGATAGGTTCCACGGACCAAACCGCTAAAACGGATTCCAACCAAACGCAACCGCATACGCCGTTGATAAAGCGAATCAAACAATCCCAAAATTTTTTGAGTAAGTAAATGATCCGCTGAGGTATAACCAATTTTGCATTGTTTAGTTTCGGTATCAAAATTGGCATAACGAATTTTAACTACGACTGTTGATGTCAGCCATTGTTCGGAACGCAACTGGAAAGCTAATTTTTCAACCATTCCGCAAAGAATAGCTTTCAAATGAGCAATATCAATAGTGTCTTGTATAAAAGTATGTTCCGAGGATATGGCTTTGCGTTCGGTGTAGGGTTCCACTGGATTATTGTCTATGCCGTTGGCTTTTTTCCAAATCTCTACTCCGTTTTTTCCAATCATGCGTTGGAGTACTTCTGCAGGCATTTCGGAAAGTGTTTGGATGGTTCGAATGCCAATGCGTGATAACAACTGAAAAGTGACATCACCCACCATTGGTATTTTTTGAATGGATAATGGATTCAAAAAAGAGCGTACTTGATGTTCTGGAATATCCAAATGTCCTTTGGGTTTGCCTTCACCTGTACCAATTTTAGAAACGGTTTTATTAATTGATAATGCGAAACTTATCGGTAGACCAGTTTCTTTAACTACACGCTGAGCTAGTTCATTTGTCCATTGGTAGCATCCATAAAACCGGTCCATGCCAGTAATATCCAAATAAAATTCATCAATACTGGCTTTCTCCACAATGGGTGCTTTTTCCTGAATGACTTCAGTAACCAAATGCGATAATTGCGAGTAGCGTTCCATATCTCCTTTAATCACTTTGGCTTGTGGACAGAGTTTGAGTGCCATCGCTGTTGGCATGGCCGAACGAACCCCAAAACGTCTTGCCTCATAGGAACAGGAAGATACCACACCACGATCACTACCTCCAATAATTAATGGAATTCCCTCCAATTGAGAATTGTTCAATCGTTCACAGGACACAAAAAAAGTATCCAAATCCATATGTACAATTGAGCGTTTCATTTTATTTGTTTTTGAATTCACAAAATTAGTACAGATTAACCCGTTGGGTGTAATTATTTGAAGTAAAATAAATTGATTAAATATTGTCCAAGATACTGAAATTCAGTATCTTGAAGTCGCAAAACAAACCAATATTCATGACAAATTTAGTGAAAAATTATTTTAGAGTTTTAGAAGTTTTAAGTTCATTGAACATTGATTTAGATACAGCTTTCAGAGCAGGAAGGAGGTTTAAAATGTCTGACATAGAAGTAGTTGCGTTAAGTT
>JBBSSR010000015.1:0-86311 GCA_038241955.1 Flavobacteriales bacterium | reverse complement strand
GCCGAATAAAAAGCCGCTTTTGCCGGTGTCAATGGATCAATATCATTAGATTTTATAGTGTCTTTTGATTTTAGGACTGCATCGTTAGCTATCTGTGCAAAAACAGTTATGCTTCCAAAAAAGAATAAAAAAAGAAATATGGAAATGATTTTATTCACTACCCTTTTATTAATTTCATAATTCTATTAAAATCTGCTTGCGAATGAAATGGAATTGTAATTTTTCCTTTTCCATTTCCTGCTACCTTCACATCTATTTTGCTGCCAAAATATTCATTAAAGGTATTTTTGTCTTCCTCATCAATTGAAAACGAAGATGCTTTTGTAGTATTTACAGCTTTTGGTTTTAGACTTTCGTGGTAGTTTTTTACCAAAGCTTCTGTATCGCGAACAGATAGATTTTGGCTAACTATTTTTTGATAGATATCTGTTTGAATATCATGATCGTCAATGTTAATAATTGCTCTACCATGACCCATACTGATAAAGCCATCACGAATTCCGGTCTGAATAATTGGATCTAATTTTAAAAGTCTAAGGTAATTGGCAATTGTAGAACGTTTTTTTCCTACGCGCTCACTCATTTGTTCCTGTGTTAATTGAATTTCATCAATTAAACGTTGGTAAGAAAGTGCAATTTCAATTGGATCTAAATCGTGACGCTGAATATTTTCAACCAATGCCATGATTAATGATTCGTTATCGTTTGCAATGCGTATGTAGGCAGGAACAGTTGTCAAACCAAGTAAAGTAGACGCTCTTAAACGTCGTTCTCCTGAAATTAATTGGTATTTATTAAAGTCTAATTTACGAACTGTAATTGGCTGTATCACTCCTAATTCCTTAATAGAAGTTGCTAGTTCTCTCAGCGATTCTTCGTTGAAATTACTTCTAGGTTGAAATGGATTTATTGCTATGGCATCAATTTCAAGCTCGATAATATTTCCAACAACTTTATCTGCATTTTTATCATCTACCGATTGAATATCGTTTTCAGGATCTTTTAATAAGGCAGATAAACCTCTTCCTAAGGCCTGTTTTTTTATTGCTTTTGACATACAACTATTTACTGTTTTTCTTTATAATTTCCTGTGCTAAATGAATATAATTTACGGCACCTTTGCTTGTTGCGTCATAATTTATAATGCTTTCGCCAAAGCTAGGTGCTTCGCTTAATTTTACATTTCTTTGAATTACTGTTTCAAAGACCATGTCGTTAAAATGTTTTTGAACCTCTTCTACAACTTGATTGGATAATCGCAATCTAGAATCGAACATTGTTAATAACAAACCTTCGATGTCTAAATCTGGATTGTGTATTTTTTGGATACTTTTTATAGTATTTAATAATTTTCCTAATCCTTCTAATGCAAAGTATTCACATTGAATAGGGATAACTACTGAATCTGCTGCTGTTAATGCATTTAGCGTTAACAAACCTAGTGATGGAGCGCAGTCGATAAGGATATAATCGTATTGATCTTTTATGCTTTCCAAAGCTTTTTTAAGCATATATTCTCTATTTTCCTTATCCACCAATTCGATTTCAATGGCTACAAGATCAATATGTGCTGGAATAACATCCACATTTGGTGCAGAACATTTTATAATGGCTTCTAGTGGAGTATGGCTGTGTTCTAGAATTTGATACGTTCCTATTTCTATAGAATCGACATCAATTCCTAAACCCGAAGTTGCATTTGCTTGAGGATCAGCATCTATTAGTAATACTTTTTTTTCTAAAACACCTAATGAAGCCGCTAGGTTAATAGAAGTAGTAGTCTTTCCAACTCCACCTTTCTGATTCGCAATCGCTATGATTTTGCCCATTTATTTTGTAAATTTTGAACGGTAAAAATACAATTTATTATGGGTTTAGAAAATCTATTTTGTTAACATTTATTAATCTCTTTCTAATAGTTTGATTTGGTTTAGAGCAATGTAAATTTTTTGCGATTTGAAGCGCTTTTTGCACTAATTCATCAACGTTTATATTAGCCTTTTGGAGACCAGAAAATTGTAATTTTTTTTTAATAATATAACGTTATAAACATATTCCAATAAGTAGTAAATAAAAAAAGAGAGCTAAATGGATAGCTCTCTAATTTAAATTTTGTAAAAACGAAGTTTCTGTAAACTACTATTTATTTTTCTTTGCTTTAATCATCATTTCTAATTGATCCCAAAGTTCTTCAGGAATCGCTTCCAATAAATTGAATTGACCTGCGCCTTTCAACCACTCCCCACCATCAATCACAACGACTTCTCCATTTACATAAGCTGAAAAATCAGATACCAAATAAGCTGCTAAATTAGCTAATTCTTGATGATCACCTACGCGTTTTAAAGGCACTTTCTTAGCCATATCGAATTTTTCGGCCAAATCTCCTGGCAGTAATCGATCCCAAGCTCCTTTGGTAGGGAACGGACCTGGTGCAATAGCATTGGTACGAATGCCATATTTAGCCCATTCTACAGCAAGACTTCTTGTCATAGCAAGAACTCCAGCTTTTGCTGTTGCACTTGGAACTACGTAAGCAGAACCTGTCCATGCATAAGTGGTAACAATATTCAAAACCGTCGCTGAAGTTTGTTTGGTATCGATCCAATGTTTTCCAAAAGCGAGTGTGCAATTTTTGGATCCTTTTAAAACAATATCAATTACAGTATCGAATGCATTTGCCGATAAACGTTCTGTTGGTGAGATGAAATTTCCTGCTGCATTGTTTAATAAAACATCTACTTTGCCAAAAGCTTTCAATACTTCCTGTAGCATGTTTTCTACTTCTTCATAATGACGGACATCGCATTGTAGTGGCAAACATGTTCCGCCAGTTTCTGCTTCCAGTTCTTTTGCAGTGTTTTTTAGTTTTTCTAGATCTCGGGATGAAATAGCTACTTTAGCTCCCAATTCTAAGAAATATTTCGTCATCGCTTTCCCTAATCCGCTTCCGCCACCTGTGACTACAATTACTTTGCCTTTTAGAGCATCGTCTCTCAACATTTTATCAGTATAACTCATAATTTATTTTTTATTGGATTGTAAATATAGTAAAATAATATAGTATGCATGCATAATACATTTAGTTTTTTTAAATATACAAAATTCTAAATTACTACAATTTTCCAAATCAAATTGAGGACTATGGTTTTTCTTTAAATAAGAAGTGAAATGGTTATATAACAGAAAATCAATTTATTTGCAAAATAAACAATAATTATTTTATCTGCTGTTAACTTTAAAATGGCGCTTTTATAAAGTAATTACATCTTATGAATGATGAAAATAGTAGGACGTTTGTGCAAATCAATTTGTTCCTTTTTCCAGGCTGCAATTTTCTTGGTTTTAATATATTCTGTAGGCAAAGTAATGTCTGTTGCAATACACAAGTGTGTTTCAGGATGCAAAGTTTGAATTAAATCTTCTAATAACTTATTGTTGCGATAAGGTGTTTCAATGAAGATTTGAGATTGATTTTTTTCAAAAGAAATACGTTCTAAATTTTTGAAACTTGCCTTTTTTTCGTCTTTTTCAATAGGCAAATAACCATGAAAAGTAAAGCTTTGTCCGTTCATTCCGGAAGCCATCATTGCTAACAAAATAGAAGAAGGGCCAACTAGTGGAATAACTTGAATGCCTTTGTCATGCGCTAACTTAACAATTACAGCACCTGGATCAGCAACACCTGGACATCCAGCTTCACTCATTAAACCTACATTTTTTCCTTCTAATAAAGGTTTTATAAAATCCAAATGCTCTTTGGTTTCAGTATGCTTGTTTAAAGTAAAAAGAATTAAATCAGATTGCTTTTTTTCTGGAACGACTTGTTTAATTGATTTTCGAGCAGTTTTGTCGTTTTCAACAATATAATAATCAATTAATTCTATAGCTCTTTTTATAGTTTGTGGCAATACATCCATTGGGTCACAATCACCCATAGTTGTTGGTATTAAGTATAATTTACCAAACAGCGGCGTGGTTTTCATGAGTCCAGATTTTAATTTCTATTAAATTTTTAAAGAAGTGGTGTAAGTAGGATTCGAATAGTTTTATGGGCTATTGATGTTTTGTAATTAATTTTTCTGCTAGAATTTCACAGGCTTCGTCGAGCATTTTATAGACCATATCAAAACCGTCTGTCATACCATAATAAGGATCTGGAACATCAACATTTTCATTTGGAAACAGTTCATTCAAAATGAGTTGTACTTTGCTTTTTTGATCTTCATTTTGGGCCAAGTCAATAACATCGACATAGTTACTGTCGTCCATTACAAAAATATAATCAAAAGTGTTAAAATCAGACTTTTTAAACTGTCTTCCTTTTTGATTGTTAATATTTAATCCATTTTTTTTTGCAACAGCTATAGAACGCTCATCTGGTGAACGACCAATATGCCAAGAACCTGTTCCAGCGGAATCTACAAAGAATTTTTCTTTGGGTAATTTAGAAGCTAAAATACCTTCTGCCAAAGGAGAGCGGCAAATATTACCCAAACAAACCATTAAAATTTTAATTGGCATGATGCTTTTATAGCGTTAGTTTTGAATTAATATCCTCGACATATTTTTTAAATTGTTTGTCGGTTGCTACTAAATTGTCTACTGTTTTACAAGCATGTAATACTGTTGCGTGATCACGGTCGCCTATTTGCGAACCTATATTTGCTAAGGATGCTTTTGTGAATTTCTTCGCAAAAAACATTGCTAATTGTCTAGCTTGCACAACATGTCTTTTTCTAGTCTTAGACTGTAGTGTTTCTAAATCCAATTGAAAATAATCGGATACGATTTTCTGAATATAATCGATTGAGATTTCTCTCTTTACATTTTTTACAAATTTTTCGACTACACTTTTGGCCAACTCAATCGTTACTTCTTTTTTGTTGAAAGAGGATTGTGCGATTAATGAAATAATGGCACCTTCTAGTTCACGAACATTCGATTTGATATTACGTGCTACGTATTCTATTATTTCTTCTGGAATTTCTACTCCATCACGATATAATATATTTTTTAAGATTGAAATTCTAGTTTCATAATCTGGTTGGTGCAACTCTGCTGATAATCCCCATTTGAAACGAGATAGCAAGCGTTGCTCAATATCTTGCATGTCAACAGGAGCTTTATCAGAAGTTAAGATAACCTGTTTGCCGTTTTGATGTAAGTAATTGAAAATATGAAAAAATACATCCTGTGTTCCTGACTTTCCAGATAAAAATTGAACGTCATCAATTATTAAAACATCGATTAACTGATAGAAGTGAATGAAATCATTCCTATTATTTTTCTTGACAGAATCAATATATTGTTGGGTAAAAATTTCTGCTGATATGTATAAAACTGTTTTCTCGGGATATTTATCTTTGATTTCAACACCTATAGCATGTGCTAAATGTGTT
This sequence comes from Flavobacteriales bacterium, assembly GCA_038241955.1. Lineage (GTDB taxonomy): Bacteria > Bacteroidota > Bacteroidia > Flavobacteriales > Flavobacteriaceae > Flavobacterium. The sequence continues at coordinate 80,909 of JBBSSR010000015.1, read as the reverse complement.
TTTCCTAATCCCACACCTCCAAAAATTAACAATGGATTAAAAGAAGTTCCTCCTGGCTTATTGGCAACAGCCATTCCTGCAGAACGGGCAAGTCTATTAGAGTCTCCTTCTAAAAAATTGTCAAAACTGTAATTTGAATTCAACTGAGATTCGATTTTTAAATTTCGAATTCCAGGTATAATGAATGGATTTTTTAATTCTGGATTTAAATTCTTGAAAGGAGCGTCTACTTCCTGTGGTTTCATAGATCCTCTGTTCGCACTAGGCAACTGCTCCGTAAACGGTTGTTTATTGCCATAAGTGTTTTCCATTTTGATTTTATAAAGTAACTTTGCATTTTTACCAAGTTCTTTGGTTAGAGCCACTTTTAGTAGTTTTACATAATGCTCTTCTAACCATTCGTAGAAAAATTTACTAGGTACTTGAATGTATAATGCATTATCGGTAAGTTCAACTGATTTGATTGGTTCGAACCAAGTTTTGTAAGCTTGGTCTTGAATATTGTCCTTAATAAAGGATAAACAGTTTTCCCATACTGATTGTGCAGTCTTTATCATATTTCTAGTTAAATTGTTTGTTTTTCAGGTAATAATTGTCTTACAAAAACAATGTGAATAAAATTGTCTTTTCGGGAGAACAAATATGTGAACAAATATCTGTAAAAAAAAATTTTTTAGGTTATAATTTGTGGAATTATTGTCGTAAGGAGCTTTTTAAAGTATAAATTTTTAATATATAAATAATGAAGGATCATCAAATTGAAGTGCGTGTTCGGTATTCAGAAACGGACCAAATGGGCGTTGTTTACCATGGTAATTACATACCTTATTTTGAGATAGGAAGGGTCGAATGGCTTAGAAACAAAGGGATTTCATATAAATTTATGGAAGAAAGTGGTATCGCACTGCCTATTGTGAATATGAATATTAACTATAAAAAATCGGCTAGGTATGATGAGTTGCTTACGGTACATACTGTTTTCAAAAGCCAGACGTCTGTCAAGATAGAATTTGACTGCGCAATTTATAATGAATCAAAAGAGTTATTAACAACGGCTCAATTTGTATTGGTTTTTTTGTCACTAAAAACGGGTCGACCAATTGCTCCCCCAGCTTATATTTTAGAACTGCTTAAAACCATTGACTAAGTCGTAAAATAAGTACTCTTTTGTTGTAATTATAGCTTTAATATGTCAATTTCAAAAATAGAATTAAAAGTGTCGAAAACCATTTCGGCATTTTTTTTTCTAGTTTTTAGAATGATTGTGCCAATTGGTAAATTAGTTTCTAAATTCATTTCCATTTCTTGAGAAACGATATCAAGTTTTTTCTCTTTAATCACTCGCATCGCTTTATTCATATTTTTATAATCAAAAGAGATTTGAAAAGGAATATCAATTGTCTTTTCGATAATGGCACACGATTCTAAAGTCAGTTGCGCCGATGTTTTATAAGCAGTAATTAATCCGCCTACACCTAGCTTTATGCCACCGTATATTCGAACTACAACTACTAAAACATTTGTGAGGTCGAAAGATTGTATTTGACCATAAATAGGAGCTCCTGCAGTATTACTTGGTTCTCCATCATCATTTGCTCTGTATTGAATGGTTTCAGTTCCTATTTGATACGCGTAACAATAATGCACTGCATGCAGATGCTTCTTCTTAAGGACTTCTATTATGGGTTTTACTTCTTCTTCTGCCTCAATGGGAAAAGCATAGCCAAAAAACTTACTACTTTTTTCTTTAAACAGCGATTCTTCGGAGGGCAATGCAATAGTATTGTAGGTGTCTTTCATGTTTTAAGAACAAAAATCATTTTCAATAGCAATTGCAAAATTCAATTGCAATTTCAATGTCCGAAATTAAAATAATAAAATCAGTAGCAAAAGGCAATTTCAAAAATCAAAAATATAAATGAAATCTAAAAAAATATTTTGAAGTACTAATCGTAAAATTTAGAAAGTGTATCAATTGTTATTTCCAATATTGACATTGAAATTGCAATTGAATTTTGCAATTGATATTGTTATATTAACTTTTTCTCAAATAATTCAACTACATCTTCTTTTCCCACGAGTAAATTCCAGACTTGAATGCCAAGTGCAGCTGCTGCATCTGTATTTTCTTTTTTGTCGTCTATAAAAAGGGTTTGCTTTGGCTGAAGTCCATTTAGATCTAAAACATAATTGTAAATGTCGGTATCGGGTTTGCGCATTCCAATTTCAAAGGAGAAATATACTTTTTCAAAACATTGGTAAAAATCGCTGTAAAATGAAGTTCCTACTTTTTTTTCAAAAGTAGCGATGTGAATAGCATCTGTGTTGCTCAATAAGAACAATCGGTATTTTGTCGAAAGCATCTGAAGAAATTCCAATCGGTATAATGGGAAGTCGAGCAAAATAGCATTCCAAGCTTTTCGAATATCTTCTACTGAAGCATTATCGGTATGGTTTTGAATTCCAGATAAAAAATCTTCTTTAGAAATAGATCCTACTTCATATTTTAGATTCAATTGATTCAAATCTTCATTCCACTCTTTTACACCCAACTTTTGCAAGGCAGTACTTGCACCTTGTTTGTCTAAGTTGATAAAAATATCTCCAAAATCAAAAATAATAGCATTAATCATGGCTTCTTATTATAGTAAGTTCATCGTGGTCAATTGCGTATTTTTCAGAATCGTTTTTGACTAATAAAGGTGCTTTAATTCCTTGTCCAAAATTTGTAATTCCTGTAAAAATTCGAGCTTCGTCCCAAAGATTAGCATCGATAAAGGTCTGTAAGGTCTGAAGTCCACCTTCTATAATAACCGACTGAATGTTGTGATTGTATAATGAATCAACAATTTGTTTCGCAATATTTTGCTTAAAATCAATTCTCTCAAAGATACAGTTTTCTTTAGAAATAGCGTTTTTACAACTTGTAAAGATGATTGTTTTTACTTTATTGTCAAAAACAGCGCTATCTTGTGGAATTCTGTTGTTTTGGTCTAATACGATTCGGATTGGATTGGTTCCGTGCCAATCTCTAGCATTCAATTTGGGATTGTCATCAATAACAGTTTGTGTTCCCACAAGAATGGCTTGTTCTTCAGTTCTCCATTTGTGCACCAATTGTCTTGAAAATTCATTGGTTATCCAAATTGGTTTTCTTTCAATTTTTTCAAGAGGAGCGATAAATCCATCTTGACTTTCGGCCCACTTCAATATAATATAAGGTCTTTTCTTTTGATGAAAAGTAAAAAAGCGTTTGTTGAGTTCGTTGCATTCATCCTCTAGAATCCCAATGGTCACATGAACTCCTGCCTCAATCAATTTTTTTATTCCATTTCCCGCGACTTTTATATTGGGATCAACCGTTCCAATAACTACATTCGGAATTTTATTTTTTACTATCAAATCACAGCAGGGAGGTGTTTTTCCAAAATGACTGCAGGGTTCTAAACTCACATAAATAGTGGCTTTCTTTAAGAGCGTTTTGTCTTTTACGGACTGTATTGCATTCACTTCGGCATGAGGTTCACCCGCTTTTTTATGCCAGCCTTCACCAATTATTTTACCATCATAAACAATCACGCTACCAACCATAGGATTGGGATAGGTAGTTCCTAAGCCATTTTTTGCGAGTTCAACGCAACGATTCATGTATTTTTCATGTGTTTTCACTTTACAAAAGTACTACTTTTGAAAATATAATTTAGTTTTGAAACTTAGGATGTTTTACCATTTACAATGTTTATTTTTGGCGTATTAAAACAATTAGGAAGGGAAAAGTATGGAGAATTGGATTATTAGAAAAATACAAAAAGAAGACAATCAGCAGGTAGCACAATTAATAAGAGGTGTTTTTGATGAATTGAATATTCCAAAAATTGGGACGGCTTATGAAGACCCTTATCTCGATTTAATGTATGAAGAATACAACAAGGCAAGATCTGTATATTTTGTTATAGAAAAGGAAGGACGAATTATTGGTTGTGCCGGGATAGCGCCATTAATAAATGAAGCAGAAACCTTTTGTGAATTGCAGAAAATGTACTTTCTCCCAGAAACGCGTGGAAAGGGATTAGGAAATCAAATTATGGAACGTTGTTTGCAAAGTGCAAGAGATTTTGATTTCGAAAATTGTTATTTAGAAACCATGCCGTTTATGTTAGACGCACAAAAGTTATATAAAAAAGTCGGTTTCGAAAACATCAATGCTCCAATGGGAAGCACCGGTCATACAAGCTGTCCGGTTTGGATGCTTAAAGTTTTATGAATTTAGATTAAAAAATAGTCCAATTTGGAACAAATGATGCAAATAAAAGAATACAGATCTCAATTTATACAAACTCTGACTTCGTTATACGGTGAAGACGAAGCGGAGAGTTTTTTCTATTTGATATTAGAAGAAAAGCACCAATTAAAAAGAATTGACTTGGCTTTGCAACCTGAATTGGTTTTTTCGGAAGCCGAAATTTTGGTATGGAATAGTTTTGTAGAACAACTGAAATTAGAAATCCCAATTCAGTATTTGTTAGGAAGAACTAGTTTTTATGGTTTGGATTTTGAAGTCAATTCATCTGTTTTGATCCCGAGACCCGAAACAGAAGAATTGGTAGATTGGATCATTTCTAATACTCGAAAAATCGAAAAATCGAAAAGTCTAAAAATTTTGGATATAGGTGCAGGTAGCGGTTGTATTGCTATTTCGTTAGCAAAGAACATTCCAAAGGCTCGGGTTTTTGCACTTGATGTTTCGAAAAGTGCTTTGGCAACAGCCAAAAAAAATGCCATACTTAATGAAGTTAATATTACTTTTCTGCATCAAAGTATTCTTGAAACTGAAGATTTAGAGCAAGAATTTGATATTATTGTTTCGAACCCACCGTATGTTCGGAATTTAGAAAAAGAGGAAATCAAAAAAAATGTTTTAGACAATGAACCACACTTGGCTCTTTTCGTAGCTGACAATGACCCTTTGATTTTCTATAAAAAAATCGCACAATTGGCTCAAAAAAATCTATCCACCTCAGGAGAATTGTATTTTGAGATTAATCAATACTTAGGGAAGGAAATGGTTGATTTATTAGAAGAAATGAATTTTAAAGATATCGAGTTGAGAAAAGACATTTATGGAAACGATAGGATTACCAAGGCAGGTTTCAGATAGCAGTTTCAGACTTCAGAATCCAGATTTTTTAAGCGAACTATCAGGATTTGACATCATGTAATTTAATAACTTCCCAACTTCAAGACTTATAGCTGTTAAATGGTCAAAGTTTTCTTGATTGATGTATCCGCAGGCAAGGCAGTATTCAAGCCAAGATTGGGTTTCGGAGTTTTCGGCATCGCTATCTGTGAGTTTTGAAATAAAATGATTGATATATCTTCTCTTCCTCGTGGCTTCAGCAATATTAGCTGAAACACTTCTTGAGGAACGCCTGATTTGATCTGTTAATGAATATTTTTCTTCAGTTGGGAATTTTTTTGAAAGATGATATATTGACATCGCTAATTCAAAAGATTTCTTGTATGCTAATAAATCCTGAAATCTCATATTTTTTTGAAATATTAAATTAAATATCTGCATTCTGCAATCTAAATTCTGCCTTCTGCCTTCTGCCTTCTGCCTTCTGCCTTCTGTCATCTGCCTTCTGCCTTCTGCAATCTGCCTTCTGCAATCTGCCTTCTAATTACTACTCGTAACGCAACGCTTCAATAGGATCTAGTTTTGCTGACTTTATTGCAGGATACAATCCAGAGACAATTGCTACTATAAAGCTAGTCGTAAAAGCTGCGATAATCGCTCCCCAAGGAATTACAAAGGCAAAGTCCATTAAGCTAGAAATTCCGAATCCAATTAATATCCCGAAAATAATTCCAATCACACCACCAATCTGACCGATCAATAACGTTTCAATAAAAAACTGAAATGCAATGGTCGTTTTTTTAGCACCCAGCGCTTTTCGAACGCCAATTTCACGAGTACGTTCGGTGACTGATACAATCATAATATTCATCAAAGCAATCGATGAACCAAGGATGGTAATAATCCCTATAAGCCATGCGGCCATTCCTAGATATTGAGTGATGCCTAGAATTTTATTTATTAAATCATCACTTCGTACCACGCCAAAATTATTTTCTTTTATTGGGCTTAATTTACGCACTCTTCGCATAGTGCTGTTGGCATCGTCGATCGCTTGATCAAGTAATTCTTTTTTGCCCACCATAATACTAACCGCATAGTTGATATTTGGCGCTGTGAACAAAGATCGCGCTACTTGTATCGGTATTAAAACTCTTAAATCTTGACTGTTCCCAAAGGTAGATCCTTTCTCCTTCAGCACTCCAATAACTTTGAATTTTGCCCCACGAATCGAAATCGTTTTGCCTATCGGATTTACATCTTTTAGTAGTCCCTTTTGAAAATCGGAGCCTACAACACAAACATACGCATTGTTATCAATGTCAAAATTGTTAAAATTCCGTCCTAAAGCTGTTTCGAGACCAGAATTTACTAAAAAATGTTCATCTACACCTAGAACACTTATCTCCGGATCCGTTTTTGTTGCTTCATATTTAACCTCTGCTGTAGATGTTGCGGTAAAAGACAATGAAGTTTCCGTCATCGGATAATTGTATTTATTTTTGAAAGCCACAGCTTCAGGATACGAAATAATTGGATTTATAATTTCCCTATCTCCGCCGCCACTTTTGCGGGCGTTACTTTCATATTGCGCTATATTGAAGGTATTAGCACCCATCGAAGCAAAGTCTGATGATAGCTGATGCTCTAATGCCGCCACAACGGTCAAAATAGCCACCAAAGCCGTTATACCAATAGCAATAATCATTACGGTTAATATAGTTCGTAGCAATTGCGTTCGGATCGAACCAAATGCAATTCGGATATTTTCTTTAAATAGTTTTAGCATCATAGTTGTTTGACACTAAAATACAATTTTTGTTACAATAATGATTTCAGTAAATGTAGAAATCTACGGTAGTATTTTTTATAGGAGCTATTTCCAGCTTTCGTTACAATTTTTTGTCAAAATAATTTATTTTCAATTGACCAAAAGGAGCTTCCGTTGGTCGCTCTTTTGGTCAAGAAAATAATATTATTTTTTCCTGCAAAATTTTCACTGCAATCCGGGTTAGGGCATTTCGGTATTCAAAGGCATTGCGAGGAACGAAGCAATCGCACTTAGTACAGCTTTGCGTCTGGTATTTTTAGTGGGTTTGCTTCGTTCCTCGCAATGACGGTTTTTGAGTTTGACTGTAAATCATTCCAAAAATTCACTATTTCTCCTGCTAGTCCTGATAGTTGTGGCAATCCTTGTTGCCCGTTGTTCGGGCGACAAGATTATAGCAACTAGCAGGTGCCAATGTTTCCTAAAAATGCCTTTTGCTTGCTCTTCTAAAAACTTTGATTATATTTTTGAGAGTACTAATTTAAAAAATAAGATATTTGCATTCTATTTAGGATTTTGACCTTTTTGTCACGATCCGAAACTAAATTCTAAATTTAAGTAATGGCATCAAAACCAAGTATTCCCAAAGGAACTAGAGATTTTTCACCTGCTGAGGTGGCAAAAAGACAATATATTATGCAAATTATCAAAAGTAATTTTGAGAAATTTGGATTCCAACCTATAGAAACACCTTCATTCGAAAACTCCGAAACCTTAATGGGGAAATACGGGGAAGAAGGCGACCGATTGATTTTTAAAATATTAAATTCGGGCGATTTTTTGAGCAAAGCAAATGCAGAATTTTTGGATGCCAAAGACAGCACGCGAATCACTTCAAGTATTTCCGAAAAAGCGTTGCGTTACGATTTAACCGTTCCGTTTGCGCGTTATGTAGTGCAACACCAAAATGAAATTGAATTTCCTTTTAAAAGATACCAAATCCAACCGGTTTGGCGTGCGGATAGACCACAAAAAGGGCGTTTTAGAGAATTTTTTCAGTGTGATGCTGATGTAGTTGGTTCTAAATCGTTATGGCAAGAAGTAGAGTTGGTGCAATTATACGACTCGGTTTTTACAGCTTTGGGTCTTGAAGGCGTTACAGTAAAAATAAATAATAGAAAAATACTTTCGGGAATTGCGGAGGTGATTGGAGCATCGGATAAATTGATTGATTTTACGGTGGCTTTAGACAAACTCGACAAAATAGGCGAGGATGGCGTAAAGAAAGAAATGATCGAAAAAGGAATTGCTGAAGAAGCGATTGTAAAGGTGCAGCCTTTGTTTAATTTTACAGGGACAATTTCGGAGAAAATAGAGAAACTTTCGGTTTTATTAGCTTCTTCAGAAGAAGGAATGAGAGGAGTAGAAGAGCTGCGTTTTATTTGTGACAACGTGATTAATCTAGGATTGTCATCGGCTAGTTTAGATCTAGATGTAACCTTAGCGAGAGGGCTCAATTATTATACAGGCGCTATTTTTGAAGTAGCTGCGCCAAAAACAGTATCGATGGGTTCTATTGGCGGGGGGGGGCGTTATGATGATTTGACAGGTATTTTTGGATTGAAGAATATGAGTGGCGTCGGAATCTCTTTTGGCCTCGACCGTATTTATTTGGTTGTAGAAGAATTAGGTTTGTTTCCTGAAGCGGTGACTTCAACATCAAAAGCGCTGTTTATAAATTATGGTGAAAAAGAAGCTTTTTATTCTATGAAAGCAATTAAGGAATTGCGTGCTGCTGGAGTAAAAGTAGAATTATATCCTGATACTGCCAAAGTAGCCAAACAGTTTCAGCATGCCGATAAACGTTTTATTCCGTATGCCGTAATTGTAGGCAAGGAAGAAATGAAGGAGAATCAATATAGCTTGAAGGATTTGGTTTCTGGAGATCAGAAAAAAGTAAGTTTAGAGGAACTTACTGCGATATTAAAATAAAGAGGAGGCTACTGAAAAGTAGCCTTTTTTTATGAGGTAACGTCTTGTTTTAAATTATCAACCTCCGAAATTTGCTCGAGTATATTGGTTTGGTTAGGGGCGATATAATTTTTTATTTCGGTAGTATTTTCTTTCTTAAAAAGCATATCCAATGCATGGTATAGTTTTAATAAAACATCTCTATCTTCTTTTTCAATCGCTAACGCGGTATTGAAATTAAAAACATAATTATTCGAATTGCGTACTTCTACTTTTATGGTTTTTGATGTGATTTTAAATTTGACTATATCCATACTTCTTTTGTAATGTTATCATGTAAGTTTTATAAGCTGTCTAAATATTTGATCCATTTTACTTAGTGCTAAGCCCATCTTTATCGATAGGATCATTTTTGGTATTCGTTTACAAATATATTAAAGGAGAAACTTAGGTTTGACTTTTTTGTACTTTAATTTTAACATCATTATAAAGGATACTTTAAATACACTTACAGTCAAAGGAATGTTTTTTTATTTTGTAAAACAGTTTGACTATTTTGATATAAATAATCTTGTGTTCTTGTTATGCGAATCATAAATTGCTTTGTATTTTTAATATGTCTTCTCATTTTATTCCAATAAAAAACCCTTAAACAATTGTTGTTTAAGGGTTTTGTTCTTGTAGCGAAGACGGGAGTTGAACCCGTGACCTCAGGGTTATGAATTTGAACCCTATTTTAAACCCCTAGTGTTTACGGTGCTTTGCAAAGTTATTTTTGTGCGAAATAATGTAAATCGTATGCGTTTTAGTATTCCTAAATTGTTAGTGATTTAATGCTTATTTACTCAAAGATAATAAAATTAACTAATGGTTTGAAGATTGAAATACATTAATCGAGTGTCTGATTTTTTGTCTTTACTTGAAAGGTATTTGAATCCCATTTTCTCATAAAAAGGCAATGATTTTCTATAAGCATCAACCGTAATGAATTTACAACCAGTTTTATTATTTGTAATAAAAGTTCCTTTTGTATAATCAATAATCATTTTGCCCAGACCTCCTACTTGAGATTCTAAACTTACAGCTAGTCTTCCTATTTTTACAGCGGGATAACTTTTATGACCACCTTTCTCTTTTGGAAGGTAAACACCTATTCTTTCGACAAATTTAGCCAAGTTACCATCTAGGTCTGTATGCGATATTTTATCATTTAGGTAATTGAAGTATGCTAATGTTTTAGTGTCATCTTGAAGAATATAAGTTACAGCAATTAACTCTTTTGCATATTTTTTTGCATCATCAAAAAGAAAGCCGTTTAAATCTGTGTCTCCACAATCAAACGGCAATATAACGGTATCAGGTTGCAACCTGATTAATTTAATATTCTTATGCTCCAAACTCTGCTAATTTCATTAAGGTTTGATAATTTCTGTTTATTTCTTCTTTTTCCTTTTTAGATGCTTTTTTTACTTCTTTGTTTTCTTTTACAAATGTATCAGCATCTTTACCATAAAGAAAAGGAGTCTCTTTGATTGGTTTTGCCATAATTTTTAAATTTAGTTTTTTATAATGTAAAAGTTCTTGTGCAAATGTACAAAAACTATTCCAATGTTTAATTTAACCTTTGTTAATATAAATATAACTGATTTTTACAATATTGGTTTTGCCATAGAAGTTCTTCCATTAGATTCCCTCCCTGTTTTGTGGCAATAATTTTCTCTATAATTCCAGTTTTCAAATATCGCCCAAGTCTGATAGGCTTCATAAGAGTAAGGTTTTTGCGGGTCAAAAGGTATTTTCACACCTGTTCTTATACAATATCCATATTCCTCATCTTGATTCCTGTTTTCTCTATAATTCACATATTTTTGATGCTCTTTTTCTTCCGAGACATATTGAACCTGTTGGTATCTATTTGTTTTGTAAGATTGTTGTTTTGAGGTGCTTTTGATTTCAGGAACGTATTCTTCTCTTGTAGGTTTAATGTCTGTTTCTAATATATCATATTCAAAATCTCTATAATATTTTTTTTCAAAATCTCTATTTTTATATAGAGCATCCGTTACATCATATAGAATTTTAGACTCGACATATTTTTTTGTCAAACCTAAGTTCGTTTTCTTGAAAACAGGTCGTTTTATGTAGACACATGGATTTTCTGTAATAACTTGATTGGTGTAGCTTATTGAATCGTTATATAGTTTTTCTAAACTAAGTTTTGAGTTTTGAAAATAAATACCATATTCTACATTTTCGGTCATAGATTTACCCAGTAGGTTCAATGAAGTTAATAAGGCTTCGTTTTCATTAGCATAATATTTAGCGTGTAAATTTTTGCAATAAATTATAGTAATGTTACAGAATTCTTTAAAGATTTCTAAATCGGGGGGAGTTAGACTTCTTTGAGTTTCTCCTTCATTTTTGCCAAAAACGATTATAATTTCAAGTTCAGGATTGTTTTTTAATTTTTTAAAAACTACATTTTTACAATAATCGTCAAGCCTTATAAAAGGGGATAGAATAATAAGTTCTTTTTTTGCATTCCAAATAATATCGGTAAGCTTTTCGTCTAATTGTTTTTCGGTAATAAATTCTGCCATTGTTGTAATGTAAATTTGGATTGCTTAAAATTTAAACTTTTTTATGTTATCTAAAGCATTAATAAAATTTTTCAATTGTTTTTTTTATTTTGTTAAAATCATTATTTTCTAACAATTCTAAAATATTTTTTCTATCATAACTAACCTCCAAATTTTTTGGTTTAAAAGAACTTTCATTCATTTTCTTTAAAAAAAGTTGCCCGTTTTCATGAAAATTTCCTGAAGTAATATAACAACCTTTAAAACTATAACCTTCTGAAATTTCTTTCTTAAACTTTTCTTTGATAAATGGTAACGTTCTTTTGAAAAACCAGCTTAAAGTACTTTTAGTTTCCCAATCGCCTAAATTAATAGAAGAGGTTGAAGAATACCCTTTAAGTTCTACTATAATTATTTCTTTTGGATTGGATGAGATTATTACATAATCATATTCATACCCTTCTTTTTTGCCCTCATTCACTTTTGAATAAATAATTCCCTGTAAAATTATTGCGCTGGAATATAAGTGTTTTAATAGCGGAAATAGTAACGATTCAAATAAAACACCTTTCATATCTTTAAGATTGTCTTCTTGTCCAGAAGCTCGAATTACCGATAATGTGTCCTTGATTATTTTTTCTATATTTCCTTCGGAAGATAAATTTTTGTTTACCTCTAAATTATTTATGTTTTGAATTACCTCATAGATACGTGAACCAAATATAGACCCTAAATCAAAACTCATAAAGCCTAGACTGTTCAATGTATTTAGGACTCTTTCTGAAATTGTTTTATATAGTATAATAGGCAATACTTTTCTTTCTCCTGTTTTTGTTGAGTTTAAGTTTATTTGAATCCGACTATAGAATCCATCTAAATCATAGTGTTTGTATTCCCTGTTTATAACTACATCAAATACTACTAATGTCTGTTTTTCTATAGTATCTGCATTTTTTCCTTTTACAGGATTTATTCCTGTCGTTTTAGTGTAAGCATAGGCATCCCAAATTAGTCCATTATGGACAGCTCCTATTGAAGGAGTTTTTTTGTTTCTATAGATAGTCTTTAGATTATTTAAAATGTTGTTTTTTCTAAACCATCTTAAAATATCTGGAATAAACATTACATCTAAAGTCATTTTAGAAAAATGAATTTTTATTAATTCATCTTCAGAGGTTTGATTACGAAAGAAAATATATTTAACGGAATTCAAATCAGTTTTCTGAGAAACTATTTCTAATTTTTCAAGTGTTGACAATAAATCATCTAAAGTGTCAACTTTTGTTGTAGAGGCTTTTATTGGAGACCCTACTATTTTTAAACCTTCATAGTACGAAATTATGCCTCCATTATCATCCAGAGCCTCAATAAGTCTGTATAAAGGAGGTCTGTACTTTTTGGATATTTCTTTTACTTTAGTTTTGGTTAGACTATCATTTGGTAAAAAGTAAATAAACTGCCCTTTGCCAAATGTTATAGGGCTCGAAGAATTTATATGCCCTTTTGAAGTTGCACGTTGAACTATTTTTCTAGCATTTGAATCCTTTATATCAAATTGCTTTACTAAAAGAGCATTCAAATCGTTTCCTGCCAAAAACTTATCTTTAAATAAAGTCTGGATTATAAAATCTTCATGTTTATTTTTTTTTATGTTTTCCATATTATTCTAGATATGTCACGCTGCCCTTATAAATTATAATTTTTACTTTTAAGTGGCCTCTTTAAAAATTCAAAAATCATTATTTTTAAATTATAAAACTTTGTAAATGAGTTGTTTGACTATTTTTAATAAAATCATTTAATTAAAATATTACTTGACTTTTGTCCTGATATACTTTTTATTAAATAGAAAACATTATTATTACTCATTTTTCATTATTAGTATTAAGTCGAAATTTTTTTAAGGTGAATGAAAAATAAATATTTTATGTAATTCTACATTTTAACTTTATTTGATTTTTATAATACAAATGAAATTCCATGTTAAGTAAGCAATTAGTAAATATGTCAACGTCAGAGCCAAGTAAAAAACAATTGTCCCATTTTTTCTTTTTCCAAGTGTGTTTGCTTTATGTTTATTGAATTCATTTTCAGATAAATATTCTCTACTTGTGTTTTTCCAGTAGTTAAATTCATTTTCAGTTTTACAAATGTCAAACCAATCCATTAAAACTTGATACAAAATTGATAGAATGAAGTAAATTGAGAAACCTTTGAAAATATAATCTACAATTGGTTTGTCAATAATCTTTTCAAGATTTTCTAATTTTGAAAACATAGAAATTGCAATCAAAAAAAAGCCTGCTAAAACATCCCTTAATAAGTTCGAAAGAACTGTTCTTGTTTTTGTAGAATATAAGTCAGATATGGTTTTGAGGTCTTTTAATAATTCTCTTAACTCTTTTTGATGTTGGTCTTTTCTTTCAAACAGAGCAAAAGAATATCTTTCTTTAGCTTGTTCAAGACTTGTTTTATTAATTAATACTAATTCATTAACATATTTATTGTTGTAATTTATATCAAGTGTTACTCTTTCTAAAAATAATTTTAATCTTAAATCTATCTTTTCTTCATAAATCCATTCTACAGTATTTCTCAACTCCTCTACAAAAGATGTATTAAATGATACATGATTGTCTTCAATTAATTCTAAGTTTAATTTTCTAACACCTCTCAATATTATTTTATTTGAATCAATTATTTCAGATGATATAGAAGCAGACAATGATTGCAGTGCCATTTTAAAAAAAGGTGCTGAATATTTATTGTATTGTGCATTTAACACTAAATATGACTTCGGATTTATTTCAAATTTCTCTTTTGATAAAATATGGACATATTTTTGGATTTCCTCAAAATCGGGTAAATTTACTTGTGGAATTTCGTAAGATTTGTTAAAGGAATAATTTGTAATCTTAAAATTGAATCCTATTATAGGTTCTCTTAAGTCATTAACAATAATATGTAAGCTACTGTATTTATTGATTGGATTCTCTTTACTAAAAGGATTTAAACTTTCTGTCCAATTTATAAATTCCAACTTGTCATAAAAAAAATTATAAGATGTTATATCTAAATTTACAATTTTGTTAATGTTTATTTTCCATTTACTATCTAAAAATAAATTTTCATAGAGTTCATCAATATCCTCTAAAGGTTCATCATCAATTTGATAATTTATAATTTTATTAATCTCAGCAGATTTTACAGCCGTATCTAATTTACGGAATAACTCTTTATCATTGATGTCAGTTAATATCCCTTTTAAGGTTAAGTTATTCCAAGACTCAGATTTTTCTATACTTCTAGAAGTTAGTTCCGATAAAATGTCAAATAGATTTTTTGTCATTTTAAATAGTTTTTATTTCGGCAGTTTTAATTGAAATATGGTATAAACCGTCTTCACTTCTTTCATTAGGTATAATAACATTAACATCTTTTGCCTCACCAAGCCATTCTATTTTTACACCCTCATTTGTGAAACGAGTATTCGTTTTGGATTTTTTATCAATAGAACCTTTATTTGGAGGGAAAGATTGTCCCGCAAGACCTTTTTCAGAAATGTAATCATTCAAGGAATCCATTAATGTTTTTTTTCTATCATCATCGTTATCATGTATTATAGCTTTTATATAATCATTAGAATCGAAAAGAGGGGAAGACTGTAAATATGAAATCGCTCTATTTTTATATACAGATGGTTCTTGTTCAGGATCTAATATCTTTCTATTAATATTTGCCCATGAATTAGCATGAGTAATAGCATCCCTTGTCCACTTGCTGGGTGTGTCTCTAAGTTTAACTCCTAAAAAATTTTTAAAATATTCCGTTAAACCTCCTGGTTTGGCTCTGTCATAAGCTAAAACTTCCCAAATATATTTTTCACTTATATCAATTAAAGCAACTTTTTGAATTGCACTTTTATCCTCAATAAATGTGTTTTTTATTTCTTCTAATAGAGCTTTTGAATTTTCTATTTTATATTCATAAACTTTTTTGTGGTCTAACTTTACTAAAAAAACAAGTTTTCTATTGCCGTCAATGGTTACCAAAGCAGTTATGAAAACCCCATCGGAGGTATTCTTATTATGCCTGCTCTTAAAGTCTGCAGTTAGTTTTTTAGATGCCTCTATAAATTCAGAATTAGAATTTTTTAATAAATCGGTACTATTCAGAAAAATTGTACTTGTAGTTTTGTCATTAAAAAGATATTGATTTCCTTGAGAAACATCAATTAATCTATCTGTAAAAAACCTTTTTTGTTCTTCTGAAATTATTACCTCATTAAGATATATAGGTTCTTCTTCATTTTGAAGAATAATATGAAAAATAAATTTATCAATAATTATACTTTGCTTTTCTGCAATAGAGAGGACACTTTCTTTAGCCATTATTTTTATATTTTATAGAAAATATTAATGTTTTGTCTTTTATTCTTATTCTAAGGAGTCACGAAATTTGTGTTTAGCTTAATTCTAAATCAGTGAAATCAACTCCTTCACAAGTTGAAGATGAATAATATATCTCTCTTGCTTTTTGTTCTTCATTATATTTATCAGAAAACCATTCTTTAAGCTCAATATCTGAGCCATTTAGAGCGAGAATAAGTCTTTTGTCATTTGATTTAGAAACATAAACTCTTCCTGTTAATACCCTAAATTCTTTATCTACAAATTCTTTTAGTAATTCTGAACTTTTAAATTCGGTTTGGTAAAAATCAAACAACCTTTGTTTCTTGAGGTAAGTAACAAAATTATCTCGAAACTTTTTGTGAATATTGGTTCTGTAGTTTTTTAATTCAAACTCACTTTTATTGATGTAAGATTTTAAAACAAAAAGGAAATTTATTGAATAATGATTTACGAATAAAGAATCTCTATCAAAAATTCTTTCCTTGAAATGATAGGAATGCTTTATGCCCTTTTCAAAATCAAGTAATAGTTTATCGTTGTCAAAATCGAAAATATCAGATACTACGCCTTGAATAAAGAAATTGGGCGTTATATTGTATCCTTCAGTTATTTTGTCTCTGTAGCGTATGTCCTTATTAATTTGTTTGCCCTCATTTAATAAATCAATATTGAACTGAATTACATTTTTTGCATAAGTGAATTGCTTGTAAATAGAATTTTCTTGAACTTCATTATTGGTTTTATAGTACTTTGAATCTCCTATGTAAAAAATACTTTCGTCACGATCAATCAAAGAATCATATTCAAATAAATGGTCAATAATTTTACCGTCTTTATTTTCTTTCAACTTTTTAAGCGAAACTCCTTTACTTGTTTCTTTAGTGTCAATTTTAGAAGTAATCAATTTATCAATCATATCTTCAAATATTAAGTGATAATATTTGACCATAATAAAATCCTCCTTCTTGTTTTGAATGGAAACTTTATTTGATTTTGAAAAAAACAATTCCAAAAGTTTATACATTTTAACCAATGTATCTGAAAAGTATTTGTAGCGTATTTTTTTCAGCGTTTTTGGTGCTGTTAAGGTTAATTTTTCAAAAGCATTACCTTTAGCGATTGAATAGGATTCATCTATTTGTATGTGGAAATTATACTCCGTTTTTAAATGGTTTAAAACGGAATAAAACATACATAATAATTCTTCTTCAGTATCAATGTATTTTTTCTTTACATTAAGTTCTGAATAAATAGGTATTCCCTCATTGGTAATGAAAGGCTCTGATTTTCTTACTGTTTTGCCCCAATTAACTTTCCTGTGCTTTGCTGAAATTTGCTTTTTATGAATGAAAAGAATTGTGTTTTTATTCTTCTTATGGAAGTTTATAAAGCTTAAAACAATATCCAAAAATGAGAATTCATTTTCGCCTAAAGAGGTGCTTAATTGCAACACTTCGCCTTTTGATTGTATGGTATTTGAATACCTTTCTCTGTACTCAATTAATCCTTTATAGAAAATTATTAAAAATCTTTTTAACCAGTTTAATTCATCTAGGGATTCAATAATTTCATCAATCTTTTTTTTGGCTAATTCATCTTTATGGTATTTATTTAAGAAATAACCTTTTGTATCAATAAACACTTTTGGCAGTAAATAAATTACTTCGTTATCGATACTATGGTAATAACCCACATTATCAATTGTACCAATTAACGCATTAGGCGAATAAAATTTATCGCCAAAAATAGGTTTCAAAATGTCTAAAGAATAAGATTCTCCTTCAATAAATATCCTCATTATTCTTCGTTAGTTGGAGTTACTTCGATTTCATTTGAAGTTTGTAGTCCTAATTTTTCTTCAAGAATCATACTGACTAAATCACTTGAGTTCTCCATTTCAAAAAAACTACCATAAGTGAATTTTTGACCTTCTTTTGTTTTGAAAATAGTATTTTCTTCCTCTTTAAATACATCATTCCAGAGATAAAAAATCACTTTATTTACAAATGTGTTTTCAGAAATTACTCCTTTAGAATTTTGTGCGTCAATAAACCAATTTCCTATTTGTTTATCCTGACTATCAGTAACTAAAAATATCTCTTTATTTATGCTGTCAAGAAACTCTAACCATTTGTATTCTTTTTTATCATCTAATTGAATTGTGAAATCTGAAAATTCACATTGTAAATTAATTGGGATATATATCCAATCCCATCTCCTTTTGAATGCGCTATCCATGGGAAATAAAGACTGGTCTGAAGTATTCATTGTAGCAATTATTTTCAAGTTACTTGGAAAGCGAAGTTTACCATCTCTTATTCCATCATGAACGCCACCAAAACCGTCAACACCTAAAAGATGCTTATATAGTTCTTCTTCGGCAGTAACATCATATTTACTAAAACCGTCTTTATCTCTATCTAATAGTTGAAATAAATCTCCAAAAATTTCAGCGCAATTCCCTCTGTTTATTTCTTCTATTTGCAAATAAAATGGTTTTGTTTCTTCTTCGGATGAATGGTTTTTCCAAGCATTTATATAAATCTTTGTAAAGATTTGAGGGACAAATTTATAGGTAATACTTGTCCCTGCCATTGTAGGTTTATAACCACCAACGAATGAATGATAGTCGTAATCTGGGTGAAATGTTACTTTTTGAACATCTTTGCCTTTTGTTATCCTGTCAGCTTCGTGAGACTTTCCTGTTCCTGGAGAACCGTAGTATATTACATTGTTGAAATCTTGCAAATTTGTTTCTACGACTGGTGTTGTTGCTTCTACTGATGAATTATGAATAGATTGAATGTTTTCTATGTAATAAAAAATGTATTCTGGTCTGAAAGTACAAACATAATTATTTTTAAAATTATGTTTGTAAAGACCATTAAATCTTGCTTTTTGTAGTGAATCTATATTTAGTCCTCTTATACTTGGGTTTCCAGGATAATTGGTATGAGGGTCTATATTCCAACCTGCAAAAACAAGGTTTTCTAAAGCATCATTGGCATCATAACAATATACACCTAAAATTATGCTAGGATTCTCATTTGCTCTTGGGTCTTTTCCATTTAATTGAATCTTTTTCTCTCTTTCGTTTCTCTCTTCGTTTCTAATGTTTCCATAGTACACAATAATAATTTTCGTTTCATTATTTACAGTATTACGATATTCAATTGTCCATTCACAACCATCATTATTTATGGAAGAACATTCAAATACACCTTGAGAAAAAAGTTGTGTCAAGATGTTTTTTTTGTCAGCTACAGATTGTACAGCACCATTGTATTCAATAATTTGCGATTCTAAATTTAATTCATATCTCATAATCAGTTTTTATTTTATTTGCGAATATTTCAGCTAACTTTGAAGGAACAGCGTTACCTATTTGTCTCCATTGTTCTTTGAAATTACCTTCTAACTCATAATTATCGTCAATAGTTTGTATTCTTTTAATTTCCTCGATTCTTAAAAATCTATTTTTCCAGTGGAAAGGACCTTGATTATTGGAAAAACTTGCCTGTATAGTCCAAGAAGGTCTATTAGGTGTTAATTTCAATAAAAAAGTCCAATATCTCGACTTCCATTCAAATAATGGTTTAGGATGTCCTTTTTTTTCTGTATAAAAAAGATAATTCTCTCCGGGAGGAATATCTTTCATTAAACTATGATGCTTCGAACCAGGTTTCTGTTCTAATTCTTCTTCATTAATATTATCAAAATCACTTATTATATCACCACAAGTAACCCAATTATTTTTACCCTGCTGTTTCTTTTCTGGGTCACAATGTGTTTCAAGAGGAAATTCAAACTTTGGTAATTCTTTTTTTATCCCTACACAAATAAACCTTTTTCGAGTTTGTGGCACACCATAATTGGCTGAATTAACAACTTTATATGTAACATTATATCCAAGTTTATTAGACTCACTTTCTAAATAATCTAATGCATCTTTGTGAGTTTTATACATAAAGCCATCAACATTTTCAAATAAGAAAAATTTAGGATTCACTTCTTTTATGACCCGAAAATATTCTGGAACAGCGAATCCAGCTTTCTCATCTTCAAATCCTTTCTTTTTATCTTGAAGGTAATGTCTTGCTTGACTAAATGGAGGACAAGGAGGGCCTCCAATAACACCTACTACCTTACTTTTATATTCCTTAAAATCAATATTTCTTATATCATCATTTATTACCAAATCTGATAAGTTATTTTTTTTTATAGTTTCACAAGCAATATCCCAAACATCTGTTGCAAGAACCGTTTTAAAACCTGCACTTTTAAATCCTAAATCCAAACCACCACAGCCTGAATATAAACTAATTATCTGTGGCATATAATTATAAATTTTTCATTAAATATTCTACCATTGCTTTACCTAATAATGTTGGTACTGCATTTCCTATTTGTTTGTGAATAGACCTTCTTGAGCCAACAAAATTATAATCTTCTGGAAAAGTTTGTATTGCTGCAATTTCTTTTAATCGCAATCTTCTATTGTTCCAATGAAAAGGACCTTCCCAATGTCCAGGTGATGCAATTATTGTCCAAGATGGTTGAGCTGGATGTAATTTTAATAAAAATGTCCAATATCTTTTTCCCGAAATAAATTTTGGATTTGGATAACCTCTTTTTTCAGTTAAAGCTATATAATTCTGTCCAGGAGGAACAGCTAATAAATCTTCAAAATATTTACCTTCTGTCGAATCATAATCATCAGTATAAGCGAAATCATCATATTTTCCAATCCAATCAATTACACGTTCGTAAGGCTTTAGTTTTGGATTTAATATAATTTCTTTACTTGAACCATTTGTTTTAACTGGACTTGTTTTTATTTCCTTTTTTGAGGCTATAAAAAACACCCGCTTTCTTTTTTGTGGTACTCCAAACTCAATACCATTAGCTCTGTAAACAATATAGTTATAACCTAATTTATCAATAGTCTCTTCAAGTGCGGACACTGCGTCTACATTTTTAGGATGAAGTAAACTTTCTACATTTTCCAAAATAAAACCATCAGGTTTTAATTCTTCAATCATTCTCAAATACTGACCAATCATATTTCTTGGATCATCACTACCTAATCTATTTTCGTGTGTTTTCCAATATCCTGCTTTTGAAAATGGTTGACAAGGTGGACCTCCTACTAATATCAATTTTTCTGGATTATTCTGCTTTATAATAGATGAATAATCCTTTGCATTCATCTCTTTTATGTTTTTATGAAAATGTGTAGTATGAGAAAAATAACTATTGCTTTTCATTGTAGCAACACTATCTTTATCAAAATCTAAACTGGATATAACTTTAGAACCTGCCAGTTGTGTACCTATATCCAAACCTCCAGCTCCAGAGAAAAATCCAATTGTTTGTATTTTGCTATCAATTATTGCATCAATATTATTATTGACAGTATATCCTCTATGGCTAAATTCAATATCAATAAAATCTTTTTTACCAAATTTTTTAAATTCATCTTCAAATAACATTAACTGTGGCTCTTGAACATATAGTAGAGATTCCTTCGGTAATTTATATTTTTTACTTTTTTCGATTATCATTTTTTATTTTTATTTTATTAATTGTATTTTACAATTAAAAAAGTCAACTATTTATCTTTGTTATTTGGTAAGTATTTATTTTAGAGCAATTGTTTTGCTGTTTTAAGCTGAATCTACCATTTTTTCTTTTGGATATTCTAAACTATTTATATCATGGTAGTTGTTAAATCATCTTAATAGAATTCGTCACTTCTTAATTCGTCACTATTTTTTATTTCTGTCTATTCTTCAATTATTTCTTCCAATTCTTTTTTCCAAACCACCTGCATATTACTATGCAGTTTGACTTTTATCGTTGTCATTTCGCTGTAAGAGTAATTGTAAAAAGTCTTTGTCTTTTTTTAATTCTGTGTTTTCTTTTCGCAAAGCTTCGTTTTCGAATTGCAATTGTAAAAATTCGGTAGTTTGTGTTTTTTCGTTAGATGTGTTTTCGTAACCATCGAACAACTCAAATAAGTTTACCTTTAATGCTATTGCAATATTTTGCAATTTAGACAGCGGAATGTCTGATTTTCCATTTTCATAATCTACATAAGTTCTTTTTTTTATGCCCGATAGCTCAACTACTTCATCTTGAGTTAATTTTTTTCTCTCTCTTATTTCTTTGATAATCAATTGCATATTTGATGCTTATTAAAAATTTGTAATATTCCGCACTACAAATTGCAAAATATTGCAAATGTTGTATATATTTGCAATAATGAATGTAGCGATTCTGTAACGATGATGTAGCAAAAGTGTAGCCACGAAAGTAATAAAAAAGATTGCAAAATTCTGCTATTTGTAGAGAAATGTTGCAATTGATTGAATCTTAAACAGAATGCAACTAAAACTTATGATACGAACGGCAAAAGTGAATCGACGATACCGATTACATCAAAAACTGATAAAAGCAGGAGTGAAGTACAACCCAAATCTCAAAACAATTTATTTGCCTTGGGATTTTGAAATGGAGAATAAGGATTTGAAAGAATTACAAAAAGAATATAGTTACCAAATACAACTGGAGTTATGATTACAGACAAAGAAAGAACTCTTTTGATTGAAACATTAGGAAAGCAATATTCTGCAAAAGTAGCTCTGCATCTACAGAAGTTGAAAATTAAAAATGCAATTGGCAAAGATTACACAACGGACAGTATCCGCATTTTTGTAAATGGTATGCGTGAAAATGAAAAGGTAGAAATAGCCATTATGCAATTGGTCAATAAAACCATAAAAGCAAAAAAAGTAATGGAAAAAAAACGTAAAAAATTATCTAAAGTTTAAGCTTAATGAATCCAAAAGTTTTATCAATATTCAACAACGCCAAAATCTTTCTTTCCCAAGAGGAACTGAAAGAGCTTGCCTTGTGTATTGATAAAGAATTTGGAAAACCCGCTCCCAAAAAAGTAAAAAAATCAAACGCTTTGGAAAACTGGACATTAGAGAGTGTTACCGAAATGCTTATGGCGACACAATTTAATAAAAAGAGGAGGGCGTAAAAATACCAGCAAGCAAACGCTTGAAATTCCTTGACGCATTCGGGTTTAATTGCCCGATGCCGAAAGGTTATTAAAAACGAATTATGAGCAAACAGTATTTAGATAGTCGGGTTTTTTCGTTAGCATCCAATCTTTTTGGATTTGGGAACACTACGGATAAAAAATCAATTCAAGAATCCATTGCAACAACCGTTGCAAAGACTTTGCAAAAGGAAAACAGGATTATGGCTGTTTACCCTGCTATTGTTGTTGAAGCCTTTGCAATTACAATGGATAATTACAGAAGCTACATACACGGATACAACTTTAAGACCGAAGCCGAAAACGAATTGACAGAAAAACATAATGTTACGGTTAGAAGCTTTCTAAAAGAAAATGAACTCAATGAAGTTCAAAAAGCTTTTGCAAAGGTTTTTTTTGACAAGAGCAAATCTCTAAAACCTAGAGCATACAACGAGAGTGCCGATGCGTTTATGAAAGACCACGGTTTGATTATTGAAAAAAAGAAAATTCAACTCGTAAAGTATTCGACCGAATTAGTGTTTCAAAACCTCTTACACTTGTATAATTCGCAACTAATGAAACGCAACGAGCAATATATGAAATTGCGTGTTACTAGTCCAAGACCGATTGAAGAATTCAAAATTAACTCGTTTTTAGTAACCGAACTGAAACGAAACGGAATCAATAGTATAGACCTCTGCACAAAAACGGTGCGTAACCACAGACAACGATTGGAAGAATGTGGAGTATTTGTTGAATATGCTTTCAAAGGACAAAATAGAGCCGTAGAAGTACATATAAATCCCGAAATTTTGACGGTTTTAGACCTCAAAACCTCAAAATTAACAACTGCTGAAAATCAACGTATTACCCCTGTAAACGAGAAAGTTTTACCTGATAACAATGAGAGTACTAGAACATCTTTAAATGAATGTCAAATGAATGAGAATGTGAAAAACATTCCTCATTTTGATAAGGAGTTCCCTTCGGTCACGCCTTCTTATTTGTTTTTTACTAGAACACCATCAAGCAATGAGCAAAATTTAACCGAGGCGGCGGGGGCGGAAAATGTTAAAGTTTTAGAAACTTTGTCGGATAAGCTTAAAAATACAATCCTGCGCCCACAGGAACTTGCTGAAAACCTTGCTAATAAGCAATACAACAACTACAAACCATTTGATTTTCGCATTTTAGAAAAAGAAGCTTATCACGGAACATTGCTAAAAGAAGAATTTAGACAGTTGGTTATTCAAGATTTTTTTAAGAGTATGTCTAAAATTTATAAAAATTCTTCTCCTTATGCAGGTTCATGGAAAAAAGCAATTAATCTCTACTTGCAATACAAATGGATTGCTTTTACTGGGGATTCTTTTAATAAAGCCAATATACTGGATGATATTGTTCAAATGCGTTGGCGTGGGGAGTGGGCAAGAAAATGGTTTGTGAAAAATGATTTCCCTCCTTTATTTCCTTACGATTATTTTGATATGACCCGAAGAACTTCAAAAGAAGTTGGTTTTGAATACACGAAAGTTAAATGGGGCGAGCATTTACAAGGAAAAGCAAAATACGAAGCTCTGAAAAAGAAGCAGGAAGCCAATGCAATCCGAAGAAAGCAAACTATAAACTATTCAAAGAAGTGTGAGAATGAAGTAAACCGTTTCTTCAAGAACAAAATTACAATGCCCCAATTATTCGATTATGTTGAGAAAAATTTGCCAAAGGAATATTTGGAAAAATTACCCAAAATGATTGAGAAAAAGACATTAGAGATAAATCAAAAAGTAGTTTTTGACAATCATTTTTTGCAATATAATTTAAGTGAGTTTTAATCCTTTTTAATTACTAACCTAACCTATTTAAGTATGCCAGTATTCGCCCCTGAATCCTCGAAAATTAAAATGGTAATCCTTACCAAAAGCAAACAAAGTAACGCTGTTTGGTGGTCGCCAATAAATCAAAACAAACGTAATACTCAGTCCGTGATTGCAAGTATGTTTAGACGATTTGAAAAGCACGCTTTGGCAAAAATTACAAATGTTGTCCAGTTTTACGAGAATGGAAATTTAATTGCGGTAAAAAAGTTATGAAAACAATTACACTCAAAAAAATCTCAATTGACGATTTATTTATTCTACAAAATGCAGTTGTGAAATTTAGATTTGAAAAATTGTGTTTGTTGAAAACGGAAGATTTTACCAATGAATATTTCAATAACTTATTAATCTTGGATATAGCAAATTATTTGATATTACGTTTCCGAAACAAAATAGAAAATCAAAATAAAGAGTTCGGAATATTGAAACTTAAAATCCATGAAGGTATCATTCTTATGCAATGTTGTAATGATTTTGAAGGGAAAGAAGAGTTTGAAGTTAATGTAGGACGAAAGTATTTAGATGAAATTCATAAACTATTAATTAATCTTTTCTAACAAAATGGCACTAAAATCTCACAACCCGACTAACGCAAGAATCAATCAAAATTTCATCATTCGGGTACTGGAAAACCCCAAAGAGAATTCTGTCAAAAACACAAAATTAACTACTGCAAATAAACTTTCGAGGTACTTAAATGATGATGAAATGAAAATAAAGCTTTTTAAGAAAGTATTAGAGGGAGCAAAGGATAAATACACCTTTCTAATACGAAATCGTCTTAAAATTGATTTTTCCTCAAAATAGCTTTTACCAACACAATCGGTTTAAAATAAAGCTTTTTAATGAATTTTTAAGTCAAATTACACAAATGTATATTCAAAGCAAGAACGGGTCTTAAAATCAATTTTAGACAAAAATAACTTTATAACTTTTAGACTTTAAACCAATCTATTATTAACCAAGTAAATGAATTATGAACCCAAGCCTTAAAAAAAAGTTACCCAATGCACCTACAAAAAAAGAAGCAGTTCGCATTTTTTTAAGGACAGGTCGCCCAGAAAGATATATTCTGAAAACAATAAATTCGATTATAAAAGAGAAAAGAGGATTGGAAAAGGATTCAAAAATATTTTGTAAAAATATTTTTGAAGACGAGTTTAATGAACTTGTAGAAACTTTTGGAATCCCAAAAGGATACGAATGGTAAAGGTTTAAACTTCAATTGAAATAATTTTGCTTTGCAAATTTTTTGCAAACCCTTTTGCAAAAATCTAAAACTCACAATTAGTGGGTTTTTTTTATGTCCAATCTTGACTAATCTTGACTAATCTCAATCAATACTATTTAATCCCAATCAATCCTTACGAATCCCTGCAAAGCATAATAATCACATTGCATATTTGTAATCAAGAAACAAAAGAAAAGCCTAATACTCTAAACAAGAACGAAACGAAAATGGACATTGATAGCTTGTTAAAAAGAAATTTGTTAGGTGGTCAAGAGTACGAGCCGTTGTTTCCTAAAGTCGCTTGTGATAAAACGAAATTAGGCAACGGCAATACTTTTGATACAGTTCGAATGATAAAGGATATGGTTATCAAGTATCAGTATCAAACAAAACAAGTTGCAAAGCTTTTGCAAAAGGAGACTTTAAAAGAAACCTGCGACAAGATATACTGGTTTTTGTACCATCACATTCAGTACAAAGCCGATGGAATGGAACAAATGCTGAGAAGTCCTGCGTGTGCATTCAAACAAAGAGTTGAGGGCGTGGATTGTAAAACCTATTCGATTTTTGCCAGTTGTTTGCTTGTAAATATGGGTGTAAGACACTTCATAAGACAAATAAAGCAACCCAGTTTTCGACCTGATTTGTTTACTCACGTTTACGTAATAGTACCCATAAACCAAGAAACAGGCGACATAAACCAAGGCTATTTTATTATAGATGGAACAACAAGCACAAATAGAGAACCCATTTACATTATGGCACACGATACCGAAATTAATTTACCGCATTTTGGGTTAAACGCTCCAAAAACGGCTCGCAAAACTTTTGCAAAAAAAACTGGAACTTTTGCAAAAGGCACAAGAACTTTTGCAAAAAAAGAAACCAACATAGGGATTTATGCCACAATTGGAGGAATTATAGGCGGTTTGTTTTTGTTTGGGAAGAAAATTTAAAACAATGAAGTATGATAATTATTAATGCAGTTGAAAACGGATTGGGAAAGCCCAAATGGAAGCGAAATATTAATTTTAAGAATGCCGTAAAAATGGCGGTTGCTCCACAACTTTTAATTCCAAAAAAGCATTTGAATTTTAAGAATGCAGTTAAACTGGCGGTTGCTCCACAAACTTTGCTTTTGCAAAAGCATTCAAGACATCAACCACGAGTAAGTCAACCGCAAATAAGACAATCACAACAAGTACAGAAAAATGCACCTGATTATGGTTATGATGCACCTGTTTCAAG
Organism: Flavobacteriales bacterium; assembly: GCA_038241955.1. Lineage (GTDB taxonomy): Bacteria > Bacteroidota > Bacteroidia > Flavobacteriales > Flavobacteriaceae > Flavobacterium. The sequence goes on along the minus strand of JBBSSR010000015.1, from coordinate 53,635 downwards.
TAACGAAGAATCGTATGAGGGGCAAGATGATTTAGGATTAGGAAAAGCCAAGAAACCCAAGAAAGGGTTTAAGAAACTGGTTCGGAAAGTGAATTTAAAAAACACTTTGAAGGTTATCAAATTTGCTGGGCCATTAGTTGCAGGTATTATTCCAGGGGGAGGAACAGCAATGAAAGTTTTGGATTCCAAAGTTGGCAAAACAGTTATGAAAGTAGCCAAGTCCAAAATGGTCAAAAAAGGAGTACGATTTGCTAAATCAAATGTTGGTAGAGCCATTATAAGCCAAGCAAGACAAAAAATTGAAGGTGTAAATGAAATTGAACCAAGAGGTTTTTCTGAAACTACTGGAAAGGAAAGTACCTCAAACAATGATACGGAATCGCAAACAGAACCCGTAGGCGAATTAACTCCTGTAAAAGAGGTAGAGACCGTTGCAAAAAAAGACAATACCATGCTTTATGCTATTGGAGCGGTTGTAGTGGTGGGTGGAATTTATATGGCAACAAAAAAATAGGAAGTAATTAAAATCAATACAAAAATGAATAAAGAAGTAGTAATTATTGGAGGAGGTGTTGTTGGCGGTGTGGTATCTAATGGATTAACCGCTTTATTGCCAGCATCAGAAAGCCCGATTATCAATTTGGCACTTGCAGGAATATCCGCTTTTGGAGTAACCAAAGTAAGAGGAGCAACCACAAAAGACAATTTGCTCAAAGGAGCATTAATAGGTAGTGCCTTGGTACAGGCTATGACTGGTATCAAAAAAATAGCCACAAAAAGCCTAAGCGCAAGACTTACTGGAGACGGTAAAGCAACCCAATTTATGAAAGGTGCTGTTGGTCTAGCTTGCCCTTTTGAAGAAAATGGATTGAACGGCACTTTTATGGGTGGAGACGGAAACGTTTACCAGTACGATGAAAACGGATTGAACGGAACTTTCATGGACGAAAACGGAAATGTTTTTGAAATGCAAGACGGTTTACACGGAGCATTGGAAGACGAATTATACGAAGATGGTCTTCACGGAGCGGAAGAAGACATTTACGGTGAAGACGGACTTCACGGAGCAGAAGAGGATTTGTACAACGAAATTTATTAGTACAGCAAAGAAGAATCAGAAAACAGAGCCTTAATCACGCTTTGAAAAAATAATTAAAAATCATCAATCAAAAAACAATCAAAATGAGTAGAAGAACAGAATTAGCGTCAGCGGTAGCGACAATTAAGGCTAAAAGAAACGGTGGAATCCCAAGAGTAGGTCAATTAAAATTGACAGACAAAACGCTTTACTTGAATGTGAAGATTAAAGGAAATGCAGGAATTGTAAATCTTGTGGACGTAAACACAAGACGTGAAGTAGGAATTACCAATATTGACGGAAACAAATTGAATGCGGGGCGTGATTACATTCTTGACAGCATTAGAGTATTAGTAGGAACAACAAATTCTGAAAACTTAAAGGATGAAAGTTGGGTAAGTCCTTGGAGTATTGCAGGACAGAATGCTTTGCCAAAAGCATTTTTGGGAGCTGAATTAAGAATTAATCAAGACAGAAATCAATTGGTAGATATGCCAGTAACGGATTTATGTCAAGATGGTTTTGTTTCTTCTTTCAGAAGCTTGTCAACAACGCCATTAATTCGCTCGAATATGGAGTTTGAATTTGAAATCGAATATCCAAAAGGAGTATCAGTTCCAACGGATAGAGAATACAACATTCGAATTGAGGTTAGAGCGCATCAAGCACAAATTTAATCCCAAAAGGTTCAATTATAAAGCCGTAAGCGTAATTGCGTTTACGGTTTTTTTAAAACAAAAATTATGGCAGTAAGAGAGAAAGTTATCAATTTAGTTATTCTAGCGGGTGAGCAAGAAGCTTCACTTACCACGGCTTTAGAGGTCGGATTTGTTCTAGGAGCTGAACTACACACGAACCACAGCAACATCGATAATTTGGCTGAATATGGGATTTTTGATGATAGCGGAGTGGCATTTTCAAAACCATCACACATTGACCATTGGAGAAGAAGAGAAGGAGGCGCATTTGAGGATAGTTACAAACCATTGCTTTTTAACACGGAATCAAAAACATTTACTTTCAAAGTAAAGACAAAAAATCCAGTTGATAAGGATACTTATTTTCATTTGATTTTGATGTACAAAATCAATCAGGAGTGTTCTTAAAATAAGTTATAACAAGACAAATGAGTGATATTTTAATAATAGAAACGGGTCTCGTTTTTTTGAAAGTAACAAGCGATAGAGAAATCATAATCGAAAACGTTTCGACTTTACAAGTAAAAAACAATAGTTTTTTGAGTGTAAAAATCAATGATTTTGAAATACACCCAAATGAACATTTTACCCTTGTTGTTCCAGACGGTACAACCTCAAAAGTGAACTTAGATATTGTTTTTGATAAAACCGATAACGGTTCAGATGGAGAGTTTGCCAAATTCAGTTGGAACAAGAAAGAGTTACACATCATTTACAAAAAATTAATCACATGCAAAATTTAGATACTCTTATAGATAAACTCAACACCGATAGTTTTTCGGCTGTTTCGGTTTTGGATTTAGACACCAATACTTTTGTATTTAGAAACAAAACCCATGCTGAAATTATTGCGGATTTTGGAAGTGCTGAGGAGTTCTTTGAAACGCTTTTTGCAGATGGACACAAAAGATTGAGCTTAACTCTAAAACGTAAAAACGGAAGTACCTATAAAGCAGACGGAGCGAGTTTTGATGTGAATTTTTCTAAAGAAAGCCAATCGGTTCAACCTGTTCAAAGTCCAGTAACTACTGATATGTTTCCAAATTCTTTTGGTTTGGGTTCACTTGACATGATTAATTTATTTGTAGCCAAAGGCGATGCACAACGTTTGCATACCGAAAATGAAATCTTGAAAGCAACCGAAAAAGAAAACAAAAAGCTGATTGATGAACTCAAAGAAGAGCGTTTGGCATCCAAATACGACACTGATAAAAGCAAAGGGACACAAGAAATGTTGCTTGGTGCAATACAGCAATTGCCAACTATAATGGCAATGGTAAAAGGAGTTCCGCCAGTTGCGGGATTAGCTTCCCCAGTTGAAAATTATTCAACGCCTGTAAAGCAACACTTTGCAAAAGCTTTGCAAAACCTTGATGATTCAACGGTAAACGTACTCGAAAGCATAAACAACGGTTTGAATTCCAATGTGGCATTTACAAATGAATTAGCGGAATTATTACAAAAACACCAATTATGGACGGCATAAAAAACACTACTCAAATTACAATTACAGGAAGTAATCCATTTGAAACAAAATCAAAAGCAAGTGCTTTAAGTCAATTATCAAAACTAGATACTGATGTGTTAACTAAGCTGGTAGAATTGTCTAAAAGTCCAATGGCAATCACGCAGATAAAAACCAATTTTCCAATGATAAAAGGTTTTTTGACGACGTAAAAAAAAAGAGAAAGCAAATGAGGGAGAAAGGTTTGAGGAATCCAGTAATAACAAAAGCATTGACCAGTCCCGAAGGACAAAAATTAGGCTTGACAGTTTTGAAAGTTGTCCTTATTGCTACAGCCTTAACAGTTGCGTATTATAAAATATTCAAAGGCTTTTCGCAGATAAAAGAAAATGCAAGATACGTTCCCAGTAACATAAGTACAACACAAGCCAAAGCAAGAGCCGAGGCAATTTATACTGCTTTATTAGGAGTTGGTGCAAATTATACCACGGTTGAAAACAACTTAACAGGCTTGAATCATAACGGTTTTATAAAAGTGTATAACGAGTTTGGGGAGCGCAGGAGTTCAACACTTACAAAATTGAATTTAGTCGAATGGCTTCAAGACCAATTTAATGAAACGGATATTGCCAAACTTCGATTTTTAATAAAAGGATTTTTCTAATGACAAACACAAGAAAAGCAGTAATAGTAAGTGTTTCCGTAGTTGTGTTGGGTGTTGGGATTTATTTTGCAACCAAAACTAATAAAAACGGAAAAACACTTTTGGGTGGAAAGAAAAAGTACATAGATGAAGGCGATGCAAACCTAGTTCCTGTTTTTTCGGCTAAACAAAAAGCAACCGCTTTGTATAATGCTATGAACATTTACAACGGTACAGACGAACAAACCATTATTGAAGAATTGACGGGAGTTACTCAAAATCAATTTGGGTTAATCAGCAAAACATTTGGACTTAGAAACTACAATCGTTTGTTGGGATACAATACCATAGGCGGGGCGAATTTACCTTTAAAAAAGTGGTTGAAAGAAGAGTTAAGTACAGCAGATTACAATTTGTTGAGAAAGAAATTTCCAATGCATTTATAAAAATAGGAGTATGAAAGTGAGTAATGAAAATAAAGTATTAATAGGTGTAGCGGTTATTGGCGTTGGGGCGTTGGGTTTTTTGTATTGGAAAAAGAAACAAAACGAAGCCAATGATGCTTTGAACGATATTCCAGAGGTGGCAGAACCAACAACTGCAATTACAAACCCAATCCCGCAAATAGGAACTTCTTTGGATAGAAATAAAATATTAGCCAAAGGAAGTAAGGGGATTGAAGTAAGAGAATTGCAAAGATTGTTGGGAGTTAAAATCGATGGCGATTTTGGAAACATAACACTCACAGCATTAATTGCAAAAAAGAGAGTTACACAAATTAGCCTTAATCGATTTGCTTCAAAAACAAAGACAAAAACCGTTGCAAAGCCTATTGCAAAAGTTTTACCTAAAGTTGGGGAAAAGTTACTGGCTATCAAAGACACCAGTTTGTTTGTTGCTAAACAAGGAGCAGACGGAAAGTATTTTGGTACTGGAGCTAAATTTTTCAATGGAGGAGATTTGAAATATGGAGATGATGCAGGAACTTTTGTAGATGCAAATGCTACAGGAAGTTATTTAGTGAAAATATTTGGTGGTTTTGCTTTTATCAAAGCCGATGCCGTAAAAACGTATTAAAAATGGATACTCAAACAAAAGTAATTGTTGGAGCAATAGCCTTGACGGGATTGTTTCTGTTATTGAAAAAAGCCGAACCTAAAAAAGTGATACTGTAATGAGTTTTGTACTATCAAATAACATTTTGTTTTTTAATGCTTTTAAGAAGTATGGCATTATAACGCCTTTGCGAATCGCTCACTTTTTAGGACAATTAGCACACGAAAGCGGAAATTTCACGGCTTCAGTAGAAAAAATATCTTATGATAATGCTCAAAAAAAGTATCAAAACCACAAATACTTAGGCAACACCAAAGCGGGCGATGGATACCGATTTAGAGGGCGTGGATTAATACAATTAACAGGAAGAGGAAACTACCAACGCTACAAAGATTTTTCGGGTATTGATGTAGTCAATAATCCTCAATTAGCTTCAAACTTAACCACTTCAATTGATATTGCTTGTTGGTATTGGGTTTATGGGAGTTCTTGGGGAAATCTAAACAAATATGCAGATGCAGACAATGTTACAAGTGTAACCAAAGGAATAAACGGGGGAGTAAATGGATTGGAAGACCGAATAAAAAAAGTGGCATCCTTCAAGTTGCAAAACATAACTCTCGAAGTATTAAAAAAAAAAGTCATATTACGGAGTAAGTCTTCTCCTGCTTACGCTTGGGATTGGCTCGCATTTAATTCTAAAATATTCAAATAAAAATGAAAGACACTTTACTAAATAATCTCAAATATTTTCAAGATCATATTTTGTTTCTATTGCTTGTATTGGCAGGCATTTTTACGAAAGTTTACATCGCCATCAATAGAGGAAAAAAACCAACATTGAGTTGGTTTCTTGCGGAAGCTATTGTTAGTTTTTTTGTAGCATTTTCAGTTTATGTGGTTTGTGACCAATTTCTAAATGTAAACAAAATGTTTACCTACGTCATTTGTGCTTGGGGCGGTTCGTTGTCCACCCTTATACATAGTGAAGTCGAAGAATTAATCAGTAGCTTTTTTGATATTTTGAAAGTGTTGCTAAAATCTAAATTAAAGTAATTATGACAAGAAATACCCAACACCAAAATCCTTTCAAAACGTTTTTTCAAACGCTTTGCATTCTCTTTGTCCTTTTTGCTTTGAGTTTACTATTCAAAAGTTGTGCGACAAAACCCATTGAAAGCACACATACTATTGAAAGAATCATTGAACATCATTCCGATAGCGTGAAAACAACCGCTATAAACAAGGCGATTATCGATAGTTTAATTATTCAAATTGCAAAAGTAAAAACAGCAAAACCCGAATGTGATAGTATCACTCAAGCTACTATTGACCAGTTATTAAAACAATTGAATAGCCGTAAAAAGTCTGGAGATAATGAAGTTGGAATTTATTATGATGATTTGAAAAAAGCAATAATTGCCTGGAATAAAATTGCCGAAACACAATCTGAAAATACAGTGATAAACAAGCAAAATACAACCGCTAATACAGAAAAAGAAATCGTAAAAATTCCAGTAAAATACATTCCGCTTTGGATTAAAATTTTGGCTTGGATAGGTTTTGGTTTTCTAGTTTATGCAGTGTGGAGAATTGCTAGAATTTTTATTTAAAAAGGTACAAAATGAGTGTACGAAAAATAGTTTTAGGAGTGGGGATAGTAGCCGTTTTGGGTTATTTTTTGTTGGGCGATAAAGTAAAAAAAATCATTGAGCAATTTCAAAACGTAAAAGTTGTTCCAGTTGCTTTTAAAAGTCTTGATGCAAAATGGAACGATGGAGTTCCTTATGTTACTTTCAAACTGGATTTAAAAATGATAAACCCAACGCCTCTTAATTTTAATGCAAGTGTTGTGGCGGTCAGACTAAAAAGAATCCTGTTTTACGACAAAAACAATGTTCTTTTCGGGAGTTCAGAAATGGATATAAATGCCATTAGCATTCCTGCCAATTCCAGTATTACTATAAAAGATATTCCAGTAGCATTTGATTTGAAAATGGCTATTACAAACGCTTTGGAAATGATACTTGGCAAAGGATTTAATGCCAATGAGATAAGAACCGAGGTGGTTATTGAAATTTTAGGAATCGATTATAAACTCTCGTAATTATGACTTTAGCAGAAGAATTTAATAGTTTGAACGGAATTGTAGTAACAAGAAAAGACCTTGAGAAATTACTGGAAAAAGCCGAAAAAGAACGACATACGATAATTTCTAAGAGAATTATAAAAGTGCTTCACGCATTTGCAGATGATACTTTCTTAATTGAATTGCAAAATCTAGTAGAACCTTATGGATTAAATGGTGTAGATACGGATGATGTTACTGGATTGCTTGGAGGGTTGGAGTTTATTCCTGAAAGCGAAGATGTAGGGTTAGGAAAACCCGTTTCCCCTAATGAAATTTATGATATGGTTACGCAAAGAATGATTGATTTAATCAAAGATGCGAACAAAGGGGATTATAAGAGAGCTTGGAAAGAAGAAGGGTATTTAATCCCTTATAATTTTGTTTCTAAAAAGGCATATCGAGGGGTAAATGTGGTTATGTTATCGCCACTTTTCGGACTGTTGGATAATCCTTATTTTTTGACTTTTAACCAAATTCAAGAAAAAGGAGGAAAAATAAGAAAAGGAAGCCACGGACATAAAGTAGTTTATTTTTCGAGTTTTAATAAGGAGTATTCCGATGCGGAAATTGAAAGGTTAAATGAAAAAATCATAGATAACAAGCTCGAAAAAGGAGACGAAAAAACAATCTTCTTTCTTAAATATTACAATGTGTTCAATGGTGCAGACATTGAGGGAATCGATTTTGATTTGGATAATTTTTCATTGCAAGGGAAAGTGGTAAACAATGAAATGGAAACTGGCAATAATGAGAAAATTGAAATTGCTGAAGCTATTGTCAAAAATTATCCTAAACCACAACCCGAAATAAAATTTACTGGAAGTAGAGCATTTTACCAACCTGCAAATGATTTTTTGAGTATGCCTGATATTTCAAAATTCAAAACTTCACAGGATTTCTATAGAACCTATTTTCACGAATTAAGCCATAGTACAGGACACGAAAGCAGATTAAAAAGAGGACTAGCAAATGAATTTGGTTCGCCTGAATATGCTTTTGAAGAGTTAATCGCTGAGTTTGGAGCAGTTTTTTTGTCGGCACAAGCGGGGATTATGTTTTACACCAATAAAAACCACGCAGGTTATTTGAAAGGTTGGAACGAAGTGTTATTGCCAAATTTAGAAAACGATAATCGTTTTTTAATGAAAGCCAGTAGTCAAGCGCAAAAAGCATCAGATTATATCTTGCAACCCGATGCAGAAGGGGATTTCTTGTTTATGAAAGGAAATGAAAAACTGAAAGCTAAGAAAGTAGCTGTAAAGGCGAAGCCGACTAAAAAAGTGGCGGTTAAGACAGTGAAAAAAGTAACAAAACCCAAACCAAAAACAGAAAATGAGATTGCTTCATTGACCGAAATAGCGAATGGTTTTTTGAGTGCGCATAAAATAAGCCTTAAAGCAACTGATTTCAAAGAAAGTTATGAAGTGGTTTTTGAACCAAGAAGTTTTGGAAAAATCAATGTTGATGGCTTACTAATCAATTACAATAAAAAGACAAAAGTTTTCGAGGTTGCCGAAATGCAAGCAGGAAAAAATGAAGAAGAGATTTGGGTTTATTTGGAAACAAAACAATTTATTATGGCTTTGAAAGAACTTGTAAAAGGGAATAATAGGAAGCCAAAGAGAATAATTGATATGTCCGTAAAGCCTAAAAAGGTTGACAAAAAAGCGAATTCAACACAAGTCGTTACGAAGAAGGAAAAAGACGAAGAACCTAAAATTTCGGGTGGACAGTATGCGCTGTTTGGAGCGGTAAAAGGCTCGAAAATGAATAGAAATTCGCTTGCTTATAAAATGGCAAATAAACCCAAAAATGTGAACTATTTCAAGATTGATAATGCTGAAATCGCCAATTTCTTGGGGCAAATAGAACGCAAGAAAAAAGAGAGTATTGTTATTTCACTTACGGGAGGACAAGGTTCGATGAAAACGAGAATGGCTTTTCAGTTTATGAATGCTTTGGCGCAAAACTACAAAGTAGGACACGCCAGTATTGAAGAGCATCCCGAGAGCAATTTGTATTTTGATAAAGCGGAACAATATTTAAACGCAAAAGCTTTGAATAATATTGAAGCTCCAGAAGTAAAATCGGTTCAAGAACTGGAGCAACTCATCAAAAAAAATGATGTGATTGTCATTGACAGTTTTACCAAAATGCAGGAAATGTATAAGGGTTTTGAAGTGGATAAAGATTTGCGGAAAAAATATGATGGTAAATTATTCATTGTAATTTTTCAACAAACGACCGATGGAAAAATGCGTGGTGGTAGTAAAAGTCAATTTGATGCGGACATTGTTTTGTTTACTGAAAAGAAAACGGATTATAGAGATAATTACATCTATGCTGATAAAAACCGATACCAAGATAAACCGCTTGACGGTTTGAAATTCAATATTTTCAATAGAAAGTTAGTGTGGAATGAATCCGAAGTACTGACAGAACCTACGAACAAGAAAAAATTATCATTTAGTGTGAATTAAGAATGGAGACAAGAAAAAAACTCGAAGCAAAATTGTTATTTGATACTAAACAGTCAAATGCATTTAGATTAAAAAGAAACAATGCCAAATCTATAAAGCAAAAAAAAGCTTGGCAAACATTAATTGATTTATCTGACCAAAGTAAAAAAGAACTTAAAACAAAAATTGAAACTATGAAAACAGGATTAGGAAAACCAGCAGTAAGAGGGTTAAAAAAGGTATGTGCAAGAGTAGTAAAAGCAACTGGCTTAAAAGTGGATGGAACTCTTAAAAAAGGGTATAAATACATCAAAGGAGGTAAAGTTGTAAAAGTAGTTCCGAAGAAAAAGCCAGTAAAGAAGCGAGCGGTTAAGAAAGTTGTAAAAGCGAAACCAGTTAGAAAGAGAACTGTAAAAAGACGAGGTGTTAAAAGAGCAGCTTAAATCTAAAATTGATGAGTAAAATTATAAAATTTGTAAAGGACAAAAACGGAAATGTCTTGTTGTATCGAACACAAGACAATTCCTTAATTACGTCTTTTAATCCCGCACAAAACGTGGTAGGAGTTCCCTCGATTCCCAATATGTTTAAAATTCAGTCTGAAGCTTCGTTTGGGACAAATCCTTTTGTATTGGATTATTTACAAGTTAATACAGGACTATGTGACCCCATAATTACTGCTGAGAATTTCAACGATTTCTTAATTGAATTAGCTAAAAAATACTTTTTTATGGATAATGATTGTGCAGGAGAAAAGGGAGAACAAGGACTTCAAGGTATTCAAGGGGAACAGGGTATTCAAGGTACAAAAGGAGATACTGGACTTCAAGGAGAACAAGGTCTAAAAGGAGATGCAGGGATACAAGGTATTCAGGGGGAACAGGGTATTCAAGGCACAAAAGGAGATACTGGACTTCAAGGAGAACAAGGTCTAAAAGGAGATGCAGGGATACAAGGTTTTCAAGGAGAACAGGGTATCCAGGGTGTAAAAGGAGAGCAAGGATTACAAGGTGTTCAAGGAGCAAAAGGGGATATTGGACTTCAAGGATTACAAGGTGTTCAAGGAGTAAAAGGGGATATTGGACTTCAAGGATTACAAGGTGTTCAAGGCGTAAAAGGGGATGCTGGACTTCAAGGATTGCAAGGTATTCAAGGAGTAAAAGGAGATACTGGAACGATAACAACAAGCCCAACGTTTCCATTGTTAGGAAACATTATTTTGTCGGATGCTTATAATAATGGTGTTTTAATAGTTGGGGCAAATATTACAATCACTATACCAGTAGGCTTGCGAGTTGATTTTGAATGCAATTTTATCACTAGAGCGGGAATGACTTTGACATTATTATTGTTGTCGGGTGTTATTGTTATTAATAATGTTGGTTTAGTTATGGCGGGAGGTAAGATGAGTACATTAAAGAAAATAGGAGCTACGAATGAATTTGTTTTAATAGGCGAGATATAATGAATAGTTTGACACGACAAATATTTAGAAAAATTGAACCTGTTAATCAGTTTGTATCTACTTGGAATACCACAAATATTTCAAGTGGTTCAAGTAATTCGAATCAAGTAAAACTTCCTCTTTTGAATAATGGAAATTATAATTTCAAAGTGAATTGGGGTGATGGTTTAACGAGCAATATAACTTCATATAATCAGGCTGAAATTCTTCATACCTATGCATCTTCGGGAACATACACCATTAAAATTACAGGAATTTGTGATGGATGGTCATTCTATAATTCGGGAGATAAATTTAAAATTGTTAGCGTACTTCAATGGGGAATTCTAAAGCTAGGTAAGCTAATTGGTAATTTTTACGGTTGCAAATACCTAGATTTATCTATGGTGTCAGACGTTTTAAACTTAACGGGCATTACTGCTTTAGATCTTTTATTTATGGATTGCAAGGCATTGACAACAATAGCAAAACTAGACGAATGGGATTTTACAACTGTAAAAACTATGGAAGCCATATTTGCAGGATGTGATAAATTTAATCAGTCAATTACCAACCATACATTAACAAATGTTACTGATATGTTGCAAATGTTTATGAACTGTGTTCAGTTTAATTCTCCTGTAGATTTTGGTAATAACGCACCGTTGAGTTTGGGTAGTATGTTTACTGGTTGTACAATTTTTAATAGTATAGTAACAATTGATACCTCTAAAGCTAAGAATTTATCGAATATGTTTTCGTCCTGTATTGCTTTTAATCAAAGCTATGTTGGAACTTGGCAGGTGTCTAGCGCAACTAATTTGGCGGGGATGTTTGCAGGGTGTATCAGTTTCAACCAATCGTTAAATAATTGGAATACGGCTAATGTAACCGATATGACCGCCACTTTTTCAGGTTGTAAAAATTTCAATCAACCATTAAACAGTTGGAATACAGCTAATGTTACCCAAATGCATTATACTTTTCAGGATTGTATCAATTTCAATAAATCTATTGGTAGTTGGAATACTGCAAAGGTTGTTGCAATGGAAAGGATGTTTTCGGGATGTACAAATTTCAATCAAACTTTAATTGACTGGAACGTTGCTAACGTTGCTAATATGTCGTTTATGTTTTATCAATGTGCTAATTTTAATCAGTTTTTAAATAATTGGAATACATTTAGTCTTACCACAACTCAATGGATGTTTGTAGATTGTGTGAATTTTAATCAGTCTTTGAGTAATTGGAATGTTGCTAGTGTTACTAATATGGAATTGATGTTTAAAAATTGCACTAATTTTAATCAGCCATTGAATAATTGGAATACTAAAAAAGTTACGACAATGAAATGGATGTTTGCGGACTGTTCGAATTTCAATCAGCTATTAAACAATTGGAACACGGCTAATGTTACGGATATGTCTTTAATGTTTGCCTCTTGCAAGAAGTTTAATCAATCGCTTAATACTTGGAATACGGGAAGTGTTACGACTATGAATGCAATGTTTACAATGTGCGATATTTTTAATCAGCCTTTAAGTAATTGGAATACTGTCAATGTAAAAGATATGGGGTTAATGTTTAATGCTTGCTCTTATTTTAATCAAGATATTAGCAATTGGAATGTTTCTAATGTAACTGCATTTTCGGGATTTATGAATTTGATTACAAGTGTTTACGGTATGTCAAAAGCCAATTATGATGCGCTACTCAATGGTTGGGCTTCACGACCTGTACAAAAAGGAATTTCAATAAGTTTTGGCTCGATGAATTATACAGTAAGCGGAAATAACGCAAGAAATATTTTGAAATCAGCTCCGAATAATTGGATTATAACCGATGGAGGGTTACAGTAATAGTTTCAAAAACGTGTTATTTATATAGCACGTTTTTTATTTTATATGCTCGGAATAATCATCAGGTAACACCGCATCAATATCACGTAAATACTTTTCTAAAGCAGTCATAGTAGTATGACCAGTAATAAGCATTAATTTGCTTTTCGCTTCGTTTGGAGTGCTGTTTTTGACCAATTCTCGGTATAGCTTGGTTATGAATGTATGTCTAAAACTATATAATCCGTAGTCTTTTCCTAATCCTAAACTGTCTTTTACTTTCTTGAAGCGTTTACTGAAGTAATCTCTTTTGTCGGTTTCTCCAGTAGTCCAGTCATAGCCTATGCCATTTGGAGTAAATAAGAAGCTTTCAGGGTTCAGCTTTTCTAAATCAGGAATAGCCGACAAAAGTATTTCAGGAATGATTTTGATTTTTACAGCTTTGTTTTTGGCTCGAACATAAATAAGTTTGTCTTTTATGTTTATGTCCTTAATTCTCAATCTGACAACTTCTACTGGTCGCAAATGATTGTAGGAAATAAATTGAATAAACAAGAGTAATAAATCGTCATTGCTTTTTAGATAATTGAAAATATCAACTTCTTGGGTAGTGCTATAAGTCTTGTTTCTTTCAGGTGTAGATTTTAGAACATTAATTTTTTTAACAAAATTGTCTGTAATAATATCATTATCCTCTAGTGATTGAAAGAACATTGATAAATTAGAGCGGGTATTATTTCTGTTTTTAGCACTCGTATTCGATAAAATTGAGTTAAGAAAAGTGATAATTGTCTTTTTATTTACCGTTGTAATGTATCTATTTTCATATCCGTTAGCCAAAAGCCACTTCTCAAATGATTTTATTCTTACTCTAAAATCACGATAACTATTCTCTTTTAGTGTACTTTTTTTTAATTCAAGTGAAAAAGTAACGGCTTCTGGAATATTATATTTCTTTATTTCGTCAACAGAAAGAGAATCGTCATAAGGATTGAAGCCATTTTCTAAAATAGTTTCAATAGCCCTTGAAAGGATTTTTATAGCTCCTTTGCGTTCTTTGAGAGTTTTGAATAGATTTACTCCTGCATAAACAGGAGTCTGCCTTTCAAGCTTATCGGTTGTAGGATTTCGAAAGGAATAATACACGTACCAACGCTTAGATAAATCACTATTTGCGTCGTAAATCTTTGGTAATGAGAATTGTTTTTTATGAGCCAAATCGTATGCGTTAGCGTATTCTTTCGTTAAGAGGTCGATAATTTTAGACATAAAAAAACGGTTTTAAATTTCTCTAAAACCGCATAAAATCTATATTTTTTCGTTTTTCAACTTTGTAGCGAGAACGAGATTTGAACTCGTGACCTCAGGGTTATGAATCCTGCGCTCTAACCGACTGAGCTACCTCGCCATATTTAGGATATATGCTATCCCTGAATGCGGGTGCAAATATAAAAATTATATTATAGATTACAAGCAAAAATTAAAGAAAAAAAAATATTTTTAGAAATACTTTTTTTTTGCAGTAATATTCTATATATTTCCCAAAAATTAAACAATATTCATGGATTTAAAAGTGCGTTACGAAATCGAATTCCCCATAAATTCTTCCCCACAGTTGTTATATCAGTATATTTCAACACCTTCTGGATTGTCAGAATGGTTTGCTGATAATGTAAATTCACGTGGTGAATTTTTTACATTTATCTGGAACGATTCCGAAGAAAAAGCAAGACTTGCTTCGAAAAAATCCGGTGAAAAAGTAAAGTTTAAATGGGTTGATGATAAAAATAAGGACACCGAATATTTCTTTGAATTAAACATTTTAGTTGATGAATTAACTAAAGATGTTTCTTTGATGGTGGTCGATTTTGCTGATAAAGAAGAAGTTGAAGAAGCTACTCAACTTTGGGAAAATCAGATTTCCGACTTGAAACATGTAATAGGTTCCGTATAGTAAAATTGCATTTTATAACTTATCTTTGTCACGCTCAATCAGCGTGACTTTTTTATGATAAATTATAACGGAACGATAGTGTCTCAGGATGCTAATATATTGGCAAAAAACAGAGGTTTTTTGTACGGAGATGCGGTTTTTGAAACCGTAAAAATTGTAAACTCAAAAATTCTTTTTTTAGAGGACCATTACTTTCGATTGATGTCTTCTATGCGAGTTGTGCGAATGGAAATCCCAATGAATTTTACAATGGAGTATCTTGAAGAGCAAATCCTTTCTTTAGTAAAAAATAATGATTTAGAATCTTCTGCTCGTGCTCGAATTACGGTATATCGAAATGATGGTGGCTACTATCTGCCGCAAAACAATACTATTTCATTTTTAATACATGCAACTCTATTGGATAACACTTCTTATTTACTTGACAAGAAAGAATATGAAGTCGATTTGTACAAGGATTTTTATGTTACCAAGCATTTGCTTTCTTCTATAAAAACAACTAATCGATTAATAAATGTGACGGGTAGTATTTATGCTAGCGAAAACGGTTTGGATAACTGTATCTTATTAAATGACAGTAAAAATGTTGTTGAGGTTCTACAAGGAAATATTTTTATGTTAAAAGATACTATTCTTAGCACTCCGCCTATCTCTGAAGGATGTTTGAATGGAGTGATGCGAAAACAAATTTTGGCACTAGCAAAAAAAATAGATGGAATCGAAGTACTTGAGGAACCAATTTCTCCTTTTGATCTTCAAAAAGCAGATGAATTATTTATAACCAATGTTATAAAAGGCGTGCAACCCATTACAAAATATCGAAAAAAAGAATTTTCTACTGAACTATCAAGAGTTCTAGTTAAAAAACTTAATGAATTTATTGCGTAAATTTAATTTAGATAGGGATTTTCTGGTGCATTAGACCAAATTAGGTATTCTCCGCCTAACTCTTTGATCTGCTCTTTCCAGAAATGGGTAGTCGATTTTCCTATTATTTTATTTTCGTAATTATTTCTAGTAATGATCCAAGAATTGGCTTCCATTTCTGTCTGCAACTGGTGTTCGTCCCAACCGGTGTAGCCTAAAAAGAAACGAATGTTTTCTTTAGATATTTCACCATTGTTAATGAGCTCTTTGGTAGATTCAAAATCACCACCCCAATAAATCCCGTTTGATATTTCGATACTATTTGGTATTAAGTCGGGAACATTATGAATAAAATACAAATTGTCTTGTTCCACGGGTCCGCCATTATAGATCTTAAACGCAGCATTAATTTCTGGTATTAGATCGTGAATATTATACTTTAATGGTTTGTTAATGATGAAACCAACAGAACCTTCTTCATTATGATCAGCTAAAAGTATTACAGATCTATTAAATGATAAATCGCCTATTATAGAGGGCTCTGCAATGAGTAAATATCCTTTTTTTAATTTTTCTGAAATCATAAGGCTGTCTTTTTTTAATAAATTTAAGAAAATTTTATTATAATTAGCAAATTAATTCGATAAAAGGTAAAAAAAAACCTTCCGAATGGAAGGTTTAATTATATAAGTTAAACTAAGATTAGTTTACTGCTCCTTCTAAATCAGCTCCAGCTTTGAATTTTACAACATTCTTTGCAGCGATTTTAATAGTTTTTCCAGTTTGAGGATTTCTTCCGTCTCTAGCAGCTCTAGCAGCTACAGACCATGATCCGAAACCAACTAAAGATACTTTACCACCTTTTTTCAAAGTTCCTCCTACATTACCTAAAAATGATTCTAAAGCCAATTTTGCAGCTGCTTTTGTGATTCCTGCATCTGCAGCGATAGCGTCGATTAATTCTGATTTGTTCATAATACTTGTTATTAATTGTTGGTTAAAATAATTGTTAATAGAACAAAATTAACAGGAAATGCGGTCTTTGCAAGTTTTTTGTGAAATTTTAACGACTTTTGTTAATAACTTGTTTTTATTGTTCATAAACTGAGGTAAAATCTTTCAAAAAAACGATGCAGTACCCGTTTTCGTTGGTCTAAAGCACTTTTGCATGTTCCGAAAAAGTGATTCCATTTAAAAATTCTGCCGCTTTCATCTTCTTTTTACCTGGGAATTGTAAATTTAGTATTTTAATAAAGCTGTTTTCTACAGCTACTTTCATTTCTTTTTTGGTACAAATCAAGCTTCCAATAGCGAAACTATGTTCTTCATCAATTATGTCAGCTTCATAAATTTTTACATTCCATTCTTCATTACCGTCATTAAAGAAACTCCATGCCGCAGGATACGGACTTAATCCTCTTATAAGGTTGTTGATTTCTATAGCCGATTTCGTCCAATCTATTTTGCAATTTTCCTTGTTCAATTTATAGGCTGTCTTAATTTCGTTACTTTCATTTTGAATGGTGGTGGTAACATCTCCATTTTCAATTACTTTTAAGGTATCAACTACGGTTCCACTTCCTAAATTCATCAATCGGTCGTGCAAATGTCCTGCATTTTCTGTCGTTTCAATTTTAATTTCTGAGCTTAAAATCATCGCTCCTGTATCAATTTTGTCATCAATAAAGAAAGTGGTAACGCCTGTTTTTGCTTCTCCATTAATGATCGCCCAATTGATAGGTGCTGCTCCACGATAATTTGGCAGTAAGGAGGCATGGAGATTAAAGGTGCCCAATGAAGGCATTTCCCAAACTACTTTTGGTAACATTCTAAAAGCAACCACAATTTGTAAATTAGCATTTAAAGCTTTCAATTCGGCTAAAAAAGTTTCGTCTTTTAGATTTGTAGGTTGTAATAAAGTCAAATTATTTTCTAATGCATATTCTTTTACTGCAGAATATTTAAGTTTTTGTCCGCGACCAGCTGGTTTGTCCGCAGCTGTAATAACGCCAACAACTTCGTAATCGTTTTTTAATATCGTATCAAGAATCCCAACAGCAAATTCGGGGGTTCCCATAAATATAATTCTTAATTTCTCCATTATGATTTTAAAGTGTATTTATTATTCTTTTGAATTACTACAGTGTCATTTTCTAATAACTCCTGCAATGCAAAGATAACATCGCCTGAGTTGTCTTTGGTTTTATTTTGAATTTCTCTCGAATTTAATTCTTCTATTTGCAACAAGCTAATTATTTTTTCAGAAAGTGAACTGCTATTTTTTTTACTATTTGTTTTTGTGATGCAATACGAGCATATGCCACAATCTACAGTCGTTTTTTCTCCAAAATAATTTAATATTATTTTGCTTTTGCAAATGTTCTTTTCCTTAATGTAATAAAGTACAGATTGAAGCTGCTCTTTCTTTAGCTCATTTTGTCTTTCTAGATACTTTGAAACTCTACTAATAGTTCTCTCATCTTCCCGAACTTCATTAAACAATACAGTCGCATCATTATTTTTAGAATGGTAATCAATTATTTCTTTTTCCTTTAGCTTTTGTAAAACGGCATGTATTTCGGCTTCAGAATGATTTGATTTTTTAGCAATTAATTGAATGTTAAAAGCAATTTGCATTTCATAAATACCAGGATAAGTTCTCAATATTGTCAAGATAATTTCTTCATCATTAGTATTTAAACTTGAGTACCGAAGAACTTCTTTGGATGGGATTAAAAATTGTAAAGTGATTTTTTCTGAAAATTCCTGAGACAATGTGATTATTCCTTGACCATCTAGAAACCGCATTGCATTATAGGTTTTTACAGTTGGGAAATTATACTTTAAACAAAAATGATGCAAATTAAAAGTAAACTCTTCGTTAATTCCTTCACCATAAGCGATTTGAAAATAATTACACAGTTTGACATACATTGTATTCAGAAATGGTTTGTCAGGGAGAACGTGTATAAATTGATTTTCGGTCTGTATCACGTCCGATTGGCTGGTGAGTAAAACTGCAAAAGCTTTCTCTCCATTTCGACCAGAACGCCCAGCTTCTTGGTAATAGTTTTCAATGTTTTCAGGCAGTTGTATGTGAATTACGGTTTTTACATTGGCTTTGTCAATTCCCATTCCAAACGCATTTGTGGCCACAATAACTTGCACCTTCTCGTCCATCCAGAGTTGCATGTTTTTGTCTTTTTCTTTAGAGGAAAGTCCACCATGATAATAGGTAGCTTTGAATCCTAATGATTGCAACTGACTCGAAATGTCTAAGCAAGATTTTCTATTGCGGACATATATAATGGAAGGTTCCGGATTTTTTTTCAAGATTTGTTCCATTCGAAAAAGCTTGTCTTCTACTTCAAAAACCATGTAAGCAATGTTTTTTCGTGCAAACGATTTTTGAAACTGGTTGGGATTTTGCATCCCCAATTCCTTAATAATATCCTCTTTTACTTTAGGAGTTGCAGTGGCAGTTAATGCTAAAAAAGGAACTTTAGGAAAATACTTTTTTAAATTCGAAATCTTCAAATAAGCAGGCCGAAAATCATGTCCCCATTGCGAAACACAATGCGCTTCGTCTATGGTAATCAAATTGATAGGAAGGTTTTTTATGCGTTCCAAAATCCAATCAGACTGCAAACGCTCTGGCGATAAATACAAAAATTTATAATTCCCAAATTGACAATTGTCTAGCAAATCAATCATCTCTTCAGATTTGATTCCGCCCGTTAAAGCAATCGCCTTAATATCTCGTTTCTGCAAATTAGCAACTTGATCCTTCATTAAAGCAACAAGAGGCGAAATAACCAAACATAAACCGTCATTCATCATGGCTGGAACTTGAAAACAGACTGATTTTCCGCCACCTGTAGGCATTAAAGCAAAGGTGTCAGAACCATTTAAAACCGAATCAATTATTTCGTTTTGAAGCGATCTAAATTGGTCGTGTTTCCAGTATTTTTGAAGAATAGCTAATGCTTCTGGCATTATATCTGAGTTTGAGGTTTGATAAGCAGCCTTCAAAAATTTTATAAATTTACAATATCGCTCTTTGAGGCATTACTAAATTTTATCTAAGATATAAAGAATTCTGTTATCTACACTATCTTTAGGCACTTCAATTAAAGTATAACCATATTTTTTGTAGGTTTTAGTAAGATGTTTATAAATAATAGTTGCCTGCTCAAAGTTTTCGTAGCGCTCACTATCACTTTCGTAAATTTCCTCCCAGGGCGGAAGAATAAAGATTTTATTATATATTTTTTCGCGACATGCAAGATCAAAATGCTGCGGATACGAGTCGCCAATATAATCCAAATAAGCCACAACATCAGGAATACCGCGATCTATAAATACAAATTGGTGGCTTTCGCTTTGTGCATTTTCATATTGTTTAATGCGACCATCTAGAAGCATTTGGCTAAATAGTAGCGGATCCGTAAGAAACAATTGTTCAATACCTTGTCTCTGAGCTTCAAGAGTTACCTCTCGCGAAATCTCGGGATAACAACAATATCCTTGCGTTACCAAGCTGTTTATAATAGAGCTTTTCCCAGTACCAGGGCCGCCAATGATAACAATGATTTCTTTCTGCACGTTCTTAAATTAGACGGCGAAATTACTCAAACTTATTGTTAATTTAAAGAAATATTTACAGGGATCTAAAAAAAAATATTTAGGAGCGCAGCATTGGGCTTTTTTAGCAAACAGGATTCCTGCTGTGCACTATATCCACGCAAAAAAGCGTGGGATGCCGTTTCCATCAGGACTAGGGAGAAACAAGGTCTTGTTTTTGGAATTATTATAATCTAGCAAATAGTACTGCTGTCAAATAATGGTCGAAATAGAGCACAGGTTAATAAATCGGAAATCAGCAACTACAATTACTAAATCTAAAATCTAAATTTTAAAATCTAAACCGTATATTTGCCTTTATTTTAATTTTACTATGGACAAAGACAAAAAAGAAGAGACCGCAGCCTTTTATGAAAGATTGAAAGTAGAGTTGGATAATAGTAATACTTGGCCAGCCGAATATTTATTTAAATTTATCGTTCCAACAACGGATGACAATATTAAAAAAGTAGAAGATGCTTTTAACTGTATGGGAGCTGTAATAAAAACAACAAAGTCAAAAACCGGAAAATTCACCAGTATTTCTGTCGATTTATTGGTTAAAGATTCACAAGAAATAATAGATAAGTATCAAGAAGTTTCTACAATAGAAGGTATAGTTTCCCTATAATTATGGTCGAAAAATATAAAAAAGAAATCGCAAATGATGTTGTTTTCAATTTAGAATATAATTCTGAAAGAACACATTTAATTATTCCAGAATACGGTCGTCATTTACAAAAATTGATCGATCAGGCAACGCTAATTCAGGATGATATCGAACGCAATAAAGCGGCTAAATATATCATACAAGTAATGGGAAGTCTTAATCCCCACCTGAGAGACGTGCCCGATTTCCAGCACAAACTCTGGGATCAGCTTTTCATAATGTCAGACTTTAAATTGGTGGCCACTTCGCCCTATCCAATTCCTTCTCGCGAAGTATTACAACTCAAACCCGATGTTCTACAATACCCACAAAATTTTCCAAAATACAGATATTACGGTAATAACATTAAATACATGATTGATGTTGCCAATAAATGGGACGAAGGCGAAATGAAAAACGCTTTGGTAAAAGTCATTGCCAACCACATGAAAAAATCGTATTTAAGTTGGAACAAAGACACGGTTAAAGACGATGTAATTTTCGAACATTTATATGAACTGTCAGACGGTAAATTAAATTTACTTCAAAGCACGGAAGAATTACTCAATACCACTGATTTATTGCGAACCAACAAGAGAATTTCTAATAAAATTAGTCCTGCTGGTCCACCAAAAATTCAAAGCAATAAAAATGGCAAGACGGGAAAACCGAAACCATTTCAAAAAAAATAAATAATTAAAAAGTGGCTAATTCACTAAGTTGCTAAATCACTAAGTTTTTTTAGATAGAAATTAGATTTTTTTTGCAAAAATCTTAGAATTATAGAAACTCAGAATTTTAAAAAATAAACATGGGAATTTTCAAAATCGAAGGAGGAATTCGTCTAAAAGGAGAAATTACGCCACAAGGTGCTAAAAATGAAGCATTGCAAATATTGTGTGCTGTGCTTTTAACTCCAGAAAAGGTAACAATCAATAATATTCCAGATATTATTGACGTCAATAAATTAATTACACTTTTAGGTAATTTAGGAGTAAAAATTGAAAAAATTGGATCAGGATCGTATACTTTTCAAGCTGATCAAGTTGATGTAGATTATCTAGAAACCGAAGCTTTCAAGAAAGAAGGTGGTTCACTACGTGGTTCTATTATGATTGTTGGTCCGCTTTTAGCTCGTTTCGGTAAAGGATATATACCTAAACCAGGCGGGGACAAAATAGGACGTAGAAGACTAGATACTCACTTTGAAGGTTTTATTAATCTTGGAGCTAAATTTAGATACAACAGAGAAGACCATTTTTATGGAGTAGAAGCTCCAAACGGCCTTATAGGAGCCGATATGTTGCTTGACGAAGCTTCGGTTACGGGAACTGCTAATATTGTTATGGCAGCAGTTTTAGCTAAAGGAAAAACTACAGTGTACAATGCAGCTTGTGAGCCTTATTTGCAACAGCTTTGTAAAATGCTAAACTCAATGGGTGCTAAGATTACCGGAGTTGGGTCTAATTTATTGACTATCGAAGGTGTAGAAAAACTGGGTGGTTGCACACACAGAATTCTTCCGGATATGATCGAAATTGGTTCTTGGATTGGTCTTGCAGCCATGACTAGAAGTGAAATTACCATCAAAGATGTGAGTTGGGAAAATTTAGGAGTTATACCAAGTGTTTTTAGAAAATTAGGAATTACACTTGAAAAACGAGGAGATGATATTTACATTCCAGAGCATAAAGATGGATATGAAGTAAAAACAGATATCGACGGTTCTATACTTACCATTGCCGATGCACCGTGGCCGGGATTTACACCCGATTTATTAAGTATTGTCTTGGTTGTAGCGACACAAGCAAAAGGAGATGTCTTAATACATCAAAAAATGTTTGAAAGCCGTTTGTTCTTCGTAGACAAACTGATTGATATGGGAGCAAAAATCATGCTATGTGATCCGCATAGAGCGGTAGTTATAGGACATGACTTTAAATCACAATTAAAAGCAACAACAATGTCTTCTCCTGATATTCGTGCAGGTATTTCATTATTGATTGCTGCCCTTTCGGCAAAAGGAACTAGCGAAATTCAAAATATTGAGCAAATAGATCGTGGTTACGAACGCATAGACGAAAGACTTAGAGCAATAGGTGCCAATATTATTAGAGAATAACAATAAAAACTAATTAAATTTTAAAATCGCTTAAATAAATTTCATTTTCATTCGAAAATAATTTCTTTAAGCGATTTTTAGTATAAAAAAGCCAGAGATGACGAATGAAGAAAAGGCAATAAGCGCCACTTATTTTAGTATCATCGGGAATACACTGTTGGCTATTATAAAAGGAATAGCTGGTTTCTTCGGAAATTCGTATGCCTTGATCGCAGATGCTATCGAATCGACTACGGATATATTTGCTTCTTTTTTGGTTTTATTTGGTATAAAATACTCCAGCAGACCAGCGGATGATAACCATCCGTACGGACATGGTAGGGCAGAGCCATTAATCACTTTTTTGGTTGTTGGTTTCTTAATTACCTCGGCTACAATTATCGCGTATGAAAGTGTAATCAATATTCAAACGCCACACCAATTACCAAAACCTTGGACACTTATTATATTAGGTGGCATTATTTTTTGGAAAGAGTATTCGTTTCGATTGGTGATGAAAAGAAGCAAAGAAACCAATAGTTCGTCTCTAAAAGCAGATGCTTGGCATCATAGGAGTGATGCGCTGACTTCGATTGCTGCTTTTGTTGGGATTTCTATTGCCTTATTTTTAGGAAAGGGATATGAAGCGGCAGATGATTGGGCAGCATTATTTGCTTCAGGATTTATTCTTTATAATAGTTACCTTATTTTTAGACCCGCACTTGGCGAAATCATGGATGAACATGTATATGACGATTTAGTTGCTGAGGTTCGAAAAGTTTCAGAACAAGTTGACGGAATTATTGATACCGAAAAATGTTTTATTCGAAAAGCAGGGATGAAATACCATGTAGATCTACACGCCAGAGTAAACGGAGAAATTTCGGTAAAAGAAGGGCATGATTTATCCCATGAATTAAAAGATACTTTGAAAGAAAGAATTCCAGAATTAGGAAATGTTTTAATTCACATTGAACCGCATTATAAAAAAGATTGAATGGCCAAATCATAACTTTTTAGACCAAAACCTAGAATTACTCCTTTGGCATTTCCGGAAATATAAGATTGATGTCTAAAGCTTTCTCGAGCGTACGTATTCGAAATATGAACTTCAATAACTGGAGTTGTTATCGCTTTTATGGCATCGCCAATTCCGATCGATGTATGAGTATAAGCGCCTGCATTAAGTACAATCCCATCATAGCTAAAACCTAACTCTTGAATTTTTCCTATCAGTTCTCCTTCTATATTACTTTGGTAATAGGTTAACTCTATTTGAGGGAATTTGTGTTTTAAAATTTCTAAATAATCGTCAAAAGTTTGATGTCCGTACACTTCAGGCTCTCTTTTTCCTAGTAAATTTAGATTTGGACCATTTAGCACAGCTATTTTCATATCTTTTATTTTTTGTAAAAATATATAAAGCATTGGTATATAAGCAACTTTTTAACTAAAATTAATTTTTACATTTTTACGAAAACAGTGTTCTTTTTGTTAATAACGTAATGATAATTTCGCTATTTGTATAAATAAATTTTTTATTGTAGTATTATTATAGTCAAAAATAGTGATTCATGTATTTGTATGAATAATTTTAACAACTTTTTTTAGATAAAATTAAGTACCGATTTTGAAAAAGTGAGTGATATTTCGTATATTTGTTCTTATTTAACAAACAAAAAAAACAAAAATGAAAAAGATTATTTTATCAGCTATTGCTGTATTAGCGTTTGGTTTTGCAAATGCACAAGACGGAAAAGGATTTAACAATGGAGATGCTTTTATCTCTGGATCTCTTGGATTCAATTCAACGAGTATTGGTGATAATTCAACAACTGGATTTTCAGTATCTCCAAAATTTGGTTTTTTTGTTACCAGTAATATTGCCGTAGGTGCTGCTTTTGGTTTTGAAGGTAGAACTACAAATACAGGATTGCCTCTTGCTAAAGATGTTAAAAATAATACATTTACAGCAGGAGTATTTGGTAGATATTATGCTACTCCTGCTTCTGATTTCTCTGTATTTGGAGAATTAGGAGTGAATTATTCAACATCTAAACCTGATGGTGGTACTACTACTAATGGATTTGGTGTAGCTCTTGCTCCAGGTATTAGTTATTTTGTATCTAAGCATTTTGCATTAGAAACTACAATTGGAGTTTTAAGTTATGATACTAAAAAACTTGATGTTAATGGTGCTGAAGCTACAAATTCTTTTAATGTTGGTTTAGGTATAACTGATATTAAACTTGGTCTTGTTTATAAATTCTAAATTTATATTTAAAATTTATTATAAAAACCTTCTCTTAATCGAGAAGGTTTTTTTATGTTAAAAAAAGTCTTTACTTTGTCGATATGAATTGGGAAACTTATATAAAAAACTATCAATCGTATTTGCGAATTGAACGCGGTTTATCCAAAAACACCATGGAAAACTATGGTTTTGATATTGAACGTTTGTGTCTTTTTTTGGAAATAAATCAGATAGAAATCTCTCCTTTAAAGATCACAGAGGAAACGTTGCAACAATTTATTTACGCTGTTTCTAAAGAAGTAAATCCAAGATCGCAAGCAAGAATTATTTCGGGTCTCAAAAGTTTTTTTTCGTATTTAATATTTGAGGATTATAGAAATGATAATCCTTTAGAACTTATAGAATCTCCAAAAACAGGACGCAAGCTCCCAGATACTTTGGCTATTGAAGAAATTGATGCACTTATTGCAGTAATAGATCTTAGTTCGAATGAAGGGGAACGAAATCGTGCGATATTAGAGACTTTGTACGGTTGTGGACTGCGAGTTTCCGAATTGGTAGAATTAA
Source organism: Flavobacteriales bacterium (assembly GCA_038241955.1). Taxonomy (GTDB): domain Bacteria; phylum Bacteroidota; class Bacteroidia; order Flavobacteriales; family Flavobacteriaceae; genus Flavobacterium. The sequence continues at coordinate 27,808 of JBBSSR010000015.1, read as the reverse complement.
AAATATCAGATTTATTTTTTGAAGAAGGTTTTATAAAAGTAACCGGGAAAGGAAACAAGCAACGTTTTGTTCCGGTTGGTGATTTGACTCAAAAGTATATTGAAATCTATAAAAACACGAGTAGAGTTCATCTTACCATTCAAAAAGGTTTTGAAGATACTTTGTTTTTAAACAGAAGAGGAAGACAGTTAACTCGTGCGATGATTTTTACGATTATTAAAGATCTTGCTTTCAAAATAGATTTGCATAAAAATATTAGTCCACACACTTTAAGACACTCTTTTGCTACACATTTACTAGAAAATGGTGCTGATTTGCGTTCGATACAACTAATGCTCGGTCACGAATCAATTACAACTACAGAAATATATGTTCATTTAGATCGAAAATTTTTAACAGAAGTACTTAATAATTATCATCCGCGGAGATAGTTTGCGTAATAAATTCCTTTTTAGTATAAAGTCTATCAAAGATTCAATATTTTTGTTAGTGAATCAAAGAAGCACCTTACATCATGATTTTTACAGCCAATAAAAAACCAGAAGATTTAAATAAATTATACGAAAGTTTAATAAAGCAACTTCCCAATATAATTTTCAAAATACGAGTAAATGAGCAGAATCAAATTTCAGTAGATTTTGTGAGTAAACCCATCGAATTTCTAAATGAATTTTCGATAAATGAATTTCTTGAAGACACCTATAAATTATCTAATTATAAAATTTATGAACCTGATTTTAAAGGCTTTTTAGATTCGTATGAAAGAGCAATCTCAACCAATGAAAAATGGGAAGTAGATTTTAGACTGCTCATGCCAGAAAGTGGTTATAAATGGATTAGAATAGATGCAACGCCAAAAAAGAAGGATAATGGAGAAGTGGTTTTTTACGGACTTATTTCTGATATAACGACAATGAAAGAACAGGAAATTAGATTAAAAGTTGCAGACGAAAGATATCATTTTGCGGTTCAAGCTTCAGATAGGGGAGTTTGGGATTGGGATTTAATTACCAATAAAGTATATTATTCTTCGGAATCTATGAAGATTTTAGAACTAACAGAATCGGATCTTGTAGCCGCTCCAGAAGAATGGGATGAACGGGTGCATCCAGACGATAGAGTAGAATATTACGGAAATATAAATTCACATTTCGAAAATAAAATACCTTTTTATGAGACCTGTCATCGTGTTTTATGTTCGGGTAAATACAAATGGATTTTAGACAGAGGAAAAGTTATTGAAAGAGATGCAGATGGAAAGCCATTGCGAATTGTTGGTACACACACCGATATATCCGTACAAAAGGAAAAAGAAATTGAACTTTCCAAAATGCTAGAGATTGTAAATATTCAAAATAATAAGTTGTTAAATTTTGCACATATTGTTTCTCATAATTTACGAACGCATAGTGGAAATATAAAATCATTATTAGATTTACACAAAGAGGCTCTTCTGTCTGATACAGATACGTTGAGTAATATTCAAATTGTTTCAGATGAATTATTTTCTACTATTGAAAATTTAAATGATTTGGTGAGTATATATGCCGAGAAAGAAAATAATTTGCAGCAATTAAGAGTTAACGACTTTACTGATAAAGTACTTGATGTTTTGCATGAATCTCTTAGGTCAAAAAAAATTCAAGTATTGAATTACGTTCCTAGAGATTTGAAAGTCTTCTGTATACCAGCATATTTGGAGAGTATAATGCTGAATTTGGTTACTAATGCTATTAAATACTCAGATCCTAATAAGGATCCAAAAATAGTTTTTACTACTGAAGCTAATGAAGATTATGTAGTTTTGAATGTAAAAGATAATGGACTGGGAATTGATTTAGAAAAGTATAAAGATTCTATTTTTGGATTATATAAAACATTCCATAGAAATAATGATGCTAGAGGTGTGGGTTTGTATTTAACCAAAAATCAGATAGAAAATATGGGTGGTAAAATTGACGTAGAAAGCACGCTTAATATGGGATCAACATTTAAAATTTATTTTAAAAAGGAACCGATAACGATAGAGGAGGAATAGCCATAATAAAAAAATTCCAAATTCCAAATTATAAATAACTGGAGTTTGGAATTTCAAAAAAAAAAAATTGTTTTTTATTTGGCGATATTAACCGCTCTAGTCTCTCTAATTACAGTTACTTTAACTTGTCCTGGATATGTCATCTCAGTTTGTATTTTCTGTGAAATTTCGAAAGATAAAGTAGCTGCATTATCATCAGATACTTTCTCGCTTTCTACAATTACACGAAGTTCTCTACCAGCTTGAATAGCATACGCATTTTTCACTCCGCTAAATCCGTAAGCTACCTCTTCCAAATCTTTTAAACGTTGGATATAAGAATCCAGTACTTGTCTTCTTGCACCTGGTCTTGCACCCGAAATAGCATCACAAACTTGAACAATAGGAGATAACAATGATTTCATTTCGATCTCATCATGATGCGCTCCAATAGCGTTACAAACTTCTTCTTTTTCACCATATTTTTCGGCCCATTGCATTCCTAACAAAGCGTGTGGTAAATCACTTTCGGCATCTGGCACTTTACCAATATCATGAAGTAATCCTGCTCTTTTGGCAAGTTTAACGTTCAATCCTAATTCGGCAGCCATAATTCCACAAAGTTTAGATACTTCCCGCGAGTGTTGTAATAAATTTTGTCCGTAAGAAGAACGGTATTTCATTCTACCTACTACCTTTATTAATTCAGGATGTAAACCGTGAATTCCTAAGTCAATCACAGTTCGTTTACCTACTTCAATGATTTCGTCATCAATTTGTTTGGCAGTTTTTGCTACAACTTCTTCAATTCTAGCTGGGTGGATACGTCCGTCTGTAACTAATTTATGTAATGCCAAACGAGCAATTTCTCTACGTACAGGATCGAAACAAGAAAGAATAATTGCTTCTGGAGTATCATCAACAATGATTTCTACACCTGTTGCTGCTTCTAATGCTCTAATGTTTCTACCTTCACGACCAATAATTCTACCTTTTACATCATCAGATTCAATGTTAAATACAGATACACAGTTTTCTACTGCTTCTTCTGTCCCAACTCTTTGAATGGTGTTTATTATAATTTTTTTGGCTTCTTGTTGTGCAGTTAATTTAGCCTCTTCAATAGTGTCTTGAATGTGAGACATTGCCTGAGTTTTAGCTTCATTTTTTAATCCTTCAACTAACTGATTTTTCGCTTCATCGGCAGATAAGCCGGAGATAACTTCTAGTTGCTGTAACTGGCTTTTGTGTAGTTTTTCTACTTCTACTTGTTTTTTGTCTAAAACTTCAACTTTAGAAGTGTACTCTATAGTTTTAGCTTCAAAATCATCATTTACTTTTTTAGCTTTTGATAATTCATTAGATATTTGCGATTCTTTGTCACGTACTCTTTTTTCTATTTCAGCGACTTTTTTGTCTCTACTGAGAATAACTTGTTCGTGTTCTGATTTTAGTTCGATAAATTTTTCTTTTGCTTGAAGAATTTTATCTTTTTTTATGTTTTCTGCTTCAAGATTTGCGTCTTTTAATATAGATGCTGCTTCTTTTTTAGCGGTCTTTATTAGATTAGAGATGTTGCTTTTTTCGATTACTTTGGCTATAGTAAACCCTCCTAATATACCTGCAATTCCTGAAATAATTATCGTTACGATGTCCATGTTTGTTAAAATTTATATATAAAAAAGCCTACATTAGGTGTTTGTATAAACTCGAAAAGACAAGTTTTGAGCTAACTCACTGTTCAAGTTTCCTCGCCGAAGCGTGGCATGCTTTAGTAGTGATGATTTGCTCATTCTAAATTGTTAGTGTTGAGTTTACCAATATGAACTAATGTAGGCAGTATCTTAGTTTCTGTAAAGAACGTTTAATTATCGAGATATTGATCTAAAAGCGTATTGATTTTTTTTAATCTTTCAATAGTTTCTACTCCATCAATAGTAGTGTCAATTTGCTTTTGTTCCGCTTGAGAGGCAAATTGTAAAGCACACATCGCTAATACATCTTGTTTGTCTCGAACGGCATAATTTTCTTCAAACTGCTTTATCATAGCATCAATTTTTTTCGAAGCACTTCTAAGTCCTTCTTCTTGAGATAATTCCACCGTAAGTGGATAAACCCTGTCTGCAATTGATATTTTAATTTTAAGCTTTTCGTCCATATTTTTTACTAATCTGATAGCTGCGCTATACAGTAATCAATTTCCCGAATCAATGAATTTATTTTAAGCTTTGTATCTCTTTTATTATCGTCACTGCCTAATAATGCATTGGCTATCCTAAGTGTTTCTAATTGTTTTTGTAATACTTCAATCTCCTGAGACTGATTTTGTATTATCACGGCAGTATTTTTTAACTCTACGTTTAATTCTTGATTGTTTTTCTCTAAACTTTTTACTTTATAAAAAAGTTTTTCAATCTTATTTTCAAGAGTATCAATAATTCCTGCAATCACACTCATTATAATTCCAATTCATTACATAATCTTACAAAGTTAATATTCCTTTTTATTATTGCAATATTTTATTGCTTTTTTTGCATTAAAAAAAGTAATTATTTAAAAATAAGCGTTTTGTGTTTTAGATTTTATTTGTCTTGTTCATTTTAGTGCGATTCTTTATCTTAGCAAAAATGTAATTCATGAAACTCTCTTTTTTTTTAATACTATTTTGTAACGCTCTTTTTTCTCAAACGGAGTACCCCAAAGATTATTTTCGTTCTCCGTTAGACATTCCTATGCAGTTATCTGGAAATTTTGGAGAACTGAGACCCAATCATTTTCACGCAGGTTTTGATATGAAAACTTTGCAGAGAGAAGGGTTGAATGTTTATGCTGTGGCAGATGGATATGTGTCAAGAATTAAGATCTCTACCTTTGGGAACGGCAAAATAATTTATATTTCACATCCCAATGGTTTTACGTCAGTCTACGGTCATTTGCAGAAAGCCAATGATTCTATAGAAAGTTTTATAAAAATGACACATTATAAAGAACAGTCTTTTGAAATAGAAATGTTTTTAAAACCAAATGAGTTAATTGTTAAACAGGGACAATTAATTGCTTTTACGGGTAATACAGGTTCTTCAGAAGGGCCTCATTTGCACTTTGAATTTCGTGATACAAAGACCGAATTTATTATTAATCCAATGTTTTTTGGATTCGATGCTTTTCTCAAAGATTCGAAAAAACCGGTCATTCAAAATTTATATGCTTATCCTTTAGATTCAAAAACTACTGTAAATCATTCTAGGAGGCCAATTATAATTGCTACTACGCTGCAAAAAGATGGCACTTATTTGGCGCAAAAAGTAGTTGCTAATGGTAAAATTGGTTTTGGCATTACAACTTTCGATTATGATGATGTTTCGTTTAATAAAAATGGTGTTTTTGATGTCAATTTTTTCTCCAACGGGAAATCAGTTTTCGAATATCAATTTAATACATATTCGTTTGATGACATGCGATATATAAACGTGTTGATTGACTATCCGTTATATAAGAAGACAGGGCAGCGGGTACAAAAATTATTTATGAATCCGCCTTATGATCTTAGAATTGTAAAAACCGATGAAACCAATGGTGTTATTACAGTGCTGCCGAATTTAAATTCCGTGTGTCGTATAGAAGTTTCAGATTTATATGGAAATAAAACAATAATTGCGATTCCCGTAGAGTATGATTTGCTTTCTACAGTAATTGAAAAAGAACCAATTGTTTCTAATTATTTTGTTAAAGCATCAAAAGATTGTCTATTTGAAAAAGATGGAATGTCAGTTTTTTTTCCTGCAGGAACTTTTTATGACGACTTTAATTTAAATTTTGATGTAAAAAATAATGTTTTAAAGGTTCATGATGATACGGTTCCTGTGAGTTCTAACTTTACAATTTCGATTGAGAATAATAGTTACCCTGAAGATCAAAAAGACAAAATATTTATAGGACGGGTTAGTGGTAAAAGCATTAGTTATAATTCAACGCGTAGAAAAGAAGGTGTTTACGAAGCAAAAACTAGGACATTGGGCCAATATTTATTGGTTTTAGATACTATTAAGCCAGTAATTAGTATTGTCAAATCTATTGAAGGCAAAGATTTATCCAATCAAAAAATAATTCAGGTGAGTATTAGAGATAGTTTATCTGGTATAAGATCATATAATGGTTATTTAAATGGAAAATGGATTTTAATGGAGTATGATAACAAAACAAGACGATTGACTCATAACTTTAGTGACGGAATTGTAGCGAATGGAGCAAATGAATTAAAAATAGTTGTAGTTGATAACGTAGGTAATTCTGCTACCTTTGAAGCTCATTTTCAAAGAAACCAAAAATACTAAAACCAAAATCAATTGAGTACTTTAAAAACCTTGTATTGCTTCTTGTTTTTATGTATTGGCTCTGCCTCATTTGCTCAAAATGCTTATGTAGAAGGTATTATTTTAGATAAAAATAATCGTCCTGTAGAAAATGTCAATATAGCGTGTTTGGATAATAACACCCAGTCAAATGAAAAAGGTTTCTACAAATTAAGTATTCCCGCAAACCAAGAAGTCGAAATTAAATTTTCTCATATTTCTTTAAAAAGAAGTAGTTTGAAAATTTCTTTGAAAACGAATGAGGTGTATCTGTTTAATATGTACATGGATGACCAGCGCGAACAAATGGGGGAAGTTATAATCAATACAAAAAACAAAAGAGAGGTTCAAGGAATTATTACTTTCGATGCAAAAGACATAAAGTTTATTCCAGGTGCAAATGCAGGGATAGAAAACGTTTTAAAAACATTACCAGGTGTAAATTCGAATAATGAGTTGAGTACTCAGTATGAAGTGAGAGGTGGGAATTATGATGAAAATTTGGTTTATGTAAATGAAGTAGAGGTCTATCGTCCGTTTCTTATTCGATCGGGTCAGCAAGAAGGATTAAGTTTTGTCAATACTGATTTGGTTCAAAATATTGAATTTTCAGCTGGAGGTTTTCAAGCTAAATATGGAGATAAGATGTCTTCGGTGTTAGATATTACGTACCGAAAACCAACACAATTTGGTGCAAATTTAGAATTGAGTCTTCTTGGCGGAAGTCTTTCCGTTGATGCAGTTTCAAAAGATAATAAATGGTCGGCTATTACTGGTATTCGATATCGGAATAACAGTTTGCTCGTAAATAGTCAGGAAACGCAAACCAACTACAGGCCTTCATTCGCAGATATTCAAACAAATATTATTTATCAACCATCGGCCAAATGGCAGTGGAGTTTTCTTGGTAATATTTCGCAAAATAATTATCTTTATCAGCCACTTACTCGGCAAACTAATTTTGGAACTCTAGATGCCCCAATGGCTCTTGCTGTTTATTATGAAGGTCAGGAGAAGGATAAATACGACACTTATTTTGGAGCATTAAAAACGACTTACGAGGTTAGCGACACTTTTACATTAAAATTTATTGGCTCTGTTTTTCACACCGTTGAACAAGAAAATTTTGATATTTTGGCTCAATACCGCCTAGGTGAAGTTGATACCAATATAGGATCTGATTCCTATGGGGATGTTACTTTTTCCAGAGGCATCGGTTCGCAACTCAATCATGCTAGAAACAATCTAGATGCCTTGATTGCCAATTTAGAAGTAAAGGGTTTTAAAAATTGGAAGCAAAATCAAATAGAATGGGGTGTAAAATACACGATGGAATCGATTCGAGACGGAATTTCGGAATGGGAAGTCATTGATTCTGCTGGTTTTTCTATTAATCCCCCGCTTTTATTACCCAAAAATAAGGAACCATATCAGCCTTATACTGGTCCATTAGTTCCTTTTCAATATGTAAATGCTACAAATTTTACAGGTATTAATAGGTTTTCTGCTTACACGCAATGGAGTAGAAAAGACAATTTAGGTTCTACTCAAATTTGGTACAATTTAGGAGTTAGAATGCAAAGCTGGCAGGTTACAAACAATAGTTCCGCGAATAATTTTCAAACAGTTTTTAGTCCACGTGGACAATTTGCCATTAAACCTGATTGGGAAAAAGATATTCTTTTCAGGCTTACCGTGGGTGTCTATCATCAACCTCCTTTTTATCGGGAACTTCGTGACTATGATGGCACAGTACAACCAGATATTAAAGCCCAGAAATCAATAAATTTTGTTTTTGGAAATGATTATTGTTTTAAAATGTGGCAACGTTCTTTTAAACTAGTGAGTGAACTCTATTATAAAACGTTATCAGATGTAAACCCATACACTCTTGATAATGTAAGGATTCGTTATGCTGCTGCAAACAATGCAACGGCCTATGCGCAGGGACTTGATTTGCGTCTCAATGGCGAATTTGTTCCTGGCACCGATTCTTGGATCAGTTTTGGATATTTAAAAACAGAAGAAAATATTGGCAATCAAGGTTATATTTCCCGGCCAACTGATCAACGATTGAAGTTTGGACTTTTATTTCAAGATTACATGCCTAAGATTCCGAGTGTAAAATTATATCTCAATTTGGTCTATAATACAGGATTGCCTGGTGGTTCGCCCGCTTATGCTGATCCCTACTTGTATCAAAACCGTCTAAAAGATTACCGTAGAGCTGATGTTGGTTTTTCAAAAGTTTTTATAGATCAGAAAGTCAGTGTTTCTAATAATACCTTTTTTAAAAACATAAAAGAATTATCAGTAGGTTTTGAAATTTTTAATCTTTTTGACAATCAAAATGCGATTACCAATACTTGGGTTCGCGATGTATATACCAAAACAGAATATGCGATTCCTAATTATATGACCACTCGTGTTTTTAATTTGAAGCTAAATGTTAAGTTGTAGCAGTTTAGGAAAAGCTTTTTTTAACGGAATAAATATGTAGTGTATTTACATTCCATTTTTAAAAATGATTACATTTGAGTTTATTTTTTTAATATTATATTTTTATGAGAACATCACATTTTGCTTTTATTGGAATCTCGCTTTTAATTTTAGCTAGTTGTAAAAAAGAAATTGAAAAACCAAAGGTGATTTATGATGCCTCAAAAGCAAGTAAAGCTGCTCTCAAGGCCGATTCGACTCAAATTAAAATAGCCGCTTTGCCAATACAAATGGAAGGTACAAATTACTTAATTCATCCTGTTGGAGACTTAAGTGTTTATGGTAAAACATTAAAGAATAAATATGGTTCCTCAAGTGTGAATGATGTGAGTTTCACCATTTCTAATGCAGCTGAGTATGAAATTACAGGTTATTTACAGAACCTCAAGTTTCAAGAGGTAGATTCAGATTCAATTAGAGCATTGACGGATCAACGCGTTTTAATTCAAACAGCGACTTATTTAAAATCAGTTTCTGATAAAATTAAAAAACAAATCATGGTCTACACCATGTATGATATAGATACCAATAAAGATGGAAAGTTAGATACTGGAGACATTAAAGCTTTGTACTTAAGTAAAATTAGTGGTGAAGAATTAACCAAAGTATCTGTTGAATATCAAGAATTAATTGATTGGGAATTAATCGAATCTAAAAATCGTTTGTACTTTAGAACAGTTGAGGATACCAATAAAAATGGAGAATTTGATGGTAATGACGTAGTGCATTACAATTACATTGATTTGGCAGGCAAGGATTGGAAAGTAGCGAAATACAATCCTATTTAATTTCTTAAATTAAAATATCACTTTCTAAATCTGATTTTTCTATTTCAAAATCAAATCCAAGTTGTTTAACCAATTGAATCACTAAATTTTTGTACCAATTCTCTGATTTGGGATGGATATAAATTTTTTCGATCAATTGACTAATATCTACATTTATATTCAATCCTTCATTTAACTTGATGGTGTTGTCGCCTACATCAGTGATGATGCGCACTTCGCGCTCATATTGAAAACTTTTTCGCTTAAATAAAAAGGGAAAAAACATATCATCAAAAGGAATATACTCTTTTTTGTAATCGATATAATTAACTTCACCAATATACTGTTTATAGTTTTTTTCGGGTACCAATGCATTCTGAAGTCTTTTTACGGTAGATTGTATTGCTAAGCCCTCACTATTCTGGGTGAAAATTTGCCACATAGCAAATGATTCATATTCATTAATGTGCCAGCTACTAATAGCTACTTTCTCTCGATGTGTTTTGTAGTATTTTAAAAAGTCTGGCTTGTCGATAGATAGTTTTTTAATTTCCTCGAATGTAGGTTCGCTAAAAGTACCCTCGTATTGATCCTCAAACTTATCAGATCGCGACATGAATAACTTTCGCGAAAGCAACATAGCCAAAAACTTAGATAAGTCCAGGTATTTCCAGACAATAGTATCTGGATCGTGCGGAAGTTTTATGTCGGAATTGCTGAGATACATTTTTTTATAAAATAATTGAAATATTTAGTAATTTTTCGCGAAATAAAAATTTGCTATCAAAAATTATTATTCGAAAGATTGCATGGTTACCAATTTGTTATAGGTACCATTTAAAGCAATAAGTTCTTCATGTCTACCTTGTTCTACAATTTTTCCTTTTTGCATTACAACGATAATATCTGCTTTTTGAATAGTCGATAAACGGTGAGCAATAACAATCGAAGTTCTATTTTGCATCATATTTTCGAGCGCTACTTGTACAAATTTTTCGCTTTCAGTGTCTAAAGCTGATGTTGCTTCGTCAAGAATCATAATTGGAGGGTTTTTCAACACAGCGCGAGCAATAGACAATCGCTGTTTTTGTCCACCCGATAGTTTGTTTCCGCTGTCGCCAATGTTGGTGTAAATTCCTAGAGGTAAATCTTGCACAAACTCATATGCATTCGCAATTTTCAGAGCCTCAATAATTTCGTCATCATCTGCGTCTAGTTTCCCAAGTGAAATATTAGCTTTTATAGTATCATTAAATAAAATACTATCTTGCGTTACGAGTCCCATTAGACCTCGAAGTGATTGCAAATTCAAATCTCTAATGTCAATTCCGTCAATTGTTATAGTTCCCTCATTTACATCATAAAAACGAGTTAGTAAGTTAGCAATTGTACTTTTTCCGCTACCTGATTGCCCAACGAGAGCAACCGTTTGACCTTTTTTTACAGTAAGCGAAAAGTCTTTTAAAACGTTTTCATCTTCATATTTAAAATTGATGTTTTTAATCGCAATTTCCGAATCGAAAGTATTTTTTTCAACAGCATCAACTTTGCTTGTAATCGGATTTTCTTGGTCTAGAATTTCTAACACCCTTTCTGCTGCTGCATTTCCTCTTTTTACTCCATAGGAAGCTTTAGAGATTGCTTTTGCAGGAGTCAGAATGTTATACGCTAGCCCCATATAAGCAATGAAATCAGCACCCGCAAGAGTTTTGTCAATTAAAACCATTTGACCTCCGTACCAAAGTAATATAGCAATCACTGTAATTCCCATGAACTCACTCGCAGGCGAAGCTAAGTTTTGACGGTTTCCAATACTATTTGATAAAACAAAAAAGCGTTCTGTAGAGTTTTGAAAAACGGTATTAAAATAGTTTTCAGAATTATATCCTTTTACTACTTTTAGTCCACCCATTGTTTCTTCTATAGTCGATAAAAAAGTACCTTGTTCTTGTTGCGCTTTTGTAGATTGCTTTTTAAGTTTTTTTCCAATCAATGAAATCACATAGCCTGAAACAGGAATAAAAATAAAAACAAATATGGTTAACTTAGCACTAAGAATCAACATAGCGATTATGGTAAAAATGATGGTTAGAGGTTCTTTTACAATAAGTTCAAGTATAGCTAAAAATGAATTTTGCACCTCGTTCACATCAGCAGATATTCTCGAAATAACATCTCCTTTTCTTTTTTCAGAATAAAAAGCTAATGGCAATTCTAGTGTTTTTTTATATAAAGCATTTCGCATGTCTCTTAAAACACCATTTCTTAAAAAAGTGATAAAAAACATGGCTAAATAATCCGCTAAGTTTTTTAACAAAAAGATTGATATGATAATCACAACCATTATTGTTAAAACATAACCCGATTCATGAGTGCCTTTTGTAGTGGTAATATAATAGCTTAAATAGTTATCGCCATATTCTTTAATTTTTAGAATTCCTTCAAATACTGGTCTTACTCTGTTTTCTTTTGTCTTGTCAAATAAAACTTGAAGCATTGGTATTAAGGCAATGAAAGATAGTGTACTAAAAAGTGCATACAAAACATTGAAAAATATGTTTAAGAAAGCATATTTTTTATAGGGATATATAAAAGGAACTATTTTTTTGAAATTGCTCATTATTTATTTTTATTATTTAGGCATTAAAACCCGACAGTTATTGAAAATGTCGGGTTTGTTTTAAAGAATGAATGGATAAGCAATTAATTCAATTGCATATCAGCAATTATATTTTTAATTTTTTCGTCTAGCACTTGCTCCACTTCAGTAAAATCTTCAACGCTATCTAATTCTGTTTTTACGCTGATGTAAAATTTAATTTTAGGTTCCGTTCCGCTTGGTCTAGCACATATTTTAGATCCATCTTCTGTATAATAAATCAACACATCAGATTTTGGGATGTTTATTGTCTCTTCTTCGCCTGTAAATAGGTTTTTAGCGATAGATGATTTATAATCTTCCACCATGATAACTCTTTGTCCATCAATTTCCTTGAGAGGATTTTCGCGTAACGAGACCATCATTTGGTTGATTTGAGCTACTCCTTCCATTCCTTTTTTAGTAATGGAAACCAAATGCTCTTTGTAAAATCCGTAATCTACATAATATTGTAAAAGAGTTTTGTAAACGGAACTACCTTTTGCTTTGGCCTGAGCTGCAAGTTCACAGATTAATAAAGTGGCGGCAACCGCATCTTTATCGCGTACAGCGTCACCGACCATATACCCAAAACTTTCTTCTCCACCACCAATAAATTGTAGTTCTGGAAAATCTTTGATCATTTTAGCAATCCATTTAAAGCCCGTCAAACCTATTTTACATTCTACACCATAAGCCGTTGCTAGTTCCATGATCATTGGCGTAGAAACAATTGTAGAACCAATAAATTGTTTTCCATTTATTTTACCTGCTTTTTTCCATTGTTCTAGTAGGAAAGCAGTCATCAAAATCATTGTTTGATTTCCGTTTAACAAAATCATTTTGCCTTCGTTATTACGAACAGCAACTCCTAAACGGTCACAATCAGGATCCGTACCTACAACAATATCAGCATCAAGTTTATCAGCCAAAGCAAGTGCCATCGTTAATGCTTCTGGCTCTTCTGGATTTGGAGATTTTACAGTAGGAAAGTCTCCATTAGGAACTCTTTGTTCTTCAACAATATTTACATTGTTATATCCTGCTTTTTTTAAAGTCGCAGGAACAGCCGTGATAGACGTTCCGTGCAAAGAAGTAAATACAATGTTTAAGTTGTCTTTCGCCTCTTGCGGAGTATTAAAACTCGCATTTTCAACAGACGATTTTATAAAAGCTTCATCAATTTCTGTATCTATATATTTGATCAAATCTTCATTTGCATCGAACTTAATTTCGTTATAGTTTAATTTCTCAATAGCACCAATGATACCTGCATCTTCTGGCGGAACAATTTGCCCTCCATCTTGCCAATACACTTTGTAGCCATTGTATTCGGGAGGATTATGCGATGCAGTCAGTACAATTCCGCATTGACAACCTAAATATTTAAGTGCAAATGACAATTCGGGAGTAGGTCTTAAATCCGAAAATAAATAAACCTGAATTCCATTAGCAGAGAAAACATCAGCAACCACTTTCGCAAGAGATTGACTATTATGACGACAGTCAAAAGCAATAACAGCTTTCAACGGCTGGTTTGGAAACGCAATTTTCAAATAATCCGAAAGTCCTTGCGTACTTTTTCCAAGCGTATATTTATTAATGCGATTGTTCCCAACTCCCATTACACCGCGCATTCCGCCTGTACCAAATTCGAGATTCTTATAAAAACTTTCTTCCAATTCTTTTGGCGAAGTGGTCATCAATTCCTTTACGGCAACTTGGGTTTCATTATCAAATGTAGGCGTCAACCATTCGTTTACTGCGTCCAAAATGTTTTGTGCTATATGCATTATATGTTTAGTTTTTTAGTTCTTAATCTATTTTGACAATGTAAAAATACCTATTTTATTAGGAGCTATTTCCTGCTATTCGCTATATCTTTTCCTGTCCGCCGTGGCGGACAGGAAAAGGATGCCGCTGCTATCAGGGCTAAACGCGTAAAACGAGAAATTCAAATTGTTAGTAAAAATCTAAGTTATTAAAAATTCACTTCCGTTGAAACTTTGTAGCGCTCTTCATTATTCTTGGTTCTTAAAATAATCTCACCTAGAAATCCAGCCAAAAATAATTGAGTTCCTAAAATCATTGTCGTCAATGCGATGTAAAACCAAGGATTGTTAGTGACCAAAGTATAACTCATACCATTATACATATGGTATAATTTTGAAACTCCTATATAGCCAGCCGAACAAAAACCAATGATGAACATTAAAGAACCCATTGCTCCAAATAAGTGCATTGGCCTTTTTCCAAATCGGGAAAGAAACCAAATTGTAATTAAATCCAAAAAACCATTAATGAAACGTTCCATTCCAAATTTGGTTTCCCCATATTTTCTCGCTTGGTGCTGTACTACTTTCTCACCAATATTTCCAAAACCCGCATTTTTAGCCAAAACAGGAATGTACCGATGCATTTCGCCCGAAACTTCAATATTTTTGACCACCACATTTTTGTAGGCTTTCAGTCCGCAATTAAAATCGTTTAATTCAACTCCAGAAGTTTTTCTAGCAGCCCAATTAAATAGTTTAGATGGAAGATTCTTGGCTACAATAGAATCATAGCGCTTCTTTTTCCAACCGGAAACTAAATCATATTTTTGAGTGGTAATCATTTCATATAAACCTGGAATCTCGTCTGGGCTGTCTTGCAAGTCAGCATCCATGGTGATAATTACATCGCCTTGTGCCTTTGCAAAACCAGCATGCAAAGCCTGTGATTTTCCAAAATTTTTCATGAACCGAATTCCTTTTACATTAGGATTCTCAGCCGCAAAGCCTGCTATAATATTCCAAGACTCATCTGTACTTCCGTCATCTAGAAAAATGATTTCGTAACTGTAATTGTTCGATTTCATGATCGAGATGATCCAAGTGTATAATTCTTGCAAGGATTCCTCTTCATTAAGAAGTGGTATGAGTATTGATAAATTCATCAGTTGTTGTTATTCTTGTGGAGTACTTTTGCTTTTAAAAAATGCAGCCAAAATTAATCCTAAAATTGAATACCCTACAAGGCTAAATACTAATCCTTTCAATAATTCAAAAGTCGAAAAGGGATTGGTTTCTCTCATTTTAGATATAGCTTCATCGATTCCAGATGCAGGAGTTCCAAACTTTTGCAAAGTTTCTGTCATAAATTTGACAAGATAATTAGCGACAGTTTCTTTAGCTTCGGGATCAATAAAATTGAATAAAACTACATTAAAAAGAGTTGAAATTAAAACGCCAATTGCTATCGCTATAAAATAAGTTGTAAACGCATCTTTATAGCTAAAGAATCCTTGTATGTCCTTTTTGGTCTTCAATAATAATAAAATCGAAATAATCAACATTATTGCAAATGACGTAAAGCCAATCCATGGAGCGACAAATAATTTTAAATCAATTGCATACATGGAAGCCGTTACTAAGGCAAATACAACTCCTATAATAATGCCATAGGTAACTCCATTTTTTTTAACAATTTGGTTGATCATAGTTTTTTGTTTAGAATTAATTTACAAATATAGCAATTCCAAATAAAATGTTGTGTAAAAAATCTTTTTTACAACTATTTAAAAAAACTGCAACAAAGGTTTGTATATTGAAAAATAAGTGTAAATTTGCACACTCAAAATAATAGTATAAAACAAAAAGTTATAGCGCGTTTATACCTTTTCTGTTAGAGGAAAAGCTTCAAGACAAGTTATAATTAACAAATAAAAAAGATTTAAGATGAAAAAAGGTGTACACCCAGAAAATTACAGATTAGTTGCTTTTAAAGACATGTCAAACGAAGATGTTTTTATTACTAAATCTACTGCAGATACAAAAGAAACAATCACTGTTGACGGTGTTGAATATCCAGTTGTAAAAATGGAGATTTCTAGAACATCTCACCCTTTTTACACAGGTAAATCTAAACTTATCGATACTGCAGGACGTATTGATAAATTCAAAACGAAATACGCTAAGCACGCTAAATAATTTTAGCTTATTAAAAATAATGAAAAGCCTCGCAATTTGCGGGGCTTTTTTTATGGAATTTTATTGTTTTACTAGTAGAAAGGACTTGATAAGGAAAGATAATAAAAAAAAAATAGTTGTAACTTTGTGGCGATAACCAAATCACATTTTAAAAATTTAGTACATTAATTTATGAACTATATACTTTTTGACGGTCCCGCTCGAAATGCATTGTTACCCTTTACTTTTACACGACCAGTTGCCGATATTTTGATCGGTATTATGACAATTCGCGAGAAATGGGAATTACGTTTAGGATCTACAACCACCACACTTACTGAAGAATATTTATCAGAAAAATTTCCAATGGTAGAGTTGGAAGAAAATGTAATGATCAATGCTTCTTTTCTCCCTAATGATATTTTAGCAGAAATGGTAAGCAATTTAGAGCCAAATCAAGCTATATTCAAAGGAGATGAAGTTATTGCTTTTTATACAAATGATGAGCAGGAATCCGTAGATTTTGATACGTATGAAATCTTAGAATGCCATCAAGAGTGTATTACAGTTGAGCACAGTTGGGATATTTTTTCTAAAAATGATGCCGCTATTCGTGAGGATTTTGACTATTTGATTCAAAATAGAAAATCGCAACTTATACCAAAAAGTGTAAATGCAATTGCACCAGAAAATATTTTTATAGAGAAAGGTGCCAAATTGGAGTTCGTGATCTTAAATGCATCTTCGGGTCCTATATATATAGGTAAAGATTCCGAAGTTATGGAAGGAACTAACATTCGCGGCCCATTCGCTTTATGCGAAAGAGGACAAGTAAAAATGGGAAGCAAAGTTTATGGTGCGACAACCGTAGGTCCGTATTCTCGAATAGGAGGAGAGGTTAAAAATGCTGTTCTCTTTTCGTACTCAAATAAAGGACACGACGGATTTTTAGGAGATTCTGTTATTGGGGAGTGGTGTAATATAGGAGCGGATAGTAATAACTCTAATTTAAAAAACAACTACGAAGAAGTAAAATTGTGGGATTATGAAACGGAAGGTTTTGCTAAAACGGGTCTTCAGTTTTGCGGATTAATGATGGGTGACCATAGTAAATGCGGTATCAATACCATGTTTAATACAGGCACTGTGGTAGGAGTGAGCGCCAATATTTTTGGTAGTGGTTTTCCGCGTAATTTTGTACCAAGTTTTTCTTGGGGAGGAGCGGCTGGATTTACAACGTACCTTACCAAAAAAGCGTTTGAAACTGCAAGATTGGTAATGAGCAGAAGAAATGTAGACTTTGACGAAAGAGAAGCTGCGATTTTAGAACATGTTTTTGAGGAGTCTAAAAAGTGGAGAAAAGAGTAGTTAGATATTTAGATTGTTAGAATTTTAGACTACTTGAATGTCACTATTTTTTAATTCGACAATTTGCATAGACAAATATTCAAATTGTCGAATTTTTAATTTTAAAAAAATTCAGAATGTCAAAAATCCTAGAAGTGTAATAATCTATTTTAGACTATCTTTGCACCTTTAAAAAAATTTGGCTTTAAAATCTAAGAAGTCTAAACATCTAATAATCTAAGAAGTCTATTAATGATTACAATTAACGATATTTCGGTTCAATTTGGTGGAACAACTCTTTTTAGTGATGTTTCTTTCGCTATAAATGAAAATGATAAAATTGCCCTTATGGGTAAAAATGGTGCAGGAAAATCAACACTTTTAAAGATTATTGCGGGTCAAAGCAAACCTTCTACTGGGAATATTTCGGCTCCAAAAGATGCTATAGTTGCTTATTTGCCACAGCATTTATTGACTACAGATGGTGCAACGGTAATGGAGGAAACTTCAAAAGCTTTTGGTGAGATTTTTGGCATGAAAGCGGAGATCGACGAAATCAATGAGCAATTAACAATTCGCACTGATTATGAAAGTGATGCGTATATGAAATTGATCGAAAGAGTTTCGGATCTAAGCGAAAAATTCTACGCGATTGAAGAAGTAAATTACGAAGCCGAAGTAGAGAAAATATTAACAGGTTTGGGTTTTGAAAGAGAAGATTTTACAAGACAAACTTCAGAGTTTTCTGGAGGTTGGCGAATGCGAATTGAATTAGCCAAGATTCTGCTGCAGAAACCAGATTTAATTTTATTAGATGAGCCAACGAATCACATGGATATCGAAAGTATTCAGTGGTTAGAGGACTTCCTGATAAATTCAGCCAAAGCAGTCGTGGTAATTTCACACGATAGAGCTTTTGTAGATAATATTACCAATCGCACCATTGAAGTTACAATGGGACGCATTTATGATTACAAAGCTAAATATTCCCATTATTTAGAATTAAGAAAAGACCGTCGTATGCATCAGCAAAAAGCGTACGATGAACAACAACGTATGATTGCTGACAACAGGACTTTTATCGACCGATTCAAAGGAACTTTTTCTAAGACAGATGCCGTTCAATCTCGTGTTAAGATGCTAGAAAAACTTGTCATTGTTCAGGTAGATGAAGTAGATACTTCGGCATTAAAGTTAAAATTTCCTGCAGCTGTTCGTTCCGGACAATATCCGGTTATTGTAAAGGAAATGTCAAAATCGTATGGCGATCATGTAGTTTTTAAAGATGCAAATATCGTTATCGAAAGAGGTCAAAAAGTGGCTTTTGTGGGTAAAAATGGTGAAGGAAAATCTACAATGATCAAAGCTATAATGAAAGAAATTGGCGTTGACAATGGTTCTGTAGAAATTGGACATAACTCTCAAATCGGGTACTTTGCTCAAAACCAAGCTTCATTATTAAACGAAAATGCGACTATTTTCGAAACTATTGATGATATCGCAGTAGGAGATGTTCGTACAAAAATTAAAGATATTTTGGGTGCTTTCATGTTTCATGGTGACGATGTTACCAAAAAAGTGAAAGTACTGTCAGGGGGAGAGAAAACACGTTTGGCCATGATTAAATTGCTGCTAGAACCTGTGAACTTATTAATTTTAGATGAGCCATCGAATCACTTAGATATGAAAACAAAGGATATTATCAAAGATGCTTTACGCGATTTTGATGGTACTTTAATCTTAGTATCTCACGACAGGGATTTCCTTGACGGACTAGCAACAAAGGTTTTTGAATTCGGGAATAAACGTGTGGTAGAGCACTTTGAAGATATCGCTGGTTTTTTAGCGCATAAGAAAATGGATAGTATGAAAGAAATAGAAAAATAATTTTTAAATAAATTAATAAAAAAAGCAAGAGTTTAATTTCTCTTGCTTTTTTTATTAGTAAAAACCTTTTTTTAATTTAATTAAAAAGGACATAAATAACTTTTAACGGAATTGTTTTGATCTGTACAATTAAACCATTCTTGTTTTTTTGTGTCCTACTTTAATATTGAAAGATTTTCAGTCAATAATTATATAAACTAGGTATTATGAAAAGACATGTGTATTATTTAGGCTTCATGCTAATTTGCTTGATTGGTTGTGCGGGATATTCACAAGCAACTGAAGAACCAGAAGCTTTAGGCTTGCCTGGAGATAATTTAAACTTGTATGCAGTATTGGATATTTTTCAAAATTCTGCAACGATAGAAAAATTTGAAGAATTACTAAATAGTGAAGATACTAAAATCAATAACTTAGATTTGAATAATGATGGTAAAGTTGATTTTATTAAAGTAAAAACAGAAAAAGAGGGTGATAACTTTATGTTTGTTCTTCAAGATGAATTAAAGGAAAATGACCAGCAAGACGTAGCTGTAATTTTTGTAAATAAAGAAAAAAACAATAAAATTTCACTTGAAATAGTAGGTGATGAAAACTTACATGGTAAAAATTATGTAGTGGAACCCAATTCTCTGAGTGATACTAGCACTACTATAAATCCTGTTTACAATGGTGATGAGAAGGTTGTTAAAACTAGGACACAAGTAAGTACTGTTACAATTCCAGTAGTTTCCTATTTGTATTCATCTGTTTACTGGCCTTATAGTACACCATATCACTATGGATACCATCCACATTATTTTAGACCATGGACACCCTTATATTTTAATATTTATTATCGAAATCATTATCATTACTACAATAATTATCATAGACCGTCTTACTATCCTCGTCATTACACTAATTATTATCCTAGGCGAAATACTTCTGTTATTGTAATAAATAATACTAGAAATGGGAATTATAAAAATACGTATAATGGAAATACCTATAGAAAACCGAATAACTTTGCTGTGGCACCATCAAAAAAGTATTTAAATAGCTCAAAATCTAGTGTTTCCGTAAAAACATCTCGATCATCAACAAGAAGAAATAGATATATTCCCGATACTAAACGAACTGTAAAAACAGTGAGACATCATAATGCTAAACAATTATAGAACAGCGGCTTTTGGAAGAAAAAGAGTGACATGTAACTGTTTTTAATGTAATAGCCTTTTCAGGATTATTAAGGAGCTATTTTTTATATACGTATTCCAGGAGGTAGAAGTTCCTTATACAGTGGGTTTTTTTTAAAGAATACAACTATTTTTGGAAGAATTGGAACGACTTTTAATTTTTTTTCTAAAGCTATTTCCATTATTTTCTTAAGAAAATTAGAAATGAACTCGTCATCATCAAATGCGTCTGGAGTATTTATCTTGGTCAAAAATATTTTTTTATCTTGAAAAGAATATTCTACCGCTACAATTCCAGATTCGACAACTGTCTCAAATTGTCTTGCGAAAGTATTATCCTTAATTTCCATTTTGATTGCTGTTTCCATTGTTTTTGTGGTATTACTTAAACTAATAGCTAGTTAAATTATGACTAGTAATTAATAGTCTTAAATTCTTTGTTTAAAAGTGCAAAAATTGAGTGCTTTGCTGATTCGAAAACTCTTAGTGTGAGATATGTCTTTTTTGTTGTAAATTAAAAGGTCATACGTAAAGATAAGGTTTTGATTTCCAACGGCAAATTTTTTTTCGGAGTATCTTGTGTTATTGTTATTATAAAATGCCTAAATATTAAATTTATTTCAGTTAAATAGTTTATTTTAGAGGTAGTTTTTAATTTCATAAAACGGATGAAAAATGAGTAGAATTCCAGTTTATTTTATGCCTGGTTTGGCAGCAAGCACCGCAATTTTTGAGAGGATTAAACTTCCAGAAGCAGATTTTGAAATGTTTCTTCTAGAATGGGAAATTCCATTAGAAAAAGATTCGTTAAGTGCTTATGCACAAAGAATGACTCTCAAAATACATCATGAAAATGTGGTTTTAATTGGTGTTTCTTTTGGAGGTATTTTAGTTCAAGAAATGGCTAAATTTATTGACGCTCGAAAAGTAATTATAATATCGAGTGTAAAGAGTAATTTAGAATTTCCTCGGAGAATGAAAATTGCTAAAACTACAAAAGCTTATAAGTTAATTCCAACGAATTTAGTAATGAATTTAGAAAGTCTAGCTAAATTTTCTTTTGGAAAAAAAATAAATCAGAAGCTTAAATTATATGAAAAATTTCTCTCTGTTAGGGATAAGCGTTATCTAGATTGGGCTGTTGAAAAAGTTATTTTGTGGGATCGCACACTTGCAGATCCAAATGTAGTACATATACACGGAGATGAGGATGATGTTTTTCCTATAAAATATATAAAAGAATGTATTGTAGTAAGAGGAGGAACTCACATTATGATTCTTGCCAAATACCAATGGTTGAATTCAAATTTGCCTTCAATAATTATGGCAAACGGAAGTGTAACTAATAAGATGTCCGCGAATTAGTGTTATGCTATTTTATAAGTACATAAAAGTCAATAATTAATTGACAGTAACTTTTCTATAACTTGAAACAGAATTAACCAACGATTCATTTATATTTCTACTAAAATTATTGTAGCTAATCGTTATGGCTTCGACAATCGCTGTTTTTGGCTTCACTTTGTTATTGAAATGTTTTATGCTGACAATATTTTTATTTTCATCTACGAAAAAGGATGTTGGGAATCCTAAGGTATGTTTAATGGTTGCAATTATGTGAGAATCATGTTTGTAGTTTTCATTTGCATAACACACTTTTACATCACCATTAAATTGTTGTGCAATTTTTTTTATATTTTCCTTTTTATCCCAAAATAGAACAATAAATTGAACTGATTCGCGATGTTCTGTGGCTAATAAATTTAAAGCAGCAATCTCTCCTTTTGGTATAACAAGCCAAGAGGCATAAGTAATTATAAAGATTGGTTTGTCTATTCGGTTTAATTTGACATTTTTTGATGAAAAACTTTT
Organism: Flavobacteriales bacterium; assembly: GCA_038241955.1. Classification (GTDB taxonomy): domain Bacteria; phylum Bacteroidota; class Bacteroidia; order Flavobacteriales; family Flavobacteriaceae; genus Flavobacterium. The sequence goes on along the minus strand of JBBSSR010000015.1, from coordinate 5,301 downwards.
TAAACTAAAGTCATCTAGTCTTGTGCCTACTAGCTTAAACTTTACTAGAGAATCAAATAGGCGTTTTCCTTCTTCCATATCCCTGTTTTCATAAGCAATGTTACTTGCTTTCTTGTACGGGTTTATGTTTTCTTTTAATGCATCAGATAAATAGGTAATTGTATCTTGACCGTATGAAAATGATACGGAGAATGCGAAGATTAGGGCTAATAAATATTTATACATAAAACGTTAATTGTAAAAGCTTTAGTAAAAATAGCGACTTTATTTTTAATGATAGTTAATTTTTCGATAAAAAACAAATTTATTCGATAAAATGCATTTTAAATAAAAAAACCACTCTTTTTGAATGGTTTTTTTTCGAATATGAAAATAATTTAAATTATTAATATACAATTTATATTTTTTTCATTTGTTCTTTCATCATTGTGATTTGTTCTTTTAGCATATTTTGCTTGTCTAATTTTTTAGCTTCATTTAATAAAGAGGTAGCTTCTAACTTTCTTCTGCGTGTCATAGCAACTCCAGCTAAATTCAATTTGGCAACAGCCAAATCCATATCCATTGATAAACCTAGTTCAATTGCTTTTTTGAAATATTTCTCGGATTGATTAATGTTGGTTTGGGAAAGCATGATTCCATGTAGATAATTAAAGTAGCCTTGTTGTTTTCTTACCAAGGCAGTTTCTGGATTTTTGATGTATGCTAACCACTTTTTCGCTCCTTCAAAGTCTTGTTTTCTCAACTTTAAAAACGCAAGAAGAATGAATTCGTTTTTAAAATATAAAAAAATTGGAATTGCAGACAATAAAATAAGGAAAATTCCATTGCCTATGGAGTCGTCAATAATTTCATAAACACCAGCAACTACCATTAGTCCGGCTATAATAAGTTTAATATTTTTGTGAAACATAATGTATAAAGTTTTAAGATTGCAAAGATAGTAAAAGGAATTAAAAATATTTATTAAAAACTACTTGCCAGAAAAAAAAGTCTTTGTATATTTGCACTCGGTTTTAGAATAACAACTATTCGAAAAACAAGTAGACACATAATTACATTTTTTAAAGATACAAAGCAATGAGCAAAAGAACGTTTCAACCATCGAAAAGAAAAAGAAGAAATAAGCACGGATTTATGGACAGAATGGCTTCTGCAAATGGAAGAAAAGTTCTAGCGCGTAGAAGAGCTAAAGGAAGACATAAATTGACAGTTTCTTGCGAACCAAGACACAAAAAATAATGTTTGGATAAACATAAATAAGGCGTTACTTTCTTTTAGTATCGCCTTTTTTTATACCCAAGCGGGAATGAAGTTTAAAAGGTTAAGATTTGGTATATCTAACAAATTTCAAAGTTTAAGTGATAAAAAATAACTACAACAATAATTAAAATGCCAAAAGATACAACTATAAAATCGGTTTTAATAATAGGTTCAGGCCCAATTGTAATTGGTCAAGCATGTGAATTTGATTACGCAGGTTCACAATCTGCAAGATCAATTCGTGAAGAGGGAATTGAAGTTATTTTAATCAATTCAAATCCTGCAACAATTATGACCGACCCATCTATGGCGGATCATATTTATTTGTTGCCTTTAACTACTAAATCCATTATTCAAATTCTAAAAGAACATCCACAAATTGATGCAGTTCTTCCAACTATGGGAGGGCAAACTGCTTTGAATTTGTGTTTGGAAGCCGATGAAAAAGGAATTTGGAAGGATTTTGGTGTTAAATTAATTGGAGTTGATGTCAATGCAATTAATATTACCGAGGATAGAGAACAATTTAAACAACTTCTTAAGAAAATTGGAGTACCGTCTGCGCCAGCTGAGATATGTACATCTTACCTTAGAGGAAAAGAAATTGCTCAGGAATTTGGATTTCCTTTAGTAATTCGTCCTTCATTTACTTTGGGAGGAACTGGAGCTGCGATAGTTTACAAAAAAGAAGATTTTGATGAGCTTTTAACAAGAGGTCTTGAAGCTTCACCAATACACGAAGTTTTAATTGATAAAGCTTTGATGGGTTGGAAAGAATATGAGTTAGAGCTTTTAAGAGATAAAAATGATAATGTTGTAATCATTTGTTCTATCGAAAATATGGATCCAATGGGAATTCATACTGGAGATTCCATCACGGTTGCACCTGCGATGACACTATCTGATAAAACTTTCCAAAAATTACGTGATTACGCTATCTTAATGATGCGTAGCATTGGTAATTTTGCAGGAGGTTGTAACGTACAATTTGCAGTTTCACCTGATGAAAATGAAGATATTGTTGCTATCGAAATCAATCCACGTGTATCTCGTTCTTCTGCTTTAGCATCAAAAGCAACTGGTTATCCAATTGCTAAAATTGCTTCTAAATTGGCTTTAGGATACAATCTTGATGAATTGCAAAATCAAATTACAAAATCAACTTCGGCTCTTTTTGAACCAACTTTAGATTATGTAATTGTGAAAATTCCACGTTGGAACTTTGATAAATTTGAAGGTGCCGATAGAACTTTGGGACTTCAAATGAAATCGGTGGGTGAAGTAATGGGAATTGGACGTTCTTTTCAAGAAGCTTTGCACAAAGCCACTCAGTCTTTAGAAATAAAAAGAAACGGTCTTGGTGCTGACGGAAAAGGATATAAAAACTACGAACAAATTATAGAGAAGCTGACTTTTGCAAGTTGGGATCGTGTTTTTGTAATTTATGATGCAATTGCAATGGGAATTCCGTTGAGTCGCATTCATGAAATTACCAAAATCGATATGTGGTTCTTAAAACAATATGAGGAACTTTATACTTTAGAAAAAGAAATTTCTAATTATAAAGTGACCAATTTGCCAAAAGAACTTTTGCTTGAAGCGAAACAAAAAGGGTTTGCCGACAGACAAATTGCTCACATGATGAACTGTCTAGAAAGTGAAGTTCACGCTTTGCGTATGACAATGAATGTGAATCGTGTATTTAAATTGGTAGATACTTGTGCTGCTGAGTTTAAAGCTAAAACACCTTATTATTATTCTACTTTTGAAGCTGAAATTGAAAAAGCAAACGGAACACGCTACGTTGATAATGAAAGTGTGGTAAGCGATAAAAAGAAAATAATAGTCTTAGGTTCTGGACCAAATAGAATTGGACAAGGAATTGAGTTTGATTATTCTTGTGTGCACGGAGTTTTGGCAGCCAAAGAATGTGGATACGAAACAATAATGATTAACTGTAATCCAGAAACGGTTTCTACTGATTTTGATACAGCTGATAAATTGTATTTCGAGCCTGTATTCTGGGAACATATTTATGATATTATTCAGCATGAAAAACCAGAAGGAGTAATTGTTCAATTAGGTGGTCAAACGGCGCTGAAATTGGCCGAAAAATTATCTAAATACGGAGTTAAAATCATCGGAACTAGTTTTGACGCTTTGGATTTAGCCGAAGATAGAGGACGTTTCTCTGAATTGTTAACCGAATTAAAAATACCTTTTCCACAATTTGGGATTGCTGAAACTGCAGAAGAAGCATCTGTATTAGCAGATACTTTAGACTTTCCTTTATTGATTCGTCCTTCTTATGTTTTGGGAGGTCAAGGAATGAAAATTGTAATCAACAAGCAAGAATTAGAGGAGCATGTTATTAATTTATTGAAAACTATTCCAGGTAATAAACTGCTTTTAGATCATTATTTAGAGGGAGCAATTGAAGCAGAAGCAGATGCAATTTGTGATGCCGATGGGAATGTTTACATCATTGGAATCATGGAGCATATAGAACCTTGCGGAGTACACTCTGGAGATAGTAATGCGACTTTACCCCCTTTTAATTTAGGTGAATTTGTGATGCAACAAATTAAAGATCATACTGAGAAAATTGCCAGAGCGCTAAAAACAGTTGGTTTAATTAATATTCAATTTGCAATTAAAGATGATATGGTTTATATCATTGAAGCCAATCCTAGAGCATCTAGAACGGTACCGTTTATTGCAAAAGCGTATGGAGAACCGTATGTTAATTATGCAACGAAGGTAATGTTAGGACATAATAAAGTAACTGACTTTACATTCAATCCTCAATTAAAAGGGTACGCTATAAAACAACCCGTTTTTTCTTTTAGTAAGTTTCATAATGTAAACAAAGCTTTAGGACCTGAAATGAAATCAACAGGAGAAAGCATCTTGTTTATTGATGATTTAAAAGACGATCAATTCTACGAATTGTACTCCAGAAGAAAAATGTATTTGAGTAAGTAAGTCAAATCCTGATAGTAAAAAAGCCTCGTTTATCGAGGCTTTTTTGTTGTACCACAAACCAATCACAGTCAAATATCAATTATAATTACAAAATAGTTTTATTTTTTTGAACCATTAAGAAGTTAACTTTCATGGAGGCTTAATGAAACTTAACTTCTTAATGGTTAATTTTTTTTCTTTTAATTTTACAGGCTAATCTATATTTATAATTTGTATAATATAATTTGTCATATCGAGCGCAGGCGAGATTTATCAGTTTCTCGACTGCACTCGAATTGACAAATAAATTATTTTATAAACAGTAATGATGTTGTTTTAAAGTTATAATCAAAATCCAGTTTTTGAATTTTATTTGTATTTAGAAAAAATTGGAACGTCCATGGGAGTCCAAAAACAGGATTTTTGACCGCATGATTTTAAAGCACTATTTGCCCAAGTGTTGCAGGTGTAAAACAAACTATAACTTCCAATTGCTTCATAGAAAGCATCCCCTTTACCATAATTAGCATCTGTTTTTATAAGTAAAAAATTTCCAGCCGCATCTTTTTGAAAACTATCAGTAATATAATTAATTAAACGGTTGTATTGTTCTTTACTAATCATCATAGACTTACAATCATCACCAAGTTTCATTTTTTTATAATAGGTGGCATGTATAGCTGTTGTACTTAATCCCGTTGCTGCTTTGAAGGCAACTGATGCTTTTAAGTCAGACCATTCTGGAGTTTCTAGATAAAATCCTTTATCTCCCCAACCCATTGAAATATACTGATATGTTGAATCTGCTGCTTTGGTATTTTTGAACTGGACTTGCTTGCTCCAATCAATTTGATCGTTTTTTGTAGGCATTACAATATCCGTATGAACGCCATTTGTCAAAATAAAGATTTCAACTTCAGGTTTTTTATCCGTTTCTTTTTCAATTGTAATTTTCGAAAGTGTAAAAGCGAATAGTGCGTACAATAAAATAAATCCTATAAAGAATAAGATTATTTTTAGAAGAATTTTGAAAGTTCTTTTCAAGCTAGAAATTTTTGTGATTTGCATCAAAAG
>JBBSSR010000014.1:0-92022 GCA_038241955.1 Flavobacteriales bacterium | reverse complement strand
CACAAAATAAAAGGGAAATATCTACAATTATACCTAAATGAGTTTGTTTACAAGTTAAACCGAAGATATTTTGGAGAAAAACTCTTCGATAGACTAGTGATAGCAGGCATTACAGGATTATGATTGAAAGCGGAGAATCATTAAAAATTTACTTTAATCTCACTATATTTGATAAAAATGTTATTTTTTTATTAAAAAATAGATTTTTAGTACTATAAATATAATTAAATCCATTTATTTTACTTCAAATTTTAAAACAAAAAACTATACCATTATTAAAACCATAATTATATGAAAAACTACGTAATTGCAGGTCTATCACTTTTCTTAACCTTAACTTCTTGTCAAAAAAAAGAAAACCTTAACTCAGGTATTGTTAAAAAGAACATGGATACCTTAGTTAAACCAGGAGATGATTTTAGCAAATTTGTAAACGGTAATTGGGAGAAAGCTACTGAAATACCTGCAGATAAAGCTACGTATGGCGCTGGACATATCCTTGATGATCAATCTAGAAAGGATGTAAAAGCCATTATCGAAGAAGCAGCAAAATCAAACAATGCTAATGGTAGTGATGAACAAAAAATTGGTGATTACTACGCCTCCTACACGGACAGAAAAACACGTGACAGCAAAGGTGTGTCTCCACTTCAACCAGAATTTGCGAAAATTGATGCTATTAAAAACTATAATGACTTAGCCTCTTATTTTGGACGTGCGAATCGTTTAGGTTTAAACACCCCTTTTACTATTTCTGTTTATAATGACTTTAAAGACCCAACAAAATATACTGCAATAACTTGGCAAGATGGTTTGGGATTGCCTGATAGAGATTATTATCTTTCTACAGATCCTAAGATGACCGAAATTAGAACCAAGTATGTAGCGCATATCGAAGCAATGCTAAAATTAGCTGGCGTAGAAAATCCTGCTGAAAACGCAAAAAAAATCATGGATCTTGAAACAGTTTTGGCAACAAAACAAATGAAGAAAGAAGACACTCGAGATATGGTTAAATTATACAATAGTTATAATGTGTCTGATTTAAAAACTTTAATGCCTGATTTTGATTGGGTAGCTATGCTAAAAGAATCTGGTTTTGATAAAGAAAGCAAATTGGTAGTAACACAAGTTGACTATACTAAAAGCTTAAATAACATAATCAAATCTACTCCGCTAGACACTTGGAAAACTTTTCTAAAATGGGGTGTTGTAGATGATGCTGCTACAAGTTTAACCACAGAACTTGACAATCAAAACTTTGATTTCTTTAGCAAAACCATGTATGGTACAAAAAAAGCAGAGGAAGATTGGAAACGCGCGGTAGCTGCTGTAAATGGTAGTTTAGGTGAAATCGTAGGTAAAGTATATGTTAAAAAACATTTTTCTCCTGAAGCCAAAGAAAAAATGACTGCTTTGGTAAAAAACCTTTTGGCAGCCTATGCTGAAAGCATCAAAAAACTAGACTGGATGAGTGAAGCGACCAAGAAAGAAGCACTAAAAAAAGTGGATAAATTCATGATTAAAATTGGCTATCCAGACACATGGAGAGACTATTCTAAACTCAGCGTTGACAAAAGCGATTTATATGGAAATAAGGAGAGAGCCATTGCATTTGAATACCAACGTAATTTAGATAAACTAGGAAAACCTGTAGACAGAACAGAATGGGGAATGAATCCACAAACGGTTAATGCGTATTACAATCCGACTATGAACGAAATTGTATTTCCCGCAGCGATACTTCAACCTCCTTTCTTTGATATGAATGCAGATGATGCCATAAATTATGGTGGTATTGGTGCAGTAATAGGGCATGAAATTGGGCATGGATTCGACGATCAAGGAAGTACTTTTGATGGAGATGGTGTTATGAAAAACTGGTGGTCTCCTGCCGATTTAAAAGCATTTAAAGAAAAAACAAATGCTTTAGTAGATCAATACAATGCTTTCCAAGTATTTCCTGATTTAAAAGTAAACGGATCCTTTACGCTTGGTGAAAACATTGGGGATCTTGGGGGATTAAGTATCGCTATTAAAGCTTACAAAATATCCCTAGCAGGAAAAGAAGCGCCGGTTTTAGATGGTTACACAGGGATACAACGTGTTTTTATTGGTTGGGGACAAGTATGGGCAAATAAATCTCGAGATGAGGCACTTCGCAACCAAGTGGCTACGGATCCGCATTCGCCTGCAAAATTCAGAGTAAATGGTGTCGTTCGAAATGTTCCTGAATTCTATGAAGCATTCGATGTAAAACCTACTGATAAATTATATCTTGCGCCAGACAAAAGAGTTAAAATCTGGTAGTTATTAAAAATTAATAAAATATAAAGAAACCGCTTCAGATCCTGAAACGGTTTCTTTTTTTTAATATCTTTTTGAAGAAGGATAAATCACATTCGTAACTCACATAGCGTGATTTCTCCTTAGTCGAAATGACAAAAAATAACAATGTTCGATTACATTTAAAGGGCTATAATTACTCAAAAACTAGTAAATTAGCAACTTACAATCTTTAAAAAATGTTTAATAAATCAAAGTTCAAAGAATGGTTTGATCGGTATAAATACTCCGAGTTGGCAGCGACGAGCGCGGCTTTGATTGCTTCCCAATTTAGCAGACTTTTTAGCGCATTGACAACGGCTTATTTGATTACATTCGCTGAATATTTTGCCTTTTATAGTGTCATGATTTATACGTCATATAAATCAAAATTGAGACAAAACAATAACCAAAAGCTTACTATAAAGGAAATATGGATGTTGATTCGAAATTTATTTCTTGAGTTTGGCTATCCTGCGGCTTTGGATTTCTTTTTTATTCGCCCTTTTTGCATGTATTGGATGCCGATTCTTGTTGGGAATTACTTCGGTGGAATTATCTTGGGAAAAATCACTGCGGATTGCTTTTTCTACTTTTTTTCGATACTTAACTATGAATTGATGAAGAAGAGATTGTAGACAAATAAAATGTTTTAACCGCAACGTTCGCAAAGAAAACAAAAACACAAAGTCCGCAATGACTTGCGGACTTTGTGTAATACTTGATGCTCTTTGCGGATAACTCTTTAAACCAAAGTAGCTGTCGAAGTAATTTCGGCAGTGAATAGTTTTGAAATAGGACAATTCTTCTCTGCTTTTGTCACTAATTCTTGGAAAGTCTCATTTGAAATTCCTTTAATTTTAGCATTAACAGTTAAATGAGAACCTATAATGGTTCCGTCTACCAGATTAATATCACACTTGGTTTCTATGCTTTCAATTATGGCATCTGTCTCGCCAATGTATGCCGAAAGTTGCATAGTATAACAACCTGCATGTGCAGCTCCAACTAATTCTTCGGGATTTGTTCCTACACCTTGCTCAAAGCGAGACTTATATGAATATTGTGTGTTATCTAAGGTTTTACTCTGTGTAGTTAATTTCCCTGTTCCTTCTTTAAAAGAACCATTCCATACTGCGGTTGCATTTCTTTTCATAATTATTGTTTTTATCGTTTACTCAAATTTAAGATTTACTAAGGCCAAAAATCGTAAAAATGTCTTATTTAACTTAAGTTTAATAGTGGTTGAACTAGCTTGCACTCTGATAAAAGTGACGTTTAACCTAGGTTACTTAAATTTTTATAGAATGAAATTCTTTTTAATAGTCAGAAGTTCTTAAATGAATAATAAAAATCTTCAATAGTTAGGTCATGACAACACTGCCCCCGAGTGAAGCAAAAAACCCGCAGTTCGGGAAGCATTATAATACTTGCTTGCAAAGAGCGAACAACGGAAGCTCCTTTACAAGCTTAGTGTTATTGATTACAGAACGAGGATTTGTAGCGAAAAGCGGGATTAGGCCCTAATAAGAAACCCTTTTTGATACTTTAGAACTAAAAATTTCGTTTATTTATAGAAACAATATATATTTTTATGAAAAAGGTTATTTTAATTAGTTGTCTGTTCGTTCTTTTTGGTTGTAAAACTAAAAATGTAAATGGGAAAACAATAGGTAAAAATGTGCTGCCTAACGAACTTAGTGCAGCCGAAATTGTTCAAAAGGACAAAGCGTACGAACTGGGAAAAAGACTTTTGATGACTTGCAACACGTCTCAATTTACTCCTTTTACAAAAGAGGAAGCCACAGATCAAGTCATTGCAAACTCAAGCGAAAAAAAAATAAAAGAAGTTGGTATTAAATACAGCCTAAAATATGGTTCTTTTAAAGAGCTGCAATTTATTGAAATGGTTCCAAACAAAACGGATAATACCAACATCTATAGATTTAAAGCTATTTTTTCGTACGATAAAGCAAACAAAAGTCTAAGGATAACGATGAACTCAGATGATAAGGCGTCGGCGATTACTACACAAGACTGGAAAGAAGAGTTTCAGTAGTAGGCGGTTTTCTGTAACAGTATGGAGTATTCCGTTTTTAAAGTGAGTAAAATTTACACCTGCTACTTGCAACAAAACAGAACTTCGACGCAAAAATTCAACCTCTAAAATTCTCCTTACTTTTTATTAAAAAAAAGCAGAATAAAAATACATAAATAACTTCAAAGACTTATTTTTGCGCCATGGCAAAGAAAAATACAGACAAAGTTGTCTTTCATCAAATAAAAGTCCTTGATGCTGGTGCAAAAGGCGTATCGGTGGCAAAAGCTCCCGACGGAAAAGTAGTTTTTATTCCGAATGTAGTTCCTGGTGATGTGGTGGATGTGCAAACTTTTAAGAAGCGTAAAGCCTATTATGAAGGGAAAGCCGTTCATTTTCATGAATTATCGGAGCATCGCGTGGATCCTGTTTGTGAACACTTTGGGGTTTGTGGTGGTTGCAAATGGCAGAATATGAAATACAGTCAGCAACTGTACTACAAGCAGAATGAAGTGTTAAACCACTTACAACGTATAGGAAAAGTTGAACTTCCTGAATTTGAACCGATCTTAGGTTCTGAAAAACAGTTTTTTTACAGAAATAAAATGGAATTTTCGTTTTCTAACAGCCGATGGCTAACCGAAGCCGAAATTGGAAGCGACCAAGATTTAGGTAATAGAAATGCGCTTGGTTTTCATATACCGAAAATGTGGGACAAAATATTAGACATTAACAAATGTCATTTGCAAGAAGATCCATCGAATGCTATTCGTAACGAAGTTCGTGATTTTGCTAATGCAAATGGTTTGACTTTCTTTAATCCAAGAGCGCACGAGGGTTTGTTACGAACTTTAATGTTGAGAACTTCATCCACTGGTGAAATCATGGTTTTGATTCAGTTTTTTGAAAATGACAAAGCTAATAGAGAATTACTTTTAGATCATCTTTACGAAAAATTTCCTCAAATTACTTCGCTACAATATGTGATCAATAATAAAGCAAATGATACTTTATACGATACCAATATAAAATTATACAAAGGCCGAGATTACATCCTAGAAGAAATGGAAGGGTTGAAATTTAGTATTAATGCTAAATCTTTTTACCAAACCAACTCAGATCAGGCGTACGAATTGTACAAAATAACGAGAGATTTCGCTGGACTTACAGGAAGCGAATTGGTTTATGATTTATATACTGGAACTGGAACCATAGCTCAATTTGTCTCTAAAAAAGCTAAAAAAGTTATTGGTGTTGAAAGTGTTCCTGATGCTATAAAAGATGCAAAAGCCAATGCAGAACGAAACAATATTGATAATTGTGAATTCTTTGTAGGAGACATGAAAGTGGTATTTAATGAAGAGTTTATCGCACAACATGGCAAACCAGACGTGATTATTACAGATCCGCCGAGAGATGGTATGCACAAAGATGTAATTGAGCAGATCTTAAAAATAGAGCCTTCGAAAATAGTGTATGTAAGTTGCAACTCGGCTACACAAGCCAGAGATTTGGCTTTAATGGATGAGAAATACGAGGTTACACGAGTACGACCTGTTGATATGTTTCCGCAAACACATCATGTTGAAAATGTTGTGCTTTTAGAGAGACGATAATCCCTATTTAAATGAAAAAAATACTTGCATTTTTATTAATTCTCGGATTTGCTTCCTCTAGTTGTGAACCGGATGATATTTGTGATCCGGCAACTCCAACTACTCCTAGAATACTAATACAGTTTTATGAGATTTCGAATCCTTCAGTTCTTAAAAAAGTAGCTAATTTAAAAGTTATTGGCGAAGGAATGACTGAAGGTGTTATATTAACTCCAGCGGCAATAGGAGATAACAAATACTTATCAAATGATTCAAGTATTTTGTTACCACTAAACACAAATGCAGATGTTGTAAAATACAAGTTCATTTTAAATTACGGCAATTCTAATCCTGCGTTGGTCAATGAAGACAATCTAGAATTCAATTACACCCGCGAGAGCATCTTTGTTTCAAGAGCCTGTGGCTACAAAATGATTTTTAACTTAGGAGAAACCAATCCTTATATCCTTACAGACAAAACAATACCTGATGGTCTCTGGATTCAGTATGCATTATTGGTACAACGTAATATAACATCCGAAAATGAAACAATCGTTAAAATATTTTTTTAATCTTTGCTTTTTGTTGTCTTTGTTTTTAGTGCATGCGCAAGAACTAAAAACTACGAACAGTTTACCAGAACAGCAAAATAAACCAGAATTTATTCCCGTACCTGCTATTAAAAAAACAGATAAAAAATTTGAGGGCGTAAAAAAAGATAGCATTCCTCCTAAAACAGATCGATACGGACTTATTGTTGGGGTAGAGTTGAATAAAATTATTCGTTCTCTTTACGACTCCGATTATAAAGGAATTGGTTTTGTAGGTGATTACAGACTGACCAAGAAATTCTATATAGCTGCTGGACTCGGTAATGAAAACGTAACCAAAGATGATGCGCTGCTGAATTTTACCACCAAAGGTTCTTATGTAAAGCTCGGTTTTGATTACAATACTTATGAAAATTGGCTCGATATGGAAAACCTAATTACAGTAGGTATGCGATATGGATTCAGTACGTTTAGCCAACAATTAAACAGTTATGAGGTCTATAATCCTAATCCTTATTTTAATCAATTATCATCGACAGAATCAGGACAACTTTATAAAGGATTAACCGCGAGTTGGGCGGAAGTCGTTGCTGGTCTCAACGTAAAAGTATTCAATAACATTTATGTTGGATTTAGTTTACAATTGAACATATTGATTACTAATGTAGAACCAAATGACTTTGCGAATCTTTATATTCCAGGTTTTAACAGAACATACGATGGAAATTTTGGAGCTGGTTTCAATTATACTGTATCTTACTTTATACCTATTTATAAAAAGAAAGTAATAGCAAAAAAAATAGTACCGAAGAAAAAATAGAAATACTTTATTACAAAATAAAAGGAGTATAATAGAATTTTAAGATTCCATTTTACTCCTTTTATACTTTAAGAAATCAAGTGATTATCCAATTTCCTTTACGCCTTTTGTAAAGATCCAAGACATAAATAATTTTTCTCCATCTTTGGTTTTTGCCGCTTGAAATTTAGGAGACAAAATAGTTCCCGCAACAAATGCAGTCATAGGAACCCAGAAACCAGTCAAGGCAGTATATTGTTCTACTAAATAACGAAACGATATAAACAATATAGCAAAACAACCTAAGTTATATAGAAACGCTCTTACTTGTAATTTTGTCATTTTTTCTATTTTTATTTCTTTATTATTCTACACTATTATTTGAGTCTTGTACAATATCATCTGTTATTTGAAACTTTGTTCTCTTACTTCCTTCATACATTTCGTATTTTACCAAGCGAGCTTCAAGGCTTGCATTAAAAAGTTTGATTTTGCGCGAAGGTTTCAAACCTACATATTTTAATGCCTCTAGATTTGCAGTAATAAACCATGCATTTGTCCCAGGGTAATTTTTCTTTAAGGTATCACCAATATTTTTGTAGAACTCTTCCATGTGAATGTCCAAACGTTCATCATAAGGAGGATTAAAAACGATATGCAATTTCCCTTCTGATGTTTTTTCAGTATCAAAAAAGTTTTGTTCCTCTATTTTGATATACTCATCAAGATTGGCATTTTTTACATTGTCTCTCGCTTTTTGAACTGCAGATGGCGCTTTATCATATCCTTTAATAGAATAATGAAATTCGCGAACCCGTTTTAATAAACTATCTTGAATACTATCAAACAAATCATTGTCCCAATCATTCCATTTTTCGAAAGCAAATTCTTTACGATTAATATTCGCTGGAATATTGCAGGCGATCATTGCTGCCTCGGCAAGGAAAGTTCCAGAACCACACATAGGATCTAAGAAATCCGTTTGACCATCCCAACCCGAAAGCAATAAAATCCCCGCTGCTAGAACTTCGTTTATTGGTGCAATGTTGGTTGCTGTTCTATAACCACGTTGGTGCAATGAATTACCCGAAGTGTCTAGAGCTACTGATACCTGATCCTTGTCAATATGTATATTTATTCTCAAATCAGGAAACACTTTATCAATACTTGGTCGTTGTCCCGTTCTTTCTCTAAATTGATCAACAATTGCATCTTTACATTTTTGAGACACAAATTCCGAGTGGTTAAAATACTCCGAGTGTACCGTAGCATCTATGACAAAAGTCTGATTCGCATTGATGTATTTCGACCAGTTCGTTCCTCGTATTCCTTTATATAAAGATTGCTCGTCCCTAGCTTTAAAAAAATAAATAGGCTTCAAAATTTTCAAAGCGGTGCGCAAAGACAAATTCGCTTTGTACATAAATCCTTTGTCGCCTTTAAAACTAACCATTCTTACCCCCTGCTCCACTTCTTGAGCGCCCAACATAGTTAGCTCTTTCGCTAATATTTCTTCAAAACCAAAAAAGGTTTTGGCAATCATCTTAAAATTCTCCATCTCTCTTTATAAATTCCAATATTAAAATTGCCTATTACAAACATCCTAAACGGTTTGAAATAGTATATTTTCTGCAAAAATACACTAAATTTGCGGTACTTAAATTAATTGAAAAAGAATAAATGTCCGATTTTACAAATAACAAAACAGAAATTTCCAATTGCAATCCAGAAAATTGGTTTGCTTCTTGGTTCGACAGCCCCTATTATCACATACTATACAAAGAAAGAAATTATAGAGAAGCCCAATTGTTTATGGATAATCTTACGCATTACCTCAATCTTCCTGAGAAAGCTAAGGTGCTTGATCTGGCTTGTGGTAAAGGACGTCATTCCATTTATTTAAACCAACTAGGATTCAATGTCATTGGTGCGGATTTATCTGAAAACAGTATCGCAGAAGCGCAAAAGAACAGTAATGACACCTTGCATTTTGAAGTGCATGATATGCGCGAAAAATTCGAAGATAAATTTGACGCTATTTTCAATCTCTTTACGAGTTTTGGATATTTCGAAAATGACAATGACAATCTTATTACTTTAAAAGCAATTAAAGAAAGTTTAACGGATTATGGTTTTGCTGTAATCGATTTTATGAATGTCGCTAATGTAATCAACACCTTGGTCCCTGAAGAAACAAAACAAGTTGATGGTATCGATTTTTACATCAAGCGCTATTTAAAGGACGGACACATCTGTAAAGAAATTGATTTTGAAGATCAAGGTCAAAAATATCATTTCATAGAAAAAGTAAAAGCATTAACGCTCAAAGACTTTGAGAAAATGATGGACGAAGCTGGTATTTTCTTGCTGGACATTTTTGGCGATTATAAGTTAAAAAAATTCCACAAGACGGAGAGCGAAAGACTAATTATGATTTTCAAGTAGGTTTTAAAAAAGTTTAAAAATTGTTTAATGGTAAAAAACTATTTTAGAATTTCTTTAAACCGCTAGACTTTGTTTGAATCTTTAAAGTTTGCTTTAAACAATTTTAAACTTTTTAAACATTTAAACGATTAATAAAAATAAAGAATGAATTATCTTTTACCTTTACTTTCAGTACTTCTTGGTTATGCTATCGCATTGTTTTTAAAACCAAAAAGCAAGACTAATCTTAAGCTACTTTTAGCCTTTAGTGGCTCATTCCTATTGTCGCTTACGGTAATGCATTTGCTTCCAGATGTGTACGAGAGTAAAAATAGCAACATTGGTCTCTTTATAATGTTGGGTATATTATTTCAAATTATTTTAGAATTTTTCTCCAAAGGAGCAGAACATGGTCACGTACACGGTCACCCCCAAATGAGTCAAATTCCATGGTTATTATTTATAAGCTTGTGTATTCACGCATTTCTAGAAGGATTTCCAGTAAGTCACCATCACGATTTAGCACTAGGAATAGCCATTCATCATTTACCAATTGCCATTATCTTGACAAGCTTTTTCATTAATGCCAGTCTCGATAAAAAAGCGATTTTTGCATTTATGATCACTTTTGCACTTATGACGCCATTAGGAACAATCGCATCCGATTATATACCACAACTAAATGACTATTATACCGAAATTACAGCCGTGGTTATCGGGATCTTATTCCATATTTCATCAACTATTATTTTTGAAAGCAGCGAAGGACACAAATTCAATATTGCCAAAGTCTCCATGATTGTAGTTGGTATTGTATTGGCCTACCTACTGTAGAACACCGCTAATTGCAAGATGCTATTTATAATTTGGGCGTGACCCTGTTGAGTAAAGTGGGCAAATGTAGATATCGCCTATTCGCCCACTTTACTCAACAGTGTCGGGCTATCCATTCCGCTACGGCGGATTATTTCTATCCCTCACGCAAACGCACATCCCACTACAAATTCAACATTATACATGTAATTTACTCAAAAAATTACTACTAAAATTGAATAAAAGGTCAGTACACATGTTTTATTTGCGGTTAATCTGTATTGTTTGTTCTTGTAAAAACATTGGTGTTAATTTGCAGGCAATTTTTTTATAAGTACTCGTGTTAAAATAGTTACAAATTTCAGCAAAATCAATTTAGATGAAAATTATGAAAAAAAATTATCTTCAAACAATACCACACAATATCTTCCATGTTTAAGTTCTTAAAAAGAAAACCCAAAGTATACACCAAAATCGAGAATCATATTTTTGGGATAATTACGGAGTTGTTGAAAATTAGTGCGACGGATATTAATTGTGATGAGTTGGGTTGTAAGTACTATTTAAGCAACGAGGAACAACACTTCAAAGTTACTGTATTAGGCAATGACAATGTTATACGATTAACAAATACGCGTGATTCTGTTGCTGAGAAATACGATAGATTTTTTGTTGAAGATGTTTTACAACTAATAAAAGAAGAAAAACATCGTAGAATGGAAAAAGTGTACGATTCCATTACAAGCAGTATCGAAAAGATGGCAGAGCGCTTACACAATGTTCTTATTGAGAACAGCGAAGCCGAAGAGCTTAGAAAGGAACAGATCTATAAAATCCGTACAATAGAAGACAACCGACAATCTAAAAGTGTTTAATTGTCTTTGATCAATACAATTTTTTTTTTTTGCTTTTCTATCCCCACATTGTAGTTGTAAATACTTGATCAAACGGTAAAAATACTATACTTATTTCAGAATGAAGATCGAAAAAGCCAATTCCTGCGATCACGAAATTTTGACTACACTAACAAAAAAGTCAAAAGCGTATTGGGGATATTCTGAAGAACAAATTTTACAGTGGGATACTAATCTCACCATTTCCGCAGCTTATATCGAAGATAATTGTACCTATAAATTAGTAAAAGACAATACTATTATTGGGTATTATTCCTATTTTATTATAGAAGAAATGACAATAAAACTGGATAACTTATTTGTACTGCCAGCATATATTGCAAAAGGATTTGGAAAACATTTGCTCGACGACTTTGTGAAAAGAGTAAAAGACAAAAAATTCAAAAAGATCATACTTGATTCAGAACCAAACGTCGAAAAATTTTATATCAAAATGGGGTTTACAAAAGTGGGACAATTCGAAACTTCCATAAAAAATAGATTTATGCCCATTATGGAAAGGCATCTTTAAAATCTGATGTAAAAAAAAATTTTTATCAAAAGTAGGAACGATAGATTCCTGCTTTAATCAATTAACTTCATTAATTGATCATAATTTCTCTTTTCCGAAGAATAGTAAGTTTTAAAATTCGCTAACTTTGCGGAGCTATAAAAGCATTCAATTTTAAAACTAACCAATGACTTTCACAAAAACCACCGAACAGTCTTCAAAATATGAACATTTAGAAAAAATGTCTGTTTCAGAATTACTGACCAATATTAATAGAGAAGACCAAACCGTTCCACTCGCCGTTAAAAAAGCGCTTCCTCAAATAGAAAATTTAATTAGCGAAATCGTTTCTAAAATGAAATTAGGCGGCCGATTGTTTTACATTGGTGCTGGAACATCGGGACGTTTGGGAATACTAGATGCTTCGGAGTGTCCTCCAACTTTTGGAGTTCCATTCGATTTGGTTGTCGGCATCATTGCTGGTGGAGATATGGCCATTCGCAAAGCTGTAGAAAATGCCGAAGACAATGCTTCGCAAGCCTGGATTGATTTGCAAGCTTTTAATGTAAATGAGAATGATGTTGTTGTAGGAATCGCTGCTTCGGGAACGACACCTTATGTTATTGGAGGTTTGCAAGCGTGCAATTCAAAAAATATTAGTACTGGAAGTATTTCCTGCAATGCTGGAAGTCCGCTTTCTCAAACAGCAAAATTCCCAATAGATGTCGTTGTTGGGCCCGAATTTGTAACCGGGAGTTCGCGAATGAAAGCAGGAACTGCGCAAAAATTAGTACTGAACATGATTACAACCGCTACAATGATTAGTCTAGGAAAAGTAAAGGGAAACAAAATGGTCGATATGCAATTGAGCAACAGCAAATTAGTAGACCGTGGCGTAAAAATGATAATGGAAGAAATTCCCGTAACGTACGAACAAGGAGCTGAATTACTAGAACAGCAGGGAAGCGTGAGAAAAGCAGTTGACTTTTATAACAAACAACAGTAAGTTTATTACAGAAAATATCATAAATTTTGATTACATAAAAACTCACTAAAAATGGCAAACAAAGAACACTTAGGAAGAGGAATAAAATATTTATCGGGTGCTTTACCGCTACTTTTTATTGGCCCTGCAATAATTTATAATGCCTTCATGAATCAAAAAAATGATTGGCATTATTTAGTATTGGTCATTGGAATCATTGCTTGTCTATCTGCCGTATTTTTGATGTTTAAAGGTTTGCAGTTACTAATGAAAGGCATATTTAACGACTGAATTTAGTATATCCAGAAACTACAATACAAATTCTCCGTGTGAGACATAATGCTCAAAAATCTAAAAAACTTCCATGGAAGACCTAATACATATTCAGAAAACATTCGATAAAGTCGTTTGGACTAATAAAAAAGTTAACAATCGTGAATTTGAAGACTGTGTCTTTAAAAACTGTGATTTCTCAAACAGTAGTTTTTCGAATACTACTTTTATGGATTGCGAGTTAATCGATTGTAATTTATCTACGACAGATTTGACAGGAACAAGCTTAAAAACTGTCAATTTCAAGAACTGCAAATTACTAGGAATTCATTTCAACACCTGCATGGATTTTTTATTTACGGTTAATTTTCAGGACTGTGTTTTGGATTATAGCTCCTTTGCAAATAAAAAAATGCCTAAAACAAAATTCAATTCTTGCTCGATGAAAGAAGTCACTTTTATTGGTGCCAATTTAACGAGTTCTGTTTTCGCAAACTGTAATTTGGATAACTCCGTTTTTAACGATACTGTTTTGGCTGGAGTAGATTTTACTACAGCTTATAATTATAGAATAGACCCTGAATTCAACCCGATGAAAAAAGCGAAGTTTTCTAGTCAAGGAATTGCGGGACTTTTGGATAAATATGATATAAAAATTGAGTAATATTTCTCTTCCATAAAAAATAGTTTAGTTATTAAAAAAAAACAACTTAATCTAATAACCATGAATGCAACTACCTCCTATTTAGAAAGCGTAAAAAAGCAATTTCTCTACTACAAAGTATTGGGAGAGAAAGCAATTGAGCAACTGGAAAGCGAACAAATTTTTGTTTCTGCAAACGAAGACACCAACAGTATTGCCATTATCGTAAAACACATTTCGGGTAATATGCTATCTCGTTGGACGGATTTTTTGACTACTGATGGCGAAAAAGAAACGCGAAATAGAGATGGCGAGTTCGAAAACGATTTGGCTACAAAAGAACAAGTATTAAAAACTTGGAATGAAGGTTGGGATTGTTTTCTAACAACTTTAGAGACTCTGCAACCCGAACAACTCGCCGATATAATTTATATCAGGAATGAAGGACATACAGTAATTGAAGCCATTAACAGGCAATTGGCACATTATGCTTATCATATTGGTCAAATTGTATTTTGCGCTAAACAATTAAAAAAGAGTGCATGGTACAGTTTGTCTATTCCGAGGAACAATTCGAGTAATTATAATGATCATAAATTTACACAAGCAAAAAGTATAAAGCACTATACTGATGCCGAACAATACGACCGTCTAAAATAATAATAAGGTAGTGAACTGCTCTACATGTAACTGAGAAATTAAGAGGGCTAAATCTACTTTTTTCTTGACGTAAAAGAGCAACCAACCTCGATAGCTATCGGGGCTACTTTTTTTAGGCATTAGAAAACTATGAATAGACCGAGAAGTTGTAAAGGACAGCTGTATTAGACCCAAATAAAAAACTAAAAAAAACTAAAAATGAAGAAAATACTATTTATCTGTCCATTACTTATGCTACTATCTTGTTATAATGTAGAGCGTAACTGCGCTGACTTTAAAACGGGAAAATTTAAATTTGAATATGAAATTGATGGCGTAAAAAAAACAACATTATTTGAACGCAATGATAGTATTGAAATTGAGACTTTTGAGGGTAAAATTGACACCGCTACTATTCGCTGGGTAAATGATTGCGAGTATATTTTGCAAAAGAAACATCCAAAAAACAAGGCGGAAGAAAAATCGATTGACATGAAAATTTTGACAACATCAAAAAATTCGTATACCTTTGAATTTGGAATGGTGGGCGTCAGTGCAAAGCAAAAAGGAACAGTTACCAAGCTATCAGATTAAAGAATTTAGAAGGAATATTTTAGATTGCAAATTAAAAACAATAAAACCTAACAACAAAGTATTAAAATGGAAGTATTTTTGAACGCAGATGCGTGGATTGCCTTATTAACATTGACGTTTCTAGAAATTGTCTTAGGTATTGACAACATTATTTTTATCTCGATTGCAACTGGAAAATTAGCGGGTAAAGACCGTAAAAGAGCAACTAAAATTGGTATGTTTTTGGCGATGTTTATGCGAATAGCGCTTTTATTTGGAATTAACTTTTTGACCCAAATGAAAAAGCCTTGGTTTACAATCGATTGGAACTGGCTTCAGGCTGGAGTTACAGGCCAAAGTGTTATATTGTTATTTGGAGGTCTATTTTTGATCTACAAAAGTACTAGCGAAATTCGCGAGAAAGTAGATGAAAAAGGACATGAAGAAAAGGAATTAGGAAAAGCGGCCGCTAAATCTTTTCAGAACGTTATTTTGCAAATTATAATGATCGATTTGGTTTTCTCTTTTGATAGTATTTTAACTGCCGTAGGTATGACTAACGGTGTCGAAGGTGCTCTTTATATTATGATTACTGCGGTTGTTATCTCTGTTTTGATTATGATGCAGTTTGCAGTTCCGGTTGGGAATTTCGTCAACAATCATCCATCAATTCAGATTTTGGGATTATCGTTTTTAATTTTAATTGGTTTCATGTTACTGACTGAAAGTGCTCATTTATCTAATGCGCTTGTTTTTGGTAGTCATGTAACTCCTGTACCAAAAGGGTATTTATACTTTGCAATTTCATTCTCTTTATTTGTAGAGATAATCAATATGAAAATGAACAAAAAGAAAAAATAAAACACTATACTGATTACAACATATAACTAAAAAGCAAATTAGATCACTAGGATTTAATTTGCTTTTTTAGTTTATACATTCAAAAATAATCAATTATAAAGTTACCTGTCAAAATTTTTTTTTAATGATCACCGTAACCTATATCGTCCATTTTCCCTTTAAAAACTTTATACTGAACAATCATATAGAACACTACTAGGATTAGTGCTATAGCAAACCATTTTATTCCTACGGTCAAACCATATTCATGTGCAGCAGCATTTTCTATCGTTAAGGACGGATTAATAGTATTTGTTGATGGTAATAATTTAGGAAAAATAGAAGCTACTGTTGTCGCTAATCCTCCGACCAAAAATAACGTGGAAAATAAAAATCCTACTCCATGTTTTTTGAAGGTTTTTACCTTAAATAATCCAAAAAGTCCTGTAAAAGTAATTAGAGGTAAAATCCATAAAAAAGGATATTTTATAAAATTATGAAAAGGCTGTGGTTTAATTAATTTATTTAAATCTCCTAATTTAATTTACTACGACAACTTCTTGAACAAAAATTAAAACCTTGAATTATCTCTTTGTAAGTATGTGAATAGGACGTTTTACGCTTGTTACAAATGACCTCATTAAAAACGTGGTATTAATCAACAAGTCCGCAGGAAATTAGTTGGGACGAAGACACGATGATAAAGATAAATAGACTGATGTACAGGTAACGGAATTAATATAAATGATGATTTTGAACTTTTTCCAATTTATTTGCTAAAAAATACCATATTTTACAAATTAATCAAAATTTGTTACGTTAAATGGTTCTTAATTCTTAAAATTTGACTATTATTGTGTTAATTTATATAAAAATCTTAATCCTAATCATCTGATTATAAGCATTTAATTAAAAGAATACAGCTAAACATAATGATAATTTTAAAACAATTAACCAAACCAACTATAACCAAACAATTTAATTATGAAAAAAACTTTAGTAATCATTTCAGTACTGTTTATGGCATTTATTGCAAATGCACAATCTGCCTATAAATTACCTTTTGCAGGAGGGATAACATCTTACGTTGCCCAAGGTAATGGTGGCTCGTACAGCCATAACGGTACTAATTCTAGCTATGCGTGGGACTTTATGATGCCTATTGGCACCTATGTTGTTGCTTCTCGCGCAGGAACAGTAAGATATATTAGACAATATAGAACTGATGGCGCACGTGGAGATGCTAACATTTTGATTATTGATCACGGAAATAACTAATCTTCAAATTATCATCATTTAACATATAATGGCTGTTCTAATTTACCAGGAACAGGTAATCTCAAAGTTGGCGACTATGTAACTCAGGGCCAAATTGTTGCTAGATCAGGAAATACAGGACAAAGTAGCGGTCCTCACTTACATTACAGTTTAACGGTAACTACTGGTAGTACATATGCGAAATCGATTCCGAGTAGTTTTGCAGATGTAGGCAATGGATATGGAATACCTGTTAAAGGGCAATCGTATAAATCAGGTAATTATCCACAACCTGCAGCATCAGCTTCTTTAAAACTTCATACCGGTACTGTTACACCAAATCCAGTAATAGTTGGAGGCGCATTAAATACAGAATATATAGTTGGAAACTACGGAACAGCAAACTGGACTGGTCAATTTCGACTAACTCTTATTAGAGCTGATAATCAGTCTGTCGCATTACAAACTACAAATGACATGACTATCGTTAAGGGTCAATATGGATATCCTACTTATGCAGGAAGTGCTGCAGGACAACCAACTGGTACTGCCAAGTTTAAGGTGGAAGCACGCAATAAAAATGGCACTAGTTATGGTGATTGGTATCAACTGATAAGTGCGGGTACTCCAAATTCTTCAAATCCGTATAGCTTTACTATAAAAGCCCCTACTCCTCCCGATTTGAAAATGCACACAATTACAGTTACACCGTCACCAGTAGTAGCGGGTATGAGTTTCAGTGCGAACTTCATAATAGGAAACTATGGTGGTACGGATTGGAAAGGACAACCACATTTATGGATTATTAAAAATGGTGTAAAAACATCTTTGGGAGCACTATCAGCTGCGCCCATTACAATAAAAGCAGGTGGTTACTCTGTACCTTTAAAGTGGTCTGGAAGTTCCGCAGGCCTTGCAATAGGAAATGGCAATAAATTTGAAATCGATGTCAGAGATTCAAAAGGCTCTGATTATGGCCCATATTACGAAGTAGGAGATGGATGGAACGGAGACGTTAATCCTTATACCTTTACTGTAGTTAAATCCACCTCAAGAACTGCATATGCTGACAACTTCAATAAAGTTAATGCAGTAGACGAAATTAATGAAACTTCTAAATCTGATTTAGTACTTTTCCCAAATCCTGTGCAAAACGAATTAAATATTTCCTCGCGAGAAGAAATACAATCTGTTGTAATATACTCTTCTTTTGGCTTACCGATATTAAATGATTCTCCTAGAGCACTAAGAACAACTATAAATACTGATAAGCTTGCAAGCGGAATATATATTGTGTTAGTAACTACTGCAAGTGGCACAACGAGCTCAAAAATTGTGGTTGAAAATTAATAAATACTGAGCATACAAATTTTCAATGTAAAAATGGAGGCTGTCTGAAAAGACAGTCTCTTTTTTTATTTGTTTTCATAAGTAATTTATTAATTCGTTTTTTTATAACTCCAAACGGCAAAACCATTGATTGCAAATGCATAAAGCGCAATAATGCCTACTTGATTTTTTACATCCTGAAATCCTGATCCCTTTAGCATAACCATACGAATTACTTCTACAAAATACCGAATAGGATTAAAATATGTAAGGTTCTGTGCCCAAGTGGGCATGCTCTCTATTGGTGTAAAAAGTCCGCTCATTAAGATAAAAATAACTATGAAAAACCACGCAATAAACATTGCTTGTTGTTGGGTTTCGGTGTGATTAGAAATAAATAAACCGATGCCTAAAATCAATACGAGATAAATCGCCGTAAACCCATAAATCAAAAGAATATTACCTAAAATTGGCACATCAAAAATTACCTTAGCAATAATTAATCCTACTGTTAATATCACCAATCCTAAAACCCAAAACGGAAATAATTTACCAATAATAAATTGGTGTTTTTTAATAGGCGTCACGTTGATTTGTTCTAATGTGCCCACTTCTTTTTCACGAACAATATTCATTGAAGATAAAAACAAAGATAACATTGTAACCAATAAAACTAAAATCCCGGGAACCATAAAGGTTTTATAATTCAGCGTTTTATTATACCAAAAGGATGGAATGGTCATAATATTTTCCGGCTGTACTACATTTCCTTGATTATAGGTTTGCAGTTGCGTTTGTAGGGACTGATTAAAACCCGAAATAATTTGTGTTATATAAACATTTGAAACTCCGGCAGCAGCTCCGTCTATGGCATTGATACTTACAGAAAGATTGGTATTGTTTTGTTTGATTAAATTACGTTCAAAATTAATTGGGATTTCGAGAATTACGTCTACACTTCCTTCTTGCATTTGTAAATTTGCTTCTTTTTTGGATTGAAATTCTGAGACTACCTGAAAATAGCTTGACGTTTGAAACTTACTAACTAACTCTCGGGAAGCTGCAGAATGATCGTGATCGATATAAGAAAATTTAATATTTTTAACTTCAAAACTAGCCGCATTTGATAAAATAACCAATTGTAATAAGGGCAAAATAAAAATAATTGGCAACATACCTTTATTTCTAAAAATTTGCTTGAACTCTTTTTGTATGATGAAGATTATTGTTTTCATTTATAGAACGTGGATAACGCGGATTTTAATTAATTACTGATGGTTCTAGCCCTGATTGCAACGGCATCCTTTTTCTTTTTTCTTTAAAAAGGAAAAGATATAGTGGAAAGCAGGAAATAGCTCCTAATAAAAATCATTCTAATCGTATTTTGTATTTTTTAATACTTAGTACAATGAAAAACAATGTCATTCCCAATAAAATAAGTGTTTCTTTCCAAATTACTAAAAAAGTTGCTCCTTTTAGCATTATAGCTTTGATGATTATGATGAACCATTTGGCGGGGATTATATTACTAATAACCTGCAGTGGCAAAGGCATGCTCGAAATTGGAAAAATGAATCCTGATAGCAAAATCACGGGCAACATGAGTCCGAATAACGAAATCATCATGGCTGTTTGTTGCGAATCTGATAGTGTTGAAATTAGAATACCTAATGTCAATGCACAAATAATGAACAAAACACTTTCTAAGGCTAGTAAAAATAGACTTCCTTCCATTGGCATTCCAAAAACAAAGTAGCCTAAAAGTAAGATAACCGCGGCGTTGATTACCGATAAAAAGATGTAGGGAAACACTTTGCCAATGATTACTTGAAATGGTTTAAGCGGTGAAACTAACAAGATTTCCATGGTACCTAATTCTTTTTCTCGTGTGATCGAAATAGAGGTCATCATCGCAGAAACAAGCATCAAAATAACGGTCATTACACCAGGAACGAAGGTAAAAACACTCTTCATTGCTGGGTTATAAAACAGTTGTGTCTGTGTTTGAATTTGATACGATTGCTTGTTGCTTTTGTTTTTTTCGTGAATGTAGTTCTGTAAAATAGCGCTTATATAATTGGAAATAGTGTTTGCCATATTGGGATCAGTAGCATCCGTAATTACTTGGACTTTTGCGTTCTTTTGAGTTTGTAAATGCTGTATAAAATCTTTCTCAAATACGAGAACTGCTTTTACTTTTCCTTTTTTAAAAATGGATTCAATATCCGATTCTGTTTTTATTTCCTGATCTATTGTGAAATAAAAGGAACTTCTAATTTTTTGAATTATTTTTTGCGTTTCTGTATCTTTTGATTGGTCAAGAACAGCAATTTCTACATTGTTGATTTCGTTTGTAATCGCAAAACCAAACAGCATAATTTGTGCGACAGGCATTCCGAAAAGAATAAACATAGAACGCCTGTCACGAAAAATGTGATAGAATTCCTTTTTTACAAAACCAATAAATCTTTTCATTTTTTGTTTATTTTACCGCAAATTGCGCAAAGGTTTACGCGAAGTGCGCACGTTTTTTACTCTATATTCTTTTTTCTTTTTTCTTTTTTCTAAATTCTTACTACTCAAATCTTAATACTATTCTATATTCCTAGCCAATTTTAAAAACACATCGTTCATGGATTCTACATTAAATTGTTTTTTTAAATTTTTTGGTGTGTCTAATGCTTCAATAACTCCGTCGACCATGATCGAAACTCTGTCACAATATTCTGCCTCGTCCATATAGTGCGTCGTTACGAATATGGTTGTGCCTTTGTAGGCTTGCGTGTAAATCATTTCCCAAAACTGCCGTCTAGTAATTGGATCGACACCTCCCGTTGGCTCGTCTAGAAAAACAATTTTGGGTTCGTGCAAAAGTGCCACCGAAAATGACAACTTTTGTTTCCAACCTAATGGTAAAGAACTGACCAAATTATCAGCAACGTTTTGCATTTCTAATTCGGCAATAAGTTGACTTGTTTTTTCTTTTATTTGCTTACGCGATAAACCATAAATTCCTCCAAAAAAGGTAATGTTTTCTTTAATGGTTAAATCATCATACAAAGAAAATTTTTGACTCATATAGCCAATACTTTTCTTAACCAAATCAGCTTGTGTAGCGACATCCAAACCTGCAACAATGGCGCTGCCAGAAGTTGGAGTAGAAATTCCGATAAGCATTTTCATTGCCGTCGTTTTACCTGCACCATTGGCTCCTAAAAAACCAAAAATTTCTCCTTTATAAACATCAAACGTAATGCCTTTCACTGCGGTGAAATTGCCAAATGTTTTGGTGAGTTTTTCGACTTGTATGATCTTTTCTTGGCTCATTTTAAATGTTAGGATTTTTTTTTACCGCAAATTCACAAATTTGAATTTGCTTTTTACTACAGATTAAAAAAATTAGCACATATCATTTTGTACAAGTTGAATTCAAAATTAATATTCACTTAAAGGTCCATAAACACGTCTTCGATGGTCGTTACTGCTCTTTTTACAATTATATCAGAATGGTTTTTATTTTCTAAATAAGTCACAATCTCTTTTGGATCGAAATCAGGATTTTTATCGATATAATGAATAAACTCACCAAAAGCATAAACACTATAATGACTTGGATAATTTTTTAAATCGTGAATTAAACCGTGCGTATTCTTAGATTGAATATCATAAATTACTTTTTCGTAATTGTTTGTTATATTCTGTGGTGAATCTATTTTTAGCACCTTTCCTTTTTGGATTAAAGCAATTCGATCACAAAGTGCTGCTTCGTCCATATACGGTGTAGAAACTAAAATGGTAATTCCTTTTTGTTGTAAACGTTTTAACATTTGCCAAAATTCTTTACGAGAAACGGGATCAACTCCAGTTGTGGGCTCGTCTAAAAACAACACTTTTGGAGCGTGAATTAATGCACAGCATAAAGCTAATTTCTGTTTCATTCCGCCAGATAATGCTCCTGCCCTACGCTTTTTAAATGGTTCGATTTGAACGTAAATATCTTGGATTAACTCATAGTTTTCTTCAATCGTAGTTCCAAATATAGTGGCGAAAAAAGTTAGATTTTCTTCGACTGTTAAATCTTGGTACAACGAAAATTTTCCAGGCATATAACCCACTGAATTGCGAATCGCTTTGTAATCCGCAACTACATCAAAATTGGATACTGTTGCTTTGCCTTCATCGGCAATTAAAAGGGTGGTTAATATTCGGAAAATAGTTGTTTTCCCAGCACCGTCTGGTCCAATTAATCCAAATAATTCACCTGAGTTTATTTCAAAAGAAACGGCATCAATTGCTTTGATGTGGTTGTATGATTTAGAAATATTTTCGACAGAAATACTCATTGGTTACTATCAATTTCAATGGCAATTGCAATGACAAAAATCACTCACAATAGCACATTCTAAATTACTTTATTAATAAAAAATTACTATCTTCATAAGCATCGACCCAATGTTTTACATTAGCATCAATTTTTACGTAGTCGCCAGGTTGCAAATTGATTTTCTTTCCTTTTTCGTCACCATAGCTTCCTTTACCAGTAACACAAACTAATAAAGCAGGCACTTTTGTAATGTGTTCTGATAATTGTTTGTTTTTTTCAATTTGTAGCGACACTTCTTTGTTCTCGGTTGGTACAAATAACAAACTAGTTTGAACTGCTTTGGCTTCCGTATGCAAGCTTTTTAAATTCATCGCACTAGTTGATTGTGCCGAAGCTGCTGTATAACTAAATAAAGCTAAAACTGCTATAAATAAGATTCTTTTTTTCATAATATTACTTTTTTTAAACTGCAAATTCTAAAAAATTCTGCAGTGGTTTATTTGATTAATAAAAAATTACTGTCTTCAAAAGCATCAATCCAATGCGTCACATTAGGTTCTATTTTTACATATTCACCCGATTCTAAATTGATTTTTTGACCTTTTTCATCACCAAAAGTTGCTTTTCCAGAAACACAAACTAATAGTGCTGGAATTTTTGAGACGTGCTCTTTTAACTGCTCGTCTTTTGCGATCTGCATTGAAATTACTTTTTCTGTTGGTTCAAATACTATGCTAGTTTGAACCCCTTTATTTTCAGTATGCAAGTTTTTTAAGTTCATTCGAAATACGTATTAAATGTTGTAAATGAGTGCTGAATTTTAGCGAAATTTTCAGCTGACTTATCTTTTGAAAATGCTTTAACTAAATCAATAAAAGGCAATAACCATTTATGCAATTCATCATGTGCTTGTCCTTTCATTGTACAATTTGACGTTAACAAATCAATATTTTTAGCCAAACTGTCTATTACCATTTGGTAGTTTTCTGGTTTCTGATTATCGTTTGAAGCTACCTCTTTTTCCATGTCACGAATAAGTACCATCATATTTTCATCCACTTTCCATTTTTTACCATTGTTCAGTTGAATGGCTTCAGCATCCGAATGTTCGTGTGTTTCCATGTTAGGAGCTTCGGTTGCATCTTTCTTAGTTTTATCGTTACAGGAGAAAAGAAAGAAAGCTGATAATAGAACTGTGGTAATTTTTAATTTTTTCATAATATTGTTTTTATAATTTAACTTCGGCTGGCATTCCAATTTTTAGGCTACCATCATTTTTAACATTTACTTTGGCGGCGTATACCAAATTAACTCTTTCTTCTTTGGTTTGAATAATTTTTGGAGTAAATTCTGCTGATGAAGAGATCCACGAAATTTTACCTTTATAGGTTTTACTTCCGTCTTTTTCATCTATTGAAACAGTTAATTCTTGTCCCACTTTTATGGATGATAATTGAGTTTCGCTAAAATAAACACGTAAAGTCATTTCAGATAAATCGGCAATTTTGTACAATGGCTTTCCAAAAGAAGTAATTTCATTTGGTTCAGCATATTTGGCTAAAACAGTGTCTTTTATTGGATTTACGATTTTACTATTGGCAATTTGATCATTCACTTTCTCTATTTGAACATTGATAGATTGAATCTCATTTACAATAGGCAGATTTTGAGTTTTCACACTTTTTATCTGCTGATTAATTACGTTCACTTTACCTACAATTTCATCTACTTGACGTTGTGTAGCCGCATTTTCTGAGAACATATTTTCAATTCTACTTTTCTCATTATTAGCAGTCAATAACTGCGATTGTAATACATCAACTTGTGACAGCACGTTTTTTGATTTAGAATAAACTGTGCTTTTTGAAGCCAATAACTGCTGCTTACTGTAATACAATTGCAAAGTATCAATTAAACCTACAAGTAATTTTGGCTCGAGAACATCTCCTTCTTCAAAGTTAAGAAACTCAATTTTTCCATTGGCTTCTGCCGAAATAGTAACTTCTGTAGCTTCAAAATTTCCATAGGCATCCGCCTTTAAATTGTCGTTAGTACATGATGCAACACTAAATAAAATAAATAGGAGCATCAAATAATTGTATATTTTCATTTTGAATAATTTAAATTGATTAATTTCCATTGGTTATTAGATAATTAGCTTTTGCCAAAATTAACTGTACTTCGTGTACTTTTTGATTGTTTTTTGCTTCGTATAAATTGGTGAACTCAACCAAATATTCTGATGCCGTAATGACACCATTTTTTAATTGTGCATCCGAAGATTTTAGCACCTCTTCACGTAAATAAATAATTTCGGTATCCGTACTAATAATTTCTTGAATTTTACTTATTTCATTATTTATATCTTGTAACTGCATTTTATTGTTTAATAAAAAAGTTTCCTTTTCGCTATCAACAATCGCAGAAGAAACAGCAAGTGCTTGTTTCTCATTGTGTGTTTTATTCCAATCAAAAACAGTCCAATTGGCGCGTAAACCAACAATAAAAATAGGTTGAAAAGAATTGTCAATCATATTCAATCCCGGGTTTCCGTAGCCTGCAGTCCCGAAAGCATTTATTTTTGGCAGCTTACTTTTGGCTGCCACTATTTTTGATGCTTCAATTTGTTCACTTTGCAATTGAAAAAAATTCAACTCAGGACGATTATTAGTTGCGACAGGATTAATCGTACTACCATTTTTATCTAAAATAGTGTTTTCACTAATCGTTTCAAAAGTTAAGGACGAAAGGTTTTCGAATAACTTTTTTTTATCAAATTGAATGGTGGTTAACTGCTGTTTTATTTTTAAATTTTCAGCTTCTAGTACTTTTCCTGATGCAGGTAAAATTGCACCAAATTTAATTCCTGTTTTAACTTCCGCAATTTTCGACGTTAATTGTTCTTGTTTACTAATTAACAAGTCTTTTTGTTCTTGCAGCATTAAAATCGCGAAGTACATCTGATTTATTCGTGACTTAAGTTGGTACAAATTAACTTCAACTTGTTGTTGCTGTGTCTTTGTTTGAGCCAGTTTCAGATTGGTATTAGCATCGATACTACCACCATTATAAATTACTTGATTTACATCCAAAGTTGCACGATACTGATCTTTATTAACGGGTTCAATTGCTGGATTTGGAAAATAAGTCACTTCATTTTGATACGTTGTTTGTGCATTTAAATCAATTTTAGGCAATTTTGATTTGTTTATTGCCTCAATTTCAAAATTTGACTTTTGTTCCAATAAATCAATTTGTTTAGCGGTAGGATAATTCTTTTTCACCAATGAGTAACAATCGTTCAGAGATAACGTTTGTTGAGCAGTAGCACTTGCCGCAATCAGAACTAATAGTATATAAATGTTTTTCATCGTTTAATGGCATTAATAATTTGATCCGCAATTGATGTTTTTCGCTCTTCCATCATCTGCATAAATTCTGCATCTGTTAGTTGCAATATTCCCTTAACCAATGTTTGGGCTACAAATGGAAAAGCCGTCATTGAAAAAATATCTAGCAAAAGTTGTTTTGGATTTATATCAATTATAATTCCTTCTCTTATTTCTTTTTCTATCTGCAAAGCAAACTGTGAGGGATTTGGTTTATTCTCATCATTCAAAAAAGACATTACAAACTCTGGATTATTATTCATTTCTTGAATGACAAAAGCAGGTAAATATGGGTTTTGAATGACAAATGAGATATAACTATCGGTGAATTTTTTAATTTTTTCAAAAACTGACTCACTAGAATTGAAAATTTCGTTAATCTGTGGTGCCAATTGCCCAAAAGCATTCATGAAAACCGCTTGAAATAGTAATTCTTTATTTTTAAAGCAATAATGCAACATGGCTTTATTGATGCCAGCTCCATCCGCTATTTCCTGCATACGCGCACCAGCAAAACCTTTCTTTTGAAAAATAATACGAGCAGCGTTAAATATTTTTTCTTCGGTTGTCATTAGCAATTAACTATACGGTTTAACCATTTGGTTAACAAAGATAAATAAAAAAAGTACTTCAAAGCTGAAATACTTTTTTTATTTATCTTTTATAATTGTAATCTCGCGTTAACTACTATAAACACTGCATAAAATTTTTAAAGTTTATGAAGTTCAAGAGTGACCTATTATTTCTTTCTAAACTCAAAAAATAGTTCAGAATTAGCTCTTTCTGGAATAGAGTTTAATGAAACTTCAAGCCTTAAAACATCGAAAGCACCATTAAATAACAACTCATACTCTTTTTTATTTCCTCCAAAGGGTGGTCCACCATCAAAATCTCTATTGAACAATAAACCAGCTAAAATTCCATCGTCTGCTAATACGTCTTGCATTTTAAGAACATATTCTTGGCGTCTTTCTAGTGGCAATGTGCAAAAAAAAGTTTGCTCAAGAATTACATCATACTTCTCTTCATGCTCGAAAAAATCTCCTAAAACAATGTTGATATTGGGATTGCTAGCAAATTTATGTTGTAGCGCTTCTATCAATGTTGGTGCAATATCAATTACCGTTACATTTGTAAAACCGCAATCCAGAAGATAGCTAGCTTCATAGGTATTCCCGCAACCTGGAATTAAAATGGAAACTGTTTTATCTGATAAGGAATCAATATACTCTTTAATTGCAGGTGAAACATAACCTATATCCCATCCTGTTGTTTTGGTTTGGTATCGTTCCTCCCAAAAGTCCCGATCTAATATTTTATTAGAGGTAGATGCACTAGATATTTCTTTTTTCACTATTTTTTTACTTTACAAGTAGAAATTCCTAATAAAGTATATAAAGGGCAAAAACTTATAAAACTAGTTAGCGCAAAAATCAATGCAAAAACACCTAATATAAGTGCCAAAATACCCGAAATAGTTTCTGTGAAATATAACACTGCAATAACAATTGCAATCAATATCCTAATCAGTTTGTCGGTTGAACCCATGTTTGTTTTCATAATCTCTATATTTATACGATTGAAATTTCGTCGCTAATTTGTCCTTGTTTAAAAAAACAGATTAAAATAAGTTGCTCTAACAACCTAGTATTTTTTTACAGCTCATCAGTCATTTTTATTTTCATTTCCTTGGATTTGCACAAATATTATTTTGGCAACCTAAATTAAAAATTCCTTGCATAAAAAAAAATAAACCAAAAATAATAAAAAACCACTCGCGAGTATAGTAGGCTTGACCAAACAAGAACACAGCAAAAACAACTCGGAACTAACGCATCACATGCCAATTTGTAAAGAGTAATTTTTTCATAATCTTAGAATTGTAGACAAACGTAATTAAGTACGATTTATCATTATGGTCAATATACGATTTAATTGTTACGTTTCCTTAAAATCATAAATTAAAGAACATTAACAAAAAGACTGTTATTTCTTACTTAAAACAAAGTTACTTGTCCGTCGTCATCCAACTGAATATCTGAATCATCAACATCAGTTTGACCTTTTACTTCGATCTCTTCTGAAATAATTTCCTCCGGAGCTTCATAAGCTAAGGGCTCCAACATATTTACTTGTTTTACCTTATCGGTTGTCAATTGATTACCGAGCGCTTTAAAACCTTTTACAGCAATAAAAGATTCTACGTCGACCGTCATGTTCTCTTTTTGAACGCCTTTCACTTTTGCGAAAATTAATTCAACTACGGGACGATAATCGGTTGCTACAAGTTCAAGTCTAGAATTCGAATGTTCGGTTATAAAGCTTTCCTCCTTATTTTCAGTTTCGATCAAGAATCTCTTGATATAATACCTTTCTTTTTCACCATCGAAATAAACAGCAGAGATTGGTTTTTTTGGAATCCATTTTTCTAAAACGATCATATCTTCATCAAAATGAGTCGACAATTCGGGTGTAATAACCTTGATTTTTCCTGTTTGTGAAATCACTAAAATTTTATCGTTTGGTCTAAATTCGCCAAGTAATTCCCCTCTTGCATCTACATTCAATCGTTGTACGGTATCATCAAACCAAACCTTTCTTGGCAACAATGTGGAAATTCCTTTTTCCTTCAGTTCAATTTTTTTGATCGGATACTTAGTTACTAAATTTCCTTTAGAAGCTCTTCCTTTAATTGCCAAAGAAGCAAAATCAATATCAAATTTCAATTTTTTCACACTTCCCACTTGGCGTAATAAAATGGTAATCACTTCCGCTTCGCCATTTGGATTACAAGAAAAATACAACGTTTGTGACCCTGTAGTCTCATTGGTTAAATCATACGGTTTGTCTCGAGTAACTCCTGATACATTGAATCGTTTAATATACGAAGGTCCTGATTTTCCATCACGATAAATCATGTTGTAAATGGTACGTTTGTCGCTTTTATCAAAAATGGCAATGTGAATAATATCTTTCCCCACAAACGTTTTGGCATCGACTTTGGTAATCATCATTTTTCCATCTCTCAGGAAAACTATAATATCATCAATATCAGAGCAATCAGTAAGGTATTCGTCTTTTTTTAAACTAGTCCCTACGAAACCTTCTTCTCTATTTACATACAATTTTGTATTTCTTAAAACCACTTTGGTAGCTTCGATATCATCAAAAATACGCAACTCGGTTTGACGTTCTCTCCCTTTTCCGTATTTCTCTTTTAGCTTTGTAAAATAAGCAATTGCAAAATCAGTTAAATGCGCCAAATGATGTTCCACTTCCTTCATTTCATCTTCCAACTTAGCGATGACATCATCGGCTTTATCAGAATCAAAACGCGTAATACGAATCATCTGGATTTGCGTTAATTTTTGCAAATCATCATCATGAATTTCTCTAACAAATGATTTCTTGAAAGGCCCAAATCGGTCATACAAATACGTATAAAGCGACTCTCTATCTCCGTACAATTTGAAATCAATGTACATTTCCTCTCTAATAAATATTTTCTCTAAAGTAGAAAAATGCCATTTGTTTTTTAATTCCTCCAATTGAATTTCTAACTCTTGCCGCAATAAATCAACTGTTCTTTCTGTCGAAATTTTCAACATGTGAGAAACACCAATAAATAAAGGTTTGTTGTCTTCAATCACACAGCCCAATGGTGCTACCGAAGTTTCGCAAGCAGTAAAAGCAAACAATGCATCAATCGTTTTATCGGGAGAAACTCCTGGGAAAAGATGAATTAAAATCTCAACTTCTGCCGCTGTATTGTCTTCAATTTTTTTGATTTTGATTTTACCTTTATCATTGGCTTTTAAAATACTGTCAATCAAAGTAGTGGTATTGGTCGAAAACGGAATTTGAGTAATCACCAACGTATTCTTGTCGAGTTGACCAATTTTGGCACGAACACGAACACGACCACCACGAGCACCATCATTATAATTAGATACATCGGCGATACCTTGTGTTAAGAAATCGGGATATAATGTAAATGGTTTGCCTTTCAGAATCTTAATAGACGCATCAATTAACTCATTAAAATTATGAGGCAAAACTTTAGTCGATAATCCAACTGCAATTCCTTCTGCTCCTGAAGCCAGTAGCAAAGGAAATTTTACAGGTAAATTATTGGGTTCAGCACGACGACCATCATAGGAAACTCCCCAATCCGTTATTTTTGGAGAATATAAAACCTCCAAAGCAAATTTTGATAAACGAGCTTCAATATAACGAGAAGCTGCAGCACCATCACCTGTTAAAATATTTCCCCAGTTACCTTGGCAATCGATCAATAATTCCTTTTGACCAATTTGCACCATCGCATCGCCAATACTCTGATCTCCGTGAGGATGATATTGCATAGTATGACCCACAACATTGGCCACTTTATTGTAACGACCATCATCTAACTCTTTTAAGGAATGCATGATTCTACGTTGCACAGGCTTAAAACCATCCTCAATCGCAGGAACAGCACGCTCTAGAATTACATAGGAAGCATAATCCAAAAACCAATCTTTGTACATTCCTGTAACTTTGGTAATAGTGTCACCTTCTTCGTTATTGTTTTCGTAAAAGTGCTGTCCTTCAAAATTCTTGGCATCTACTTCGATAATTTCATCAGCATCTACTTCTTCCTGATTTTCATCAAAATGATTTTCTTCCGAGTTACCTTCTTCGTTGTCTGGGATTATGTTATCGTCTTCTTCGTCTTTCATTTATTTTGATTCCGATATTAAATGTATTAAATCTTCTCTGCTTGGCAGAATTGTTTTGTATTTGCTGGCAAAGATCTGCTCGTTATTATCTGGTAAAGTATACTCTACGACCAAATCACTTTTATTTTGACAAAGTACAATACCTATTGTTTTGTTCTCTTCTTCCAAACGTATCTTTCGATCATAGTAATTGACATACATTTGCATTTGTCCTAAATCCTGATGCTTTAATTCTCCTATTTTCAAATCAATTAGTACGAAACATTTTAATATTCGATTATAGAAAACCAAATCTATTCGGAAATGTTTGTCGTCGAAAGTGATTCTGTTTTGCCTAGCAACAAAAGTGAAACCATGACCTAACTCTAATAAGAAATTCTCTAATTTATTGATAATTCCTTCTTCTAACTGTGATTCAGAATATTGGTGTAATTCTGGCAAACCTAAAAACTCCAAAATATAGGGATCCTTAATAATGTCTTTAGGTTTCTCTATAATTTGTCCTTCTTGCGAAAGTTTTAATACACCTGCAGGATCTCTACTTAGCGCTAACCTTGTATATAAAGCAGCATCATATTGTCGTTTTAATTCGCGAACACTCCAATTATATTTTTCGGACTCTATTTCATAAAAGCGTCTTTCTTTTTCATCGTCAATTCGCATTAGGAATACGTAATGCGACCAAGTCAATTTGAAAAAAGAAATTAAAATCTGGTTACTTGTTTTAATGAATTCCGCAGACAGTGTCTGCGTATTTGTAAATACAGTTTCCGCAGTCTGTAACTGCGTGTTTCGAATATCTAAAATACTTGACAGTGTCTCGGATTTTGAGTAGAATACATAAAACTTCCTAATCTGTTCTAAATTCCTAATTGAAAAACCTTTCCCAAACTCCTTTATTAATTCTTGCGAAAGTCCTTTTAGAATTTGTTTACCGTACTCGGCTCTATCTTTACCGTTTTGCTCTTCTTCAACAATCATTCTTCCAATTTGGAAATATGTAACTGTCATCGTTTGATTTACCGTACGTAAAACCTGTTGCCGAGCATTTTGCAATAACTCAACTACTTGTTGGAAAATAATTCTATTCTGAAGATCTTTTGACAACTTATATGTTTTTAAACTATTTCTAGATTATCTATCTATTTATCCTATTTAACCTCAACTTTTTCTACTGTTTCGGACTGTTTATCTTTTTTTAGATTTTTAATAATGACAAATGTTAATCCGAAACCCAATATAAATGCAACTAGTGCATAAATTAATGTTTTTTTATTGACCATGATTATAATTTAAGATTCTTCAATTGCATCCAACTCTACCTTCAAATTTTTGATGATAAATTCTTGTCTGTCAGGAGTGTTTTTTCCCATATAAAATGACAACAACTGCTCGATCGACGTATTTTTATCCATCATAACAGGATCTAAACGGATGGTTTCACCAATAAAATTTTTAA
Source organism: Flavobacteriales bacterium (assembly GCA_038241955.1). Taxonomy (GTDB): domain Bacteria; phylum Bacteroidota; class Bacteroidia; order Flavobacteriales; family Flavobacteriaceae; genus Flavobacterium. The sequence goes on along the minus strand of JBBSSR010000014.1, from coordinate 59,641 downwards.
ACTCATCGGGTGAAATTTCTCCTAATCCTTTAAATCGAGTGATTTCTGGTTTTGGTTTTAATTTTTCAATCGCTTCTCTTCTTTCTTCTTCGGAGTAGCAATAAATGGTCTCTTTCTTATTTCGAACTCTAAAAAGTGGCGTTTGTAAAATATACAAATGTCCTTCCTTAATTAATTCTGGGAAAAATTGAAGAAAAAATGTAATCAACAATAAACGAATGTGCATACCATCGACATCGGCATCAGTTGCGATTACAATGTTATTATACCTTAATTTCTCAAGACCATCTTCAATATCTAAAGCCGCTTGTAGCAAATTGAATTCTTCGTTCTCGTACACAATTTTCTTGCTCATTCCATAGGAATTCAAAGGCTTACCACGCAAACTGAAAACCGCTTGCGTATTGACATCACGGGATTTGGTGATGGATCCAGAAGCCGAATCTCCCTCGGTGATAAACAATGTACTTTCTAAACTTTTCGGGTTTTTTGTATCAGGAAGATGCGCTCTACAATCTCTTAATTTTTTATTGTGCAAGTTCGCTTTTTTGGCACGATCTGTAGCTAACTTTCGAATTCCAGATAATTCTTTTCGCTCGCGTTCAGCTTGAAGAATTTTTCGCAACAAAGCATCGGCTGTTGCAGGGTTTTTGTGTAAATAATTATCTAGTTTTGTTTTTACAAAATCATTTACAAAAGTACGAACCGAAGGCATTCCAGGTTCTGAACCAATATCTGTCGATCCCAATTTGGTTTTTGTTTGTGATTCAAAAACGGGTTCCATTACTTTAATACTTATTGCACTTACCACCGATTTTCTTACATCCGAAGCTTCAAAATTTTTATTGTAAAACTCTCTTATCGTTTTTACAAGCGCTTCACGATACGCGACAAGATGTGTTCCTCCTTGCGTCGTATTTTGACCGTTTACAAAAGAGTGATATTCCTCGCTATATTGGGTTTTACTATGGGTTAACGCCATTTCGATATCCTCTCCTTTAAGGTGAATGATCGGATATTCTAAATCTTCTGCGTTAATTGTTGATTCTAATAAGTCTTTCAGACCGTTTTCAGAATAGTATTTTTCTCCATTAAAAATAATAGTCAAACCATTGTTTAGGTAACAATAATTCTTAACCATTTTGATCACATATTCTACACGGAATTTGTAATTTTTGAAAATTGTTTCGTCGGGTGTAAAAATAACTTTTGTCCCTTTTCGCTTCGTTGTTTCAATTACATCTTCTTCTAAAACCAAATTTCCTGCTGAAAATTCTGCTGCTTTTTGCTTATCATCACGAACCGATTCTACCCTAAAATAATCGGACAAAGCATTGACAGCTTTTGTTCCGACACCATTTAAACCAACTGATTTTTGGAAAGCTTTAGAATCATATTTTCCTCCAGTATTCATTTTGGAAACTACATCAACAACTTTTCCCAATGGAATTCCACGGCCATAATCCCGAACAGTAACCGTTTTATCTTTGATGGTTACTTCGATTGTTTTGCCAGCACCCATTGCAAATTCATCAATACAGTTATCCAGAACCTCTTTGACCAAAATATAAATACCATCATCTGGCGAGGAGCCATCACCTAGTTTCCCAATGTACATTCCCGGTCGCATACGGATGTGTTCTTTCCAGTCGAGTGAGCGTATATTGTCTTCGGTGTATTGATTTTGATCTGACATTTTGGGATTTTATCGAATTTTTGCTAATGTACTGCAATTCGATAAAACTAAAAACAGGAAACAAGCAAAGTTATTAAGAATGATATTGACAAGGGTGCGAAATAGATTGCAGATTTTAGATTGCACATTTTAACTTTGAATCCAATTTTAAAATAAAGAAAAACTATTATTCTTTATTAAAATCTTTAACAATCATTTTCAATTGATTATCTAAATCTTGATTTGAAATTGTATTGGTTTCAACGTCAAAATTTTCATTGAAATTGGGTAAGGAGTAAACTCCTTTAATATCCGCAGTAAAACGCGGAAAATTATTTTTGGCGATTTCAAGAACACTAGTTCCGCCTCTTGCTCCAGGGGAGGTCGCCATTAACAACATGGGTTTGTTTTGAAAAATTTTTGGATTTATTCTCGAACACCAATCGACTACATTTTTGAAAGCTGCACTGTAGTTTCCATTGTTTTCTGCAAGTGAAACTACCAAAATAGCTGCCGATTCTATTTTTTCTAGAAAAGCTTTCGCTAAAGAATGTTGACCCAATTCTACCTCAACATCTACAGTGAATAAGGGCATCTCATAATCATTTAAATCTAAAATCTCAACATCGGCATTTTCAAACAAGCTAGTTGCATAAGTAGCTAATTTTTTATTAATGGAATGTTTACTGGGGCTTCCGCCAAAGGCAATGATTTTCATATTGTTTTATCTTTTTCTGGCTCGACAATTTCGAATATTTCTTTTTTGATCTCAACTGAATATTCATTTGGCGAAATTTTTCCACCATAGGATTTCGCATACACTTTGGTAAACTCCGCACCAAAATATAAAATAATAGATGAGTAATACACCCAAACTAAAATGATGATTACTGATCCAGCGGCACCGTAAACACTGCCAATAGTTGAATTTCCTAAATATAAACCAATTGCAAATTTACCAATCATAAAAAGAACAGCAGTGCAACTTGCGCCTATAAAAGCATCTTTCCACTTGATAATTCCATCAGGCAAAGTTCTAAATATAATTGCAAACAGAAACGTAATACTTCCCAAAACGATGATTAGATTTACGATATAAAAGAGGTATACAGTACTATCGGGAAAATATAATTTGAGTCGGTCATTTAAGATATCTAAAGTTGCATTTAGCAGTAAACTGACCAACATTAAAAAACCTACTGAAGCAATCATCGAAAAAGACATCATTCGGTTTTGAATGAACTTTTTTAATCCTTTGTTTGGTTTGGCACGTAATCCCCAAATAAAGTTAATTGAACTTTGTATTTCAGCAAAAACTCCTGAAGCACCGATTAAAAGCATAACAACACCAAAAATAGTTACAAACGTATTACTTTCAGATAATTGCACATTTTTTATAGCATTCTGAATTTGAATTGCAGCATCATTACCTACTAATCTATTGATCTGACCGTATAATGTACCCGTGACTGCTTCCTCGCCAAAAAAGAAACCACAAATTGTGATAATGATAATTAAGAGAGGCGGAAGTGCAAAAATGGTGTAATACGCCAAAGCAGCACTCAGCTTTATAGCGTTGTCTTCTATGAATTCTAATGTGGTATTTTTGAGTAAATACCATGATTTTGATAGTACGTTTTTATACTCCATACTTTTTCTATTATAAGTAAGTCAAATGTAGGCTTATGTTTCTGCTTCCCTTTATATGATTCTGCTTTGTTTTTATAATATAAGCGACTTCCAAATTTAAAAATGTCTTTTTAATATTCATAAAATTACGCTCGCAAAGGCGCAGAGACGCAAAGAAAAGAAAAATAAATTTAAATATAAATGTCCGATATCCAATTTATCGTTCTGCAACAACTAAATAGGAGTTCAGTGAATTTCATTTGTAGCGAAAGCTGGATTAAATCCTGAAAAAAGATTGCAGATCTCAGGTTTCAGTAGCCACAAAAAAACCGCAAAATTGCTTTTGCGGTTCTCTCTATTTTCTTTATTCTTTGTTCTTTGTTCTTCTTAAACGTTGAAACGGAAATGCATCACATCACCATCTTTTACAATGTATTCTTTCCCTTCTACTTTAAATTTTCCTGCTTCTTTACATTTAGCTTCCGATCCGTATTGAACGAAATCTTCGAAAGCTATTACTTCGGCACGGATGAATCCTTTTTCGAAATCAGTATGAATTACTCCAGCGGCTTGTGGCGCAGTAGCTCCAATATTGATTGTCCAAGCGCGAACTTCTTTCACACCTGCAGTGAAATACGTTTGTTGTTTTAATAATTTATAAGCTGCACGAATTAAAACAGATGCTCCTGGCTCGCTTAATCCCATGTCTTCTAGAAAAACTTGGCGTTCTTCATAGCTTTCTAGTTCGGTGATGTCAGCCTCTGCTCCTACTGAAAGTACAATTACCTCAGCATCTTCGTCTTTTACCAATTCACGCACTTGATCTACATAGCTATTGCCTTTTACAGCCGAATTTTCATCTACATTACAAACATATAATACTGGTTTTGCTGTAATAAGTTGAAAACCTTCCATCAAAACTTCTTCGTCATTATTCTGAGGTTTTATTGTTCTTGCCGATTTTGCCTGAAGCAATGTTTCTCTAATTCTGTCTAAAAGTGCTTTTTCAGTCTGTGCCTCTTTGTTACCGGTTTTGGCAGCGCGATTTACTTTTTCCAAACGTTTTTCAACATTTTCTAGATCTTTCAACTGCAATTCGATATCAATAGTTTCTTTGTCACGAATTGGGTTTACATTTCCGTCAACGTGAACAATATTATCGTTATCAAAACAACGCAACACGTGAATAATCGCATTACATTCTCTAATATTTCCTAGAAACTGATTTCCTAAACCTTCTCCTTTACTTGCTCCTTTTACCAAACCTGCAATATCAACAATATCAACAGTAGCCATTTGCACACGTTCTGGTTTTACCAATTCTTCTAATTTTTCAATTCTAGAATCGGGTACATTTACCACACCTATGTTTGGTTCTATGGTACAAAATGGAAAGTTGGCACTTTGCGCTTTTGCGTTTGATAAACAATTGAATAATGTTGATTTTCCAACATTCGGTAATCCTACAATTCCTGCTTTCATGTCTAGTACTATTTATTTTTAATGAAACGTGATTTCGCCACTTTTGCTTCTCAATTTCACTTGAATCTTGGCAAAGTCCTGTTATGTTTTTTTACAAATAAAGACCTGCGTGATTATTTGTATTGATAATTGATTTTTTAAAGTTTGCAAATATAAGATATAATGCAATTAGTCAGCAAGTTTTACCTCTTTGATTACTGATCAAGTTCTTTATATGCAATAAGAGATATTTTCTGAGAACATAATAAGCACACAAAAAATATTTTTTTTTTAATTTAATTAAAAAGTAATTGATTTGAAAAGTACCTACAAAGCATTCACAAATTATTAAACCAAAGTAAAAACTTGTTATTAAATGTTCCAATACTACTAATTGCTTACTTATTTTTAATATTTTATTAACAAAGTAAATACTATATGTTAAAATGTGATTATATTAGCAATATTAACCACAAACAAACTAAACAAACCAACATGAAGAAAATCACGCTGTTACTGTTTTTATTCAATGCCACATTCTTGCTGGCGCAAAAAGAAATTTCGGGAGTTGTAAAAGATAAAATCGGCTCACCATTGCCGGGAGTTAACATTCTCGAAAAAGGCACTTCAAATGGTGTTATAACAGATTTAGATGGAGCTTACAAAATTAATGTACATGAAGGGACCTCACTTGTTTTTAGTTACATAGGTTATACGTCCGTAACAAAAGCTGCAACTTCTTCTGTAATTAATGTCGATTTAGCTTTAGAAGGTAGTCAAGAGCTACAAGAAGTTCAAATTGTGGGCTCTAGGAATGCTAAAAGAACCGTTATAAATTCAGCAGTACCAATTGACGTTATTAATGTTAGAGATGTAACAACACAAAGCGGGAAATTGGAAATTAATGAATTATTACAATATGTTGCTCCGTCATTCAACGCTAATAAACAATCTGGTTCTGATGGTGCAGATCACGTAGATCCCGCTTCTCTTAGAGGTTTGGGACCTGATCAAACTTTAGTTTTAATTAATGGAAAAAGAAGACACCAATCGTCGCTTATTAATTTGTTTGGAACTCGCGGACGTGGAAATACGGGAACCGACCTAAATGCAATTCCTGCTACTTCTATCAAAAGAATTGAAATTTTAAGAGATGGTGCCGCAGCTCAATACGGTTCTGATGCAATTGCAGGTGTTATAAATATTGTTTTAAATGACAATGTGGATGAATTTAATGGTTCTGTAACGTATGGTGTTTTTAATACCCATGCACGAGGCAATTTCCCAACTGGGACAGCCAATAGTCCCGGATATCGTTTAGATAAAAAAGGTAATGGAAATACCTTTGGTAAAGACCAAAATTTTGATGGAGGATCCGTAAAAGTAGGTGCAAATTATGGTGTCGCGGTCGGAACAAAAGGAGGATTTGTTAACATCACAGGTGAATTTTTGAACAAAAATAAAACTTTACGTCCTGGATTTGACTTTAGAAAAGGCTTTGGAGAAGCAGAGATTCAAGGTGTCAATTTTCTTGTAAATTTTGCTGTACCAATCTCCGATAAAACACAATTTTATGCTTTTGGCGGAAGCAATTTCAGAAATACAGATGCCTATGCTTTTACAAGAAATGATGGGGAAAGAGTTGTAGAATCAATTTATCCTGGAGGATTTACACCAAGAATTACATCAAAGATAAATGACAATTCGATTGCGGCAGGTATTAGAACAAAAACTAACAATGGTTGGAAATTGGATTTTAGTAATACTTTAGGACAAAACAAATTTCACTATAATATACAGGGAACCATAAATGCATCTCTTGAAGGAAATTCTCCTACCGAATTTGATGCAGGCGGACATAGTTTGACTCAAAACACTACCAATTTTGATGTTTCAAAAAACTATGATAGTGTTCTTAAGGGATTAAACTTAGCGTTTGGAGCAGAATTCAGAGTAGAAAAATTTGAAATCTTTGCAGGTCAAGAAGCATCTTATACTACTTATGACACTAATGGAAAGCCAATTACAGATCCAACAACTCAAAGTGCCCCAACAATACCAAATCCCGAATATGATCCTACAGATCCTGATTCATCACCAACAATTTCTAGACCAGGAAGCTCTCAAGGTTTTCCAGGTTACAGTCCTGCAAATGAAGTAAATGAAAGCCGTAACAATTTTTCTTTATATACCGATGCTGAATTAGATATAACGAAAGCTTTTATGATAAGTGGTGCAGTTCGTTTTGAAAACTATAGTGATTTTGGTAGTGCTATAAACGGAAAATTAGCTTCACGACTTAAAGTAACTGATAATGTAAATTTAAGAGGTTCTCTAAGTACTGGTTTTCGTGCGCCATCATTAGCACAAATCTATTATAACTTACGATTTACTAATTTTAGTTCCGCTGGAGCAACAGAAGTTTTACTTTCTCCTAATAACAGCCCAGTAACCAAAGCGTTTGGTATTGAAAACTTAAATGAGGAAAAAGCGGTAAATGCGTCATTAGGATTTACTGCAAATTTTGGAGATTTTACTGCGACTGTTGATGGCTATTTAATTAATGTAAAAGACAGGATTGTATTGACAGGTTATTTTGACGCTTCTGCCTTAGGACTTGGTGTAGATAAAGCACAATTTTTTGTAAATGGTGTAGATACTAAAACTACTGGGCTAGATGTAGTTTTATCTTGGAAAAAAAGTGTAGGAGAGAATAGGATTGGTGCTACTCTAGTAGGAAACATAAATAACATGAAAATTGATAAGGTCAAAAATGGAAATTTACCGCAAGGAACCTTTTTTGGAGAGCGTGATAAAGCTTTTTTATTAGCTTCTGCTCCGGAAAGTAAATTTGGATTAAATTTAAACTATGCCCGAAAATGGTTTGATGCAGGTTTAGCTTTTACAAGATTTAGCGAAGTAAAACTGTTAGACTACCAAATGGATGAAGATCCTGAAAATTACAGATTAAATCCTTCTGATACTGATGCTGAATTATTTTCAAATCAAAAGAAAGCTGCCACAGATACTTATGGCGCTAAAATAGTAACTGACTTAACATTAGGATTTAAACTTTCAAAATCATTAAAAATGAGTATTGGAGCTAATAATTTACTAAACATTTATCCTGATCAACAAGATGACTGGGTTGAAGCTGGTGGTTACTGGGACGCTGTACAAATGGGTTTTAGCGGAGCCTATTATTATGCTAGATTAGGCTTAACATTCTAAGAAAATAAAAAGTACAAAGTAAAAGGCTGTCTCAAAATAAATTCGAGACAGCCTTTTTTTATATGCTACCATTCGCGAATAAATTACAATCTATTCGTTGTGCAAGAATGCTTTTCTGTTTAATAAGGTTTCATCTGATTCTACATGACTATCATCTGGAATACAACAATCTACTGGGCATACAGCCGCGCATTGTGGTTCATCATGAAACCCTTTACATTCTGTACATTTTCCTGGTACAATGTAATATACCTCATCAGAAATAGGAGTTTGAGCTTCATCCGAATCTACTTCGGTACCATCTGGTAAAATTACTTTCCCTTTAAGTTTTGTTCCGTCTTTATATCTCCAATCGTCTGCTCCTTCATAAATTGCTGTATTTGGGCACTCTGGTTCACAAGCTCCACAGTTAATACATTCGTCTGTTATTATAATTGCCATTGTTTTTACTTTATGCTTTAAGCAGTAGGCTTAAGGTTTGTTAAAAAATCAAAATTTGCTTTAGTCAAGTTATTAAGCACAAAGCTTATTACCTAAAGCCGAAAAAGTTTACTTTTGTGCAAAATTACAATCAAAACATTTCATACACAAACATTATGACATTAGAAACAAAAAAAAGTGTTTTTGTTGAATTAGGTAAATTTTTAAGCCAATTTAGTGAAGAAAATTGCTTGAGAAAAGAAAACGTATTTGGAAATGAGCTGTTTTTTGAAAAATTTACTGATTTAATTCAACTTTCACAATCCCATAACGGTTGGTATACTCCTGAGCAAGTCTTTTTCGCCATACAATCGTGGGCCAATGCGCTTGCGGAAGAGAACTTAAATCAGTGGTTGTCTAAATACGATTTTAGTGAAGTAGTTCCAAAAAATGTAGCTTTAATACTTGCCGGTAACATTCCGCTTGTTGGTTTTCATGATTTTTTATCCGTATTAATTACAGGTCATAACGTTTTAATAAAAACCTCTTCGAACGATCAGCATTTGCTGCCTTTCCTCGCTAATTACATTATTGCTTTTGAACCCGATTTTAAAAATAAAATTACATTCGTTGAAGGGAAATTAGAAAATTTCGACGCCGTTATTGCTACAGGAAGTAATAATACAGCTCGTTATTTTGAATATTACTTTAAAAACAAACCTTCAATTATTCGTAAAAACAGGAATTCAGTTGCTGTTTTGAATGGAACTGAATCCACGGAACAATTAACAGCGCTTGGCGAAGATATCTTTCGCTATTTTGGTTTAGGTTGCAGAAATGTATCGAAACTTTTTGTACCAAAAAACTATTCGTTTGTGCCCTTTTTTGAAGCTATTTTTAAATACCAAGATGTTATTCATTATGAAAAATATGCTAACAATTACGATTACAATAAAGCCGTTTTCTTAATGAGTAATTTCAAGTTACTTGACAATGGTTTCTTAACTATAAAGCAAGACAACAGTTACGCTTCTCCAATTTCTAGCGTGTTTTATGAATATTATGATGATATAGCAACTATAAAAACAAAATTGAAAGCTGAAAATGAGCAAATTCAGTGCGTAGTGAGTAATAATTGCATTGAGAACAGTATTGATTTTGGAAAAACACAAACACCTGCATTATGGGATTACGCAGATAACGTAGATATAATTTCATTTTTGATAACAATAAAGTAAAATTATTTCGAATTATTAAGCGGGTTTTCAAGTCCTATTTCCGAAATTTGCATATAAAATTTTTGGATATAAATTACATCATGAAAAAACACAACTACAGCGCAGGACCATGTATTCTACCACAAGAAGTTTTCGATAAATCAGCACAAGCAATATTAAATTTTAATGATTCGGGTCTTTCTATTCTAGAAATTTCACATAGGAGCAAAGATTTTGTAGCCGTTATGGATGAGGCTAGGAAATTAGTAATCGATATTTTAGGTCTTGAAGGGAAAGGATATAAAGCGCTTTTTCTAGCAGGAGGAGCTAGTCTAGAATTCTTAATGATTCCTTATAACTTATTGAAAGAAAATGGTACAGCCGCTTATTTGGATTCGGGGACTTGGGCTACAGCTGCTATTAAAGAAGCTAAGTCTTTTGGAAACACTGTAATAGTTGCTTCTTCTAAAGAAGAAAACTACAATCACATTCCAAAAGGATATACAGTACCGGCAGATGCAGATTATTTTCATTGCACAAGTAACAACACAATATTTGGAACTCAGATGAAGGAATTCCCATCTTTAGACATGCCAATGGTGTGCGATATGAGCTCTGATATTTTTTCGAGACAATTAGACTTTTCTAAATTCGACATTATATATGCTGGAGCTCAAAAAAATATGGGTCCTGCAGGAACAACTCTAGTGGTTGTTAAAGAAGAAATTCTTGGCAAAAACGGGCGTACTATTCCTAGTATGCTAGATTACGCCAAACACGTAGCTGCCGAAAGTATGTACAACACACCTCCTGTTTTTCCTATTTATGCATCATTATTGACATTGAGATGGTTGAAAAATATGGGCGGAATTGCAGGTATTGAAAAAATAAACAATGCAAAGGCAGCTTTACTTTATAACGAGATCGACAGAAATCCTTTGTTTAAAGGAGCCGCAGCAGTTGAAGATCGTTCTAACATGAATGCTACTTTTTTATTGAATGATGAAGCACACACAGCAACATTTGATGAAATGTGGAAAGCAGCTGGAATTTCTGGATTGCCAGGACATCGATCTGTAGGCGGTTATAGGGCTTCTATGTATAACGCACTTCCTATAGAAAGCGTTCAGGTATTGGTTGATGTAATGAAAGCTTTGGAAAGTAAAGTTTAATTTAAAACCCTAGATTTTGGTTTAAAACAAAATGTTTATTGCTTACTACAGTCCTAGCCCAGATGGAAGGGAAAATCCTTTTTTATTGTTTTTCTACAATAAAAAAGATTGGAATGACAGCTGGAAATAGCTCCAAAAAATAAATGTACAAATTAACTGAGGATGCGATTGTTTTGTTCCTCGCAATGAAATAAATAATGAAAGTATTAGCAAACGATGGAATTTCTAAAAGTGGAATTCTAGCTTTAGAAAAAGGTGGATTTGAAGTTATAACTACAAAAGTGGCTCAAGAGCAAGTAGCTAATTTTGTCAATGAAAACAATGTAAGTGTAGTCTTGGTTCGCAGTGCAACTAAGGTGCGTAAAGATATAATTGATGCCTGTCCTGGATTAAAAATAATTGGTCGCGGTGGTGTAGGGATGGATAATATTGATGTTGATTACGCTAAAAGTAAAGGGATTCATGTGATAAATACGCCTGCTTCATCATCAGAATCTGTAGCAGAATTGGTTTTTGCTCACTTATTTTCGGGTGTTCGTTTCTTGCACGATTCCAACAGAAATATGCCACTTGAGGGAGATTCAAATTTTGATGGTTTGAAAAAAGCGTACGCAAACGGAATAGAACTTAGAGGAAAAACATTAGGAATTATTGGTATTGGTCGTATTGGTCAAGCTACAGCAAAAGTGGCGCTTGGTTTAGGTATGAAAGTTATCGCTGCCGATAGTTTTATTCCGAAAGTAGACATCAAAGTTGAATTTTTTGACGGACAATCTGTTACAACAACTATCGTTTCTCAATCATTGGAATCTTTGTTAAAAGAGTCTGACTTTATCACATTACACGTTCCTGCTCAAGACGGATACATCATAGGAGAGAAAGAATTTGAGATAATGAAAAACGAGGTAGGTATTGTAAACTGCGCTCGTGGAGGCGTTATTGATGAAGTAGCGCTTGTAAAAGCATTGGATAGCGGAAAAGTATTGTTTGCAGGATTGGATGTTTTTGAAAGTGAACCAAGTCCAGAGATGGCTATTTTAATGCACTCAAAAATTTCATTAACACCACATATTGGTGCTGCAACAGGAGAAGCTCAAGACCGAATTGGGACTGAACTTGCGCAACAAATTATTACTTTATTAGGGTAGTAAATTGATTTTAAATATTATAGAGGTGATTTATTAACATTGTTTAATAGATCACCTCTTTTTTCTTAAATTTGAATTTAACTTTTAATCAAAAACCTATGTTTGAGCAATTAGCACAACTGGTACAAGAATTTGGGCAAGATGCTGTTGTAAAAAACAACGCTGTTCCGAATGAGCAAAATGAAGCCGTTATGAACGAAGCAGGTTCTTCAATATTTTCTAGTCTGCAAAAAATGGCGTCTGAAGGAGGAATTGAACAATTGGCAAGTTTATTTCAAGGGAATAATGCACAGGATAGCAACAACCCAACCGTTAAAAGCTTGACTGAACAACTATCGGGAAGCTTAGGTGAAAAATTTGGCTTGAATGATGCCACTTCTTCTGGAGTTGCAGGAAGTATGGTTACGAAAGTATTAGGTTCATTGGTCAATAAGGTCAAAGATCCTAACGATAAAAGTTTTGAGATTAGTGATTTAATTGGTGCACTTACGGGTGGCGGTGCACAAACTTCTGGAATTCTCGAGGCTATTTCTACGTATGGCGTTAAATTTGGTTTAGACCAAAATGGGGATGGCAAGGTAGACATGGAAGATGCTGCAGCTGCAACGAAAGGTAGTGGCGGAATGATTGGAATGCTCGGAAAGCTTTTTGGAAAATAATTGTTTCAGCATAACTTATTAAAGCCATCTACTTCTCCAGTAATGGCTTTTTTTATATATAATAGATAAATCGAAAAGATCTTTATTTTGAGTAGTACCAATAATTTTCTTTATGTATCCACTCCCCTAAGATAATCTTACTACCTTTGCAATCAGTACTAAAAAAATGAAGGAATTTAGAAAACGTTGGGGAATTACATCCAATTATCAGCTTACCATAATACTAATTGTTTTTGCAATTACAGGATCTGCATCAGCGTGGTTATCAAAACCAGCTTGTATCTTGATCGGTATTACAAAAGAGGATTTAGGTTTTTGGTTTACACCTGTTCGACTGCTATTAATTTTCCCCATATATCAATTACTTTTGGTTTTGATAGGCTTTATATTCGGACAGTTTCCATTCTTTTGGGCATTCGAAAAAAAAATGCTGAAGAGTATGGGATTGGGCTTTTTATTTAATGATTAAGGCAAGGTATCTATTTTCTTTTTTTTTCGCTTTTATTACTTTTTATGAGATAGGTATAAACCCAGGTAAGCGTAAAGGAAGGAATTATATCGGTAAAAGGTAGAATTTCCTCTACAAAAGTTAAAAATCCTGCAACTCGACCCACTCTTCCTGCGTACATTCTGGTCATTAAATAACCAGCCGCTGGCGCCCAAATCACATCTCCAAATTCACCTACCCAAGGAATTGTATAGGTTACCATTCCCAATGCATCAAATAAAATCCCCAGAAGCAACTTTTTTTTCTTCAAGTTTTCAAACGCTTCGTTTTCGTTTTCCATATTTTTACTATTTATATGAACAGGAATGAATTGCTTATTTACTATTCAATAAAACGCTCTTTGCTTTCAAATTACTATACTTTTAAAAACTAAAATGCTTTTTTCTCTATTCTAATTTATAAAATAAAAGACAATTTACACAATTAGATTAAAAACATAGTTAATAATTACTTTTTTAATTTATAAAAATTATATTCACTAAAAATCATAAAGAGATACATTACTTTATTAATAGAATCTTTGTTTCTTTGTAAAAATAGTCTAATAATGATTCACGCAAAAAACATACATAAATACTACGATCAGCTTGAGGTTCTTAAAGGAGTCGATTTACACATTGCCAAAGGGGAAATTGTTTCTATTGTTGGCGCTTCGGGTGCAGGAAAAACAACTCTACTACAAATTCTAGGAACGCTAGATAAACCAAGTATCCTCCTAACCCCCAAAGAAAGAACAAACAAACAAAAAGAAGTAACTTCTCTAGAAATTAACGGCGAAGATATTCTGAAAATGAATGATAAAACTTTATCAAAATTCAGAAACTTAAATTTGGGCTTTATTTTTCAGTTTCATCAGTTGTTACCTGAATTTACTGCCTTAGAGAACGTATGTATTCCAGCTTATATCGCTGGAAAAAAAACAACCGAAACCGAAAAGGAAGCTAAAAAATTATTAGATTATTTAGGATTATCGCATCGAATAAATCATAAACCAAACGAACTTTCTGGTGGAGAACAACAACGTGTGGCAGTAGCGAGAGCCTTGATTAACAAACCCGATATTATTTTTGCTGATGAACCTTCGGGAAACCTCGATACGCAATCTGCAGAAAATCTTCATCAATTATTTTTTCAACTTCGTGATGAATTTGGACAAACTTTTGTAATCGTAACCCACAACGAAGAATTGGCAAATATGGCGGATCGCAAATTAGTTATGGTTGATGGATTAATGAGTTAGTTAGAATTTCGAATTACCTCCAAAAATTAATAAAAACAAAATGATAAAACGAATACTCTTTGCTCTTATTTTTTTGACAACTATAAACATATCTTATGGACAACAAAAAAATCTCACAAAAAAAATAGATTCATTATTATTAGCGACAACAACGAAACAGTTTAATGGAATAGTTCTAATTTCACAAGAAGGAAAAACAACATATTCTAAAATTTTAGGATACTCAGATATTGAAAAAAAGGACATTTTAAAATTGAATGACCAATTTGTTATTGGTTCAATTAGCAAACAATTTACAGCAGTCTTAGTGCTTCAAGAATTTGAGAAAGGTCACTTGAACTTAAATATTCCTATTCATAAATACTTGCCAGAACTTAAAGAAAGTTGGACAGATACCGTTACAATTCATCACTTGTTAACACATATGCACGGGATAACCCAAATTGACAAACCCACAGCTTTTAAAGTTGGAACCCAATATTCCTATTCTCAAATTGGTTATGATTTATTAGCAAAAATTATTGAGAAAACCTCTGGAAAATCATTTGCAGCACTTTCAATGGATCTATTTGCAAAATGTGGAATGACAAATACCTTTCATCCCGAAATAAAACATTATAATAATTTGGTAAAAGGCTATAAGGAAAATGAAAATGGTAAAATTGAATTTGAAAACGAAACTTTTAAAAACTATGTTGCGGCGGGTTCTTTTATATCAACGGCAGAAGATTTAAATATTTGGAATAAAATGTTTTATGGCGGCCAATTATTAAAAAATGAAACCATGACAATGGTAGCAACTAAGCAACTAGGTGCAGTGCGCAATCATCCGATTTTTGGCATAACAGAGTATGGTTATGGAATAACTATTGATATGAAAGATAGTATCTTACAATTAGGACAGACAGGTTTTTCTCCTGGATTTGTATCAATGAGCTATTACTTTCCGAAAACAAAAACAAGCGCTATAGTACTTGAAAATACTTCTTACGATACGGATAATTTAAAAAAAACTTTTTATTATCATACTGAAATTTTGAATATTATAAGAAATGAAATTAAAAACAATCTTTAAAAGGTTTAGATATTATTTTTTAAGTATCATAAACTTTTTATCTTTAATCTTTTTTATAAAAAGCACTTTCATTTACTTTAGCAAACCTTTCCTTTTGATAAAATATTAGCCGAAATAGTAATGAATAAATCTGAGCTCAAATCATTTTTGGACGAAAAAGTCTTATTATACAACAATTTTGATTTTATCGAAAGTGATCCTGTGCAGATTCCGCATTTATTTACTCAAAAAGAAGATGTAGAAATTGCTGGCTTCCTGAGTGCAACCATTTCTTGGGGGAACCGAAAAATGATTATAAAGAATGCCCACAAAATGATGGATTTAATGGGCAATGCTCCTTATGATTTTGTGATGTCGCACCAAGAAACCGATTTAAAGCGGCTCGATACTTTTGTACATCGCACTTTTAACGGACAAGATTTTGCGGGTTTTATTAAAGGATTACAGAACATTTATAAAAATCATGGTGGACTAGAAACCGTTTTTACTCGGAATATAAAGGACAATGATTTACAGCATAGCATTCATGAATTCAAAAAACTATTCTTTGAAATTCCTCATCAGTATCGAACTCAAAAACATGTTTCTGATCCTTTAAAAGGATCTGCGGCCAAGAGGATCAACATGTATTTAAGATGGATGATCCGTCAAGATAATAAAGGAGTAGATTTAGGAATCTGGAAATCAATTTCTCCTTCACTCTTATCCTGTCCTCTAGATGTTCATTCTGGAAATGTAGCTCGGAAATTAGAACTGCTTACTCGAAAGCAAAACGACGGAAAAGCACTAGCAGAACTGGATATGAAACTTCGAGAATTAGATCCAATAGATCCAGTAAAATATGATTTTGCCTTATTTGGATTGGGTGTATTCGAAGGTTTTTAGGCAAATATCAACTACTGATTTATTCAACCGATTGATAATCAGTATTTAATGAACCGTAAAAAAAACGTACCTTTGCAAAAAATTTAAGCAAATGAGTACTTTCGAACAATTCAATCTCCCAAAATCGGTACAAAAAGCAATCGACGATTTAGGGTTCACCTCTCCTACTCCTATTCAGGAAAAAACTTTTTCTGTGATAATGTCAGGACGCGATATGATGGGAATTGCTCAAACCGGTACAGGTAAAACATTTGCCTATTTACTGCCACTATTAAAACTGTATAAATTCACTCCAGGTCATACTCCAAAAATAGTAATTCTTGTCCCTACTCGAGAACTTGTAGTACAGGTTGTTGAAGAGGTAGAAAAATTAACCAAGTACATGTCGGTTCGCACCGTCGGTATTTTTGGTGGTGTGAATATCAATACGCAAAAAACGACCGTTTATCAAGGATGTGATATTCTGGTGGGGACACCAGGAAGAATCATGGATTTAACATTAGATAATGTGATCCGTTTTGAAGAAATGCAAAAATTGGTTATTGATGAATTTGACGAAATGTTAAATTTAGGCTTTCGTACCCAATTGACAGCTATTCTGGCTATGATGCCAAAAAAACGTCAAAACATCCTGTTTTCAGCGACAATGACTGACGAAGTAGATGCAATTTTGAACGATTATTTTGATTACCCGGAAGAAGTTACACTTTCGGCATCTGGAACTCCTCTAGAAAATATTACACAAATTAGCTATCAAGCTGCGAATTTTAATACCAAAATTAACCTGCTTAAACATTTATTACAAACCAACGAAGACATGAGTCGTGTGCTGGTTTTTGTAAATAATAAAAAGATTTCAGATTTAGTTCACGAACGTATTGAGGAAGATTTTGATGGACAGTTTGGTGTAATTCACTCCAATAAGTCACAAAATTATCGTTTAAGTACAATGGCTTCTTTTCAGGAAGGAAACCTAAGGGGTTTGATTACCACCGATATCATGGCCAGAGGTTTGGATATTTCGAATATTACACACGTAATCAATTTTGAAATGCCAGAATTACCAGAATTATACATGCACCGTATTGGTAGAACAGGTCGTGCTGATGCGACGGGAACTGCCATAAGCCTTATAGCACCTCGTGAAGAGGAGTCAAAAGTAGCTATTGAAGTATTAATGAATACCGAATTGGCTATTGAAAATTTCCCCGAGGAAGTAGAAATTTCATCAAAGTTAATTGAACCTGAGAAAGACAGACAACCTATTAAATTTTTGATGAAAAAACAAAAACTAGAGGGTGATGGTGCTTTTCAAGAGAAAAGTAAAAAGAATAAAAAAGTCAATTTGGGAGGACCTGGTGTGACAAAGAAAAAAACACATGGTTCTGTAAACAGAAATATGCTGAAAAACCAAGCTAAGAAACGTAAAGACAAGAAATAGAGATTGCAGATTGCAGTAAAAAAAATAGCCAGTGATCAAAATCACTGGCTATTTTTTTAAGAATGTTTAAATTATTTTACTTTTTAGCTTCAGATTGTTTTGTGAATATAAGGCAAACAGGAGAACACAAATCAAATCTACTTCCCGTATCTGTCAACGTTCCTTTCCTTTTGTTAATTTTAAAAACAACAATATTATTGGTATACTGATGTGCTACCAAAAGAAACTTCCCTGTTGGATCAATCACAAAATTTCTTGGGCCTTTACCCATAGTACTAACTTGTCCTTTCAATTCCAATTTTCCCTTTTTCATTATTTTAAAAATAGAAATATTGTTAGCTTCTCCTCTATTAGATGCATATAGAAATTTACCATTTGGTGAAATATGAATATCTGCTGAGCTAAAATTTCCTTTAAAGTCTGCAGGTAATATAGAAGTTTCATCAATTTGTGTTAGTTTACCGTCCTCATAATCAAATGTAGTCAGCGAACCATCTAGCTCTTGCAAAAGATAAATATTCTTTCCGTTTTTACTAAAAGTTAAATGTCTTGGCCCGCTTCCAGCTTTAACAGAAACACTATCTTTTAAACTTAAAACTTCGGTACTAGCCGTTGGATTATAATTGTAGACATAAATTTTGTCAGTTCCTAAATCATTGCTCAAAACATACTTTTTGTCGGGAGAAAAATAAACCATGTGCACATGCGGTTTCTCTTGTCTCTCGGCATTGAGACCTTTTCCAAAATGCTGGATTACTTGTTTGGCTTCGGTTAAACTACCATCTGGTTTTTTGCCAAAGACCGAAATATTTCCACCTGTATAATTGGCTACAATTACGTTTGATTCGTCGTTAATAAGATAACAAGGATCGGCACCTTTAGAACTTTCCATATTAATAAAGGTTGGCCTTCCACTTACAGCATCGAACGAGAAAGCACTTACGGTACTTTCTACTCCGTTTTCATTTACTGCATAAATATATTTCTCATCTTTAGAAAGTGCAACAAAACTAGGATTCACAATACTATCCGAAGATTTTTTAAGTCTCATGTGACCATTATCAGTATTGAATTCATAAACATATATTCCTTTGCTGTAACAGGTATTCGTATACGTTCCTACTATTAAATTAATCAGATGTTTTTGTGCCTGCACCGTTGTTATTGTAGTAACTAACAGAAGAAATAGATATGCCTTTTTCATTTTTTTATTTTACTTAATATTTGTAATTTCTTTACATTCAATTTTTCACTTTCGCCATTATTATTCCTAATCTAAGTTTTCACTTCTTAAAAAGCAATTTTGGCAACAGTACTAATTTGGTAAGCGAATGTTTAAAATCCCTTAAAAAGCTAAAATACTTATTTTCTTTGAAAATCCCCCTATTTCTCTGCTCTTTCGAAAAATAATTGCAACATCAGAAGAAACTGTCTACAAATTTGTATTTTTGACAAACATAAAAATTTTTACATTCAAGTTAAAAATCAGTAAAGAAAATAAAATCTAAGAATGCATTTTAAACAACCCGAAATTCTATACTTTCTGTTCCTGTTGATTGTTCCAATTTTGGTGCATTTATTCCAGTTCCGACGATTCAAAAAAGAATACTTTACTAATGTTCGTTTTCTAAAAGCACTTTCGATACAAACCCGTAAAAGTTCTACAATAAAAAAGTGGTTGTTATTGACGTGCAGATTGTTACTGCTGGCCTGTATCATTCTTGCATTTGCACAGCCTTTTTTTGAATCTAAAGACAGTAAAAACGCAACTAATGAAATGTATATTATTCTAGATAATTCTTTTAGTATGCAAGCCAAAGGAAAAAAAGGGGAATTACTAAAACGTGCCGTTCAGGAACTGCTTGAAGAAACTCCCGAAAATACTACTTTCTCCTTGCTAACCAACACTGATAATTATTGGAATACCGATATAAAAACTATTCGAAGTGAATTGCAAAATATCAAATACAGTGCAACTCTTTTTGAGTTAGACAATATAATCGCCAAAGTCAAAGCACACAAATCACCTTTCAAAAAAGACATTATAATAATTACCGATGTCGTTGGTTTAACCGCAAATCAAGTAAAGAATATGGGAACTGAAACGGTTCCTTATTTTATTATTGCGAAAGCGGAACAAAAAAACAATGTAGCTATAGACAGCGTATTTATAAAGCAAACTCTTGATGATTTTTATGAATTAAGCATTATTTCTACCAATTATGGAGAAGATTTAAAGTCAGTTCCGATGGCTTTATACAATCAAGATAAATTGATTGCCAAAACAGTTGTAGACTTTAAAAACAAAAAAGAAACCACCAATTTCACCATTCCAAAAGAAGCTTTTCACGGATATGTTGCTATTGATGACAATGATTTGGCATACGATAATAAATTATTTTTTAGCATTTCGAAAATTAAAAAAAGCAATGTTATTAGTATTGGAGAAACCGATAAAAGTAAATTCTTGTCTCGAATCTATACGAAAGATGAATTTAATTATCAAAATTATAACTTGGGAAATTTAGATTATAATAGTATTGATAAGCAAGACGCGATTGTTTTAAATGAGTTAATCGAGATTCCGCAAGCATTACAAACTACCTTAAAGTCTTTTGTTACGAAAGGCGGAAATGTAATTGTAATTCCTTCGGAAACGACTGCAATTCCTAATTTAAATACTTTTCTGAGCACATTGGGAAACATTCAGTTTCAATCTTTAGAATCGAATGAAAAACTGATTACGAAAATTAACTTCAGTCATCCATTATTTTCTGGCGTTTTCGAAAATAAAACAAGTAATTTTCAGTATCCAAAAACAAAAAAAGAATTTTTAATCTCGAGTTCAAGTCCAATAATTTTGTCTTATGAAGATGAATCACCATTTTTAATAGGATTAAAAAAAGCAGTTTCTTCCGTTTACGTATTTTTGGCTCCAATAAATACATTGAATTCTAATTTTCAGCAATCACCGCTAATTGTTCCTGTATTTTATAAAATGGCACTAAGCAAGCAAAATGATGGAATTAGTGCTAATACGATTGGCAACAGTATTCCATATGTTGTTGATGTTTTATTGTCTAAAGATGATATCCTGACCGTAAAAAATGAGATTGAACAATTTATACCCGTTCAGCAGTTACTAAATAATAAAGTGCAATTATTTTTTAACGACTATCCCGCAACAGCAGGAAATTATACTATTTCCGACCCAAAAAAACCGTTAGAAAACATTAGTTTTAATTACCCAAGAACTGAAAGCAATCTGAATCAAGTTAATGAAAGCATAATATCCCAATATAAAACAAGTGATTCTATTTTAACCATTTTTGATACATTACAAACCAACCGAAGCGACAATCAACTTTGGAAATGGTTTATTATCTTTGCGCTACTATTTCTGGTTGTAGAAATGGCAATTATCAGATTTGTAAAATAGCAACAAAAGCGGCTTTATAAAGAATCCAACTTCAAAAAAATTATAGTAAAACATGAAAATCATCATCCGAAACGCCAAAATTATAGATGCTACAAGTTCGTTTAACAATCAAACTGTTGATCTCTTAATTGAAGATGGTTTTATAAAAAAAATCGGATCGAAACTTGCAAATACTGACAATACCGAAGAAGTAAAACTAGACAATCTACACATCTCACAAGGATGGTTTGACAGTAGTGTTTCCATTGGAGAACCTGGTTTTGAAGATAGAGAAACCATTGCAAACGGTCTTGATGTTGCTGCCAAAAGCGGCTTTACGGCAATCGCTTTACAGCCCAACTGCTTCCCTATTACTGACAATCAAGCACAGATTAATTTTGTAAAAAACAAAGCCAATGCATTTGCTACCCAGCTTTTCCCAATTGGAGCTCTAACCAAAGGAAGTGAAGGCAAAGACATGGCAGAATTATATGATATGAAAAATGCTGGCGCTATTGCTTTTGGAGATTATTCTAAAAGTTTAGAAAATGCTAATTTGCTAAAAATAGCTTTGCAATACGTACAAGATTTTGACGGATTGGTTATTGCTTTTGCGCAAGACAATCAGATTAAAGGAAATGGTGTCGTTAACGAAGGAATCGTTTCTACCCGATTGGGTCTAAAAGGAACTCCCGATTTAGCCGAAGAATTGCAGATATCGAGAAACTTATTTTTATTAGAATATACAGGGGGAAAAATGCATATTCCTACCATCTCTTCTGCAAAATCGGTTCAATTAATTAAAGAAGCTAAAGCAAAAGGGCTAAAGGTAACTTGTAGTGTAACGGTGCATCATTTGGTTTTAACCGATGAAAAATTAGAAGGATTTGACACTAGATATAAAGTCTCGCCTCCTTTACGAACTGAAAAAGACAGACAAGCATTATTAACTGGCATTCTAGAAGGAACAATTGATTTTATCACTTCTGACCATAACCCAATAGATATTGAGCACAAGAAAATGGAGTTTGATATGGCGAAAAATGGAACTATCGGATTAGAAAGTGCTTTTGGCGCTTTGATGACCGTACTTCCTTTAGAAACTATAATCGATAAATTTACAGCAGGAAAAACAATTTTCAGTATTCCGAGCTGTAGTATTAAGGAAGGTGAAATCGCCAATATTACTTTATTCAATCCCGCAGGAGATACTATTTTTACAAAAGAAAATATAAAATCAAAATCAAAAAACTCCGCTTTTCTAGGTCTAAATTTAAAAGGTAAAGCCTACGGAATTTTGAATCAAGGTAAATTAATTTTAGGATAATCATATCATGAACAATACAATCGAAGCCGGAAAAACAGCCGCTATTACTAGTTATATTTTAGGCATTGGCGTTTTTATCGCTATTTCCATGAACTCCGAAGATAAAAATCAATTTGCTTCGTTTCATATTCGCCAAGGGTTGGGACTTACGCTTACCTTTATTTCACTAGGATTAATCGTCAGCAATTTTGATAGTTTGATGATCTCTGTACCCATGTGGATTTTTGTTTCTGTCTTATGGTCTTATGGTATTTTTAGTGCTATAAAGGGAGAAACCAAACCAGTTCCATTGTTGGGAGAATATTTTCAGAAATGGCTTAAAAGTATTTCTTAGCAAAAAATCAATAGCAATATAAATGGCAAAGTTCAATGGCAATGGCAATTTCAAAATAAAAATAAAAAATACAATTCATTTTTTAAATACTAAAAATTAAGAATCAAACTATTAAAATATCAACACTGAACACTGAACACTGAACACTGAACACTGAACACTGAACACTGAACACTGAACACTGAACACTGAACACTGAACACCCATAACTCATAACTGAATACTTAAAAATGAATTTATCTTTAAAATATAAAATAAGAGAACCTAAAGTAATTCTTGACAAAAACCCTTTATTGCTTCTGCTGCACGGTTATGGCAGTAACGAAGAAGATTTATTTTCGTTTGCAACTGAGTTATCCGATCAATATTACATTATCTCTGCTCGAGCGCCTTATGACCTTCAATACGGAAGTTACGCTTGGTACGCTATAAATTTTGATGCGGATGAAAACAAATTTTCAGATAACGACCAAGCCCGAATATCACGAGATAAAATTGCGCTTTTGATTGATGAATTAGTAGCAAATTACCCTATTGATGCGAATGATGTGAATCTAATTGGTTTCAGCCAAGGTTCTATTTTGAGTTATGCGGTAGCACTTTCCTATCCAGAAAAAGTAAATAAAGTCGTTGCTATGAGTGGTTATATTAATTTAGATATTGCCAAGGACGACTACTTAAAAAATAACTTGCGCCAACTTAAAGTATTTGCATCACACGGAACGGTAGATCAAGTTATACCAATTGATTGGGCAAGAAAAACACCAGCAATCTTAGAAAAACTAGGTATTGCAGTAACGTATAAAGAATATCCAGTTGGTCATGGAGTTGCTCCACAAAATTTTCACGATTTTAAGAATTGGCTTAGTGAAAAATAGTTAGCAGATTTCAGTTTTCAGATTCCAGTAGGTAGATTTCAGTGTTCAGTAGGCAGTGTTCAGATCGCAGCGCTCAGTGATTCGTTTAGTTACTGGGTATGTATCCTGACTATTTTTTCGATTTCTATATTACGAACACTATTTTAAAATCTGCCACCTGAAAACTGTAATCTGTCTTTAGAGGGATTGCTTCGTTCCGTGCAATGACGCAGACTGCGAACTGAATACTTCTTCCTGCGTTCTGATCACTGAAATCTGCCTCCTGAATACTACTTTTGGTATAAAATAGTTTGATTTACCTCGAAAGAAACGCTTTCGTCATCGTTTATAAAATACTTAAGTAATACTTCACCCCAATATTCTCCATCTGTAAAATCGGCAATGATCCAGCGGTGATTAAGTATTTTTACTTTGTTGATCGAGAACTTAGTAGCTCCTAACTGCACTTGTCCAGTATATGGATTACCTTTTGGATTAGAATTTAAGTCTAATAATTGTCCTGTGACATAAGGTACCAAAGTTGCATAATTTCTTATTTTATATGACTTAGCCGATTCAAAGTAATTTTGTGCATTTTCATTTTTTTCTAATGAAAAATAATTAATATCACTCATTTTATTAGTTACAGATGCCAAACTATCCTTTAATCTTGTGGTGGTTTTTACATACTTCTCTTTTTCATACGTCACTTCTTTACTTAAAAACATATAGGTATAAACATTAAAAAGCAAAGACAGAATTAAGGCATAAAGGACTAACGATTTTTTCATTATTGATTGTGTTAAATTGTAATTTCTAAATTATCATAAGCTAAGAAAACATTCTTCGGTAATTTTTTTTGGACCACTAGGTGAAAACCAAGCATGTGGCTAATGTGAGTAAGATACGCTTTCTCTGGTTTTATTAACGCTATAAAATCAAGTGCTTCTTGCAAATTAAAATGAGTATTATGAGGATCTTCTCTCAACGCATTTACCACCAGCACTTTTAGGTTTTTTAATTTTGCTATTTCTTTTTCTTCAATAGTTTTTACATCCGTTAAATAAGCGAAGTCATCAATTCTAAATCCAAAAACCTGTAAATCACCATGCATCACCTCAATTGGTATCGCAATTTTATTCCCAATTGCAAAAGGCTGGTTGTTTTGTATTTCAATAGTGCTCACGGAAGGTGCTCCTGGGTATTTGTTTATAGTTTCGAAAATATAATCAAAACGTTTTTTTATGTTTTCAATAACTCTAGGATGTGCATAAATTGGAATTTCACCTTGCTTAAAATTAAAAGGTCTTATATCATCTAAACCTGCAGTATGGTCTGCATGTTCATGAGTAAAGAGAATTCCATCCAATTTTCTGCAATTTGAAGCTAACATTTGTTGTCTAAAATCAGGGCCACAATCGATCACATAAGAGTAATTTTCCCAAGAAATCCATACCGAAACGCGCAGTCGTTTATCTTTACTATCTGTACTTTTGCAAACTTCATGATCGCTCCCAATAATTGGAATCCCTTGAGACGTGCCTGTTCCTAAAAAATATACCTTCAATTGCCTTTCTTTTTTTTACAAAAATAGGATTAATTATCTTCCATTAGAAACCTATTTAGTTAACTTTGCAACAAAATTGCCCAAATTAAAAGAAATAAAATGGAAGCCCACAAGATTAAACTAAAAGGAGATAAAGTTATTGAACAAATTCCTTCTACAAAAGACAAAGCACTGCGTATTAATTTGAATGAACATATATACGGAACTTTTGCTGAAATTGGGGCTGGACAAGAAACGGTAAGGCATTTTTTTAGATCGGGAGGTTCTTCTGGAACAATTGCAAAAGCAATGTCTGCTTATGATAAAGATTTTAGTGATGCAGTTTATGGTATCGAAGAAGATGGACGTTATGTCACAGAGAGTCGTCTCAAAAAGATGCTTAATTTTGAAAGTGAATTAATTGAAGAACGATTAAGCAGAACGAAACATCCCAACAAATTGTTTTTTAGTTATGCCAATACGGTTGCAACTATCGACTTTGCTAAACAATTTAAAGGACACGGTTGGGTAGGAATACGGTACCAACTCGAGCCAAATGAGGCTTATAATGAAGTTATTATTCATATTCGCTTTAAAGAAACTGATTCTAGACTGCAACAAGAGACACTTGGTATTTTAGGAGTTAACCTAATCTACGGTGCTTTTTACAAATATACTGACCCTAAAAGGTTATTGCGATACTTATACGATCACTTAGACAAAGATCAATTAGAAATTGATACTATAAACTTTTCTGGACCTCGCTTTGCTGACGTAGACAATCGATTGATGAGTTTACAATTAGTAAAAAACGGCATGACCGATGCTGTAATGTTCAACCCAGAAGGTAAAAACATTCTGCCAGCCTCCATTTTATACAAAAAAAATATTCTTGCCTTTAGAGGTAGTTTTCGCCCAGTTACGAAGGTAAACATGGACATGTATAAAGAATCGCTAAAAATGTTCCTGGAAGAAAATAAAGTTGAAAAAGAAAATACATTAGTAATTTTTGAAATCACTTTATCTAACCTTCGATCAGACGGGGAAATTGACGAAAGAGATTTCATGGATCGTGCTGAATTACTTTGTTCGTTGGGACAAACTGTAATGATTTCTAATTTTCAAGAATACTATAAAGTAGTAGAATATTTCTCTAATTATACCAAAGCAAGAATGGGTCTTGCCATGGGAGTAAACAACCTGGTAGATATATTTGATGAGAAATATTATCGCCATTTAAGTGGAGGAATACTCGAAGCCTTTGGAAAATTATTCTATCGCGATATGAAAGTATTTTTATATCCGATGATAGGTGAACAAGGCGAAATCATTACTTCTGAAACTTTAAAAGTACATCCTAGAATGAAAGAATTATACAAATTCTTTAAGTTTAACGGAAAAGTAGTGGATATAAATGATTACGATCCAAAAATTCTAGAAGTTTTCTCTCGCGAAGTATTAAAAATGATTAGTGCAGGAAAACCAGGCTGGGAACCAATGCTGCCACCAGGAGTTGCAGAAATAATTAAAGAAAAACATCTTTTTGGTTATCACGCTAATTCGCTTGTAGAAGCAACAAAATAAAGCAGCTAAATACTTAAAAAAAACCAAGAAAAACAGCTTGTTCTTCTTGGTTTTTTTTTAATTCGATTTCGATACTACTTTTTTATTTTAAAATTTGAGCACTATGTGTTTTGGTTTTCACATCGGATATAACCTCATCTATAATTCCTTTTTCATCAATAATAAAGGTAGTTCGATGAATTCCATCGTATTCTTTCCCCATGAATTTTTTGGGTCCCCAAACTCCAAATGCATTGATTACCGACTTATCTTCATCGGCTAATAATGGAAAAGGAAATTCATACTTGTCTTTAAACTTAGACTGTGCCTTTGCACTATCGGCGCTTACTCCTAACAAAGCATAATTATTATCGTGAAAACGGTCAAAATTGTCTCTTAAATCACAAGCTTCGGCGGTGCATCCAGGAGTATTTGCTTTTGGATAAAAGAAAACGACTAATTTTTTACCTGCGTAATCGGCTAGCGCATGTGCTTTACCGTCTTGATCTAAGCTGGAAAAACTGGGTGCTTTATCTCCTTTTTTTAATGTAGTCATAATTTTATATTTAAGATTTTTAGATTGTTGGATTTTTAGCAGATTTGATTTTACTTCTTTTGTTGATAGCAACACTGGTTTTTTGATTCCTGATTTTTGCCCCAGATTGCAGTGAAAACCCCGGAGTTTTTATGTCTATTTTTTCTTGTTAGGGCAAAGCGACCAACGGAAGCTCTTGTCGTAACTTAGAAAAAAAGGAATAAAAATGAGGAGTTGCAACGAAAAGCTGGATTAGGCTCTTATTAATTTTAGCCTTGACATTTCAGAATGCAGCTATGAGAATTTAAAATTGACATTGTAATTGATATTGTAATTGCTTTTCTTTACATTTCAAATCTAGTGAAAATGACGAAACAGGAGCGTGTGACGTTTGTTATAAATACGTTAAAAGAACTTTACCCAACAATTCCGATGCCTTTGGATCATAAAGATCCGTATACTTTATTGATTGCTGTTTTACTATCGGCACAATGTACTGATGTGCGGGTGAATCAAATTACACCTTTGCTTTTTGCGAAGGCTGATAATCCGTATGATATGATAAAAATGTCGGTAGAAGAAATTCGAGATATTATTAGACCTTGTGGTTTGTCACCAATGAAATCCAAAGGAATTCATGGTTTGTCCCATATTTTGATTGATAAACATAACGGACTTGTTCCGCAGAGTTTTGAATATCTTGAAGAATTACCTGCTGTGGGACACAAAACTGCTAGCGTGGTGATGTCACAAGCTTTTGGAGTTCCTGCTTTTCCTGTGGATACGCACATACACCGATTAATGTATCGTTGGAATCTAACAAATGGCAAAAATGTGGTTCAGACGGAGAAAGATGCCAAACGAATTTTTCCTGAGGAGATTTGGAATGATTTGCATTTGCAGATTATTTGGTACGGAAGACAATATTCGCCTGCTCGAGCTTGGGATTTAGAAAAGGATATTATTACTAGCACTATTGGTAGAAAATCTGTTTTGGACGCCTACACTAAAAAGTGAAAGTAGTATAAACAACAAATTTCACTAATTTTTATTAGAAATTAGTGAAATTTACTATTCAAGTTAGCATTGGTTCTTGAATTCTCCTTTGAAAGAAGGTTTTTTAATTGACTATGATTTCGAAAACCTGATTCTCTATTTTCATTATTTTTAATGCTTTAGAGTAATTCAGCAAAAAAGAAACGACTTCTTTTTCGGGTTTCATTTTCTTAGTAATTTTTGATGCTTTAGAGTAATTCTTTTCCATATAGTATAAAAAATTATATTTTATATTACAACGGAGGATTTACAACTTTATTACTAGTTTGTCAAAACAATTTGATGTTTATCAATTACTTTTCTCAAATTCATTAGCGCGTAACGCATTCTACCTAAGGCTGTATTTATACTAACTCCTGTTATCTCTGAGATTTCTTTAAAACTCATATCTTGATACATTCGCATTACCAAAACTTCTTTTTGATCGGCAGGTAATTCTTCTATAAGTTTTTTGATATCTATTTCGACTTGATCAGCGATCATTTTGTTTTCAATAGTAAGAGAGTCATCAGACATTATTGAAAAAATAGAAAACTCCTCAGTTTCTCTAAACAAAGGCATTTTTTTTGCTCTTCGAAAATGATCTATAATTAGGTTATGCGCAATACGCATTACCCAAGGAAGAAATTTTCCTTCTTCATTATACGAACTTGTTTTTAAAGTTTTTATAACTTTAATGAACGTATCCTGAAAAATATCATTTGAAATATCTCTATCTGAGATTTTAGAGTATATGAATCCGTATATTTTAGATTCATGTCTTTTTATTAAAGTAGACAACGCCTTTTCGTCGCCTGCAATATAATCCGTTACCAGTAACGCATCGATTTTTTGTATATTAGCCATAACAATTACTTTTAGATTTAAATAAGTTTGGGGGCAATTTTCTAAAAAGTAATTTTTCTGTATACGCTTATATATTTGTAGGGTTATTAATGGCCAAATTTAACAAAAAATTATCTTAACTAGCAAGAAAAAAAGGGGATAAATGTAATTTTTATTAAATATTAGCGTTTATGGTGCTATTTTCTCCCCTTTTTAATTTCTATATTTTTACGATTATACAAATTTTGTCCATAAGATTACTTTATAAATTGAAAATCATCTTTTAAAGTCGCTGCAGAATTTCCACCAACGAATACATTAAAATCGCCTTCTTCCGCGTCCCATTTAGAATTGGCTGTAAAAAATTCAATCGTTTTTTCATTGACTATGAATGTTACTCTCTTCGTTTCATTTGGTTGTAATTCGACCATTTCAAAACCTTTTAATTCTAAAACCGGTCTCGTAACACTAGCTACAAAATCTCTAATATACAGTTGCACTACTTCTTTGCCAGCGACTTTACCAGTATTTTTTAACTGTATTGAAACCTCTATTTTTCCGTTTCTACCAAATGATTTTGAGGACAATTTCAAATCGGAATACTCAAATTTAGAATAACTTAATCCAAAACCAAAGGGGTATAATGGAGTCGTTTTTTCATCGATATAATGCGACCAAAATACACTTTCAGGTTCGTTCATAGAAGGTCTACCAGTGTTTTTATGATTGTAATAAATAGGCACTTGAGCAACGTTACGAGGGAAAGTCATTGGTAATTTTCCGCTCGGATTGTAATCACCATACAGTACTTGAGCAATCGCGTTTCCGCTTTCCGTCCCTAACTGCCAAGCCTCTACTATTGCAGGAATATGTTCATCTGCCCACGTGATGGTCAATGGACGACCATTATTTAGAACTAAAACTATATTTGGATTTACCTTATACACCGCTTCTAACAATTCTTGTTGAACACCTGGCAAACCCAAATCGGCTCTACTCCTTCCCTCACCAGATTGCAAACCATACTCTCCCAAAACCATAATGACAACATCGGCATTTTTGGCCACGGTCAATGCTGCCTCAAATTCTGATTTATCGGTGGTGTTTATTTTAGTTTCGAATATAAATTTAGGAGATCCTAAAGCGACATCAGCACCTTTGGCGTAAGTCAACTGATTTCTTGTATAGGCTTGCAAACCTTCTAATACAGAAACAGCCGTATTCTCGTCGGCAGCAATTCTCCAACTCCCTAGCGGACTTGTTTTATCATTTGCCAAAGCTCCGATCAACGCAATTTTTTGTCCTGATTTTTTAAGAGGTAATAGATCGTTATTATTTTTTAATAATACGATGGATTTTTTGGCCATATCTAGAACTTCTTTGTGAAATTCAGGTTTTCCTACAGTTGCCAATTCTCGTGCTTCGTCGCAATATTTGTAAGGATCATCAAATAATCCCAATTCAAATTTTACTCTCAATATTCTTCGGGCAGCATCGTCAATAGTACTTTCTTTTACTTTGCCTTCCTTAACCAATTGTACTAAATATTCAACATAACCGCTGGATTCCATATCCATATCTGACCCTGCATTTATCGCAATTTCGGTAGCTTGTTTAAGATCTTTGGCATAGCCATGACTCACCATTTCTTGCAGAGAACCCCAGTCTGAAACTACGAAACCTTTAAATTTCCAATCTCCTTTAAGAATTTGTCTCTGTAAATAAGCGTTTCCTGTAGCAGGAATTCCATTCAATTCATTAAAAGCATTCATGAATGTTCGCACGCCAGCATCCAAAGCTGCTTTGAATGGTGGGAAAATAACATTTTGCAACGTTGATTCTCCAACATCTACCGTGTTATAGTCTTTTCCTGATTCCGCAAATCCATAGCCTGCAAAATGTTTGGCACATGCTAAAATATTTTTATTAGAACTCAAATCACCTTGAAAACCTTTTACACGGGCTTCTGCAATAAGACTTCCTAGATAAGGATCTTCACCTGCACCTTCCATTACTCGACCCCAACGTGCATCACGAGAGATATCTACCATTGGCGCAAAGGTCCAGTTGATTCCTACCGATGAAGCTTCATCAGCAGCCATAGCCGCAGATCGTTTAATCGCTTCTAAATCCCAACTTGCCGATTCAGCGAGAGGTATTGGACTAATAGTTTTGTATCCATGAATGACGTCAAAACCAAATAGAAGTGGAATCCCCAATCTAGTTTGTTCTACAGCAATTTTTTGCATTGCCCTGACATCTTTTACTCCTTTTATATTTAGCATAGAACCAACCAATCCTTTTTTAAGGTCTTCATATTTCTTTGCTGCTTGTCCTTCTTTAGGAGTAGGTCCTGTTACTTCCCAGAAACCATTATATTGGTTAAGTTGTCCCACTTTTTCTTCAAGCGTCATTTTTTTCAGAAGTGTTTCTACCTTTTTATCTAAAGAAATAGTAGTCGTTTTAGGAGCATTTTGCCCTTTGGCAACCATTATTATACTTAATGTGATAATGAAAGAGAAAAGAAAATGTTTGCTTTTTTTTGGTATCATTGTACTTGGCTTAAAAAAATAAGAAGATTGAATAAAAATCCAATCTTCCTATTCTCAATTACTAATTCAAAAAATCTATTGGTATACTTTTACATAATCTACTTCCATAGAAGACTGTACAAAAGCAGAATCAATTGCTCCTCCTAGAGAACCACCCATTGCGACATTCAATATCATAAAGAAATTGTCATGAAATGGTAACGTTGTATCCGAATTATCAAAAGTAAAGTACAATACATCATCTAGATAGAAACGGATCGTTTTTGGCGACCAAATCGTTTTATAAATATGAAAATCAGATGCAGCATTTGCAATCGGAGTGGTTTTAAATGGCGCATCTCCACCTGAATGATTAGGATAGTGCAAAGCTGACTGAGTTTGCAGTGGCTTTGCTCCAACAAATTCCACAAAGTCAATTTCTCCAATCGCAGGCCATGATCCAGCAGCGGCTCCGAGTGACCAAAAAGCAGGCCATGTTCCAGCACCTGTTGGCATTTTGGCTCTCATCTCTATTTTACCGTATTTAAAATCATACAGTCCTTTGGTTAAAATTCTACCAGAAGAATAATCTGCTCCTCCAGAAGCTTCTTTAATAGCAGTAATGATAAGATTACCACCAGCTACCTTTACATTTTTGGCAAGCTTAGTATAATTTTGTTTTTCACCATTACCCCAACCGTTATCTCCTCTACCAAGATCATATGTCCATTTTAAAGGATCTGGAGCACCATCAGTATTAAATTCATCAGACCAAGACAGTACAGTATAATCTGTTGTGTCTTCTACAGCAGCTGACGGACGAGTCGTAGTAAATGTTTCATACCATGCTAAAGCTGTGTTATTTGCTTGAACAAAACGTACTACCATTCTATTTTCGGTAATTGACAAAATCTCATATTGTGTTGCACCAGCATAATAACCCATAAAACCTCCATCAGAAAAGTTCATCACAGTTCCTGTAGTTTCTTTTGCAGCATCAGGGTTTTCAGAAACAAAAGAGGTTGAAGGGCTTAAAGCTACGTTTTTAATTCCTGCAGTATTATTAGGTAGACAAGCATCGTCTCCGCCATTAGTTCCACCAGCAATACTTTTATAAGAATTATGAAAGAATGTATTTCCTTTGTTGTCTTGTGTGTATTCTATTCGACCATCTACTAAAGCAAAGGTGTAATCACCATCGTAGAAGCAAGTAGCTTTCTTATCAAAAGCTGGCGCAGCATAATAGAATGGAAAATAATTTTCGCCTACAGTAGTATTATTTGGACCAACTCCCAAATGTCCTTTTTCGTTCGCAGCGATATACCATTTTTTACCTGTTGCACTTCCTCCTGTAAGTAACAATGTTGATTTTTCGTCACTAAAATTACTTAGCACCGTTACATCTACTGTAGTACTAGTTAAAATCCCACCCTTGCCCGAAGCAATTACGGTTACCGTATATGTATTTACCCCCACTTTTGTAAACGGATGTAAAACGATACCTCCTGGTGCATTCGTCGAAGTTCCATCTCCAAAACTGTATTTATAAGACACTGCATTTTTTGAAGTGGTGGCAAACTTTACTTTTCCAGAACCATCTCCGTCAGGACTGTCAGCAGTTTTCCCTATAATTTCGACCGTAATTTGCAAGTCTGAAGGAGCATCTAAGGCACCAAAAGAAAAATTATCATCTTGGCAGTTTACCATTAGTAGTAAACCAAAAATGGCTGCTATATTTAAAAATATTTTTTTCATATTTTTTTATTTAAAATTAGTTGTGGAAATAAACATTATCTATATATACCGTAGTATTCCCAGCTGGAGCACCAGAATAAATAAGTTGAGCGATATGAGCCTTAGTGGTTAAACCTGTAAAATCACTCAATGGAATATCTAGACTCACCCAAGAATTTTTTGCTGGAGCAGTGATAATTATCTCGTGCTCTTTATCGTCTGAATTAGCTCCATCGTATACACCATTAGGCCCAAAATCAACTAACTTGACTTTAAGAGTTGTAAAATCCGACGACCACACGTCTGTATGAAAATGAGTCATAGCAGTTGCATTTATTGGAGTGATGGTTGCCTCAATACCCACAAAATCAAGAGCACTATATTTTTTTGTGGCGTTACCGCTAATCAAAATGTCTTCGAGAGTAGCGCTTGACCAAGATGTTCTCCACGTATCTACAGGAACATCCGTGTAAGCATTGCTAAACATTGAAATTACTTTTGCGGCTGGTACGACAGGCGTTGGCGCAGCACTTGGTCCTGCATTTTCTTTATAAAAATAAATATTATCAATAAAAATGGTTCCGCCTGCAGTAGGTTTTGCTACCAATTTCAATTGATGAATATCTGTAATTGTGAGACCTTGACTTGTAAAAGCCGAAACTGGGATATCTACACTTGTCCATTGATTCTGAAGGAGGTCTTTAATAACTGACTTTTCACCGGTAGTTTTACTTATTAAGAAAGTCTCTAACTTAGCCATATCAGCTGTCCAAACATCCATGTGAATGAAATCCATAGCTGAAGCGTCAATTGTTACTCCATCTGCCAATGAAATACCTTGGTAATTCAAGTTGATGTATTTTAGCATTTTATCTCCATTCAAATCATATTCTGCAAAACTAGTAGCTTGTCCCCAATTAGGAAAAAAGTCAGTGCCTGCAACATTTGTATATTTAGAACTATAAATAGAAATAACATCAGCAGCAGCTCTATTTTGCGGTGTTGGTGCAGAAGCACTAGGACTAACAACTAAAGTAGCCTCAATTTCCTTTGTTACTTCAGTAGTTTTAATAGCAGCACTTTTGGCAACGATACGAATAGTGTAAACGCCCACTTGCTGATATACATACGAAACTGATGTACCATTGTTACTAGAAATTGGATCAGGCTTACCAGCTTCTCCAAAATAGACATCATAAAATAATGCAAAATCAGCAGTCGCAGTGACGGTTATTTTTTTAGAAACAGCCAAATCATTTGTAACTACTACCTCTAAATTTTCTGGAGCTTTAAAAGAAACTACTAATTCTTGAGTAACTTCAGTGCTCTTACCGTTTAAAGTCATTCCAACTATTTTTACTTGGTATACTCCCTCGGCATATATATGCGAAACTGTTTCACCTACATTTACAAACACAGGTTCGGCTGTACCATCGCCAAAATAAATTTGGTATTGACTAACTCCTTCGCCTTTTGGCAAGAATGTAACTTTACCTGTATTGTCCTGCGTTACTGTGGTTAAAGCTGATATATTTGTTGGTGCACTTAAGGCATCTAAATCTACCGTATTATTATCATCCGAGCAACCCATAGTGATTGCGAGAACAAAAAGACTTATAATAAAATGTATTTTTTTCATAATTATATTTTTTTAATAACCCGAATTTTGACTCCAATTACCAGCTGAAAATTGAATTTCTTCGAAAGGAATAGGGAATAATTCATTTTTACCCACTACAAATCCATCAATTACACCCTTAGCTTTACCCGTTCTTACTAAATCGAAAAAACGAAATCCTTCTCCTATTAGTTCTACTCTTCTTTCATTCAAAATAACATCTGTCAAAGCAGGTCCAACCGATGAAACTCTGTGATTAGTATCTCCAAAAGCACGGTCTCTTACTTTATTTAAATAGTCTAGCGCTTTAGCATCATCTAAACCCCCTCTGTTAAGTGCTTCCGCAGCCATTAAAAGTACATCTGCATAACGAATTGCTCTATAATTATTAGGATTTGTTAAGTGTGGATCTTGTGCAGCATCCGCACTTCTTGTACGAGGAATGTATTTTCTATTGTAATATCCAGTATCTTTATAACCCGTTCCGTATGTAGCTCCAGTAGCTAAAGCCCAAGCTTTAATATCCAAAATTGTTACTGGTTCTCTAGTATCACCAACTTCAAAAGCATCTACTGCATTTTGCGTAGGAACATTAAAACTAAAACCATCTGAAAAAACAGGTCCTTCGTAGTTTCTAATACCGCTATATCCAACAGCTATATTACCGTCAACACATTGAAAACAGTCAAAACTCGCTCCTTTAACATCAGTATATTGTATTTCAAATATCGATTCAGGTCCATTTTGACCATTCATCTCAAAAATATCTGCATATTTAGGAACCAATGTATATTTTGAAGATGTTATTACTTGCTCTAAAGCAGCAGCAGCTTCTGAAAATTTATTTTGATACAAATACGCTTTTCCTAATAGAGCTAAAGCAGCACCTTTAGTAGCTCTTCCTGTTTGAGAAGCTGTAGGGGACAAATTTTGTGAAGCAAAAATTAAATCAGCTTCAATAGACGCATACACTTCGGCAACAGAGGAACGTGGAATAGCTTGGACGTCCGCAGGTTGAAACCTTTTATCTCCATTCATCGGTATTCCACCAAACCATTTTACTAATTCAAAATGGTAGTATGCTCTCAAAAAACGAGTTTCGGCTATAATTTGATTTTTTCCTTCAAAGTCTGTTTTATCTTTAAACTCCATTATATAATTTGCTCTTTGGATTCCACCAAACATCCAATCCCAAATTTGCTTAAGCTCCTTGTTTACGGGAGTTTGAGTCATTTCATCGATTTGTTGGATTCCAGGACCATCCGTAGGACCTCCTCCGCCTGACAATGTATTGTCTGAAGCAATTTCTCCTATCATTACATTCCAAAAAGTAGACTGTAATGGATCATATGCTCCTACTAACGCATTTTCGTAATCTTCTTTTGAATTGAAATAATTTTCAGTATTTATTGAATATTTGATATCTCTTTCAACAAATTCATCGGTACAAGAAATAAATGCAGATGAAAATAATGCAATTGTAACAATTGTAATTATTATATATTTTTTCATTTTCTTAAAAATTAAAAATTAACGTTTAAACCTAAGATGTATGTTCTTGCTACAGGATAAAATCCAGTATCTATTCCTCCACCGATTGGATCCCCAGAAGACGAACTTGGATCATAACCCATATATTTAGTAAACGTATACAGATTATTAGCACCCAAATAAAATCTTACTTTTGTCAAACCAGAGTTACCAAACGCAGTTGGGCTAAGAGTATATCCTAACTGCACGTTTTGAATTCTGATATATGAAGCATCTTCAACATAATAATCTGAAAAAACTGTATTTGCAGTAGCGCCTGTTGTTACTCTTGGCACTTTATTACTTGTACCTTCACCTGTCCAACGATCTAGTACGTAATCTAAGTGATTCACATCGTTTACATCTCTTTCATAATTTCTCACCATGTTATTCCCAAAAGAAGCAGAGGTGTATAATGAAAAATCTAAATTTTTATAATTCAATTGTAAATTCAATCCCGATGTGATTTCGGCAATTGGATCACCAATATTTGTTCTATCTAATAGATTCACAACACCGTCACCATTTAAATCTTGGTAGCGAATGTCTCCAACTTGTGCATTAGCGCCCAAAGTAGCCTGTGAAGGTGCAGCATCAACTTCGGCTTGATTTTGAAAAATACCAGCCGTTTTATATCCGTAAAAATAACCTAGTGGCTGTCCCTCTTGCATTCTAGACATAAATGGTTGCCCCACTCCAAAAGAACCTTTTTCTATAAAACCAGTTCCATTATTTACTGCTAAAACTTCATTTTTAATAAAAGTGGCATTATAGCCTACAGTAAAAGTTAAATTTTCAGAAAGTTTCGTTTTATAGTCAATTGCAAATTCAAAACCGCTGTTTCTAACTGTTCCTGCATTTAGTGTTGGCGATTTTGCACCTGGAGCTCCTACTCCGTTTATACCTGAAACTGGAATATCTTGAATTAACAAGTCGGCTCTTGTGTCAATAAAATAATCGGCAATTATATTAATTTTATTTTGAAACAGCTTCATATCAAAACCAACATCAAATTTCTTTGCTTCTTCCCATTTCAAATCTGGATTTGGTACTTGACCTGATGCTACTCCGTTTACAATAATCCCATTAAAAACATATTGAGCTTCTCCATTTAAAATAGATACATACCCATTTGTTGGAATTTGATCATTTCCTAAAATACCATAACTTCCTCTTAGTTTCAAGAAACTAACTATTCCTTCATCTCCACCAAAGAAATTTTCATCAGAAACAATCCAACCTGCAGTCATAGATGGGAAATAAGCAACTCTATTATTTGGTCCAAATTTTGTAGAAGAGTCCCGTCTTAGCATTGCAGATAATAAATATTTACCTTTATAATCGTACTGTAGTCTAGCAAAATAAGACAATCTACGTTCATCAGAATTATAAGAATTATTAGGATTAGTTGTAGGCAGTCCTTTAGCTAAATTCATAGAAGCATAATCCCAAGAGTTATATGGCACATCGTAACCTTTTGCATATAATCCGTTTCCAAAATCTTTGAAGACTGTATTACCTAAGGTTGCAACTAAATTATTTTCTTTAAACTTTTTAGAATATGTAGCATATAAATCGAAAGTATAGTTACTCTCAACGAAAACATTTTGATCTACATTATTGCGCAAAACGTTAAATACTTTTCCAGCACCATAATTAACTTCTTTATTGAAAATTCTTTCATTTCTAGTCTGGTTATTAAAACCAATATCTCCAGACAAAACAAAAGCGTCTGTAAATTTATAATCTAAAGCAAAAACGCCGCTTATCTTATTAAGATCATAATTATTAAACGTATTAGCAACTTGAGCTAACGGGTTAATTACCTCATAACCAATACCGTTCGTACTAGGAACTTGAGAATAATCTCCATTACTATCATATGGACTTTGAGTAGAAGGCACATTCAACGCATTGAATAGAACAGAACCTAAAGCAAAATCATTTATTCTTAGTTGATTTTGGTAGGTGTAGTTAAAATTTGTTTTTAATTTTAACTTACTAGTGATATCAGCACCCAAAGCAATTCTTGCAGTACTTCTCTCGAATCCCGCTTTGCTTCCGCCAATTATACCATCTTGGCTTAAATATGATCCACTCGCAGCATAGTTAATGTTTTCTGATCCACCAGAAACCGATAGCTCATGACTGTACATTGGTACACCATCTTTAAGAACCTCATCTTGCCAATCCGTTCCGACTCCAATCCCAGAAACATTTGGAAAAGGAATTGCATTTCCTCCATTAGCATATCTTTCATTTAGTAACAATGCATACTGCGTTCCATTCAACATCGGTAATTTTCTTGATGCTTCCTGAATTCCTGTATAAGCATTATAGGAAATTTTAGCTTTCGTATTTCTTTTACCCGATTTTGTTGTAACTAAAATGACACCGTTTGCGGCAATTGTACCATAGATAGCTGCCTGAGCATCCTTCAAAACGGTTAATGACTCCACATCATCAGGATTCAAAGTCGAAAAATCACCAACAACGCCATCGATAATAACCGCAGGTTTATTTTCACCATTCGTTGCGATACCGCGAATGCGAATACTTAATTCCGCACCCGGAGCACCACCCTTTGTAGTAACATTGACTCCAGAAACTGTTCCTTGTAGTGCTTGCTCAATTTTTATAGGGTTAAGAGCTTCTATAGTTTTACTACCTATAACGGTCACGGCACCAGTTACTTGTTTTTTCCTAACACTTCCGTAACCAATAACTACAACCTCATTTAAATTTTTGGCTTCACTTTCTAGTACTACTGTAATTTTAGTATCGCTCGAAATGATTTTGTATTCATAAGTTTTATAGCCAACATAAGAAAATACCAATGTACTTCCTGCTTTTAAACCTTTTAGAAAAAATTTGCCGTCAAAGTCGGTAGATGCCGTGTTACTCGAATTCGTGTCTAGGATATTTACCCCATATAATGGCATTCCCGAACCTTTTTCTTTTACTATTCCTTCAACATCCTGTTTTTGGGCGTACCCTAAGGTTGAAAAAATCAAAAAGACAATTAATAAATAATTTAACTTCATAATTCATAAGTTTTAGTTAGTGAATTACAAACTTATCTGTATTGGTTAGGAATAATTTAAAAAGAACCACAACAAAAAACATACACTTCAAAAAAAATATAATTTATTGTTAAATTCGTAATAGAATTAAGCTTTCAGTAGAAAATCTATATTAATGATTGGGGCAAATTCTCAGGCAAAATAAGTAACTATCACGTTAATGTTGTGGTAATGTATAGGTAAAATTAACAGTTGTAAAAAACTATACAGTCATGATATATTCCGCAAGGCTTTTTTCATGTGGTAAATTAATTTTTTTGCGCAATCTGTATCTTTTAATTTCAACACTTCGCACCGATATATTAAATAAAGGAGCAATCTCTTTAGAAGAAAGATTCAATCTAAGATAAGCACAAAGTCTTAAATCGTTCGGTGTTAATGCTGAATGTACAAGTTTTATTCTCTTCAAAAAGTCTTTATCTGCATTATCAAAAGCTTCTTTAAAAATACTCCAAGAATCTTCTTCGGTTATGTTTTTATTAATAGTGCTGATAACCGATTTGATATTTGAATTTCCAGTTTCATTATTTTTCTTCAAATCCTCTTTAATAAATGCTAATAATTCATTCTTACTATTTAAACTCATCGTAGAAACTGCCAACTCTCGATTTTTAAAATCTACATCCTGTACAAGTTTTTCGTTTCGAATCTTCATCAATTGCTGTTCATTTTCTAATTCTTGAATTTCTAGAAGTAAATTGTTTTCTTCAATTAGCTTTTCTCTCTGTTTTTGATAATTATTTAAGTAGGCTTTATTTATAAAATAGGCCATTATTATCAAAAGCAGTACATATATTAAGATTGCAACATTAGTATTGTACCATGGTTTTAAAATAATAAAGCTGTAACTCGCCGTGTTTTGAAGTAGCGTATTGGCAAATTTGGCTTTTACTCTAAACGTATAATATCCTGGAGGTAAGTTTTTAAAATTTATGCTAGATTTTGCATTCCAATCACTCCATGAATTTTGAAAACCTTGCAAGGAATATTGATATTCAGCATTGATGTACTTACTATACTCGGGAACAGTATAATTAAACGTAATATTATTATCATTGTATTTATAATGACCTTCTTCTTTTATAGAACTATTTTTTAAATTTTGATTCAATTCATTTGACGAGACTCTAGTGATTGATACCACATAACTTTTGAAACTCATATCTTCTATATTCATAGTATAAAAACCATCTGTAGTTCCTATAAGATATTCTGCATTTGATATTTGAGTAATATTTTCAAAACCTAGCATAGAATTGGTCAAGGAAGCAGGAATTGGAATCACATTCTTTTTAAGTTGATTACTTAGCTTACTTAATGAAAAATAATGAATGTAATTTTTAGAAAATAACCAAAATTTATTCGAATCATCTACAATCAATTTACCGGAAGTGTACTCATCTTTTTCAAAAACTGTGCTTAGCAAACTGTCTTTTTCAAATTCTTTTGTTTTATAATTCAATTTAAAGATTCCATTTTTAGAAGCGTAATAAATGCCATTGTTGTATTTTATTAAACTAGAATACTTCCCTTTTAACGGTGTTGAATAGGCAATAAATGGACTTGCATTATGTAACTTATTATCGAGTTGGAATCTAAAAATCCCCTTATACTCGTGACTTACATAAACTTCTAAGTCTTTTGTTATTTCGAAATAACGAGAAGAATAATTAAATCTGTCTATTTTGTTTCTAAAATTCCAGTTGTTATTAACCTTCTCCAAAATAGATATTCCATAATAATTACCTTGTAACAGGAGATTGCTACGGCCAGGAATTTTTCTAAATTGCCATGTTCCTGATTCAGCAAATATATTTTTAGCTGCGCCATTTTCTATAATAAAAGTTCCCGAATCATGACCACAAAAAAGTGTTTCTTGATATTCAAACAAAGACCAAACCTGTCCTTTTGTGCCGTTAATAAATTTAAAATTTTCTGGACTATTGTATTTTTTACAAAACAAGCCTTGATTGGTCCCTACATACAAATTCCCTTTAAATAATTTTGAAGTGTAGACCGTTCCAAGAACTCCTGTGTCATCCGTGTAACTCTGAATAGGCGATTGTAAATTGATACAATTGATTCCGTTATCTAACCCAATCCACAAATTTTTATCTACATCTTCGAATAATGATAAAGCTGTATTATTGCTCAAACCTTTATTCTGAGAAAGATGAAATTTAACTCTCCTTTCTTTTGTCAAAATAAAAACACCATTCGAAACTGTTCCTATCGCATAACTGCCGTCCGACAGTATTATACTGCTATACACACTGCTCGTTTCAATTTGCGAATCGGCTTCGGTAGTAAATTTAGAAACTGATGAGCCTATCACTTTATAGAATCCATTGAGCTGCGTCTGAATGAGCAAGCCTTCATTTAGAGTAAAAACATTTATGATTCTATTGTTTTTTAAAATGGGGCTATTCGCAACCAAATGCGCTTTGCCACTTTGCAATTCAAATAATCCTTCGTTTACAGTTTGAAAATATATTGAATTATTTGTTCCATACGATTTTGTGATACTACTATTTGGAGCAATTATTTTAAACGTATTTTTCTTTGTATCATAAATATAAATACGGTTTAACGATTGAAAAATTACCCAATGATCATAATTTAAGATATTCCAAAAATGTTCATCATTTAGAATAGTATTTTTTATAATTTGGCTCAGCGATCTGTATTTTAAAGTTCCATCCACTTGCCGCGTCCAGAAGCCAAATTCCATGTAGCAACCGGTATAAATTCGATCATTAATTACTTTTACAGACCTAATGATCGTTTCATTTGGCGAAGGATACAATTGCCAGTTAGAACCATTAAATTCTAAAAGTCCTTCGTTATTTGCAAAAAAAACAAATTGATTTGGCGCTTGTGAAATCATCCAATTTTGATTTCCTGCACTATAAAAATTCGGAGAATATTTAACAATTGGAGGTAGTTCTTGAGAAAAGACAAAAGAGAATATAAATAAAAAAAGAAAGGTAGTTTTTGTTTTCAAAGGAGAGACCGTATTTAATTTGAAGGTTACTAACGAACGCTAATTCACTAATCTAAATAAAAAAATAAAAGTTTTTTACTAACTAAATCACCATTAGTCGAAAATCATAAAACAAAAATAGAGTAAAAAACCAAGTTTTGGCAACAATTCTCTAGACATTCTCATATTAAAATTGAGTACTTTTGTATAAATTCATTTTTAGTATGCCAACTGATATTACCAAACTCGATCCCAAGAAAAATATAATCATAAAAGGAGCACA
Source organism: Flavobacteriales bacterium (assembly GCA_038241955.1). Classification (GTDB taxonomy): domain Bacteria; phylum Bacteroidota; class Bacteroidia; order Flavobacteriales; family Flavobacteriaceae; genus Flavobacterium. The sequence goes on along the minus strand of JBBSSR010000014.1, from coordinate 16,657 downwards.
AGTTCACAACTTAAAAAATGTAGATGTTGCGATTCCTAGAAACAAACTTGTCGTTATCACAGGACTTTCGGGTTCTGGAAAATCAAGTTTGGCTTTTGATACTTTGTATGCCGAAGGACAGCGTCGCTACGTAGAAAGCTTATCCTCATACGCAAGGCAATTTTTGGGTCGACTCGACAAACCCAAAGTAGAATACATTAAAGGTATTGCACCAGCTATTGCCATAGAACAAAAGGTAAATACGACCAATGCAAGGTCAACAGTAGGAACCTCTACGGAAATTTACGACTATATTAAACTATTGTTTGCTCGAATTGGGAGAACATATTCGCCAATTTCAGGACAAGAAGTTAAAAAAAATACCGTAACTGATGTTGTAACCGCTGTAAAAGAATTCGAATTAGAAAGCAAATGGCTGCTTCTCGCTCCGATCCATCTTGAAGAAGGAAGACCGCTAGAAGACAAGTTGAAAATTTTATTGCAACAAGGATTTGCCAGAATCTTGGTAAATAATGAAATGGTTCGTTTGGATGATTTTACAAATGAGCAGCAGCATACTTTAGACCATAACGATATTTTACTTATTATCGATCGAATTGTGGTAAAAGAGGAAGAAGAATTTTATAATAGATTGTCGGATGCAGTGCAGACGGCTTTTTTTGAAGGTAAAGGAATTTGTTATCTGCAAGAAGTCAACTCGAATAAAAGACATTCTTTTTCTAATAATTTTGAATTGGATGGAATTGCATTCTTAGAGCCCAACGTACATTTATTTAGTTTTAATAATCCGTACGGTGCTTGTCCTGTTTGCGAAGGCTATGGAAATATTATAGGAATTGATGCCGAATTAGTAATACCTAACACAACATTATCTGTTTTTGAAAACGCTATATTTCCTTGGCGCGGTGAAAGCATGAGTTGGTTTAGAGACGAATTGGTAAACAATGCTTATAAATTTGATTTTCCTATTCACAAACCTTATTTTCAATTGACTGAAACGCAAAAAGAATTAATATGGACAGGAAACAAATATTTTCAAGGACTAAATAAATTTTTTAAAGAGCTCGAAGAAAAAAATTATAAAATTCAAAACCGAGTAATGCTTTCGCGTTACAGAGGTAAAACAAAATGTTATTCCTGTAAAGGCAAACGATTACGAATAGAAGCTTCGTATGTTAAAATTAATGGCAAAACGGTTTCGGACTTAGTCGATTTACCGATACAGCATTTGGTTGCTTTTTTCGATACTATTGAATTGGATGTTTATGAAAAACAAATCGCCAAACGATTACTAATTGAGATCAACAATAGATTGTCGTTTTTGACCGAAGTAGGGTTAAATTACCTAACGTTGAATAGAAACTCATCAACGCTATCAGGTGGAGAATCGCAACGTATAAATTTGGCAACTTCTCTAGGAAGCAGTTTAGTGGGATCGATGTATATTCTAGATGAACCAAGTATTGGTTTACACCCAAAAGATACAGAACGCTTGATAAAAGTTTTACTTTCCTTACGCGATTTAGGCAATACTGTTATTGTGGTAGAACATGATGAAGATATAATGAAAGCAGCCGATATGATCATCGATATTGGTCCAGAAGCTGGAACTTTGGGAGGGAATCTCGTTGCGCAGGGTACCTACGATGAAATTTTAAAATCAACCTCGCTAACCGCGAAATATTTGAACGGAGAATTAGAAATTGCCGTACCAAAAAAACGCAGACCTTTCAAGAATTTCATTGAAATAAAAGGTGCTAGAGAAAACAATTTACAAAATATTGATGTTGTTTTTCCGCTCGATGTTTTAACAGTAATCACGGGAGTTTCGGGTAGCGGGAAAAGTACGCTTGTAAAAAAAATTCTATTTCCTGCGATGCAGAAAAAATTGGATAATGCTGGAGAAAAAGCAGGTCAATTTAGCGAAATCACAGGCTCGTTTTCGCAAATTAAGCACATAGAATATGTAGATCAAAACCCAATTGGGAGAAGTTCTCGTTCCAATCCTGTTACTTATATAAAAGCGTATGATGATATTAGAGAATTGTATGCCAAGCAAAAACTATCTCAAATAAGAGGATATCTACCCAAACATTTTTCTTTTAATGTAGATGGTGGCCGTTGCGAAACCTGCAAAGGAGAAGGTTCTATAAATGTTGAAATGGTGTTCATGGCCGATGTGCAGTTACCCTGTGAAACCTGTAATGGAAAACGCTTCAAAAAAGAAGTGCTAGAAGTCACATTCGATGATAAAAATATTCACGATATTCTAACAATGACTATTGATGATTCGATTGCATTTTTCGATAAAAACAAACAAACAAAAATTACTCAAAAATTACAGCCCTTACAAGATGTTGGTTTGGGTTACGTACAATTAGGACAATCCTCCTCTACTCTTTCTGGTGGTGAGGCACAGCGTATAAAACTAGCATCTTTCTTGGTCAAAGGAGCTACTAAAGAAAAAGCACTTTTTGTTTTTGATGAACCCACAACAGGACTCCATTTTCATGATATTAAAAAACTCTTAGCTTCCTTTGAAGCATTGATCGAAAAGGGGCATTCTATATTAGTAATCGAACACAATTTAGACTTAATAAAGTGTGCCGATTGGGTTATCGATTTAGGGCCAGAAGGAGGCGAAAACGGAGGACAATTGCTAGCTGAAGGAACACCAGAAGATATTGTAAAAAATAAAAAATCAATTACGGCTAAATATTTAAAAGATAAATTGTAAAATAGAACTAAAATTTACTCGAAAAAACCACATTTCAATGCAAATTGAACTGTGGTTTTTTTATAGATATAAACTAGTTTCCAGTAAATCACACAGAGGTATTAGAAAAAATAATAGTGAGAGATTCACGTATTATACAAAAATCATTTTTAATTTGTAAATCTTTGTCAAAACGGAGAACAGAATCACTAAGTTTTATATAAAGAGATTAAAAACAATTTATCCCATATAACAGTTTTCTTCAAAAACATTGCCTTCTTCGTCGATTGCGACTAGTATTTTTTTTGATTTCGATTTTACTTGCGTTAAATACAACCATGGCAACGTCCACAAACCGAAGGTAGCACAAAACATCAAGAAATTTAAGCTGTGATTTATTTTTGTGCCTTGTTTTATCAAGATTGTATAAGGCATTATATCATTTCGTTCTACAATTACAAATCCTTTACGTATTCGATTTGCAATTGTGTTTGTAAATTGATTTAATTTTTCTTGGTTTCTAAATTGATTTTTCATCAGATAATAGACTTTCTAAAGTTAATTTTACCCGCACTTGGCAATAAAGTAAATTTAAAACGAATGAAAGATGCGCGCAATACCCACTTTCCGTGATATTGTAAAACAAAAAGTTATAATTATCTAATAAACAGTTAATTACACTGTATTAAAATATAAAAAATACACATATAGTCGTTAAGGAAGAGTCTTTTGGGAATTTTGTGGTATTTTACTTAATTTAAAACACAAACGAAATGATGGTTTAGTTTACTATTTAATTTTAGTTCTAATTTTATTCATCACGGTATCCAAAACTTGATTGATTTCTATTGAAACAATAAATCTATAATTCAAGTAAACATACAGTATAGTTACCAAAATTGATTTAATAGCTATTGCAATTATTGGATTGATTGGAAATTGCCAAAAATAGAAAAGTAAAAACACAATAAAAGTAATTGCAAGAGAATAAAGAGTTTGGTTTGTAAAAGGGTATAAATGTAATTTTTTTACAACAAATAATAACTTGGCTAAACTGTACAACGTGATTGACAATAAAGTAGCAAAAGCCGAACCAATAATTCCATAAATGGGAATGAAAATCATATTTAAACCTACGGTTAGAATAACTAATGCAACTCCCAGGAACAATACTGTTTTATAATATTTTGTACTAAAAATAATTGCATTATTATTCCCTAAAATTAGATCAAAATACTTTGACAGACCAATCATAAACACCACTATTATACCACCACTGTATTCTTTTGGAATAAGTTCATACAGTTGGTCAATATTGACAAAAATACAGAGCATTACGAACCCGCCTACTACCTGTAAATTTATAGATGTTTTTTTATACAGATCATTCATCTCATCATGCTTGTTCTCATGCATTAATTTGGCAGTAATGGGATAAACAATTTGATGCATAGCTCTACTTGGCACAGAAATCACCAATGCAATATAAGTTGCTACGGAATAGAAGGCAATATTCTCAATCTTCATATATTGGTTCAAAATCATTTTATCCCCATCTAGCAATAAATTGGCAACACTTCCTGACAAAATAATATAAAAAGTGTATATCAAAATCTCTTTTGTATTAACTGGAATTGCAAACTGAAAAGTAGGTTTTTGAATTTTAAAAGCATAAAACATGGTAATCAAAAAGGCTAAGACATATATCACAGTCGTTGCATATACGAATCCTTCTACTGTGAGCCATTTAAAATACACAGCCAGCAACAAAACTAGAGACAACACTCTAAGTCCTACTTCTTTAATGAAATTACCAAAAACAGAATGCATGTGTACCCTTGCCCAAGCATAAAATATTTCAAAATACGCCATGCTCAAACCGATGATGGGAATCAACCAGATATAACTTTGTACTACCGCATTTTTCTTAGATAAAAAGTACGCTATTTCATCGTAAAAGAAAAGACCAATTAATAGAAAAGGAATAATTAATAGCAAAGGAAATAAAACAGTGAAGGATAGAAATCTTGATTTTTCATCTTCGGTTTTGTACTGTGAATAGAACTTTACCAATGTATTTTGCATACCAATAGCAAATAATGGCATAATAACATTGGCGCTTGAAGTAATATAATTGGTCAAACCATAAAAAGTAGCACCTAGAAAAACAGGATATAAATAAATGGTATTTATACCGCCAATTCCAAAACCAATATAGGTAATTATAGTATTCTTTAAAGACTGATTTAATACAATACCCATTTATAGACGTTTTATGTTTAGGTTTTTAAAAGGTTTTGAACCTTATGTTTTCGAATTGATCAACTGCGCCAATTCTCCAGTTAAATTTTTCCTAGAATATTTTTGCAAACCTACACCATACGATTGCAATTTCCCTTCTAAAAACTGATTATAATAGTTCAAAATTGTGTTTTTTAACTTCAATTTTTCTGTATAGTCGAAAAACACTCCAGTATTCGTTTCAACAATAATTTCGGCAAAGTCAGAATCCTTTGGACCAATAGCAATAATAGGTCTATTTGAAACCATGTACTCAAACAATTTCCCTGGAATTATGCTTTTTGTATCTTCCGAATTAATTTCTATAAGCAATAAAACCTGCGAATTCTTTTGATGTAAAACAGCTTCTGAATGAGAGACATATCCCAAATTATTCACATATAAATTCAAATCAAACTCTGCAATGGTGTCTAAAACTTCTTGACTTACTGCACCTAATAATTTTATTTCTAAATGATTTTTAAAATCTGGAATCTCCTCAAGTAACTCTACAAAAGTTTCCCATAAAATAAGCGGATTACGCTCCGAAAGAAACGAGCCTATATGCGCTAAACTAAACTTTGTATCTAACGTTATTTTTGCTGCAGGTTCTGTGTCATATCCATTCGTAATGACAGTAATTGGCTTGTTCGTAATACCTAAAAATTCAGTTTTGGTAGTTTTGCTCGTCACAATAATTTTGTCAGCAGTATTCAAAACTTGATACTCTAATGCTTTGTGCTTTCTAGCAGCTCTTGTCGATAATCGCAACGATTTATGGTAACCAATAGTTGTCCAAGGATCACGGAAATCAGCCAGCCAAGTAATGTCTAATTTTTGCTTTAAATGCGAACCTATCAAATGCAGGCTGTGTGGTGGTCCAGAAGTTATAATGGTATCAATATTATTTTCTAAAATATATTTTTCTAAAAACGAAACTGACGGTTTTACCCAGTACTTTCGAGCATCTGGAATAAATAAATTTCCGCGAACCCACAATAACATTTTATCAATAAAAGATTGCTTTTTTTGATTTGGAATAATTCCTGAACTAATTTTTTTTGTTTTATTTTTCGAAAAAACAGAAGCTAGTTGATACGGCTCGAAAATTGGCTTCTTTAAAATAACCGCTTTCTCCGAAACTTCTTTTTCTAACTGAGCGTCAACAATGGGATACGTTGGATTTTCTGGAACATAAACAATGGGCTGAATATCAAAATCGGGCAGGTATTTTACAAACTTAAGCCAACGCTGCACTCCCGGCCCTCCTGCAGGTGGCCAATAATACGTTATAATGAGGATTTTTTTTTCTTTCAATTTTAATTTTTTGAACTACACGTTCACGTATTTATTCTTTCCCGTCATTAAGTTTACTTAGTTCTTCAATATCTAATTGGTCTTTCAATCTATTGGTTGCTTTTTTTGCTATTATTAAATTTTCATAATCAATAAATTTCACGGGAATATCTTCAATCATTACTACTTTTGCAGCGTCAAATAATTCTTGAAAAGATTTATTTTCCAGACCTTTTACACTTGTCATTATATCCAATCGGAAACCTTCTTTCAGAGAAAATTCAGTCCAACCTGCTACAAATTGCATTGTTTCAATCGCTTTCAAATCACCTAAGCCAATTTCAATAAATGCATTTCTTAAATTGATTCGATTAGCTTTAGTATCTTCTAAGTAAATATCAATATCTCCTGTACTTCTGTTATAACCATGCATGTTTACAGCGAAGCCTCCTATGGTAATGTACTTAACATTAAACTGAAAAAAATATTTCCAAATATCTAAAATCTGCTGAGTCATTTGTTTTGTAATTTGGCATTTCTAATTTTAAAAGAAATCTCAATTAAAGCAAATAATCTCTTAATTCTTGCTTCATAAGAAAGCGCTTTTATCTCAGCAATTCTTCTTGCTTCTAGAATTTCGGGCGACGCAAAGTTTAATTTATCCATTTTAACATCATTTAAAAACACAACATTTTAATGAATTAAAGATACAACTTAATTATTTTTAACGTTCTTCAAAAATTAAGAATTAGTTTTAAAAAAAATTAAATCTTTTTCTTCTTTTCAAAGTAAACACCACCAATCAAAAGAAATAACATCCCGATAGAACTTATAAGTGTAATTGTACCTCCAGTTTTTATAACCTGAGGTTCAAACTTAAATTCTATTGTATGTTTACCCGCCGGAACTTCAATGGCTCTCAGCGCATAATCTGCTCTAATAATTGCTGTTTCTTTTCCGTCAATATATGCTTTCCAACCATTTTTGTAATACATTTCGGAGAAAACCGCCAAACCTTCTTTAGCGTTGTTCGAAGTGTATTTTAAATCATTGGGTTTATAAGTATCTAAAGAAATAATTGCAAGACTATCTTTGGCAAAAGCCTTATTTTTAATAGCCGTAAACTCCTTTTCATTTATGACTACTGTAGTTTTAGAATTCAAACTATCCAACGCTTTCATCTCTTCATCCGTATTCTTTACAAATTTTACTTCACTCACGAACCATGCATTCCCATTGGTATCAGGATTTATTACAGGGTATTCTTTTCCTTCTTTATCCGTTTGAATCACATATTTAACATTCAAGAAATTGAGAATTTCCATATTGTTTTTTGCGATTTGATAGTCAAATAATTGTTGCATTCTTTTGGGCCTAACAGCACTATAACCTCCAATTGCTTTATGGAAATAGGAAGTTCGCCCTTGCATAAACCCACGTATGTCAAATACGCGATAATTGGTTGGGTCTTGTAGAATTTCAATATCTGCGGGAGTTTCGTGAAAGGGTACTTCGATATCTCTGGCACTGCTAAAATCTTTGTTAGACACATATTTTTTATCCACAAAAAACAAATCGGAGACCATAAATAAGCCAACTAAAATAATTGCAGTATTTTGGGCAATTCTATTTTTTATAAACAACCAAAAAACACCTGCAGCAATAAGTATGAAAAATCCTGAACGCAATAAATCAGCGCTATATAGACTTTTTCGATCTGCTTTTAAAGCATCTACAAAACTAGGACCGTAACTTTCTAAGAAATAGCCATCGCTTGCTCCTGCAAAACTGAACATACTTTTAGATAAAAATAAAATCAAAATAATTCCCAAGCCTACACCTGCAGATTGTAATAAAGGTCTTAGCTGTTTTCCTTTTTCTAATTTAAAAAAAGATTGTAAACCCATAATAGCCAGCACAGGAAAACACAATTCGAGAATAACTTGAATCGACGAAACGGCTCTAAACTTATTATACAAAGGAATGTAATCGATACAAAAATCCGTCAAGGCTGGGAAGTTTTTCCCCCAAGAAAGGAGCAATGTTAGGAAAGCTCCGCCAAGAAAAGCGTATTTTATTTTTCTATCATCAATGAATAAAGCTAAAATAGTCAAGAAAAAAACAACTGCACCAATATAGGCTGGTGCTGAAACAATTGGTTGATCTCCCCAATAGGTAGGCATTGCCGAAACAAAGTCAGCAGCTTGCGTTTCAGAAACTCCTTGCGAAATCATAAATTCAAACATACTGCTGTCCGTACCAACGTTTTCATTATTAGAGCCGCCAAATAGTCGAGGCGCTATAAGATTGAAACTCTCAGCAATACCATAACTGTATTCCGTGATATAATCGCGTGTCATGGCACCATCAGTAGTGCTTTTAGCTCCGGTTGGCGTGAACGTTAAATCACTTTTTCCTCGAATGCTAAAATCAGCATACTCGGCTGTAGCCAATAAACTTGTTGCATTTGCTCCAAGTGCTAAAATACCCGCACCAATTAATGTTCCTATCGAATACAGGAGTGGCTTGTATTCTTTACTTTTAATGGCTTCGTAACCAAAATAACCGGAAAGAAGGACTAATAAGATCAGTAAATAGTAGGTCATTTGAAAGTGATTGGCATTTATTTCTAAAGCAACCGCAAACATCGTTAGCAAACCTCCCCAAATATATTTTTTTTGAAAAACCATTATAAAACCAGCCACAACCAGTGGCATATAGGCAATCGCATGTGCTTTGGCATTATGACCAACACCAAGAATAATGATCAAATAAGTTGAAAACCCAAATGCTAAAGCACCAAAGAAAGCTTTAAGCGGATCGATCTTTAGTACCAACATTAAACCATAAAAGCCGAAAAAATATAAGAATAAATAGTCAGCAGGACGAGGTAAAAAACGTAAGAAATCATCAACCGCACCAATGTAATCATGAGGATATTTAGCTCCCAACTGGTACGTTGGCATTCCTCCAAAAGCGGAGTTTGTCCAATAAGGCTCTACATGATCTGAAGCTCTAAAATCATTTTGTTCTTTTGCCATTCCAGTATATTGAGCAATATCGGATTGGAAAATTTGTTTTCCTTGTAAAACTGGAAAAAAGTAAAGGACAGAAATTAATACAAAACCAAGAATGGCTAGCGCGTGCGGAAAGAACTTTTGAAGTTGCTTCATTATATAATTTTAAATTTTAGTCAGAAAAAAAGATGCATTCAAAAGTCGAAAATACAACAAATAAATCTAAGTATTCAATTTGGATTTGTATTGTCTATTGCTGAAGAAATTAGAATTAATCAATTTCTTCGTAATCAACATAATCTCCGACTTTTTTGGTTTCTCGGGGATTTTTAGAATTAGCAGTATTCATTATAATTTCGTCATTATTAGACGTTTTTTTCCAAGTAGAATTTTGAGCCTGCTGTTGGTGTTGTTGAAAATTTTGACCTGCTTTTTCCACTACCTTTTTTACCAATACAGGTAAAAAGAGCTTAGCCAAAAATTTAAAAACGTAATAGAAAAGAATTATGAAAAATAATGTCTCTATAAAACCCGAAAATGAGGCTGTTTGCATAATCAAATATTTTCTTGCAAAATTAATAAATCCAACTCGAAACAGCACCGCAAAACATAAATATCATTCTTAAAGAAATGCTAAAAAACTAGTTTAAGGTATCGAAATTAGATTAACATTTAGAAAAGCTACTATAACTCCTTCATTTCTTACTCAATAAATATCAAATTTTAGAAATAAAAAAACAACTTCTTGTACCCCGTCTTTTATTTCTTTTGATCTAATTACACAGATTTCCAATTCCTTAGCATCTAATGCAACTTAAAATAAAATATAGTATATTTGAAATGCGTTATACCTCTTTAACCCAAATATTTTAGTATGTTTCAAATCAGAGCTTTTATTACCGCTATTTTACTATTCCCAGCAATCAATTACGCACAACATACTGACGAAATAAATTCAAATCGTCCAGGTGAATCGATGTCTGCGTTTGCTGTTGGGAAAACCGTTATACAAGTTGAAACTGGAGTTTTCGGCATTCAGGAAAGTCATAGTTTAAAAAAATATGACGCTAATGGGTTTAGTGCCGATCTACAATTAAGATATGGTGCATTTCGTGAAAGTTTAGAATTCATTGCAGATGTTCAATATTTAAAAGAAACATTTGCCTATCCTATGAATACAGTTGATAAATCGGATTTTAAACAACTAGTTTTGGGTGCAAAATACTTAATTTATGATCCGAATAAAGGCTACAAAAGAGAAATTAACTTGCATAGCTGGCAAGCCAATAATAAATTCAACTGGCATCAAGTAATTCCTGCTGTAGCGGTTTATGCTGGAGCAAATTTTTCGGCAGCGGGCAATCCTTATTCTTTTACTCCTGAAGCGAGTATTTCTCCAAAAGTAGCTCTGATTTTACAAAACCACTTAGGAGATGGTTCTTGGGTTTTTGTAACTAATATTATTTACAATTATATCATTACAGATTATCCTAGTTTGAGTTATATTTTAACACTCACAAAAGGAATAAATGAAAAATGGTCTGCATTTATCGAAAATCAAGGAATACAAAGTGATTTTTATAGCGATGAAATTATCCGTGGTGGCGCGGCATTTTTAATAAATAAAAACATGCAGGTAGATGCCTCTGTGAGCACTAATTTTAAAAATACTCCGAGTATTTTTTATGGTGGTGTTGGACTATCTTGGCGATGGGACGGCAAATACAAAGAAGTAAAGCTACTAACTAAAGAAGCTGAAGCTGCCGAGAGACAGGCCAAAAAAACCAATTCTAAAAAAGGTTTTCAAAAAGAAAAACAAGACAAAAAGAAAAAAAAATAAAAAAACTAGCCTATCATAATGATTACTATAGAAGAAGCAAAAACCAAAAGTGAATTAACTGAATTTATAAAGTTTCCATTTTCTTTATATAAAAACAATCCGTACTGGGTACCACCATTGATTGCAGATGAATTAGAAGCATTCGATAAAACAAAAAATCCTGTTTTTGAACATGCTGAAGCAAGTTTTTTTATTGCACGAAAAAATAAGGAAATTGTGGGTAGGATTGCAGTAATCATTAATTGGGAAGAAGTCAATAATCAACAAAAAAGCAAAGTGCGTTTTGGTTGGTTTGATGTAATTGATGATATTGAGGTTACCAAAGCACTGCTAGAAAAAGTGTATGAATTGGGCAAAAAAAACAATCTGGAATATGTAGAAGGTCCAATGGGATTTTCGAATATGGATAAAGTAGGTATACTTACTGAAGGTTTTGAAGAACTAGGAACTATGATTACTTGGTATAACCATCCGTATTATGCTGATCATTTTGAAAAACTAGGTTATGTTACAGAGAAAGAATTTGTGGAACATAAATTCCCTTTTAGTAATGCCAAACCAGAATTTTTTGAAAAAGTAAATGATCTTGTTAAAAAAAGATACCATTTAAAACCTATTAATTTTAAATCGACCAAAGACGTAATGCCTTATGTAGATAAGATGTTTGATTTATTTAATGAATCTTACGTCAATTTATCATCATTTGTTGCGATTTCTGACGTTCAAAAAGAGTACTTCAAGAAAAAATACATCAACTTTATCAATCCCGAATATATTAAGTATGTAGTAGATAAAGACGAAAATCTTGTCGCGTTTGCAATTGTGATGCCTAGTTTTTCAAAGGCACTTCAAAAAGCGAATGGAAAATTATTCCCTTTTGGATTTTTACACTTATTAAACGCAAGACGCAACAGCAAGGAAGTTATGTTTTACCTTATTGGTGTGCGTCCTGAATATCAAAATAAAGGTGTTACGGCTATAATTTTTAAAGAATACCATGATACTTTTACAAAGCGAGGTGTCGAAAATTGTTATAGAACTCCAGAATTGGTTGACAACATTGCCATTCAGTTACTTTGGAAGAATTTCAAACCTACACTTTGTTGCCGAAGAAAAACATTTAGGAAAGCATTGTAAACAACTTCTACATTTTTAGTTTAAATAAAAAATCCATTCGCAAAAACGAATGGATTTTTATCTTATAATAATCACATAATAGTTTATGGTGTACAATCTACTTTGTTAAAAACAGCTTTTTCATCAAATTTTAACTTGTTTTTGTCTGTGAAAACCGTTTTTCCATTACTTTCTAAAACAGTTCCATAACCTTCAATATATTTGGAGTCTTTTTTAAGAAAAACTACTTCACGAATAGAAGAAACACCTTCGGATTTAAAGGTATAATCTGCAAAAAGAGTATCTCCTTTTATATTACCTACAATAGTTCCTTCGTTTTTATCTTTTTGATTTAATGAATAGTTCAGCTTTCCATTTACCTCATTATTAGTATTAATATTTAATTCCATCGTAGCGGTATTATTATTAACAGCCAAAGAATAACATTCAGTACCCAAAGATTCGGTAACAGGAATGGCTGGAGTTATTGGTACAACATCTACTTTCGATTTATTATTACAGGACGTTAGAACAATCCCAAACAGCGCCGTTAACAAAATTAGTTTTTTCATGTATTGAATTTTTTAAAGTTAAAATTCAAATTTACAGTAATAAAAAAAAATCCACTAGTAAAACTAATGGATTTTCTTATATAATTAAAAGATTATAGGCTAAGCGTCATGATCAACTTTGGTTCTACTTGCAATTTCTTTATAGGTACCGTTTAATAATTTTTCACGAATTGCTTCAAAAGCAGTAAGTGTTTGGGCAATATCAGATAATGTATGAGAAGCCGTAGGAATAACACGTAGTAAAATCATTCCTTTTGGAATAACTGGATAAATAACTATTGACAAGAAAATACCGTAGTTTTCTCTTAAATCATTCACCATCACCATAGCTTCTGGAACACTTCCATGAAGATAAACTGGCGTTACGCAAGTGTTTGTATCTCCAATATCAAATCCTTTAGATTTCAAACCATTCTGAAGAGCATTTACATTTTCCCATAATTTATCTTTCAATTGTGGGTTATCACGTAATAATTGCAAACGCTTCAAAGAACCTAACGTTTGAATCATTGGCAATGACTTAGCGAACATTTGAGAACGTAAGTTGTATTTTAAATAATCCATAATATCTTTATCAGCAGCTATAAAAGCCCCAATATTAGCCATTGATTTGGCAAACGTCGAAAAATAAACGTCAATTCCATCTTGTACACCTTGCTCCTCACCTGCTCCAGCACCTGTTTTACCAAGAGTACCAAAACCATGTGCATCATCAACCAAAAGACGGAAATTGTATTTCTTTTTCATTTCAACAATTTCTCTTAATTTCCCTTGTTGACCTCTCATTCCAAAAACACCTTCTGTAATAAAAAGAATTCCACCACCTGTTTCTGTAGCTAATTTTGTAGCACGTTGCAGGTTTTTCTCCATGCTTTCAATATCGTTGTGCTTGTAGGTGAAACGTTTTCCGCTATGCAAACGAACACCATCAATAATACAAGCGTGAGCATCTACATCATAAACAATTACATCATTTCTAGTAACCAAAGCATCAATTGTTGACACCATTCCTTGGTATCCAAAATTCAACAAATAAGCTGCTTCCTTCATTACAAAGGCAGCTAATTCCTGCTCCAATTGTTCATGGTATTTAGTATGACCACTCATCATACGTGCACCCATTGGGGCAGCAGCACCATAAGCAATAGCTGCATCAGTATCAGCTTGACGCACCTCTGGATGATTAGCAAGTCCTAAATAGTCATTCAAACTCCAGTTTAAAACCTCTTTTCCTTGAAACATCATTCTTGGTCCTAAATCTCCTTCTAATTTTGGAAAAACAAAATAACCTTCTGCTTGTGAAGCCCATTTCCCTAAAGGCCCTTTATTGTTCTGAATTCTTTCGAATAAATCTCTTACCATAATATAATATATGTAGTACTATTAATTTTAATCAGCCGCAAAAATAAATATTTAAAATTTAGTAACATCTTGAAACCATAAAAATTTTCAATTCCAGCTAATTATTACTCCTGACATAGCGTCATCTGGAGCTTCTTCCAGCTATGTGCTTTATCCACGCCCAAAAGCGTGGGATGCCGCTTCTATCTGGGCTAGGACGCCTGTTTTTTAAAGAATCTCATAAAATCAAGAACAATTTTTGCCTTCCAATCACTATGAAATAAAGCTTAAAAGGCCTTAGATTCTATAAATGGTTCAGAAAAAGCTTGCATCCTTACAAAACAAAAAACTTTAATGACTTATCTATTTCAATAGAAAGTCTGCGAACCTCTGCGATTTATTTCGGGGATCGCTGCGAAACAAATTTAAATGACCTTGAAAATGCCTTATATGGTTCGGAAACATCTAGTGCGTTTGCTTCGTTCCTCGCAATGACTCAGCTTGTTTTTTTTTATCTTACACTAAAACTTCTGCTAGTCTCTATGATTTACTTCGAGTATTTATGTGATAGCCCACCTTATATATTTCAAAAAATTATATTCGCAAAACAATAACTTTTGTCACTTAAAATAATCCTGTACCTTTGGATAAAACATATTACTATCAAAATTTATGTCACAAATCACCAAAGAATTAAAACTTGCTGTACTTATTGACGCCGACAACGTTCCGTACAGCAATGTAAAAGGCATGATGGAAGAAATCGCAAAATTTGGAACTCCAACTACCAAACGTATTTATGCGGACTGGACCAAGCCAAATGCCAACGGCTGGAAATCAGTTTTATTAGAACACGCCATTACACCTATTCAACAATACAGCTATACCGTTGGTAAAAATTCTTCCGATTCTGCCATGATTATTGACGCCATGGATTTATTATATTCGGCCAAAGTAGATGGGTTTTGTATCGTTTCTAGTGATAGTGATTTCACTAGATTAGCTATTAGATTGAGAGAATCTGGAATGAAAGTAATTGGTATAGGCGAAAAGAAAACGCCTAATTCCTTTATTGTTGCATGTGATCGATTCATTTATATCGAAGTTTTAGACGGCGCCATCAAAAAAACCCGAAAAACAACTAATTCACAAAGCAAAGCTCCTAAACCGAGCGCTGCTGCAGTTTCTGGATCTAAAAAAGTTATAGAAAAAGAAATGCTTGAAAAAGAAATAGCAGAGAAAGAAGTACCTAATAAAATCGACGGACAAACCATAGAACTTATTGAAGATACGCTTGATGCCATTGGAGATGATGATGGTTGGGCTTTTCTTGGTGATGTTGGTAATCTAATAGTAAAGAAAAAACCGGAATTCGATCCTAGAAATTACGGCTTTTCTAAACTAACTCCCATGCTAAAATCACTGACCGACATTCTTGAAATAGACGAAAGAGAATCGGACAAAAAAGGAATCAAACATGTTTATGTTCGCTTGCGCTACACCTAAAAAATTTATAACGCCAAATTAATTTAAAAAATATAGATGAGAAAGCAGCTATTTATAATTGGTCTATCAGTACTTATAATTTCGTTATTGTTTAATTATTTTCTAAAAACAGGATTTATAGTTTCTGCTGTAATGGTTATTCTGCTAATTGTTGGTTTTTACAATACCGTACAAAAGAAACATGCCATTTTACGAAACTTTCCCGTATTGGGATATATGCGCTATTTACTCGAAACTATTGCGCCCGAAATTCAACAATATTTTATCGAAAAAACTACTGATGGAAAACCTTTCTCCCGTAATCAACGATCTTTAGTATACCAAAGAGCCAAAAATATCGATTCGAATACACCGTTTGGAACCCAATTGGATTTAAATCAAAACAGTTATGAAGGAATAAAGCATTCTATTTTCCCAGCCAAAGTAAACGAGGAATTACCTCGAGTTACGGTTGGAGGAAAAGACTGTACACAACCCTACTCTGCCTCAATATTTAATATTTCAGCAATGAGTTTTGGGTCTCTAAGCGAAAATGCAGTTCGTGCTCTCAATATTGGTGCGCACAAAGGCAACTTCTGCCAAAATACAGGAGAAGGTGGCTTGACAGAATTTCACTTGCAAGGTGGCGATATCACTTGGCAAATAGGAACAGGATACTTTGGTTGTCGTAACGCGGAAGGTAATTTTGATCCGGAAAAATTCAGAGAAAAAGCGAATCTACCTTCGGTTAAAATGATAGAAATAAAACTATCGCAAGGCGCAAAACCGGGTCATGGAGGCGTACTTCCCGCAGCAAAAAATACCGAACAAATTGCCAAAATTCGTGGTGTTAGGCGGATTCAAGGACCTATCGCAACAAGTCCATTAGTTATTTAGTTATTCAAAGTTAGTTTTTTTGTTGCATATTGTCGTCAAATTCAGAATAACTTTTTTGGCTTTTTAAGGAGCCAAAAGTTATTTCCGAATTGGCCTT